>CAYNOO010000027.1:0-1630 GCA_964398865.1 uncultured Candidatus Saccharibacteria bacterium | reverse complement strand
TCTACAATTTTCTATATTAAAACTATCGAGCGAAACGATCCCGCTCGCAACAGAAAAAGCTTGTACCTCATTTGCTCCATTGACAATAACTGGGGTTCCATCTGCCGTTTTCCCCAAAAAAGTGAGGTTTTGCACAATTGCGGGAAGAGGTTGTGTTAATGAAATAACGGTTGATCCTGGTAAAGAAGAACAGTCTATAATATCTCCAGGCAAAGCATTCAAGATAGCAGCGCCTAAAGAACCTGCTGCTGTAGCACCTGTATTATTCGTCACTAGGATGGTCGCTGCGTCTAGAGAAGTGATGGCACTGAAAAACAAGTAAATAATCGCAGACAAAAATCGTGAGGACATTTTGACACCTTTTTTGCATACTATGAACAGAAACAAGAAGAGAAAGACTTCTTAAATAGATCCACTCTTTACACCTACTTATACAAAGAAGATCTGTTAAGCAACATCCAATAAATACCTTTTTCTGTCTATTTTATTGCATCGATTGACAATATCGGCTTTTGCATGGTTTTTCATTCTTTTCCCTCCATTGCTTCTCAACCCTGAATACGGCTTTATGGCCCAGAATCCTGTAAAAAGGGAATTAGAGCCAAGCAGTTTAAGGCGGCTCTTGATAACGGGCACCTGCACAACGTCCTATTGGCCGCTAATTTTTAATGCGCTAGCCCTGCTAATTCTCTGATCGATCTTGTATTTATTGCTTAAATTTTTTACCTTTCAAAAAAAAGGATATAATACATGCATTTTCTCAAAATAACTCTTGGAGTTTTTTTTCTTAATTTTCTTAGCCTAACATATGCAGATGCGCCCAATACTTCAAATCAATCAGCGCAATGCAGTAATGCAGATCGCCCCTATAGGATTACAGCAAGACATATAGAGCCTCAAGGTATCGGTTATAATGAAGGATATACAACTTTCGAAGGCTTTTTCCCTTTATATAACGGATGGGATCATTGGGTTCCTTTTTTAGATGCACGAGGTCATATTTTTAACAACGGCAAGCCGGCCATTAATGCTGGCCTGGGGATACGCTATCTGGCACGTCACAGAATTTGGGGGGTTAACAGTTACTACGACTATCGCAATACAAAGCACCAACATTATAACCAGGTCTCTATAGGCCTTGAATCTTTAGGGCGTATATGGGATTTCCGTTTAAACGGTTATTTACCTGTGGGCAAAAAACAAAGTCCTAATTATGAGCTGCAGTTTGATCGATTTGAAGACAATAGTGCAATTTTAAGACAAAAATATGAGTATGCCCTAGCAGGTGTCAATGCTGAAGGGGGCTTTCCTGTAAACTGTTGGAAAAAATTCCCTCTGTATTTTGCAGCAGGAACTTATTATTTAACAGGAAAAGGCGGTACGACATGGGGTGGACAAGCAAGGGCCTCTATTCGTATTTTTGATTATTTAAAGATCGATGGCAACGTTTCGTATGACCATCTTTTCAAGTGGATTGGACAAGGACAAGTGGGACTGATTTTTTCTTTCGGTAGCAGAAAGAAAGTCTTAAAACAGCCAAACAATAATTGTACTCCCTCTTTAATGCTTGGAAAAAGAGAGATATGATCGAAAGTTGTGGATGAGGGACTAAAGAGAGCGTATCCTCTTT
>CAYNOO010000026.1:0-3620 GCA_964398865.1 uncultured Candidatus Saccharibacteria bacterium | reverse complement strand
GCCCAAAAGTGCGCGCTCAGCGTCTGTAGATTGAGGGGGGATGCGAGCGCCTGGATTTGCCATAGAGAGGCATTGTAGCACCGGCGACTTTTCCCCAAATATTACAAAGAGACCTTATGCGGAGGTTTGTACACCAGGATATCCACTGACAAAAGCTTCTAGCTTTCAGGTGCCAGTTTTCAGCTTTCAATTAAGACAGGAGTCTCTTTCTGAAAGCTAACAGATAGAAGCTGAAACCTGACAGCTAACCCGTTCAGGGTCTAAAACCACTTCTTGAGCTTGAAGTAGAGGAAGAAGACAGCCGTCAACACGAGCATTGAGCTCGTGATTATCCAGAAACCGTGCGGGGTGTTAGCCACGGGGGTGTCTTCGGTGTTCATTCCGAACACCGCAGCGACCAAGGAGAGCGGGAAGGTGATGAACGCCATGATGGTTAGGTTTTTCGTGATTTCGTTCTGACGCGTGGTCAAGAGTGAATCGTTGGTCTTGCGAAGCTCCGTCACGGTATCCATAAGTGCGAGGGAGCGTTGGTGAGCACGATAGTGAAATGCAGAAACACCACGCAGATAATTAGCAAATTCTTGACCGAACAACGACACCACCGCGTGTTCAAGAGAGGCGAGCACTTCCACGTGCATCGAAAGAGTGCGCTTCTGGTCGATAAGCTCCCGGCTGACCCGAGAAATCGCAATCACCATATCGCGCTCATGACCCGAGAATATTGCCGACTCGATAGCGGTTATAGAGTCTTCGATCGAATCGAGCTCGTACTCAACTTCTTGGTAGAGACGTTGCGCGAGCTCGAACAAGACGTGACCGCTGTGGAATTTTCCGTTGTTGCGCTTCAGAAGCATTGCAGCTTCAAATGAGCGCGCGAAGTCAACAAGTGCATCGACGGTATCATAATGAACCGTGATGATGAAATGCTTTCCGATGACGAAGTCGACCTCCTGGCTTGCCTTCGTGTTATGGGTGTGGCGTCGGGCAGGGAAGTGAAGAAGCGTGTAGATGACCTCGGGGTAGAGATCTACGCGAGGTTTTAAGGTGGGGGCTAAGAGCTCTTGCCTCAATAAGAGACCGAGGTTAAATTCCTGTCCGATTTCCGTGATCTCTTCAGCGGTCGGATTTTCAATATCTATCCAAACAATCCCTTCGTACTCGTAGCGATTTATCATGGAAACAGTATAACTGTTTTCATGAGCTTTAAGGTGTCCGGTGCCAGATGTCAGGGGAGAGAAATTTTGCCTCCAACTGAAACCTGTAAACTAAAAGCTGACAGCTAGCTCTTGTGATATGGCATAATAGGAAACAATGAATGATAAGAAGCAGATTGATATCAAGGTTGCGTTCGCGGGGATTTTTCTCGTCGCTATTGTTGCGTTCTTTGCAGGCACGGAGTCGAGTGCTTTTGTTCCATGGACGCCACAATCAAAAGCTATAGCTACCGATCCTCGAGCTGATCTCCGTCCTTTGTTCAAGGCATGGGACTTACTGGATCAGAATTTTGCTCCTTCGACGAGTACAGCAACAAGCACCCCTGACGATAGGCTCTGGGGAATGATAGAGGGTCTTGCCGCTTCTTACGGCGATCCGTACACGACATTCTTCCCACCGAAAGAAAAGAAAATATTTGACAGCCAAGTACAGGGTGATTTTGGTGGTGTAGGAATGGAATTAGGATTGAAAGATGGCGAGCTCACAGTCGTGTCACCACTTGAAGGAACACCTGCGTCTCAAGCAGGTATCAGAAGCGGAGATGTGATTTTGAAGATTGAGGATAAAGATACTGCAGGAATGTCTATCGATGACGCAGTGAGCTCCATTCGCGGAACTATCGGCACATCAGTAAATCTGACCATAAGTCGCGGAGGCGATGTTCCGTTTAAGGTCACTCTTGTTCGCGCCACCATCAATCTGCCGACTATAAAAACAACGCTTCGTAAAGACGGAGTCTTTGTGATACATCTCTTCACGTTCAATGCCAATGCTCCGGAAAAATTCCGGCAAGCAATTCGTGAATTTGCCGATTCAGGTTCAAATAAAATGGTGATTGATCTTCGCGGCAACCCCGGCGGATACCTCGAGGTGGCGGTAGACATTGCGAGTTGGTTCTTGCCGGTAGGAAAGGTAGTCGTGAGCGAAGATTATGGCGCGAAGCAAGCTCCGGACGTCTCGAGAAGCCGCGGCTACGACGTATTCTCAGACAAACTGAAGCTCGTGGTTTTGATTGACGAGGGTTCCGCTTCTGCTTCAGAGATTCTTGCTGGCGCGCTCCATGACCATGGCAAGGCGACTCTCATTGGAGAAAGATCATTCGGAAAAGGCTCCGTACAGCAGCTCTTTGATGTAACTTCAAATACCTCTCTCAAGATAACTATTGCTCGTTGGCTTACCCCGAACGGCGTCTCTATTTCTCACGCAGGCATAGTGCCTGATATCGCGGTGCCTATAACGAAAGAAGATATTGATGCGGGCAAGGATCCGCAGCTTGAGAGGGCGGCGGAGTTCCTGATTACAGGCAAGTAGATTCAAGATTCACGATACAAGAATCAAGGTTGATTAATTATCATCTTGAGGCTACTCTTGAATCATGAATCATGCTTCTGGTATCAATCTATGAAACTCATAATGCTCGCAGATGTTAAGAAGGTGGGTCAAAAGGGGACTTTGGTCACCGTGGCTGATGGGTATGCCAATAATGTGTTGATTCCAAAAAAGCTGGCACTACCTGCCACTGCCGAAAACATAAGGCGGTTTGAGAAACAAACTCAAGGAGCAAAAGACAAGGTGGCGATGGATGCTGCGCTCGCTAAGAAAGCGCTTTCAGAAATTGAAGGGAAAACGATTGAGATAAAAGCTCGGGCTAATGAAAAAGGGACACTCTTCGAATCAATTCATGCGAAGCAGATTGCTGAAGCAATTCATAAGGATTTGAAAGTATCTTTGCCAGAAGAGGCGATTGGTCTCGCGGATGGACCAATAAAAAAACTCGGGGAACACCGAGTCGGAGTTTCCGTAAGTGGAGCAAGTGCTCGGATAGCGTTGACGATTAGTAGTATTTAGGAAGTGTGTGTTTTTGTTTTCCCCTGAGACTTAAATCCATCCTCTTTATCAGCAGCAATTGCTCTACCTCTCAGCCAAAGATATCTTGCCGGTAGAGTGTGTGGGTCAATATTTCTCTCTGGGCGAGCGTACGCCATAGTTACTTAACGTCAACGACGTTGCGCTTCACGGTCGAGCCATCAAAGCGAGTTTTGCGTGAAAGGCGGAACGAAACAGTGCCGTCTTCAACTGCGTAGAGAGTGTGGTCTTTTCCTACTTCAACATTCTTTCCTGGCATGAACTTGGTGCCGCGCTGACGGATGATGATGCTGCCTTTCTTAGCTTGCTGACCTGCATAGAGCTTAACGCCCAAATATTGTGGATTTGAATCAGTTAGGTTTTTTGCTGAGCCGGCTGCTTTTTTTGTTGCCATAGTTAATTAGGGTTTAGTGGTCAGAGGATAGGGTTTACGGGAGGAAAATGCAGAATGTCCTGATTTCTCTCTTATATACTTATCCTTGTGGCTACTATTCGTGATATTGGTTTTATAATCAATAGTCTGGGGAGCCGGGTTTGGG
>CAYNOO010000025.1:0-5174 GCA_964398865.1 uncultured Candidatus Saccharibacteria bacterium | reverse complement strand
AACTGCAGCAATCGCGTCTTCAATCTTGCCTTCATTCAAGGAAAGTTGAGCAAGTAATAAAATTGCTGGAGTGTAGTCCGCTTTTTTCGCGAGCGCAGCAAGAGCAGATTCGCGGGCACCAGCAGCATCCTTACTGAAAGCCTTGAGGTTAGCCAGATGATAATCCACTTCCGGACTTGCAGGATTATATTTTCGCGCTTCCTCCAGTGTTGCTACAGCCTTATCGTATGCGCCATCAATGTTCAAAGGAACCACTGCTTCATATACAGAGGCGCGCGACATCCAGTTAGCAAAATTCAGAGGATTCGCATTCACCGCTGCGGTGCTTGCGGTCACCGCATCAGAAAGTCCTGCCTGAAATGCATCTTGCGTTGCTTTATCAGAGCCACCTTTCTGCACGATTCCACTCAGACGCGCAAGCGCAAGCGTGGTCAGCATCCGGTAATAACGATCTTGCGGAGATAGAGAGACCGCAAGCGTAGCAGACTTCGTTGCGCCATCAATGTCACCCTTACTAGAACTCTGAATGGTCTTCCCTTCTTGAATTGCGCTTGCATACACTTCGCCTGCGCCATACATAGATACTAGAGCCAACACTAAGGTGACTGCAACGACAAGAACCGAAAGAAATCCGAGACGAGGACTCTCTGAAAAAACTATGTTCACGGGGCGCGCGAGCGCACTTCCTTTTAAGGATGCAATGAAGAGTCCTATGAAGAGGAATAAGAGTAAGCCCAGTGCAGCACTCGGAACATAGAAGATGTGCACAAGAATCAGAAAGAAAGACCCAAGCGCAGTCGCCGCAATCAGAAAGTATGATTTATCTTCCCCTGCAGGTACGGTAAGAAGTGCGCGAGCTGCAGTATAGAGAAACCACAGGATAAATATAAGCCAGGCAAGACCCACAAAGATTCCTCCAGTAATAAACGAAGTAGGAATGGATCCAAAACCTGCAGCAAACTCAACGTTCCAAAATGGGGTTGCTACAATTTCCGGTGAGCGGGTTACGAGCCAGGTCTCAGCGAAAGTATTGGGTCCGGAACCTAAGAATGCGTTTTTCTCATACACATGCCCAAGTACCCCGAGCGTACCTTGTATTGATGGTCGCACTTCAAGAGACTGTACATGAAACTGGCTCTGCAAAGCTGTGCCAAGCGAAGTACCAAAAAATACAAAAAACACTGCAACGACGAGCGTAAGGCACGCCGCGATGCCGCTCGCACGAACACTTCCCGAAGCCTTACCACTGTTACGTGTAAATGTGAGAATCAACATCACAAATGCCACTGTGCCAAGCAAAAACCACGCGAGAGAGAAATTTGCTATCGCGAGTACGAATAGCGACAAGGCGAGCGTGACGGAAAGCACAATAAGTGCGACAGCTGAAAGCGTTAACGCTTCCATGGCAAGTAAAATAAGTGAGGCAAGGAGCGCTATAAAAAGCGCGAAATCACTCCATGTGCCTACCGTATTAACGACCGCTGAGGTAAACAAATTTGGAAGGATTGGGGTTCCAAAGAAAAGCTGCATCGACTGAAAAACCAACACCGTCCATCCGGCAATCAAGAATCCGAAGAGCGCGGAAAAAATCTGTTTCTCTGACTTGACTGCAAGCGTGGTCGCAATCGCAAGCACTGTGACGAGAGCCATGAAGCCGAAAGTATCCTGGTCAAGCTGATAGCCAAAGAATGACACAGTCGGCACAGGAGAAAAGATTGACGCAATCAAGTAGGCTGCGGGCAAAATCAAGAGCGCAAGCATGAATTGCGACCACGTGAATGACAGAGCGCCTTTCCTCAAAGTTTGTACCGAAAAGAAAAGCCAAATGATGACAATCGCAACGAGCACGAGGACGACTTTTGAAAACTGAAATGGAAATACTGCACTTGGAATGAAGAATACTGGAATCAGGAATGCGAGACCAGCGACAATATATGCCGAAAGCTTGCCGAGCATAGAATGAGAAGGGGCGCTGTTATTCATGGAATCCTGCATACTTGTTTAAGATAGTACATCTTATGATTAAGTGTGTATGCAAAAAGTGTAGCACACAAAAATTTCAAAATTTGAATCAAAAACAGAATTATTTCCAGCAAAAAAGCCTTGCGTAACTTAACTAAAAAGAGAAACACCCCCGGCTTTCACCGAGGGTGTTTCACTATTTTGACGCGTTCGCACCGATAAGCCGAATTCTGTATCGCTGTCGAATACTTAAAAGCATCTGACAACGACGGCAACCATTTATCTGGTCTCGACGTTACCGTCGAGATCTAGCGGCACTCCTCGCTTTCGCGAGGCACGGCCTTGCACCCTGGTACGCATTTAGCCGTTGCATACCTACCTTACGATAGGCGTCATCCGCATGATCTTTTCAAATCAAGACGGAGCCTTCAACTTTCGCCTCGGGCGTTTCTGTTCGCAGCACTCGCTCCTCGCGTCAAGGAAGCGTGCGGGCGTTACCCGCTACCATGCTATCCGCATATCTTTCGATATGCGGATGAGTGTTCGGACTTTCCTCTCTTGTGAAAGAGCGATTACCTGGCGCTCTTTGCATTATACCACGTGTTTGATGCTAGCGCCACAGCGTGAGAATCAGCGTCATCGCTCCGAACACAGCAAGCTGATACCCTGCATTTATCGCCCAATATGCTGTGGGCTTCCCTTCCCAGAGCACCGCATGAAGCGAAGTGACTGCCGTAAATCCGAGCCATGCCCAAAGCGCGAGTGTGAGTGCTTCAGACACCGTGACCACATCAAAGAGAGAAGCAAAATAGACCAACACATATGCAGTGATTATCTGGCAGAGAAATCCGCCAATGATGGCAATGGGCATGCGCCTTTTGCGGGATGCCATTTTTTCGGGGGTCATACCGGCAGCAGCCATCCACTGCTTACCAAACACTAACGGCGAATACCAGAGCATGCCGATAGCCATGCCAGCAAATGACGCGACGAGAAGTGAGAGGTAATTAACCGTGATATCCATATGAAAAAAATATTAATAGATTTTTATAAAACCCACAGGCAGTATAACGCACGCTCCCCTGCCACTCCTTCAAAACTTTAAGCCTGAAATTACTTATTTCTCTTGCGTTTCGAGCTTTACTGCAGCTTCTGGAGTAGAAACAGTTTTCCCGATAAGAAAAAGCTTGATGATACCAACAGCTACAGCCCAGTAGACAAGCATGGCGAGCAGCGTAGTCCATTCAAAAATGCTGCCCTCGACGTAACTGATGCCAAATACCGCGGTAAACGGAGCAGTAAAAACATTCGTTACTCCATATATAAAGCTCGTGAAGCCAGCGCTTGGATTTGCAGCTAAGAGCTTAAGAACGAATCGAAATGCTAATAACGCCTCTATAAGACCAAGTACATACCACACAATCTGCGTTCCCCTATAGAGCGGCTTGGTGGTAGGCGAATTAAATGAATCCATGTTTTTATCTGACGGGGGTCAGGATTTGTTAAATTTTTAATAGAAGCGAACATCAGGGATGACGCGGCAATGATAAGAGTATTACAGGCATGCTCTAAAAACTCTCTATCCCCTCTTAAGCCCGTTAATTTCTTCTTCTAACTTCTTGATGTGAATTTCGAGCTTTTGCGTCCGCTCCGTGAGCTTCGCCTCCACTTGATTTGCATGATTAGCGAGCGTTTCAGCAATTGCCATTATTTCCGTAACGTCCTCCATCGCCAACAAGATGATAGGCGGACATGGCGCTAACGTTATATCTTCCTTGCAATGAATTTCGCGAGCATTCACTATCATCACCTTGCGTCCGATTGAAGGAAAATCATGAGTAACCTCAAAACCCTTGAAAAAACTATTTTGCGGCAAAATATCCTCGAGGAGTTTTTGGAGTGCTGGAATGTTCCACTGACCGTTCCCAAGCTGGTATACAACCTTGCCTTCCGTATCTTTTTGCTCAACCTGAAACATCCTGTAGAAAGGATCATTTGCTGCAATTACTCGAAGGTCTTTACCGAGGATCAATACGGGTTCTCGCACGATATCCACGACAGTCTTCATGTAAATCCAACTCTCTTCTCCTAATCGTTCTACAAAATCAGCTCCAAGAGGTTCAGTGCCATGTCCTTTAGGAGTTTTGTGGTGTTGCATAGCAGTACAGCCGCTAGAGCGGGAGCATTATTGCAATCTTACAAACTTATAGAGGCGTAATGATGCTGTGTTTTCACTTCATTCTATTTTCACTGTAAGGCTGATGTAATGAAAATGTAGTTGGAAATTAACGTTTGATACCTACAGCTATGAACATAATTTCATTATCAAAACAAAGCTGTAATACCTTTGTAATAGAAAATTGCCCTAGGCAGCCTATTGTATGATGACCACGAAGCAGCGAACCCAAAGGCGAGCAGTGTTGACTGTGGCGCACCAGGACTACGAAAAAGGTCTCAGTTCACATGCCTTTTTCAAAGTGGGCGATCGAGCAATCAGCGAGGACTTGGTGCAGGATACATTCATGAAGACGTGGAAGTACCTCGTCAAAGGCGGAAACATTGAGGTAATGAAGGCGTTCCTCTACCACATACTCAACAACCTCATCATAGATGAATACCGGAAGAACAAGACAGTCTCGCTTGATGCTGTTTTAGAGAAAGGATTCGAGCCAAGCGTCGGCGATTCCGAGCGCCTATTTAGTGCACTCGATGGAAAATCGGCACTTCTCTTAATCGCTCGCCTGCCCCTCACCTATCAGAAAGTAATGCGTATGCGATACGTGCAAGATCTATCGCTTCAAGAAATCTCTCTTATTACGGGTCAGTCGCGAAACACTATCGCGGTTCAAGTACACCGCGGCATTGAAAAAATGAAACAATTATACAAAGTCACATAAGACCATACTCATTGGAAACATATGCTCTGGACAATCTGCGTTATTTTAATCATCCTCTGGATTCTTGGATTCAATTTTAAAGTAGGGGGCAACCTCATTCACACGCTTCTTGTCATCGCACTCATTCTAGTGATTGTGAAGCTTTTGACTTAACAGCGCTTAAAGGTGTTCTATTGGATTCCTTAGCTTGTCGTTGAGGACATGAGCTGGGGCGCCTTGTTTTTGCCAAAGGCATTCCAAGGAAGCTTCAGTCCACTTTTAGGGAAATGATTTAAAACCCACTGAACATAGGTATTGCTATTGGGACCAAAAAGT
>CAYNOO010000024.1:0-5638 GCA_964398865.1 uncultured Candidatus Saccharibacteria bacterium | reverse complement strand
TTTCCATTTGCATTGATGATATCATTTCCTGCGCCGGCGTTTACGATATTTGTTCCCGTACCAACGGTAATAGTGTCAACATCGCCATTAGAATTAATCGTATCGTCGCCACCCGTAGTTACGATTGTATCTGCACCATCACCAGTCGTAATAGTATTGTCTCCGCCACTCGCATCGATTGAGTTGGTTCCGGTACCGGTTGTAATAACCGTGTCATTACCAGCGCCAGTAATAATCGTATTGTTACCTCCCCCGGCATTGATTATGTTCGCACCACCCGACGCTAAAATAACGTCATTTCCTGATCCTGTTGTAATAGTGTCGGCAGCACCGCCACCAACAATGCAGTCATCACCACCGAGACCATTAATAGTGTCGATTCCACCGTTGCCATCGATATAGTCTTTTCCAGATGTTCCATTCAAGGTCTGAGCAACGCCGGTGCCAGTGATGACGTTATAGTCACCGATTACTCCGGGGCATTCCGAAGGAAGCGCCGCCGCAAAAACAACTCCCGTTGGCACAAGAAGTGCAAAAGAGAGTGCGAGGGACGCAACAATAGAGAGCATGAGTGAGCGTGTCATATTTTTTAATTTTATATAATTTAATTAATGGCTATTATAAAAATGATTTGAAAAGAACGGCGAGAATCCACCCACCATACTCAATTAGCACAGTACTCTTCATGATGAAACTATGAAAGAGGTTTTTTTAAAAAGAACACAAAAAATTTAAAATGTCTATATAGCCCGAATCAATAACCAAGTGTCCTTTACAAAAGCCCTTTTTGAAGCTCTAAAATATTCCTTCTTTCTCCCTATAGGACATGGGTTATTTTTTACAAAAAGAAACTTTTAGAATTTTAAACGAAAATATAGTAAAAATCTGACAAACCTCTTTAAAGACTCCGTGCATAGGTAGAGAACGGTATACAATTGAGTATATGAAACACGAGCGAAGCCTGCTCCTTGTACCTTTACTTGTCATCACTCTTTCCCCTCTCTTCGCCATTGCAGATACGAACATCTCTGGAGGCTTCCCAGAGAGCCCCTTGTGGCTTTCAAAAAGCTCGCTTATCGACGGTGACGCTGTGCAGATTTCAACGCCCGTGTATAACGCTGGTACCGCAAAGATAAGTGGGGACGCAGTCTTCACCGTGGACGAGAGTGAAATAGGTACTGCACATTTTGAACTTGTCGCAGGAGAGTCCAAAATCGTATCCGCTGCATGGAAAGCTACAGAAGGGACGCACACTCTCAAGGCTCGCATGGAAAATGCGAGTGACGTGAACCTTAAACAAGCTGTTTCGCTAGACGGCAACGTAACCGGAGAAATAAGCGTGGAGGTTGCCCCTGCGCCGCCACAACCTGCAATCGTTCAAGCAATCTCTACTGCCACGGGTGCGATTTCAAACGCTACTGCCGCCGCACTGCCTGTAGTCGCATCAGTTGGGGGCATAGTATTCAAAGAGACAGAGCAGATCCGAAAAAGCGCAGTGACGTCCCTTGAGAACTCTCTGGCGGGCACAGAAAACTCACCCGCCACAGATAACAACACTGAGTCCCAAGGAACAGTCTTGAGTGCTACGACATACCGGGCACCTAGCATGACCGCTTCCGCCGCAAGTGCTCCTGCATCGTCAGGACTTATGCGAGTGCTCCAGACTATACTTCTCTTCCTGGTGAGCTATGTATGGATCTTCTATCCCCTCTTAATACTCCTTATGCTAGCCATTCTCTACCTCTTAGGGAAAGGACTGTCACGAACAAAGGGATCGAAAAGAAGCTAGCATTCAGGATTGAGTCAAGTGATTTGATATATCATATCGCTGATATGATATATCAAATCAAAAAACCTGAAGGATATACTTTAGAGTGGCGACAGAAATAGGAGTATGGCGACAGCGATCAGTACTCGGTAAACCGCAAAGACATATAAAGGATGCGTTCGTAAGAACTTCAACAGCAAGTGAATAGCGGCAAGACCACTCACAAATGCCACAGCACTTCCTAAGAGAAGTGGTGCGCCAATGGAGATGAGTTCACCTGCGGTGCTAAGTTCCAAAAGTTTTTTCAGTCCTGCCCCCGCTATGATTGGAACCGAAAGAAGAAAACCAAACCGAGCCGCTGCCTCACGCGAAAGACCTAAGAATAATCCTCCAGAAATAGTCATGCCTGAGCGGCTCATGCCAGGAATGAGCGCAAATGATTGAAATATCCCTATAAAAAGAGCTTGAGAAAAACCAACTGCCTGCATGCCCAAGGAAAGTCCTTTGCGCTTTGAAATATATTCGGCGATAAGAAATACGAACGACCCTGCGATGAGAGCGTACGCAACGAGGTGAGTATTCCGGAATATGGTGTCCATAGTCTTTTCTAGAAAAAGCCCCAAGACAAGAGCAGGAATGGTGCCAACAATCAGCGCTATGAGAAGCTTGCTATCTTCCTCTTTCACTGCCCGACCTGTCACTTTCTTAAGCGCCGTAGAAGCAAGCTGCAGAAGGTCTTTGAAAAAGTAAACAACAACAGCAAGAATGGTGCCAAATTGCAATACGGCGTCTACTGCAAGACCGTTTGTTGTGGAGGCACTAAAGAGTTCACGCGCAATGATGAGATGCCCCGACGACGATATAGGCAAGAACTCAGTGATTCCCTGAACGAGTCCTAAAACGCTGAAAATGAGCCAATCGTGCATATTCTTTGTGGTATCCTATCATGTAATACTAACTAGAATTCTTATGCTTCAAAAACAAACTCTTGCTGTTCCTCTCGCTATTGTCATCGCCGGCGCCCTCATTGCAGGTGCTCTCTTTTTTATTGGACGCACAGCAACACCCACTACTGGAACAACGCCAAACGTCACAGTGAAAGACGTTCCTGCCGTAACTGCTGCTGACCACATTCGCGGAAGCATGGATGCAGAGGTGGTCATCGTTGAATACACCGACTTAGAGTGCCCGTTCTGTAAGCAGTTTGACGGCACGATGAAGCAGGTCATGACTACATATGGCACCAAAGTGGCGTGGGTCATCCGTAACTTCCCCTTGCAACAACTCCATCCGAACGCGCCCAAACTCGCTCTCGGAGCAGAATGCGTAGCGGCACTCGCCGGAAATGACGCATACTTCAAGTTCCTCGATTCAATTCTTCTCCAGTCTCCTATCAACACGTTCTTTGACATGACCAAGCTCACTGCAACGGCGGAAGGGGTGGGGGTAAACGGTAAGGACTTCGATACGTGCGTTGCAAGCGGTACCTACCAAGACAAGATAAGCGCAGAATTCAATGACGCTATCGCTGCAGGCGGTCAAGGAACCCCATTTTCTTTCGCTATCGCTAAGAATGGAAAGAGATACGCTATTCCTGGCTCACAGCCAATCGAATCAATGAAAACACTTATCGATGGAATTTTGGCTGGAAAATAGTAATTAGGAAGCTGTCAGGTTCCGGCTTTTAGCTTTTTAAATTACAGCTGGCACCTGGAACCTGAAAGCTAACGCCTCGTTCAGAGACCTAGTCGATAGATATCAAAAGAGTTCTCCCCTTCAAACATGTCCGACGGATTGGGAAGATATAGTCGCTCCCGTGCGATTTCTGCTGAAGCATCGCGGAGGAGTCGGTGAAAGACATCAAACTCCTCCTCGCACTCCTTAAAATCAAGAACATATCGCCGCATCTGTGATGAGCCGTTCGCGTTCTTTTTTTTCTTGCACTCATAGACGATGAAGCGTCGAACGGGTTTACCGAACAGCTGCCCTACGGTGTAGTAATTAAACATCGCCTGAAGCACGAACAGCGGCTTTGCTGCACCAAGCTTGCTGAAAGAGTCAACGAATTTATGGTCAACGATATCGACCGCTCCTTTCTCCACACGCGACTCCACCACTAAGTCGGATATCGCTTTGATGGGAAGCGGAAGCCCAGGGACTTCTGCCATACCCATTACTTCAACGGCTAAGACTTTATGTTTTGGAGGTCGTTCCAGATAAAAGCCAACGGCCTGAAGATAATCTTTCTCCATTGCCTGCCGTTTCTCCTTTTGCGCTCGCTTGCTTTTTGCTTTGCCAAATTGCACTTCAAAGTCGGCGATATTCCGGAGGTACTCAAGTCCGAGCGCTACAGACGCCTCTTTAGAGAGTCCACTGTAAAAATGTTGAAGTGCCACGTGCCCAGCGCGACCGATAATACCCGCAGGAGTAGAGGGCGTATCGCGCACATTTTCGACGTATCGCTTATACCAAGCGAGCGGATTTCTCAAAAATGACAGGAGTGACGAATGACTCCAGTGCTTGATGGGATACGTTAGTTTTTTTGTGGAAACTTTTTTCACTTACTTAGTATACAGTTAGAGCTTTTAGTTTTCATATTTAAATTCAAAAAATTCTCCTTTCCAAGAGAAACAAAAAAATTAAAACTATTAGACTAAATCCTAGATCGCAAGGCGGAGCAACTCATCTCCACATTTCAAACAACCCACTACTGCAAAACCGTCCTGAGTCCAACCAAAACGCATCCAGACTGGATGTGGGCACTCTCTAGATTGCTTGTTGTAACCTCGTACTCTCTTCTCTGATTCCGACATGAAAAAATCAAGATATTGTTAAGATTATTTTATGCCAAATTCAAAGTATGTCAATAGCTCCTCAATTTCTTCGCTTTACCGTGAGTACGGATTTTTTCAAGCGCTTTTGCTTCAATCTGGCGAATGCGCTCGCGCGTGACGCCGAACTCCTGCCCTACTTCTTCGAGCGTGTGGTAAATACCATCTTCAAGCCCGTGACGCATTGCCAAGATTTTCCTCTCCTTCGGAGTTAAGTCATTCAAAATCTCGTGGAGCTGCTCCACGAGGATGCGATGTGCGGTTTCCTGATCAGGGGTTGGAAGCGAGTGGTCGGCAACGAAGTCGCCGCGAGCGGACGCATCGTCATCATCCGATGAGCTTATAGGTGCTTCCAAGGAAAGCGTTTCCTGATTGATTTGCTCAATCTGGTAGACCTTCTCCACATCCACGCCCATCTCTGCAGAAATCTCCTCAGGCATCGGGTCACGTCCCAAATCCTGCTCGAGCCTTCTCACTATCTGCTTATACTTCGCAATCGTTTCCACCATGTGAACTGGAATGCGGATAGTGCGTGACTGATCTGCAAGCGCGCGAGTGATGGCTTGCCTGATCCACCAGGTTGCATAGGTAGAGAATTTGTATCCTTTGGTGTAGTCAAATTTATCGACTGCTTTGAAGAGACCTAAGTTCCCTTCTTGAATAAGGTCGAGAAGCGAGAGGTCAGAAGAACGGGAAGCGTACTTCTTTGCGATAGAAACGACGAGACGTAAGTTGGCACGAGCAAGTAAGTTCTTCGCCTCCTCATCACCCTCGGTAATGCGCTTCGCAAGCGCGCGCTCTTCAGGACCGGTCAAGAGAGGATACTGACCAATCTCACGAAGGTACATCTGAATAGAGTCATGAGCTGAGCCTTCACCGCGATAGCCGCCGCGCATCACCACTTCGTCAGGAACTTCCTCGAGCATGCCGCCCGACTCCAAGACATCAACACCCGACGTTGAAAGACGCTCATAAAGCTCCTCCAAGAAAACGACGTTCTCTTCAATCGTTGGAAACTCCTTCAATATCTCGTTATAGG
>CAYNOO010000023.1:0-6252 GCA_964398865.1 uncultured Candidatus Saccharibacteria bacterium | reverse complement strand
TTGGTCTCATCTCTCAGATACAGCGTTCAGCAATTTCCATCCCTTCAAATATCGCAGAAGGTGCAAAACGCAATAGCAAGAAAGAATTCAAACAATTCCTACATATCGCAGCAGGCTCTGCTGCAGAACTTGAGACCCAGCTCCTTCTCGTTGTTAGACTTCATACGATATCTGTTTCTCAAGATATTTTTTCAAAATTAAACGAAGTACAACGGATGCTGCAGTCCCTTATCCTGCGGTTTTAGGCGCTCTCTACTCTCTACTTTCTACCTGCTATATACTTCCTCTATATGAAATGGGATGAATTTGATAAAGAAATGAAAATGCTCGCTCGGAGCGTTGACTATAAGCCGAGCGGCATCGTTGCGGTCGTGCGCGGCGGGTTGGTGCCAGCGAGACTTCTCGCACGCGACTTGCACGTGAAAGACGTGTACGCGATTACTGTTCGGCGAGTTGGTGAAGAAAGGAAGCTGACGGTCGATATCGTCGAAGACATAACAGGGCGTCACTTACTCCTTGTTGAAGACATGCTTGAGACCGGGAGAGGATTAGTTCTCGCTAAAGAGCGGCTAGAAGCGAAAGGTGCGTTCGTGAAAACGGCATGCCTGTACATAATGCCCACATCTGAAATCAAACCGGATTTTTATCTGAAGGAAGTTACGGAGGTGGTGAGGTTCCCGTGGGAGTCGCCGCGCGCTCGTCCGAAAGAGATAGATCGTTAGTTTAGAAGGGTAGTACGTAGAGGGTAGAAAGTAGTAGTAAAAAAAGAAAGGTAGCGAGCTTTGCGCGTAGTTTTTTCAGAGGGCGGCTTTGTTGCAATCCCTTTGTAAGAGGTTATAGTCTAGTAACTGCGTTCTACTTTCTATATACTTTTATATGGCATTCATCGACGAGATAATTTTGGTGGCACGTGCAGGCAACGGCGGCAATGGTGTTGTTCGTTTCCTTCATGAAAAAGGGAAGGAGTTCGGAGGACCTGCTGGAGGAGATGGGGGTAACGGCGGCAACATCATTTTCCGCGGTGTTCGCGATATTCAGGTACTTTCGAAATATAGAGGTCACGGCGCATTTCGTGCAACCAAAGGTGCTGATGGCGGGAACAAGGAAATGGCAGGCAAGAATGGGGAAGATCATATCATCGATGTACCCATAGGGGCTGTCGTCACTCGAAAGAGCACACGCGAGAGTTTTGAGGTTCTTGAAGAAGGGCAGGAGGTGATCGCGCTTAAAGGCGGTCGTGGCGGCATGGGGAATGCGCATTTCAAATCATCGACTAATCAATACCCCGATCAGGCTGTGCCGGGTCAGATCGGCGAGGAAGGAAGCTTCCGCGTTGAACTTCGGATAATCGCTGACGTTGGACTTATTGGGTTGCCGAACGCAGGCAAATCATCACTTCTCAATGCTTTTACCAAAGCGAATGCGAAAGTAGGTGCGTATGCGTTCACAACTCTCGAGCCTTCCTTAGGCGTTTTTTACGGATACATCATGGCGGACATTCCGGGTCTCATCGAGGGTGCAGCGGAAGGAAGGGGGCTTGGTCATAATTTTCTGCGACATGTGTCCCGCACCAAGCTACTTATCCACTGCGTCGCATCCGATAGTGAAGACCCCCTCAAGGACTACGATACGGTCCGCAAAGAGATCACCGAATACTCGGAAGAGTTATCTCGGAAACCCGAGATAGTCTTCCTTACTAAGACGGATCTCTTGTCGGGGGAAGCGGTACAAAAGCTGAAAGGAATATTCATAGAGAAAGGTTTTACCGTAGTTCCTGTTTCAATCATCGACGACCAACTCCTGAAAGAGGCAGGGGATTCACTTTCTCGCTTTCTCGGAGCGCACTAGTTTGCTATCATTCGCCGCGTGCCTCCCTATACTCCGACCATAGGTCTAGAAATACACGCTGAACTTAAGACGCGGACTAAGATGTTCTGCGATTCTTTGAATGATCCCGATGAAAGCAGACCGAACGTCAATGTGTGTCCGGTGTGTATGGCACATCCCGGCACGCTGCCGACAGTCAACAGGGCTGCGATAGAGCACGTGCTTCGTGTTGGTGTTGCGATACAAGGCACTTTGGCTGACTATACCGAATTTGATAGGAAGAACTATTTCTACCCGGATCTGCCGAAAGGCTATCAAATAAGTCAGTATGAATTTCCACTCGTATTAGGCGGCAGCCTAAACGGCGTTGCCATCACCCGTATCCATCTTGAAGAAGATGCGGCACGCACACAGCACGGCTCGGGTGAGTTCAGTCTCATCGATTTCAATCGTGCAGGCTTACCGCTGATGGAGTTGGTGACCGAGCCATGCATCCACGATGCGAAGACTGCGAGCGCCTTTGCTGCAGAGCTGCAGCGGCTGCTTCGTACCTTGGGGGCGGGGGACGCGAATATGGAACAAGGTCAGATGCGTGTCGAAGCCAATATCTCGATAAGTCGTGATTCGAAGCTTGGCACCAAAGTTGAAGTCAAGAATCTCAATTCATTCAAGTCTGTCGAGAAGGCAATCGCGTTCGAGCTTGTGCGACAGGAGGAGCTCTTAGAGAGAGGGGAGAAGGTCGTCCAGGAAACTCGCGGATGGGACGACACCAAAAACATAACGTTCTCGCAGAGACTTAAAGAAGAGTCGGAGCAGTATCGATATTTCCCTGATCCGGACATTCCGAAGTTTCATCTCTCAGGGGTGCCTGAGTTTGCATACGATGTTCTCAAGGCATCGATGCCGGAATTACCTTGGGAGAAGCGCGCGCGATACATTGCGCTCGGACTTAAGAGTGATGACGCCGAGACGCTGCTCTCGGATGACACCTACGCCACCTTCTTTGATGCGGACGTCGCCGGCGTACTTACTGATCCACTCGACATTCAATTGGGAATCAATTACCTTCTCACCGATGTTAGAGGAGCAAACCCTAGCGCACAGGAATTAGAATATCTAAAGAACGGTTCTTTTGTTGAAGTGATCAAACTTCTGCGTTCTGGTGATCTTTCTTCTCGTGGCGGCAAAGATCTTATCGCGCTTCTTCTCAAAGGGGGAGGGGGTGCGAAAGAGCTTGCGGAAAAGCATGGACTTTTACAGATGAAAGACGTGGGTGCAATAGCCGCTATTGCAGACGCGGTCATTGCTGATAATCCTACAGTGGCAGCAGACATCAAGGCTGGCAAACATGAGGCTATGAAGTTCCTCCTAGGGGCTGGCATGAAGAAGTCCAAGGGTTCGGTAAATCCAACAGAACTAGAGAAAATCATCAAAGAAAAGCTTTCATAAGGTATTTGAGGCAGGAGGTTATCTACACTCTTGCCACTTCGTTTGCTCTACTCCAGGTACACTGGGGGCATGGATGAGCTCACTATCGCTGGTAAAAAATATATCTCGTCTAGACGAGCTAGCGAAATAACAGGCTACGCCAAAGATTATGTGGGACAGCTTGCCCGTGCTGGCAAAATTCCAGCGACCAGAATTGGTCGAGCTTGGTACGTCGATGAAGACGCTCTACTTCTTCACGAAAATGCAGGAGTTGAAATTAATTCTTCAACTCCTATTGAAGGGGAGTCCCTTGCAGAAAATGGCAGCGGAAAGGTCTCGATTCGAAGGGAATACGCAAGGGAAAAGAAGATCCCAACGGTTTCTCACGCACTTTTAACTCTTCAACGTAGTCTACCTTCTACGTGGACTCCTGTTAGCTATTCTTCTGACGAACAGGCTCTCTTTCCAATAAGTTTTCAAGAAGATTCTTTAGGTGTTTCTCAATTTATTACAGTGGCTCAAAATAAAGTAATCTCGGCTAACCAAGAAAAAAATAACTTAAGAATTCGCATTCTCCGAGCAAAAACTAAGATCCAAGACTCTAATCCCGTTTCTCATCTTAGGAGAAATGTTCCCGCAGAAAAGAAACAGATCAAGACACTTATAGTTAGAGAAAATAAAGTAAGACCTATCAGAGTAAAGGCTAAAAATAACTCTCTAGGCTATTTCGCACTTGCTTTGAGCTCAGCAACTCTTCTTGCGCTCGTGTTGGGGTCTGGATTTTTCATTGCGTCCCATATAATCATTGCTCCCCAAAGTGATCTGTACACTGCAAATGTATATTTAAGCTATCACTACGTAGCTCAGACGATAGGAGACATACCCTCTATCCATGCCGGGTACACAACGCTCAAAGATTTCTTATTTTTCATTCTAAATTCCCCCCAAGTTCTCTTTTTGAAAGGAATTGATTTTTTTAAGTCTCTTATTGATCTCGTTTAGACGAGATAACTTTATTTCATGTCATTTTCAGTATCCTGCGTTACTTTAACGGAGGATTTTTTAATTCAATCCTAGTTAGAATAAGAAAATTTTTCTTTAAAGTTACATTAGCCTTATTTTTTATTATTTGTTTTGAGTTTTTTATTTTATTTTATTTTTCTTATTGTATTTTTTATTTTCAATCTAATCCCCATAAGTAATTTTCTTTCTTAGGTCTTTTCCCCGAAATGACTAGTAAAATATTAGTTAGTTCGTCTCTTTTAAATGCAAGATTCATCGTCAAAGAACGACGCTCCACCTGCCTTTTACCTCTCTCCAAAAGAGGCTGGGCTTTTAGTTGGATACACATCCGACTATGTTACAAAATTGTCTCGAGACGGAGCCATTGTTGCAAAGAGAGATGGCAGAAATTGGTTGGTTGAAGGAAATTCTCTAAAAGCGTTTGCTGCTCGTGTAATCGTTGAAGAAAAAAAGAGGCTGGAAAACCTCAAGGAAGAACGTGCGAAGGAGTATCGTGCCAGCAGAGAATTTTTGCCACTCCGAGAGGCGGGGGTATTGTTCGGCTACACGCCGGATTATCTTGCAAAACTCTGCCGTGACGGGAGCGTTCAGGCTGAACGGGATGGACGTGAATGGTTTGTGGAGCGAGCCTCTTTGGAGCAATTTGCTGCGGGCGTAAAGATCGGAGAAACATCTCGTCTCGCATCTCTCAAAGAAGTTCGTGCTCAAGAATACAAAAACAAGAATAAGAATTTCTTTTCTGTGTTCCAGAAAAAGAGCAGTAAGGAGAAACAATCTCTCGTTCTCTCGACGCTTGCGGGTCTCGGAGTCTTTCTGATTATTTTTTTCGTTACGTACGGTTTCCTCTTCTCTGGAATTGATTTTGGAAATCTTACATGGCATCATCCAGCACCTTCGGTTGTACAAAATGGAAATGCAACTTCATCATCTCCATCCGCACCTGTGGCGATGGTGACGAACTACAATACGTATAACAACACCTACAACAACACGACGAACGAATATCATTCGCAGACGATTACCGGAGTTTCTTCGGCTGACCTTGCGGTTGAGCTTCAAGGATTCAAGAATTCAGTTCTGTCACAAGTGTATGGCGCACTCTCCAATCTCACGCTCGGAGTTTCAGGAAACACTCAGGCTATCCAGTTAACTAATCGCATAGACCGACTTGCATCCGTAGATATTTCTAGTTCAAATTTTACCGGCGGAACCATTTCGAATTCCACTATCACTGGTTCGAATATTTCAGGCGGAGCCGGATCGTTCACAACACTTTCTGCTGGAGATACGACGCTTGGCACCACGACGATTCAAGGACCTCTTGCTCTAACATCGCTTGCGACGAGTACGTTCGCGAATGGTATCGATATCTCGGATGGATGTTTTGCTATGAATGGCGTTTGTCTTTCTCTTACTGGCGGCGGTGGTTCTGCAGGCGGCACATGGTCCACGACAACCTCGTCTGTCTTAGGACAGTTGGTAAATTATTCAAACAACACGACTGATGTTGTAGTGATAGGTGGCACTGCGACTACGGATGCGAAATACTGGTTTGACCCGAACTCTGAAACTTCATATCTATCCGGATTTGTGGGTATTGGTACCACAAGCCCATTCGCTAAGCTTTCAATTGCAGGCTTGAATGGCGGCACGGCGAATCTGTTCGCTATTTCCACCTCTACCTCCGGCTCTGCAACGACGACCGCGCTCACTATTGATGGGAATGGGAATCTCTCACTCTTGAATGGCGCAAATGCGAGCATAAACGGCACCCTCACGCTTGCGCATGCTCTCGGCATCGACAGTGGCGGCACGGGCACCTCAACTCCTCCTTCATACGGACAGTTTTTAGTGGGGAATCAGACAGGCGGATATGACTACGTAGCAACTTCCTCTCTTACTTTTGATTTGGGAAGTAGCTCCGGCATCCTCCCTGTCACCTCAGGCGGCACCGGCTGGGGCAATCTCCAAGCA
>CAYNOO010000022.1:0-7888 GCA_964398865.1 uncultured Candidatus Saccharibacteria bacterium | reverse complement strand
CCAAGCTTGTATTGTCGGATTCCGAAATCTTATATTCAATACTCTTCGGAAGCGCACTGGGACTTGCTCTCGTAGTAGATTTGATTGCCCGCACCAGTTAGTTTTTGAACTATAGGTGTATTACTGGACTGCGCCATCGAAAGAGGTTAGCCTTTCTTGTATGCAGACTGTATTTGTTGGACTTTCGGGTGGAGTAGATTCCGCTGTTTCTGCATATCTACTCAAGAAACAAGGATACAGAGTGGTTGGAGCATTCATCAAAGGATGGGAACCTGATTTTTTACCGTGCACAGGCGTTAGGGATCGTCTGGAGGCGATGAGGGTCGCCGCTCATCTGGGAATCCCTTTTGTTACCTATGACCTTTCCGAAGAATATAAGCGCGATGTCGTTGATTATTTTGTGAAAGAATACAAGGTTGGGAGAACGCCAAACCCGGACGTGATGTGTAATCGCGTAATTAAGTTCGGAGCGTTTTGGGAGAAAGCCAGAGGCAATGGAGCTGACATGATTGCGACCGGGCATTATGCTGTGAATCAGATTTCAGATGCGAGCTTTCAGCTTTCAGCTTCTGAAGATAAAGAAAAAGATCAGACATACTTTTTGTGGACATTGAATCAAGACGACCTTTCTCATTCACTTTTTCCTGTAGGAGTATTAATAAAAAGTGAAGTGCGAAGGCTCGCGCTTGAAGCAAATTTACCAAACGCCAGTCGCCCTGACTCACAGGGTTTGTGTTTCTTGGGTCACGTGGATATGCCGAGTTTTCTCAAGCGCTATCTTCCAATGGAAAAAGGAATAGTTCGCGATGAATCTGGAAAAGAAATTGGAATGCACGAAGGAGCATGGTTCTACACCATAGGGCAGCGTCACGGTTTCACTTCAAAATCGGGTGAGCGTTTGTATGTCGTTTCAAAAGATATTTCAAAGAATGAATTGACGGTTTCTGAAAATCCGCTCGAAGTAGGCGCGACGAAAACTTTCGGTCTCTCAAACCAGAGTTGGGTAGCCGGAGCGGCACCTGAAGGTAATTTCCTTGCCCGCTACCGTTATCGTCAGCCGCTCATGCCTGTTGAAGTTAAGAATGGGCAGGTGTCTTTTGAAAAACCTCAATCCATAGCCTCAGGTCAATCATTGGTCGTATATGATTCTATACGTTCAATCTGTCTCGGTGGAGGTGTAGTAAATTAAAATTATGACTGAAGCTCAAGAATCATTACAAGCATTGGCATTGCGCCGCGGGAAATGTGGCTATGTAGATCGTGGTCCTTATACGCTTGAAGGCGTTTGTAGAAGCTGCAACTGTGAAAGTGGGGTATTTTATGGCAATGGATTTTTAGCCGGCAAGCTCAACAAAGGTCGGGAATGTAAACGGTGCTCAAGCGGACTCTAAACAAAAACGGGTTATGATTGTCTCATGCCGATAATCACTAAAGGGGACGGTACGAAGGAGTCTTTCGAAGTTAGGAAGCTTGTCGCATCACTTCGCCGTTCGGGCACCGAAGAAGCGCTCGCCGAAGCAGTAGCCCAAAGGGTCGCGAAGTGGGTGAGGGAAGGTATGACGACGACCGCTATTTATGAGGAGGCATTCAGGCTTCTCAGAAAAGAAGAGACTGTTTCCGCTGCTCGCTACTCGATGCGCCGTGCGATATTGGATTTAGGACCCACCGGGTTTCCTTTTGAGAAATTTTTTGCCGCACTCATGCACGCTAAGGGCTATGAAACTTCGTACGGCGTGATGGTGCAGGGGCGCTGTGTTGATCACGAGGTAGATGTCGTGATGAGGAAAGGCGATAAGGCGATAGGAGCAGAATTGAAATTTCACAACACCCCCGCATTCAAAACTGATTTGAAGACCGCGCTGTATGTTCGCGCCAGGTACTGGGATATACAGTGGGGCGCGGAGGATAGGAAAGAGAAAGCGGGAATCGACGAGGGGTGGCTCGTGACGAACACGAAGTTCACTTCGAAAGCCATCGAATACTCGAACTGCTCAGGTATAAAGCTTCTCGGATGGAGCCACCCTGACGGAGCGAGCTTGTCTGATTTTATACGCGAAACGAAGCTCTATCCCATCACAGTACTCACGTCACTTTCTTCTAAAGAGAAGATGCGCCTGCTTGAGAATGGCGTCACCATGTGCCATATGATCCCGGAAAATCCAGGTGCGCTCCACGCCATAGGCATCTCCGGCAAGAAGCAGTTCAGCATCATTGAAGAAAGTATCGCGCTCTGCAAGATTTAACATTCCTCTCCGTACGCTATACTCTTCTGCATGAGCCAGTATTACAAGCCGCATCGAAAAGTTGATTGGAATTACGGTGGTCCTCGTTGGCGCTTGTCCCGCTCCAAGATAGACCTTTTCATTCAGTGTGCACGATGTTTTTATATCGACAATAAGCTCGGAACGGCACGGCCTCCTGGATTTCCTTTCAGTTTGAACTCTGCCGTAGACAAGCTCTTGAAGAAGGAATTTGATATTCATAGGGTAGGTAAGACAGCACACCCGCTGATGGAAAAATACGGCATCGATGCGGTGCCCTTTGAACATGAAAAGATGAACGTATGGCGGGAGAATTTTAAAGGAATAGATTTTTTTCATGCTCCGACAGGCTTTACGGTGTCCGGTGCGATAGACGACGTGTGGGTCGCCCCGTCGGGCGAGCTTCATATCGTCGACTACAAAGCGACAAGTAAGGATGAAGAAGTAACGCTCGACGCCGAATGGCAGGACGGTTACAAACGCCAGATGGAAATCTACCAGTGGCTCTTCCGTCAAAACGGTTTCGCCGTCTCAGACACGGGCTATTTCGTGTATGCCAACGGCAGAACGGACATGGAAGCTTTCGATGGCAAGCCCGAGTTTGATATCAAAGTGATTCCCTACACGGGTTCCGCTGATTGGATCGAAGAAGTTCTTTTGAATGCAAAAAAATGCCTTGATGCAGAAGCCATTCCTCCGCCTGGTGACGAGTGTGATTACTGCACATACCGGAAAGCCGTAGGAGAAGTGCTTCAGCCGTTCATACAAAAAGTCCCTGGAGCTTCAAAAGCCCGCGGTGTACAATCAAAAGATGCAGAAAGTTCGCCCGAGCAGTCGCTTTTCTCCTAAATTCAAAGACGCGTTCAAAGAGCGCGTAGTTGCTGTAGTAAAGAAGATTCCGCGTGGCAAAACCATGAGCTATGGTCAGGTTGCCGCAGCTGCGGGGCGCCCGAGAGCGGCGCGAGCTGTGGGTACCATCATGGCGATGAATCAGGACAAGCAGGTGCCATGCCATAGAGTTATTCGTTCCGATGGAAAAATTGGCGGTTATAACGGACTTCAAGGAACTAAAAGCAAGGAAGAACTTTTGAGGAAAGAGGGCGCTATTAAATAAATGGACTCATGATTCAAGAAGCACGATTCAAAAATGAAACGAGCTACCTATCCTGAATCATGGATTCTGTATCTTGAATCTATTTTACCTATGGATGTCCGTTTAGAGCCTTCGTGGAAAGAAAAATTGAAAGGCGAATTTGAAAAATCCTACTTTAAGGAACTCACGTCTTTCGTAAAGGAGGAATACCAGAAGACTTCGGTGTATCCACATCCAAAGAACATCTTTCGTGCGTTTGATTTATGCCCGTTTGATGCGGTGAAAGTCGTTATTTTGGGACAAGACCCGTATCACGGGAAAGGGCAGGCGAATGGGCTTTCGTTTGCTGTAGAAGCTGGCGTACGACCTCCGCCATCCTTGCAGAATATATTCAAGGAAATTGAATCTGATTTAGGAAGCTCGCTTGTTCACACTGACGGCGATTTATCGCGATGGGCAATTCAAGGGGTGCTTTTATTGAATGCCACTCTCACTGTAGTGGCAGGGGATGCCGCCTCACATCAAGGAAAGGGATGGGAAGAGTTTACTGATGCTGCGATACGCATACTTTCTGAGGAGCGCAAACACCTCGTCTTCATCCTCTGGGGGAATTACGCGAAAGCGAAAGGGATACACATAGACCGCTCGAAGCACCTCGTTTTAGAGTCCCCGCACCCTTCGCCATTCTCCGCATCGAGCGGCTTTTTTGGCAGCAAGCCTTTCAGTAAAGCAAATGCCTACCTCATGGAGCACGGTATAACCCCTATCGATTGGCTATAACAGCACTCCTACTTCAATGAACACACTGATATGATATATCATATCAGTGTAGTGCGAGTGTGTTGTGCAAATACAGAGCGGATAGAGGGTCAGATCACCAAACTTTTGCGCGAATTTTTGGATTACGGTAGAGACCATCTTTTTTAGTGACATTGAAGGTCTTGTAGAAGGGTTCAAAATTAGACATAGGACCGTTGACTCTGAACGGGGCGGGAGAATGAGGATCGGTAAGTGCTGCCATTTTCAAAAATTCTGGGCGTGCAATTTCTCGCTCAGCCTGGGCAAATCCTAAGAAGAAACGCTCTTCTGGAGTGAAGCCGTCAATATTCTTTCTGCCTGTTTTACTCAGGCGTTTTTGGTATGCGTCATAGGCGATAGAGAGACCTCCTAAGTCCGCTATGTTTTCACCGAGTGTGAGTTTACCGTTTACCTGAACGCCTGGGGCAGCTTCGTATGCATCAAACTGCTTGGCGATAAGAGCTGATGCAGCATCAAAACGTTTTCTGTCAGCTGCTGTCCACCAGGTGCGCATGTTGCCGTTTCCATCAAATTTTGAACCTTGGTCATCAAACCCGTGAGTCATTTCATGCCCAATGACCGCACCGATACCAGCATAGTTCACTGCATCGTCTGATTCTTCACTGAAGAATGGTGCTTGGAGAATTGCAGCAGGAAAGACGATTTCGTTCAGATTAAAACTGCAATAGGCATTCACCGTCTGCGGAGTCATAAACCATTCTTTTCTATCAACCGGGCGAGTGAGTTTACGCATCTGGCGAACGTGGGAGCGTTCATGCGCACGGATGATGTTGCCAAAATAATCGTCCGCTTTGATTATTAAACCCTTGTAGGTTTTGAAGCGATCTGGATAGCCAATTTTGCGGTTCATTTTTCTTAACTTCAGAACGGCTTTCCGCTTTGTTTCTTGACTCATCCAATCAAGATCGCGAATGCGGTTCTTATAAACGATGAAGAGGTCACTGACCAGGGCATTCATACGGCGTTTTGCAGAGTCTCCGAAATAGCTCTCAACATAGAGTTTGCCAAGAGCTTCACCAATAGTGCCATTGACGCTCCCCAAGGCTCTACGCCATAGAGGTTTCATATGTTTTGCGCCGGTAAGTACGGTGCCATAAAATGCGAAGTTTTCTTTCACAAATTTTTCTGAAAGGAGCGATGCCGCGTCATTCATGAGGTGCCAGAGAAGGTATGTCTTCCAGTCTTCAATGGAAACATCATTAAGCATGTGAGAAATTTCTTTGAAAAAACCTGGAGTGGCAACAATGTAGTCACGTGCGGTTCTTGCTCCCAACAATTTGAAATAGCGTCTCCATTCTATTTTTGGGGAAAAGCGGGCGAGTGATTTTAGACTGTGTTTGTTATATGTCTTCTTAACATCTCGAGTATCTTCTTTGTTCATTGACGCTTTTGCCATGCGCGTTTCCACGCGCATAATCACTGTAGACATCTGCCTTTGTTCGGCAGGGGTTACGCCATAGAGCTTCAAGAGTTTTTCAATATGAACCAGATAAGCGGCGCGAACGCGTTTTTGCTCAGGTTCATTTTTCAGATAGTAGTCTCTCTCCGGCATACCTAAACCTCCCTGATAGAGATGGAGCAGATAGCGGTCGCTCTTCTTCGAGTCTTGATCGATATAGGTGTTCCAAATTGCTGATATACCTACTCGATGTGCTTTTACAATATATCCAAGCAAACTTTCCGTATCATGAATAGCCTTAATAGCACGCTGCCATTTTTCTATAGGCTTGGTGCCAAGACGATTTCGCAGTTTCATATCAGTGGCGGACAGGTATAAATCTCTCACTAGTTTCTCTGGACCTGGGCTTACCGAGTGTTTTTTCAGAAGTTTTGTGACCAGCTCTCGCTGTTGAAGGTCGGTTTTGTGGCGGAGAATGATAAAACTCCCCCAACGGGATTCATCTTTCGGAAGCTTGGCTTTCTTTATCCATCCACCATTCGCATAAGCGAAAAAGTCGTTCTGCGGGCGCACCCCTCGGTCGAGGGTTTTCGGATCAAAACCCCAGTTTTTATTTTTTCTCATGAAGATATTGTACTTTATTCATAGAATTATTGACTATCTTTGTATTTATAGTACTTTTCACTGGCATGAGTGAATCTCAGCCTCACACCCAACTAGAGCGAGCTTTAGAAGATGAAGCTAATGCAGCTGCACTTCTTAAAGGATTTCAGGAAGATTTAAAAGCTGCCTACCAACTTTTGGCTGAAGCTACTGACAGAGATCAAAAAAGAGAAGCTATAGCGCTTTGTAAAAAGGCAAGCGATGGAATCGACAAGGTCCGTCGACAGCTTAGTCGCGCAGAATTCGTACGCCGGGGAGAGTCTTCAAAGATATTGAGAAGAGATAGCGTACTCTGATAAGATACTTGAATGACCGTAAATGAGCTTCGCTCACGCTATTTTGATTTTTTTGCTGCACGTAGGCATCAGATAATCCCGTCGGTTTCCTTGGTACCTGAAAATGACCCAACGACACTATTTGTTTCTTCGGGTATGCAGCCTCTGTTGCCGTATTTCTTAGGCGCAGCACACCCTATGGGAGTGCGCGTTGCGGATTCTCAGAAGTCACTCCGTACCCAAGACATCGATGAAGTGGGAGACAACAGGCACACGACATTCTTTGAGATGCTCGGCAACTGGTCGTTCGGTGATTATTTCAAGACTGAGCAGCTCTCTTGGTTTTTTGAATTTCTCGTAGAGGTGGCAGAACTTGATCCGAAGAATCTCTATGTAACGGCGTTCGCTGGCGATGAAAAGCTTGGCATCCCCCGAGATACCGAGTCAGTGGAGGTGTGGAAGGAGCTCTTTTCAGCAAAAGGGATTGATGCGAAAGATATTGTTATAGGCTCCGAAGAAAACGGAGGAAAGGTTGGCATGCAGGGCGGTCGCATTTTCTACTATGACGCGAAGAAAAATTGGTGGAGCCGTGCAGGTACCCCAACTCTCATGCCAGTGGGAGAGCCTGGCGGTCCGGATTCCGAGGTTTTCTATGACTTCGGTACGCCGCATGATACGAAGTTTGGAGCACAGTGTCACCCAAATTGTGATTGTGGTCGCTTCATGGAAATAGGGAATTCTGTTTTTATGATGTATGTAAAAAAGCAGGGTGGCGGATTTGAAGAGCTTCCCAATAAAAACGTAGATTTCGGTGGCGGATTGGAGCGCATTGCTGCAGCTCAAAGAGGAAATGGAGACGTGTTTCTCATCGACCCATTTCAGAATGTGATTCGCGAACTTGCAGCAGGTTCAGGAAAAAAGTATGACCACTCTTCCTACCTTGCGTCATTTCGCATAATTGCAGACCATCTACGCGCAGCGGTTTTTATGCTTGGAGACAATGTGCGTCCATCAAACACAGAGCGCGGGTATATCTTACGGCGCCTTATTCGTCGCGCAGTAAGGCACATGGACAAACTGGGCGTGACCGAAGGAACAGTAGGCAGGATTGTGGATCAGCTTATTGCTTACTATGAAGCTCAATACCCAGAACTTGGAGCTTCACATAGTGCAATACTCTCGGGCATTCTTGATGAAGAAAAGCAATTTCGGCATACTTTGCAAAATGGCATGCGCGAGCTGGAGAAGCTTGCGACAAGTGGAAAACTTGGTGCGGATGATGCGTTCATGCTTTTCACTACCTACGGATTTCCTTTTGAACTCACTGAAGAGCTTGCAGGCGAGCGTGGTATCTCCATCGACAAACAGGCTTTCGCAA
>CAYNOO010000021.1:0-9759 GCA_964398865.1 uncultured Candidatus Saccharibacteria bacterium | reverse complement strand
TGCGATTGTTGGGATGCGTAGTATTTTTGCCGCTATCAATGTGGGTACGCTTCCATATCCCCCCTTAGAAAATACGACGTCAGGGAATATTTTATAGAGCGTCAGGCACGTCTGGAGTATGCCCCACCCTGTTTTGAAAACATCAAAGAAATTAAGAATCGAGAAGTAACGGCGCATTTTCCCCGCGGGTGTTTTTACAAATGTGATGTCATTTTCGTAGAGCGCACGCTCGTCGAACGCTGATGGTCCAAAAAAATACAACTCCGGGTCAAGTAGTTTATTTTCTTTAGCAATTTCACGCACTGCCTCGGCAACCGCAATGACTGGGTAAAAATGCCCGCCTGTGCCTCCTCCGGTGAAAACAATCTTCATAATTAAAGTATAGCAACTTTAAAAAACCTCAAGCTGTTATCGAGCGTGAGATAGACATTAAAATTCCCGCGGCTCCAAGCGACGCCAGGAGTGCTGTGCCTCCATGGCTGACAAAGACTAGAGGCAGTCCTGAGAGCGGCAAGAGTGCCAGCATGGCACCAATGTTCAGGAATGATTGCGCTGTGATGATGACAATGATGCCTATCGCCACAAGCCCGCCGAATAAGTCTGGTGCTCGAGCAGCAACCCAGAGCCCCCGAAGAGCAAAGGTGATGTAGAGAACTATCAGTCCTAATCCTCCAACAAAACCAAACTCTTCCGCAAATACCGAAAAAATAGAGTCAGAGATAGGCTCCGGAAGCTTCCCAAATTTTTGAATGCTTTGCCCGAATCCTCGTCCGAATGTCTCCCCTGCCCCCACTGCAAGCAACGATTGCTGCACCTGGTAGCTTGACCCTCGAGGATCAAGACTAGGGTTCAAGAAGGTTGTCAGGCGCTCAGTAAGGTAGGGGCGAAAAAACACCAACATGGTAAGACCCAAGACCCCAACGAGCACAAGGAGCGCTAAGTCTCTAATTCTTGCTCCTGCTGCCATGAACATTGCGCCTCCTGCAACGGCAATTATGACAAAGGTGTCAGTGTCAGGCTGAGCAAGTAAAACCGCCCCGGTGATGCCAGTGATGATGGCGAAAGGGACCAGTCCGTGCGCGAAGGTACCCACTTTTGATTTTGCAGCAGAAAACCAGGTCGCGAGATAAAGGATGTAGGCTATTTTCAAGAACTCTGAAGTTTGTAGTGTTAAGGGACCGATGTTTATCCAACGGCGTGCACCGTTTAACTCAATACCGAGATGAGGAACGAAAACTAAGAGTGTAAAAATAACCGCGGCAATGAATATATATAAGGAAAAACGCCTCCAGAGACGGTATGGAACTGCCATGCAAAAAAAGAAAGCAATCATGCCGCCACCAAGACCGAAGAGGATCTGACTGCGAGCTACGTCAGAGAATTTTGCTCCGTCATAGGCAAGGAGCCCTAAGGATGCTGAAAGGAATATGAAAAGCCCGCTTACTACAAGTGCGACCAATGTCATCAAAAGTATCCGATCCGGATGCTGGCGGTTTTTTGTTCTTGCCATAGCGTACCTAACCTAAGAGCGCGAGCGAAACACCCAGGATGGCAAGGATGATAGAAAGAATCCAGTAGCGCATGGTGACTTTGTATCCCGGCCAGCCGATGGCTTCAAAATGATGGTGGAGTGGTGCTATCTTGAACACTTTTTTATTCAGCACTTTCTTTGAGAACACTTGAATTATGTTTGAGAAGACTGTCGCAACGAGAAGAAAAGCGATGACCGGAAGTGCCGGCAGTCCTCTCCCCTCTCCCAGAGTATCCGTCATGAATGCAATAGCTCCGATGGTGAGCGTCAGGCCCATGGTCCCCGTTTCAGTCATCCAAAATCTCGCCGGCGGAACGTTAAACCACAAGAATGCCAGAAGCGCACCGACGACGGTCGCGCAGAAAGCCGCAAGGTCTATCTGATTTTGGTGAAAGGCGATGAAAGCATAGGCAGCGAAGATTGAAGCGAAGACGGCGCCCGACAACCCGTCAATCCCGTCAATCACACCGGATGCGTAGAGAAACAAGGAGACGAGCATGAAGATGGGTATGATGAGCCAGCCTACATGCAAGGCATCACCAAATGGCATGCTGATAGATGTGATGTCGAGTTTTACATAAAACCACCAACCGATACAGAAAGAGAGTGCTGCAACAAAAAGGAGCCGAATGCGAAGCGGTATGCCCTTTTCGCCATTGCGATCAACCACATCAAGGATGTCGTTGACTAAGCCCACCAAGGCGCCGAGGATCAACGTGGTAAACGGTATCCATGTCTGGGAGCGCGACAAGAACATCAATTTTGTCGTTGCAGAGTTAGGAATTATGTACTGGAGGAGCCAGAGGAGCGCTATGGTAAGAATCACCGAAGACCACACCAGGATGCCACCCATGCGAGGGGTTTTCGTTTCGGTTTCACCGTGAAGTCGCTCAAATTCAATAGCAACCTTGCCATCAAGTGCTCTCTTGCCAGGTTTTTTTTTCCAAACCCGGTACTTGTATAAGTAATGCGTAAGTATTGGTGCGATGCCTATGCCTATCCAGAAAGCGAGGATTGGAGGAACAAAGACTTTTAAGAGATCGATAATCATACGAATGAGAAAGTAGTAGGTAGAAAGTGGTAGGTAGAGGTGCGCATAATTCCTTTTTCTACATTCTACCCTCTACTTTCTACTTCCTACAGACTGCTCTTGCAGATGATGGCGCGTCTCATACTCGCTTTGATTGCTTTTGTCAGGGTCAACATGTCAGTATCCCTACCCTCTCTCGTAGAGCCCAAAACAACCGCGAGAACCGGTCGTCCCGGCAGCGGCTCAAAAGTAACAGCAAGATTACCCCCAGCAAGATCAGTGAAGCCAGTTTTTGAGCCGATGGCTCCTGAAAGCTCTGTAATGACGGAACTGGTATTCTTGCCACGATGTTTTGTGCCGTCGAGTGAGATAAAAGTATCGGTGTCCACTGTCGTTCCTTCAATCAAACGTGGTTTTGTACGAACGATATAGGCAAAGAGCTTCCCTACATCGCGAGCAGAACCGAAAGCACCTGCCGAATTAATGGAGATATCAAGACCGGTATCGTCAGCAAAGAACGTCTGCGACATACCAAGCGAGACTGCCTTCGTGTTCATACGCGCTATGAATGCCTCCGGCGTGCTTTTTGATTTTGCTTGTGCCGCCAGCGCAAGAGCGTGTGCGCCGTCGTTCGCCGATGTTACCAGCGTAAAATCTATTAACTCTTTCGCGCGCCAACGTTCCCCAATAATCAACCCTGAATCTCCGTCCGGCGTCAAAGCCTCTTTCGAGATTGTCACGACATCCGCATCCGACAACACGTCGGATGCGACAAGTACTGTCATGAGTTTCGTGAGCGAGGCAAGGGGTAATTGCACGTCTGAGCTTTTCTCATACAGCGTCTCGCCTGTTTCCAAGTCTTCGGCATAGGCAGCATGCCCTGTAAGGGATATATGGGGTGATAGATTAGCGCAAAAAGGAGATGCGGCTACGGTTGCAGGCGTCACTGGTTTGAACACCAATGGCCAGAGCGTAAACACAATGGTTCCGCATAATAATAGACAAGCTAATAGAAGAAGGTTCGTGCGTGCACTCATGTTCATTCGGTTGTTCCCTCTTCTTTTGGAAGCGCCGCGTCACGATTAGCAAAGATATTTTCGATGTTCTCTCGCGTTTCAGTATAGCCGGGGATATCGGTAAGAGACCCTACGCCTAAGTATGCCGGCAATTCTGCCGTGGCACGGTATAAGAAACTACGTTTATCGCTTGGGTTTTCGATGCGTTCTATCAATCCGCGAATAAGGAGTGACCGCAATATTGAGGAGCAATTAACACCTCGCACGTACTCGATATCACTTCTTGAGAGTGGTCCACGAAAGACGACGATGCTGATGGTCTCGAGCCCCGCTTTTCCTAAAGGACCCTCCAATTCTTCTCGGCGCATTTTTTCGATAAGCGCATGGGTGTCCGGGGCGGTTGCAAGAGCCACGGTTTCTCCTTCGCGCACCACCCGTATGCCACGCCCTTCGAGCGCCATAGTAAGGCTCGTGACGCCGCTCTCAGTCTCTTCATAGGAGAGATCAATCTGCGAAGCTAGTTCTTTTATTGATAAAGCTCCGCCGCGGAAAAAAAGTGCTGCCTCTATCTGTATCTCGATTGGAATGTTTTGCAGCATGTTCTTTTAATTAAAATCTAGGCGTCTTTGCTACGCCATTGTACGCGATTGAGATATCACCAAAACTTTGTTCTTGCTCCACTAAGAGCAATCCACGCTTGAAAAGCTCTAGCATTGCAAGAAAGCCAACAACAATCTCTCGTTTATCCGCGGTATGAGCGCCTGAAAAATCACGGAAAGTCATTTGTATCGCTTTCTCAATGCGATTCGAGAGCCTGTCTATCATTTCCTCTAAAGAGATGACACTTTTCACTGCGACTTCGTCTCGCTTTACCTCTTGCGGTGCACTTTCAAGAGCTCGTCTTGCGGCTTCTTGTATTGCTTGAAGCGAAAGGTCTTGAGACGGAGTGAATAGCGGATCAACGACTCGAGAGCCGCCCCCAAAAAACATGCGCTCTCCAAGCGCAGCTATTCCACGAGCAGCATTTCGAAATACCTGATAGAGCGCTAAGCGCCGCTCCAGGTCTTTTACGTCACCTTCTTCCTCCTTAGTAAGAGATAAGACGGGGAGGAGTGAGCGAGATTTTAAGAGGAGGAGTGTTGCCGCGACCAGGATGAACTGGGCTGCCTGACCCATAGGAAAAGCGACTTGGCGTTGTATGTATCCTAAGAAATCATCCGCGACGCTCGAGAGCGAGACGTCGGAAATGAGCATCTTCCGCTCCTCGATGAGGTTCAAAAGAAGCTCCAGGGGCCCTTCGAATTGAGGAGTCTTGATGCTGAAACTGGTTTCCACGAAATTACTATAACACGCACGAATCCTGGGCGTTCGGGAGTTTTTTATCTTCTACTCAAAAAAATAAACAATGATTTTCTTGACATGAAATTATGAAGCCTGTAAGGTAAAACTATGTCGCGAAACGACACATCACCGGCGATGAACCCTGCGTTCGTCCTCGTCGTCAGCATTATCCTCCCGCTTGAGGGGCTCTTTTGAGTGATGGCATAAAGCGACAAGATAAAAAGCCAAAACCAAAGACCCCCTCCAAGCGAGGGGGTCTTTTTTTGGAAGGTCGATATTAGTAATCAATGAAAATGATGAATGAACATGGAAGCTCGCTTACAGAGATTCGGGGTCACGAATGACCCTGACCCCGAATGGTGCGAAGAGTGCCGCAGGCTGGCCCCTCAAAGGTGCGTACTGCACAGCTTTTATAGGGGGTGAACCCGAGGTGACCGATTAGCAAAAATAAAATAATACCTAAGTATGTTTAAGCAAAAAGAGAACGGGTCGCGTGTAGGGTGCGAATATTGCGGCGCTGTATTCGGAGGAGAGCATGAAGAATGGTGCCCAGCTCTCCGGAGGAAGCGTAAGTAAGAAAATCCCACCCCCTCGTTGCCAGCGGAAGGTTCGAGGCGTACTATCAGATTAGTTAGGAGTGTAATTATATTAAGCATTATGACGCAAGGCTTTAGAGAAGGATTAGATATAGGGTGCCCAATATGCGGCGCATTTGGCGGAATGGAACACGAAGAAATTTGCCCTAAGAACCCAAATCATCCTCAGTACCCTAAAAAGGGGCGTCGAAGAAGTGGCGGGTTTGAGTAAAGTGGTTTCTGGCTCGAAACGGTCTATTCGTATAGACTGACCTGATATGAAAATAGACTTTAACGAAACAAAAGGCGCTATCGCTGTCGATCTCATACAAGGAGAGATCACCAAGGTCGTCGAGACCGGTAAAGAGGTTCTTGCGTTAAAACTCGGCATCGGCAAAGCGGACGAGATGACCCGCCGCAAGCTCATCGTGAGCGCGCGAAAGCTGGTACGCACGGCGAATGAGCATCGCATAAGCGCGCTCAAGGTATCTTTCTCTGATTTCCAGTTCGCAGGCATGAAAGATATTTCTGACTATGAGCTCGGCCGCATGCTTGCGGAGAACTTCGAGATGGCGAACTACGAGTTCCGCCTCTATAAGACTCCTCCTAAAGAAGGGTTCGCAGAGGTCAAGACGATCAGCGTTCTCGGAGCTACAGCCGACGCGAAACGCGGTTTCAAGGAAGGCCAGATCATCGCCGGAGAGATAGCATATTGCCGCAACCTTGCGAATACGCCAGGCGGCGACATGACGCCTTCGATACTCGCCTCAGAAGCCAAGCGCCAGCTCAAAGGCACAGCCGCTACCGTTACAGTACTTCCCCTTTCAGAGATAAAGAAGCTCAAGATGGGCCTTATCCTGGGTGTGACGAAAGGATCGGCAGAAGAGCCGAAATTCATCATCGTCGAGTATTGGGGTGCCGGGAAAGCCAGCAAGCAAAAGCCGATAGTTTTGGTCGGCAAAGGAATCACCTTTGATACGGGCGGCATCAACCTCAAGCCTTCCGATTCCCTCATGGGGATGAACCACGATATGGCGGGTGGAGCTTCCGTCATAGCCACCGTCGCCATCGCAGCGAAGCTCAAATTGAAAAAGAACGTCATCGCCCTCGTCCCGGCGGTCGAGAATGCGGTTTCAGGCTCTGCGTACAGGCCTGGCGACATACTCCGAGCTATGAACGGAAAGACCGTCGAGGTTTTCAATACCGACGCTGAAGGGCGCCTCATCCTCGGCGACGCCCTCACCTACGCGGAACGCTATAATCCGCGGCTTGTCATCGATGTCGCGACATTGACCGGAGCCGCGCTCGTCGCTCTCGGGAAGCGTGCCTCTGCGATTATGACGCGGAGTCCCAATCTTGAAACCTTACTCCGCGAGCTTGGAGAAAAATCCGGAGAATACGTTTGGCCGCTCCCCCTTTGGAAAGAATATGAAGCAGATATACGCGGCGTACATGCTGACCTCGCTAATGTCCCCGCACAAGGAAAGACTGGCGGTGGGACTATAAACGGCGGGACATTCTTGGCGCAATTTACTGAAAAATTTGCTCAATGGGCGCACATCGATATTGCCCCGCGTATGGAGTCGATTCCTGAAGATATGCTCGCAAAAGGCGCAACAGGCACCCCTATCCGCCTTCTTGTTCGTCTTATCGAAACATTCTAACTGATTTCGGTACAAAAGTTTTATTCCCCATGTTTTACCAAGTGATTTGATATATCATATCAGCGATATGATATATCAAATCACTTCTTTAGGCTGTCACTGATAGTAAAAAGGAGAAAGTGGAGAGGGTATTTCTTTTTCAAATTACTCCAATTTTTCTTTGATTCCGCTTTCTTTAGTCGAGCGCCAATTTCGCGCTTCATTCCTTGTATCGCTTTTTCATATCCTGGCATCTGATCTTGGAGCCACTGTTCCACTCTCCACACGGTATCCAAACCAACACCCAAGTTCTCAGAGATTGCTCGGCTAGTCTGTCCCTCTAATAGGCTCCGCGCTATAAGAATGCGTCTTCCGAGCATAATGCGCTCGCTTTCGGTCAAGAGATCTCTAAGAAACGCTTTCATACTAGCTCTACCTTTGAGAGAACCTGCTGCCGTGTAGAGAGCGTCAAGAATCTTTATCTTTTCCGTGTCGCTAAGGTTTTTTGCTTGAATCTTCATACGCCATTCTTAATCGCTGATATGATATATCAAATCAGTTTACACTAGCCACCTTTCAAGTTAAATCACTCGGAAGAGCTATTGAGGTTTCTTTTTTACGCTCAAACCAAGTTCGTCTAACTGCTTTTGGGAAAGTTCTTTAGGAGCATTCATGACAGCTGTTTGTCCTCCACGAGTCATTGGAAATGCTTGGACTTCTCGGAGATAGTGCTCACCTGCTAAGTTCATAATGTTGCGTTCAATGCCGAGCGCAATACCACCGTGAGGAGGTGTGCCATAGCGGAATGCTTCAATCATGTGTCCTACTCGCTCTTCAGTCTCTTCATCGGAATAACCCATCGCCTTGTAAGTGGCTTTAAGGATTTCTGGCTTATGTGCACGAATAGAGCCGCCTCCCGTTTCAAATCCATTACACACCAGGTCATATTGTGTGGTCAAAATTTCATCAATACGCTCTCCTTTCATAAGCCACTCTACGTGCTCAGGGATTGGCATCGAGAAAGGGTTATGCGTAAAGGTCCAGCTACCTTCGTCAGTTTTTTCAAAGAATGGAAAGTTTATGACCCACGCATAGGCGAGCACCCCCTCTTCTTTTTCAGTTTCGGTTCGAAGGTCAAATTTATCAGCGCCGTGGTTTGCAATCGCGTCCTTGTAGCTCACGCGTGGAAAGGGTTTTTCTTTAACGTGATAACCCATACCTTCAACTACCGTAATCATCATGGTTTCTACGGTCTGCATGACATCTTCCATACTCTCGAACGACATCTCCAAGTCCACCTGGCTGTGCTCGAATCCGCGATCAGCTCGAAGGTCCTCGTCCCGGACGGCACGCGCTATCTGGAAATAACGCTCGAACCCTGCCGTCATCAGGAGCTGCTTGTATTGCTGGGGTGACTGCGGCAGCGCGTAGAACTTGCCTGGATTGATTCGGGATGGCACCACGAAGTCGCGGGAACCTTCTGGGGTTGATTCTGTAAGAAGCGGCGTCTCTATCTCAGTGAAGTCGAGAGAAAAGAGGAATTCGCGAACACGGCGCACGAATTCAGAACGAAGCTTCATGTTTTTCTGCAGACGCTCTGTCCGAAGATCAAGATATCGATATTTCAATCGCACCTGCTCATCAATAAGAGAAGAATCTTCAGTGATATCGAATGGCGGAGTCTCCGCGTGGTTCAAAATAGTGATTTCGAGAATCTCGATTTCCACGTCTCCGCTTGGCAGCTCCGCGTTTACCATTTTGGGAGGTCGCTTATTAACTTTTCCTCGAACCTCAATCACCCACTCTGAGCGGAGTGTCCCTGCAATAGCGTGCGCTTCCTCATGATTCGGAAGGGCTACCATCTGCACTTTGCCGGAGCGATCGCGAAGATCAATGAACGTCAGCTTTCCGTGGTCGCGCCGTACATCCACCCAGCCTTGCATTACGACTTCCTCATCAATATGTTCATGCAGTTCTCGCACTAAAGTTCTTTTCATATTCCTACAAAGTAACACCTACTTTCTTTCGCACATCGGTCATCTTCTCACTAGCCAGTGCACGTGCCTTATCTCCGCCTTCTTTGATTACCTGCTTAATGCTCTCATCAGAGAGGGAGTCGCGTTTTTCTCGCATTGGTTTTATGAGTGCAAGTATATTTTGCGCTAAGATTTCTTTAGATTCCTTATAGCCGATCGTTCCCTCGCGGTATCGCTTTTCCAAGTCCGTCAGTATTTCTTTACTAAATTCTCTATGGAGCGCGAACGCAACATCCGTATCTGGATTCAAGGGAGCTCCTGCGGGCGTCGAGTCAGTGACGACACCCATAACAGCTGAACGAATCTCTTCGTCCGAGCCGAAGAGTGGAATGGTATTACCATAACTCTTACTCATTTTTTTTCCGTCAGTACCGGGAATCGTCGCAACTGACGCAAGGATATGTTCTTTTGGTTCCGTGAATGTTACTCCAAACGCAAGATTGAATTTGTTCGCCGCTTCCCTCGCATACTCGATGTGCTGACGCTGGTCTTCCCCTACAGGGACGACTTCGGTGTCATAGAGGAGAATGTCGGCTGCCATAAGCATTGGATAGGTGAAGAGACCGGCGTTTGCTTCCAGACCTTTT
>CAYNOO010000020.1:0-10378 GCA_964398865.1 uncultured Candidatus Saccharibacteria bacterium | reverse complement strand
AGCTTTCCCTGAAAGCGGTGGCCATACCACGAAACATGCACCGTGCTCTTTGCCTCGCTATCACGCACAGTACGCTCGGCCGCATTGGTAGACGCTGGCACCACAAGAATACAAAGCGCTACCGCAAAAGTAGCAAGTACGATACCAGTTTTATTAAGTGTAACCCCATTGCAAAGGCGCTGGGGGCGCTTACTGTCCATCAAACAAGTATACAAGAGTCGCACAAGCGCGAAAGATACCTCTCCCCTGTCGCTTCATCCTGAATAAAAATCAGACCTGTCTTTTTTTGTGTATTATCGGACTTCTTGCAGTGAGACAGAAGGAGGAATGGCGGCTCTAACAGCTGCGGTGAGAGTTTGCATATCGAAGACCTTCTGGTTTTTTATACGGAGTAGTGGAACTCCAACATCTCTAAGTATTGTGGAAACTATGCTATCTCGCCGGACTCGGTCTACCCTCTCGTGTGTCCTATCATCTAACTCAATTGCGAGCACAGATCGAAACATTCTGTCGCATAGCACGAAGTCGACTGACTTCTGATTGATGTGACGAAATGCATACAGATGCTCGCGGCCGTACGCGCTTGGTTCGAGTAGGCAGTCGAGATGTATTTGCGGAAAGATATAATATTCAGATCCGAGACCGGCCGAAAGAGCCTCGTAGCAAGAGCGCTCTGTAGGGGACATTAGGAACTCTTTTTTACGATACTGAAACTGAGGTTTAAACCGGGATTGAAGTGGCGTAGTGCGAAGAACAATTACAGTACCCGCCAACACGAGCAACATAAAAAATAAAAATAGTAGGGCAGCGAGCATGTGTGTGGGAATAGTAGCATTTCACTGATTCGTACTAAAGACGTGCAACTCATTCATGGCGCGCGTGAGGGCAACATAGAGCTGGTCGCGGACTACCTTCCTCTTTTCTGTAGCAATAGCTTGCGGCAAGTACTCGTACGCCTGTACCTCCTGCCCCAAGACAATAACAGTATCAAACTCCACACCCTGTGCCTCGTGAACCGTAAGCACGCGCACCTTGTCAGATTTCAGTATCAGAAATGGCTCAAGCGCGTCAGGCGAGAATCCTATGATTCCAGTGGTGACCTCCGGGTGTTTGCTAACTATGTCTGAGACTTCCTGCAACAGCCTCGCACCGGACGGTACCGCGTGTTTCTGCACCGCTTTTCCCTCTCGCACATTTGCGGGAATATCTACCCTGAAACCCAGTGACCGAATATATTCAAGAATCGGGCGTGTAGATCGATACACCTTGTCCAGCACAATGGTCCGATTATCGAGAAGGTTCTCCCCTGCGTCTTCCCACCGCTTGAGCGTGAAGAGTGACGTCTGCTGAGCAAGGTCTCCCACGTAGGTAATTGCCCGAGTCTCAGTCGCTGAGCATGAGCGCAAAATGCGTATGTGTTGGGGCAAATAGTTTTGCACTTCGTCTATCAGGATGAGCGCGTACGTGCGAGGCAATTGCATCTTCCGCAGTCTCGACTTTCCTGCGATCGTCTTCTCTGAAACTAATTGCTCTGTTTTGAGAGTGCCGTCATTTCGGTGCATATGCTGCAGCAGCAAAATGGTGATGTCGAAACGATCGAGCACACGCGCCTTCCGTTGACGTGCAAAGGCTGCCTGCGCGCTTTCGCAAAGATACGCAGCGTACGCTTCCCCAAGAATGTCGAAAGTGGACTTCTTGGTAAGTGTCCTTGCATCAAACGACTCCAGTGCACAAAACTTTCCGTACTCGAGGAGATCCCGTTCTCGTTCAGTATTCCCAAACCGAAAAACAGACGCGTAGCTTTCCAGAGCGAGAATGCCTTTAGCCCATGAGGCAAAGGTGGCTATGGCGACGTGCGATATGCCGAGACTCGGCAATAATCCATCGAAATAACTCTTAGTGCTGTCGTCTTGAACGAGCACGAGCACGTCCTGTGGTTGAAATGTTTTTGCTTGTTCCGGAATTTGCAACAGATAGGCACAGCGGTGCAGTGCAAGCGTCGTTTTTCCTGACCCTGCGGGGCCCGAAATGAGCAGCGGACCTCTCACTTCAGCTCGAATGACCTGGTCTTGTGCCTTTTCCATTCGCTCAACGATTTCCGTAAGCGCGAAGTCCGTTTTCTGCAAGGAGAAGTTTTCGTGGTGTACGAGCGTCCTTGGCATTTCGCTCGTCTCAGTTGACATAAAAGTTATCTTCCCCTGCGCGATAAGGTACTGATCATTGCGGACCAATTCGCCATCGGCTTTCTCTCCATTCTGGAGGAGCACCTCATAGTTCCCAGGAGATTCAAAGCGAATGCGCGCAGCGGGCGCCGTCCACGAATAAATGCCGAGCTCTGGCAAGAGGAACTTCCCGAAGTACAAACACTTGCACTCGCCACCTGAGAGCACCACGTCACATCGAGAAAAGTATGGTGAGTCCCCTGCGTTCAACAAGCCTGCACGCTTAAGCTCTGCGATAGCTATAAGCGTCGCCGTGACCCCTGCCGTATTGGAGTCAGAAGTGTGGCGTAACTCCTCTTTTAGAGCTGCAATATTTTTCTCTGCGAGCGGCACGAACTCCTCTGCTTGTTTCATTGAAACCTGCACATGTTCCTGGGCTTCAAACAACAAGCGTTCTTTCTCGGCACTGTCGAGAGCTGTCATACGAAGACCATTTTAGACATTCCGCAGACTATACCACCCCAGCATCACATAGCCATGACTGTTTGCTGGAATCACGGTCGATAGCATGAATGTAAAATCGTGATCGTCTTCTGCCCTCCTATGACTTCTCAGCGATTATATGGAAAACATGCCAGAACTTATCTGTTCCAGATGCTGTGGGACCAATTTTCTTCTCTTCTCTGAGAGCGTGTACCTTACTAAAGCAGCCCAGCAACTCACGCACCTCTTCCGCGGAGAAGAATGTCATAGCCTTCTTCTTTGCCCAGCCATCCTCCGTACCGAATAATTGACCAGTAAAAACAGCGTCGCTCTTCATTGAAGAGACCATTCTTCGAAATGTTTGCTTGAAGGTTTCTGGCGCATTGAATGGCAGTGCATATTGTGCATTTACCAGATCAAACGAGTTCTCAGGAAAGGAATAGTCTTCGAAAGCACGTATTTCAACTGAGAGGTTTTTATCAGGTTTGACATATTCCATAACCTGAGGATTACTATCCACGGCAGTGACTTTGAATCCTGAATCTAATAGAAATAATGTATCTGCTAGTGATCCTGCGCCCAAATCTAAAGCAGTATCACCATGTACATATTGAAGAGCTTCCTTGAGAAGAGGTCTGCACTTCATTTTACTCGTTGCTTTTAGATAATTATCCCAATCCATATCACCATTATGGTTTAAATATATAAAAAGAAAAGCGGTCCCATGTTCGGACATGAGACCGCGTCACGTTCAGATAGGCCTGAGCTACTGATAGCGGACTTCGTTCGGATCCGAGCTGCAGGGCCGGCAGGTGTCAGCATCGCACTCGCCGACCTTGTCGAGCGGGTTGTGATGGATGAAGAAGCCGCAGTAGCTCTTGCAGTCACCGGCGTATTGCCGAGTATGCAGGATGTGCGCATATCGGTCTTTGCGACAGCATCTGCCATTAGCTCTGAATATGCCCGGCTCACAGCTCCATGTATTTCCTCGTTATTTTCTCTCTAAATTCGGTTCGATTCCGGCGCCCACCAACCATGATGTTTGTAACGAATACCAATGCTATCACAAACGAAATCCTCTCAAAACCGCCACACCAATATCTTTTCGACGAGCAAACGCTTCGATTCATCATTCTCAAACTCATGATCACCTCCTACTTCGTCCGCATCAATATGAAGCTTTGGCACCGCGAGAGAAGTGAGAACATCGATGCTTTTGTGCGTTCGCATATATGTTGTCGTACTTTGGCTGAACGGATTCTGAAATTTATCATTCCGAGCGTCTTCACTAAGTGAATCTATGTAGGTGAGCGCTGCAGCGGAGTCATCATTGTCAATCGTTATGAGCGCGTACAGCATGTTCGAGGAACTGCCCTCTCGCCCAGCGAGATAGAACGTTGCAATAACGGCCGAGAAGCTGTGTGCGACGAGGATAATGCGGGTAAATTTTTGTTTTTGACTCGCCATCTGAATCGCCTCGTCTATGCCACTAAAATAGTCCTCCATAGACATTGCATTCATATCAGGAAGTGCACCGTTGTTATACAGAGGATCGTTCGCAAACTGTATGGAAACTACCGATCTGCGTTCTTTAAATGCATTAAAAAGATATTGCACAAACGACTCGTCTTTACCTCCAGAAATACCTGACATGATGACGTACAGGGTATCGGATGTGCCATTCTGAGAGAAATTGAACTGCGCCATAAAATATAAAGGGACGCCGGAGCGCCCCTTTACTGTATCATGCGCCGACTAGAGGTCGAATTCGCCGGACTTCACGCCCTTGATGAAGGCATCCCATTCACCACGAGCATAAGTGAGGGTCGCCTTGGCGGGATCCTTGGTGTCACGCACCATAACGGAATCGCCATCCATCTTTACGGCCACGCAGAAACGGCTGGCGGGATTATGCACCGACCATGACGACTTACGGAAGCCATCTTCGTCGACGATGCCGGGAACAACCGCAGAAACACTCGTTTTCATAACTAGCTCCTAAGGGACAACAAGGTTCGCGGAATGCGTCCTTGCAGCTACTACGTTACCACAAATTACTGATGATACAAGTTCCGACAAATTAAAGTTGACAAGTCAGTACAAGCCAGGTACTTTCGTGTAAGGATATGTGTAGGTCTATTGATTCCCAGTAGACCATCCTGCGAAAGGTGTTGAGATGAAAATGCTAATTGATTTACCTGATGGAGTCTTTGTGAAAAGTTCCATCAGTCTCAAAAAGCCAATGCCGCCGCCTTGGTGTGTAGAGGTTGCGAAGAACTCAGGAGGGGTGCAAGTTCGAGACAGTAAAAATCCGTCGGGGAGTATTCTATCCTTCAATAAAGAGGAGTGGAATGCCTTCCTTGCGGGCGTAAAGAATGGCGAATTTGATATCTAAATGCCGAAATACGGAACGAGAAGGGGAGATAACACCTCCCCTTCTTTTAATGGATGGGTAGTCAGAAGTTCGAAAGCAATTGTGTAGTTGCTAATTTTCTTGGTTCGATTCCAACGCCCTAGCTCAAAATCGAATCAATTTGGGTGTGATTGCAACACGAAACAGCGGCGAACACGAGAGTTGGAATCGAACTGGAAATACGTTGTATATGCTGACAACGCAAAAGCCGCCCTTTCGGGCGGCTTTTGCTTACATGATGCCTGGCGGTACTGTACTGATCCCAACAGGGGCCGGTACTGGTTACCTCACGTCACAACCTTGTTGGGTGGGCAAGAACATGTGGTAAACGGGGACGGGCACAGTTTCCATCTCTGTCGTCACCCAGTCTTCTTCGGTCTCCCCTCCCGTCGCACAGTGGTCTGTAGTTCGTGCCTCTTCACCATACGGTCGACCCACGATTCTCTGCCGAACGGCGTTCCCCGTTTCACGGCGTTGCGTAATTGTTCCAAGTCGTACTCCTGGTCAGGAGTGTTAACCCAGCGCCGATAGTCGCGAGGAACGTCCATCAGCAAATCATCGAGAAGCGCAACAACCTGTTCCGGCGTGCCATACTTGCGCAGCCATGCGCTTCCCCATCGCCAATCTTCGCATCTTCCCACCAGTTTGGCTCGCACGGGATTGCGCTCGATATACTTAGTGACCGTGAGCAGATGCGTGTCGTCCTCAATCATAAAGGATTTGTAGCGGCCTTGATACAGTGGGCCCGTACCAGTCGTTCCTGTATCGGCATGAACACGGCGGGTATGCGCATTAGTGAGACGATGCATGAAAATACCCATGTCACCATCTTCTTTCGGATACAGCTCCAAGTGCCAATGGTTTGGCATGAGCGTGAAGGCGAGGATACGCATATCGATCTCTGCCTTTGCATCAGCAAGGAGATCTATAAATGATTGGTACTCGCGGGGCGTGGTGAATATCGTCGCCCTGCCGACAGCGCGGTTGAGGACATGGTAGGGGATGTTACCTACGTCAGTGCGAGCGGAGCGGGCCATGGATATAGCCTAACATAAAACTGTGCCTGTCCCCGTTTCTCGGTATGATATGAGTATCGAGCAATTCTGCGAAAGAGCTCGATTGAGATATGAGAAATGCATTGATTTTGAGACGAGGCGACAATTTCTCTTGGACTATATAGGAGAGATTAAATATCGAAAAGATAAAGTTGAGCTACGTGGCTCGGTACCCATTGAACTTAAGGCACAAGAAGCAAAGAGGAGCGATGCCGGTTTCGCTCAAATTGAATTCTGCATACAAGCTGAGATCTCAGTAGCCGATAGGCTGGGATTGAGAAGCGAGTGATCTTATATTGTCTCCTGGTACTTTTTAATCAAAGCTTCGACAAAACTGTCTATTTTTAAATCAGGAATTGCTATCTTCAAATCATGGGCAATAGATGCAATTGTTCTAGGCGAGAAGCCAAGATTAGGGAAGTTTATTACTTGCCGTTGTGCATTATGGATTCCGATAATATAGAGAGAGCGATTGGCCGAACCCATCTTCCAGGTTGGTTGATATTGAACTTCTTTTATCTCGTCGAAATGCAATTTCTTTTTAAAGAAAAAATAATCTACTCGGGTAAAGATTCTTTTTACCGAGTCATTTTTCGCATAAGTTCCCCACAGAAATCCTCCCGCTATAATGATGAAAGCAACAAAGATAAAAGCTTTTGCAAAAAGGTTTTGTGATTCAGGAGATGAAATGATGGCGTAACCCCATGCCATAGCCAGCAGCGCGAAGAAAAAGCTAGCCTCCTTTTTGTTTATGGAATAGATTTTTGTAGGAGCCATACAGTACGGATCAATTATCGCTCAAGAAATGCTATTGCAACGATTATCATTGTTCCACCAACGAATAAAAGGATCACTGTGAGATACATAAATAACTTCTCAGCAAGACCCTTGCTGACTGAGCCTCGTAACAGACGTGTTGCTATCCAGGTTGTTATGTCGGCTTTATTGGTAGAGTACCAATTCATGTACGCTATCAACGCCAGCAATACTATCCCGAAACAAAGACCAAGAACGGGCTGGTAGTAATTAACCATAAAGTTTCCAGTTGATTCCATAGTTATTTTATTTAGTTCCTGTAAAGGCTGACACCACATTTTGCACTGCCTTGGCTTGAGACGAGTTTGATGGAGTGAAAGCATTCACAACACCAAACAAGGCGCTCGTCTGTGTCCCTCTTGCACCTCCTGTATTACTCATTGAGGACTGCGCATGGTTCCCGACGAGATTAATGGTTGAGTTAACCCCGATCGAAGCGAAATTGTATATATCGCCGATAGTGCTTATATATTCTCCCATGAAAGAAGGAGCGATGTTCAAAGCTTGCCCGGCCGCAGAGAGGTAAGAGTTTTGTGATGGATTACTCAGTACACTCAGGAAATTGTTGATTGCTGCTGGTACTTCTTTTATGCCTGCAGCGGTAATGGTTGAGTAGAATAGGCTAGCAAATGTTTTCGCGGCAGCATACCCAGTACCAACCCCCGGAAAACTTGCTGCATTAGCTGCAGCCCAGGCCGCTGTTGCAGAGCCAGCTATTGGATAGGCTAAGACTCCAGACGTTAAGCCTACGGTCGCGCCACTTAGGTAAGGATGCCCCAGGGCATAATTCCATACAGAACTACTCTGTCCCAAGGTATTCGCTGCTTGCCCAAGTTCACCCTGGAAGCTCGGCCAGCTTTGTTGACCAGTGAGGAATTGCTGGAACCATTTACCAGTTGGGTCTTCATTGGTAATCGGATTATCGTCTGAATAGGAGTATGCGTTCAAAGACTGTGGGTCGGCGAGATTCTGTTGGGACGGGTTCCCCAAGAACATCGGGTCCTGGCTGAGGAATTGTCCGCGACCCGCCTCATAGTACCTCGCGTTGAGGTAGCTCAATCCCGAGGCATCGGAGAATTGTCCGATGTACTGTCTCGCAACTGCGGCAGCAGGGTTCGTGCTAGTTGACGCCAAGACTGAACCATAGGGAGCGTAGTCAAAGTATTGGGAGAGGAGGCCGTTCTGATCTGAAGTAGCTTGCGTACTTCCAAGATTATCCGCATGGATGTAATGGGTAGTTGAAGTTGCAGTTGTCGTCGTTGCACCCACCGTGGTCTGTGGAGTGTCGATGGTGGCCAGAAGTGTAGAGCCGTCGTATGCGTAGAGCGTCGAAGTTGCCGTGGTGGTAGCTCCGCTTGTAGAAGAAACAATCGAGTAGAACTTATTTGGATATGTGGTTGTAGCAATGCCGTTTCCTTGGAGGACGCGAGAGCTGAAAGCGTCATAGGCGTAGGTGGTGGTAGCGGTGTCGCCAGTAGAGCGGAGAGCAGTGAGACGGTTGAGATAGTCGTAGACGTACGTTGTGGTGGTAGCCCCTTCAATTTTTTGCGTAAGATTACCGTTCTTATCGTATGAGAATGTTGAAGTGGATGTAATACCCGGATCGGAAGCAAGTGGTGAGAGGGAGAAGTAGTTTGCAAGCCAGTTGGTTGCTGACGGCATGCTCCACGAAAGACTGGGTGCGCCTGAGGTAGGGCCGTTTGAGTCTGCATAGTAAAGGGCTCCGGATTTTTGCTGGCGAATCGTGGTGCCAGGGCCAAAAGTTGCAGTACCCGCTTGTGAAGGAACACCGTGTGGTAAACGGGGACGGGCACAGTTTCCATCTCTGTCGTCACCCAGTCTTCTTCGGTCTCCCCTCCCGTCGCACAGTGGTCTGTAGTTCGTGCCTCTTCACCATACGGTCGACCCACGATTCTCTGCCGAACGGCGTTCCCCGTTTCACGGCGTTGCGTAATTGTTCCAAGTCGTACTCCTGGTCAGGAGTGTTAACCCAGCGCCGATAGTCGCGAGGAACGTCCATCAGCAAATCATCGAGAAGCGCAACAACCTGTTCCGGCGTGCCATACTTGCGCAGCCATGCGCTTCCCCATCGCCAATCTTCGCATCTTCCCACCAGTTTGGCTCGCACGGGATTGCGCTCGATATACTTAGTGACCGTGAGCAGATGCGTGTCGTCCTCAATCATAAAGGATTTGTAGCGGCCTTGATACAGTGGGCCCGTACCAGTCGTTCCTGTATCGGCATGAACACGGCGGGTATGCGCATTAGTGAGACGATGCATGAAAATACCCATGTCACCATCTTCTTTCGGATACAGCTCCAAGTGCCAATGGTTTGGCATGAGCGTGAAGGCGAGGATACGCATATCGATCTCTGCCTTTGCATCAGCAAGGAGATCTATAAATGATTGGTACTCGCGGGGCGTGGTGAATATCGTCGCCCTGCCGACAGCGCGGTTGAGGACATGGTAGGGGATGTTACCTACGTCAGTGCGAGCGGAGCGGGTCATGGAGATAGCCTAACATAAAACTGTGCCTGTCCCCGTTTCTTTGCGCTAACCATTTTGCTCCACGTATTCGCAAAATGCTAAGCGACCGCTTCGCTCGCGACCCCGGCTCGCCCGTTTCGTTAGTAAACGAAACATGGCTCCGCCTTTCGATTCCGAACGTGAAGCGCGCAGGCGCTTCACTCCCCCGCAACAAGTAGAGGAAAAAGCGCCCAAAGGCGCCTTTTCCAATCTTGTTGCGGGGGTCGGAATCGAACCGACGTCTGGAGGTTATGGGCCTCCCGAGGTACCTCTCCTCTACCCCGCTATGCCCTACTACTATACTTTCTTTTCAAGTGTGTGCAAGTCAAATTAGCTCAAACTCACGAAATACGGCCTCAAAGCGCGCCATAGTGCGGTGCGCAAGCACGTCGGAAAGGTCAAACGCCGAACCCTCGTGGGCAATTTGATTGCGAACTTTGTGTGCCTCCCAAGCGTCTTGCAGCGTATTAAAATCAGAAGGCTCCACACTTTTAAGCTTTTCTGCGACCCCCGCACCGGTGTAGCCCTGCTTCGTGAGCATGTCGTCGAGCATAATGTCTGCCTCAATGATTGCCTCGCGCCACTGCGCAGGAGACGCACCCTCCATGAGAGACTGAATGTGTGTCCAGCGAGGATTTGCGCCGCCCTCAGTGTCAGGAGCTAACAATAGTTCGCCGTAGTAGTGCTCCTCACGCTCTCGCAATTCAAACAAGCGCACAAGCGCAAACACTATGACAGCAAGACCGATTAAGGAGAGTGCGTATCCAACCCAAACGATCCACAACCACAGCGTCGATACAAAGGCCTGGAGCGTTGCGTAGTCAACGCTTTTACCGCCCGAAAGAAGCTGGTAGAGTAGCCGAAAAAAATACTCGATGTTGAGCTGGTTCCCTGAGGGCATTGCTTACAGTATATAAGCGAC
>CAYNOO010000019.1:0-11745 GCA_964398865.1 uncultured Candidatus Saccharibacteria bacterium | reverse complement strand
GGGAGCCGGGTTCGGGAAAATGCCTTGCTGGTCTTGGTTATCATCCTGGTGGCGCTCCTAGCGTTCGGACTCGGTCGATTGTCGGTTTTCTACGGGGAGAAAGATGAATTCAAAGTGCTTTATCCAAACGGTCAGAGCGCTTCCGTTCTATCAGGGACTACGGGAGTTTTAAGTGGAGCTGCAGAGGTTACGTTTCCACCTCAACTTGCAATGGCAGGTCAATATGTTGGCTCACGTACCGGGAGTACCTACTTTTTTCCATGGTGCCCGCTTGCGCTTCGAATACCTACCGGGAACCGCATGTATTTCGCTTCGAGAGGGGCGGCTGAAGCCGCTGGTTATCATGCGGGCAGGTGTAATGGGATGTAAATGGATTCAAGATTCAAGAGCAGGATTTAAGAGCTAACTCTAAATCCAAAAATTACTCTTGAATCCTGAATCGTGTATCATGAATCTACCCTATGATTGCTCTTGATATCGAAAGCTCTGGAGTCGAAGCGCATAAGAATTCCATCCTCTCTATCGGAGCGGTGGATATGGATGCTCCGGACAATCGCTTTTACGGGGAATGCCGCGTGTGGGAAGGGGCGCACATAAACGAGGAAGCTCTTGCCGTAAACGGTTTTTCTATAGCGGCAGTAAAAGACGCCTCCAAACAGAGCGAAATAGAGCTCGTACAAACTTTCATTACGTGGGCAAACGAGCGCCATGATAGAACTTTTGTCGGTCAAAACCCTTCTTTTGACCGAGACTTTTTGATTGCCGCATGCGAGAGAGGAGGAATTAATTTTCCGTTTGCTCATCGAACCCTTGATACCCATAGCTTTGCCTATATGCATATGGTGGCTCGAGGCATTACCCCTCCATTTGATGAGGAAAAACATCACACAAAACTTACTCTGGATGCAGCCCTTGCCTATGTTGGCATCCCTGGCGAGCCGAAACCTCATAACGCTCTCACGGGCGCCCTCTCACACGCTGAAGTGGCTTCTAGGCTTCTCTATGGCAAGTCTCTTCTTCCAGAATTTTCTGCTTATCCAATTCCTTGGGTTTCCAAATAGTTTTCTCCCTGAAACCTGAAAGCCGAAACCTGTAACCCCTGTAGCTGAGATGTTACAATTTCGTCATGTCTGATACTCAAAAGAAATACAGAATTGTGAATCCGCCCGATGAACACCGCATGGAAGGGGAGCTTCGCGTGTGCGACCCCGAGAAAACTGACCACACCAAGGACATGGATTCTTGGAGAATTTTCAAGATTATGGGAGAGCTTATTGACGGCTTCGCCATGCTTCGTAAATACCGTCTTGCCGCGACCTTTTTCGGGTCAGCACGTTCTCACATGGATCCATCGGTATATGAAGACGCCAACCAACTTGCTCGAAAGCTCGTTGAATCAAATTTCGTTGTCATTACTGGTGGGGCAGGGGGCATCATGGAAGCTGCAAGTAAGGGAGCCTTTGAAGCTAAGGGACAGTCCTTGGGTCTCAATATCAAGCTACCAACCGAGCAGCATATAAACCCGTACCTTACCGATAGCGCCACCTTCAATTACTTCTTTACCCGGAAAGTAATGCTCTCATTTGCCTCCGAAGTCTATATCTACTTCCCAGGCGGTTTTGGAACCCTGGATGAGCTTTTTGAGATTCTGACCCTCGTTCAGACCAATAAAATCAAGCGGATTCCCATAATTCTCTACAATAGAGAATACTGGCAACCTCTCCTTACGTTCTTTGAAGAGCGGCTCCTTAAGCACTACAAGACCATCAATAGGGATGATTTAGACCTCTACAGAGTCGTTGATAGCGTGGAAGAGGCTCATGAGGCTATCCTCGACTTGGTCAAATGTTGATGAGTTGGTAATGAAGGTAGATTCAGGGTTTCTGGTTCGAAGGTCAAAAACTAGTTGAAAAACATGTTTTCTCCATGAGCATTTCTATGGCTTTATAGAGCCATAGAAAGGTCTTTTTTGGGTTTGCAATCCTTGACAGCCCCAAACCGTAGTGCTAACGTAGTGAAGTAGTCGGCTTTCGGGCCGGCTTTTTTAGTACCCCGTTTTGCCTTAATTGCTGCGAAAGGTACTAGAAGACAATCTTGATTTATCTCTAAAGGCTTATTTAAGCCAGACACAACACATCAGATCTTATGTTTTTACCATTAATGCTTTTGCTGGCTAGCGTTTCAATGTCTAGTCCGGCCCCTATGCCTGCAGCTACTCTAGCTGACACCCCTAACGTGGAGACCATGGGGGAGTACGTCACTAAATACTATGCCGATACGCCTATCTTGGCTGATATCGCGTGGTGCGAGTCACGGCTTCGCCATACTGAAAAGGACGGCGATATTTTCAGAGGAGTCGTCAATTCTAACGATATAGGGGTGATGCAAATCAACACCAAATATCATGAGAAGCAGGCTGAATCCATGAATCTCGACCTCTATACCCTTGACGGTAACCTTGCCTACGCTAAGTATCTTTACGAGAAAGAGGGCGTAAAACCGTGGGCATCTTCAAAGGCTTGCTGGGGTTCTGTCTCCACAAAGATCTCACATGAGAAAGACTTGGCTCTTAAATAATCAAAATTTTCAGGTTTGAAATAAAAACACCCCTCGGAATAGAGGGGTGTTTTTATTGGAATCCACCTAAGTGCTTTTCTTTAGCTCTTTTTAGCAAGCATAGCGTCGAGGCTATATTTACCTGCACCATTTGCTGCAAGGACAAGCATACCGCCGAAAATAGAAGCATTCTTCCAAAACATGGTCATATTGACCTGATCAGCGAAGTTCGTGTGGAAGTAGAGGGTAACTGGAATAAGGAAGAGCGCTATAGCGAGTGCTGCCCATTTTGTCTTGAAGCCTATGATTATCATCAAACCACCCAAGAGTTCTATGATGATAGCGAGAACAATTGCAGCCTCAGGAAAGGGGACACCTGCTGCAGCGGCATAGGCGACCATGCCAGCATAGGTGCCTATTTTCATAAAACCGAATATGACGAACAGCACGGCAAGCGCGATGCGTCCTATGAGGGTTAATGCAGAATCTTTAAGCATATACAAAAAATGAGTTTTAAAGCTTTAGTATAGCAAGATAGCTAACCTAACGTAGGAATAATAAAAAGCCTCGATTTAGTTCGAGACCCGGAGAGTTTATTGTCTTTGGACTTGTTTTCTGTAGTGGTCTGTTAAGCGTACTGCCTCGTGCTCCGGTAAGAGAGCTCTCAAATAAGCAGACTCATCTCTCCGACTCAAACTCTGAATACTTGGAAATTCTTCAGAGATGCGGGCGTAACGAGGTCGAGGATTTCTGCTTTCCATGTACGTAAAGCTTACTGAAGAGAAACTCTGTGTCAATACTAATTTAACTGTTAGCGTCTTTCAAAAAGGCGAGCATAACGATGGCAAAGAATGCAAGGTTCAGCCAATGACTTGCGTCGTTGTGCATATGTCTTTATTTTCTCTTCCAGCTAGGAGTGAGTTCTCCTATACATAGCTTGCAAAGCCATCCTTTAGATGGGTGCCCACACCTACCGCACCTCAAAGATTTTGATTCATTTGACATACTCATACTATAAAATAATTGAATTTTTTCAGCAAATTTCGTATTAAGTAGAACTTGACAAAAGTTAACTTAAGATGTATAAATCATGGCGGAATCGTTTGCAAGCATAGATCTTGGAGGGGCGCGTCTTCTTAGTGGATTTCGAAACGCAAGACAGGCGGCAGAGGCGGCTATAGCTGAGGACTGGACGTGTTCAATCTGTACTCTCGCGGGTATATCGAAGGAGTGTCGTGTTTGTCCGAGCTGCAAATCCCCAAAAGATCATATATAAAATGATACGAGAAGCTTCTTCTAGAAAACAAATAAGAGAACCGGTCAATCAACAAAGGCGAGAGCTCTTTCGTTGTAATCACTGCACAGGGGAATGGGGTTACCATCACCCACACTGTGTCAGCAAAGGTCGAGGTTAAAGGATTACAGGATAGGTGGGGAAGTCACTGTCCCGTATCTTCCTAAAAAGCACCTTTTGACACACATCCATATCAATGGTATAAAGGCGTCATGTCTTCAGAAGATACTGTACGTTACTCGGTACTCAATGACCCTGAGATCAATGTTCGTCGACGGGAGGTTCGTGATGCGATACGTTTTGCTGCTAAGTCAGCAGATGTCATTGTGCCTAACAGAACGAGAGAGAAACTGGTGAGAGAGGCTATAGGAAATATGGATCATGGAGATGATAGACCTCTTGATGAGGTTGCGGCTAGTGTTGTTGAAAAATTTCGTAAAGCCTTTGCAGGTTGGACTTTCCTTGAAAGCTAAACTTTCAAGGTCTGTAATAGGGAAGTCCGACTCCCCTGGAGTTCTTTAAAAACGCCCCGGTAGATCCTCTCTGGAAGCTTCAGGACGAATTTCTTTACAAGGTTCAATTACTCTCTGAAGCAACCCGCGGTGGCAGCTATTTCGTATAAGGCAGTTTTAGCGAAATTGTTCCGTGCCTTAACTGTAGGGGATTTCATAGTTGAAATAGATATACTTCGCACAATATACCTTTTGCGAAGTTTAGCTAGGCACGTTTAGCCCCTGCGACTTCTCTTAAGCCAAGCCATCTATAAAGATTTTTATTGATCTTCCCGAAGGATTGAATGGATTAGAAATTTTCATTCGTCCCTCTTTAAAAGATGTAGAAAGAAAATTAAGTTCTCCCGTTGAAGAAGAATTAGAAGAAATGTCTAGAAGGATTCTCGCTAACGGACAGGCTACTCTGGAGACAGACAGTGCTGAAAAAACACCATAGCAAGATTAAGAGCTAATCTTGCATTTTTACTATTTGCGTACTCCTTTCTAGGGTGCGCTGGTCCAGCAGCCTGTCTTTCTCTCATCATGTGAGCCTGTATCCTATCGAACACATCTTTTGTAAAGGTATCCGCCGGTATCAATCCTTTAGCTTGGGCTTTTAACATCAATTCTTTGATACCTTCTTTACTGCCTGTTTTTCCATTAACAACCAACTGAAGGTACGCTTGAACAGCTGTAACCGTATTAGTTAAGGAATTACTAAACCCACTTTCTGTATTCTTTCGATATTCAGAAAATGCTTCTGCAAGATGATCGTTAACCTCTTTCCATTGAGGATGAGAAAATATGTTTAAAACAGGATTGTAAATGTCTTCCAAGATTTTATCTTCTTGGCGCGGGACAAAACCTGTACGAGTTAAATAGACGTCTATGCCAAACTGACCGAATACTTCATTTAAATCTTCTGCGAATTTATCTAAATTCTCATATTTCCATTCAATATTGCGCTCAACATAAGCCTGGTCTGACTCCCCTTCCTTTTTTGAAAGATTCTTCTCCTGCTTCTCGATTAGAAGAGCTTTTGCATATAGAGAAAGCAGTTCGATTGTAAGCCCCCTGTCTTTGGTAGTAGTGAATATTTCATAGAAATCTCTACAGGCATTCGTATAAGTATCGGAGGATAAATAATTACGCCCGTAACTTTTAGCTTTATATCGTTGATTTAAAACATAGATTACAAGGGCAATTCTGCTTCTTTTTTCTTGTTTTTCATAGGATTGATCGCCAGTAAACTCGTAGTACTTTCCCGAACTATCAGCATAAGGTTCGTTATAGTTGCCTTTTTCACCAGCCACGAAAAAATAACTCTCTAAATATTTCCACGCCCTTGGCTTCTCCTCCGGTTGTAAATCATCCCAAGAACGCAACCCAAAATCTGGTTTCAAAGTACTGGCAACTTCTTTGTTCACTTGGCTCCAAAGTTTAAAGTCCATAATTCAATTCCCTCTTCTGTAATGAGGCTTCCTTTTAATTGAAAACCAATCCTTCAGCTGATTTAAGGGCTGAAGGAAAGGTGGCTAATCCAGCGTTGGCTAGACACTCTAGATATTCATCAAATGATAAAGGCGGCTTTTTCATATCTTTAATGTGTTCTTTCACCGTTTCTAAGGTAATGTCTCGATCGAGTGATAAATGATGGTTTAAAAATTCATCCGGATGCTGCACATCGATACCTAGCGGTTTTAATATTTCTTTAGGAAAATCGTCAATATTACTAGTCAGGATTAGGTCACATCTTCCGAATATCGCCCCTGCAACAATTTGAATGTCATCTTTATCTTTCAATTTTATTTTAGGATTAATACCCTTGTCTCCTGATACTAAGGCATCCGGAAACGCTATCGACATCTGCTCGATAATATAATTTATATTCTCAGAAGATAACCCGGCGTTTTTAGTTAACGCTTCCCTTAGCTCTTCTAGAACGCAGTCGCTCCAGTGAACCCGAAAAGTGTCTTTTGCAGAGAGTCGTAAAACGATATCTCGCAGATAGGATCTGTAGAGAACGTTAGTGTCTAAAAAGACAGCGTAGCGAGCTATTCGATAATTAATGGGGTCCATGCTCTTCCGAATACTGAGTTAGATTTTTTAGAGCATTTTTTGTAGTTTCTCTCTTTGTTTGTAGGAATTCTATTAAATTTTGAAATAGAATTCGTCTGTGAGTACCTACCATATGGCATTCCAGTTTTCCTTCATCAATCAATTTTATTAGATGAGGTCTTGAAACATTTAGAAGGTGCGCCGCTTGATGTGTAGTCAATTCTGCATTATGCGGAACTATAGAAACCGCCCTCCCATTTGAAAGGTCGAAAAGCATTCGTTTAAATAAATCCAAGATTACCGGATCGTGTACTTCTATTTTCTTATTATTGTTATCGATAATAAGGACCGGTCCCAAGTTTCTTAATAGATTTGCGGCAAATTCAACTGTATTCCTATTAGGAACTTGCGGAGTTAAAGGACTAATAACCAACGACGCAGGCTTATTCAGCTTTTTATTGTCGGTATTCATATAGGAAGAGTTTAGCATATAAGTGCAATAAGTGCAATAAAAAGTGGATACTTATTTAGCTTAAAATAAGGTTAGATTTCCCGTCATGTCAGGTTCATGTCAAAAGTAAGGGATACCGCTATTAGCGGTGCCGTTCCGTACTTCGCTCCCCCATTCTTTAGCGAAATGAGGTAAATGCTTAGTTTAATGGGGTTTGTGGGGGAAATAGGGGTTAATTTCGCTTTCTATAACTTTTACGAAGTGTCTATAGCGGGAATCCCGGGCATTGGTTCTGGGCTCCCTCAAGCCTTAATCAACGCTAGATCTCTCTCTATCACGAAGGATAAAGTAAATGGTGTAAAGAGATTCCTATCTCTCTTTCATCATTACTCAAAGAGTCAAACTCAGAGAAGAAAGTTAAAAAAAATACTTGAATATCGGGCGAGTGCGACTCCCCTACTTATTAATAAAAAAGTTCTGGAGAGGGCTTTAGAGATTATGTTCTATCTCTGAATCCGAAGAAGTCCAATGGTAATTAAACCACTGAGCAGGTGCCTGCACAATGACCGCAGTTGATGGCACTGCGAAGGCAATGTTTTCCCCTCGCCATGCATGAGCTGACAGCTGATGCGCCAGGTGCTCTTAGTCGTAAACCTTCCCGTACTCCGCCTGACATTGTTCCACCTCTATCTCTCTTTGCCATATTTCAGATGGTACTCTTTTCTTCTGAGCAATCAAGTGGTATCTCCCAATGTTTCTGTTCCTAATTAAAAACCCTCCAAATGGAGGGTTTTTAAAATTAAAGACCTCGAATAAAGTCTTTACATCGTTTTTGCAGCACCACCCTTGCACATCATGCAAGACTTCTTGTGGTCAATCAAAAGCCAGAGCGCAGACAAGCCTACGAGGATGTAGACTACCCACTCAACTGTTGGCCATGCACCAAGAATCATGTGGACGACATTCCAGTCGCTGCCCATGAACCCGCCAAGACCTATAAGACCCCAGTTAAGACCGCCTACTACCAAGAGTAGGAATCCGATTATATGCAAATACTTCATAGAAATATATGAATTATGTTAAAGCTGCTAATAATAAAACTACCTATACATTGAACACCTAAAACTCCCTTCTTAGTGCTTCCCGCACCCGTTATGTGGATTGTTTATCCTCCCCTATCAGCTATTCCTAGAGGTATTCCATCGGATTCAAATATGCCTGAGTGGGGGCAACGGGCATTGAAGCGTTAGCGCAGGGTGTTTTTTGGCCTGTTTTTTGGGTATCTCCTAGTTGAATTATCTTCACTTGGTTCGCTACGTAGACGCTGAAATGGAGATGGGGACCCGTGGCATAGCCTGTCTTCCCGCTGTATCCGAGTAGGCTTCCAGTGGAGACGTTCTGACCCTTGCTGACACTGATAACGGAGAGGTGCGCGTAGATAGTGCCAAGACCGTTGGGATGCTGAACATACACCCATTTACCGTAGGAGTAGCATTGCTTCCCTGCCGCATCGTGCGAAAGGTCAGTGTTACCCGTACCTAATACAACCCCTCCGAGAGCTGCGACAACTCGTGTTCCTTCAGGTGCACCGAAATCAACACCATTATGACCTTGACCGTTATACGCTCCGCTTTGAGCAAATGCCGTATTGCCAAAGTATTGCGTGAGGCAATAGATATTCTTGAAACTTGATACACGATTTTTGCATTGCGACATGAACGTGGGGTCAAGTGGAAACGATAAGACGCCGCTGCCGGCTTTTGGAATGCTATTGGGATCAAGTGTATATTTCAAACTGGCTTCGTAGTCGCTCAATTGTTTTTCGAATTGTGCTTTCGCGGCTTGTTTTTCAGCAAGTAGTTTTTGGAATGTAGATTCTTTGTTCTTTGTTTGCGTAAGTAAAGTTTCTTGTTCTTTACGATTCTGGTCGAGTAGCACCTTCTGGTCGGAAAGTTGTTTTTTTAAAGAAAGGAGCGTCGCTTTCTCTTTCTCCGTGGCGCTATAATCTATCGTTAGTGATTGTTTAGTATTTTGGAGGTCTACCACCTCTTCTTTTAGGGCGATGCCGAGCTGCTCGATGCGATCAACCTCTTGCCATGCTTCGACTATATCGTCAGCGGCAAGAAGTTGCTCTACTAAGGTTGTATCACCTATTTCATACAAGCTTTGGAACGACTGCCGTATTGTTTTATTAGAGGTATCTATGCGTTTCGACTTGTCGTCGATGGCTCCACCAAGTCGTTTTAATTCTAATGTTGCTGCTGTAATCTTATTCTCGCTGACTGAAATATTTGCAGTAATCTTTTTCCTCGAGACATCAATGCGATTTATCTCGCCTTGCAGCGTTGTCTTTTGTCCGGCAATTTGTCCGAGCGTAGTTTCATACTCAGCTATTTCTTTTTCTAGAGCTGCAATTTTTGCATTCTGTTCAGCTATTTTCTGCTGAATCTCTGCAGGAGTGTCTGCTAACGCAGCGAGCGGCTGTGTTACAAAAAAAGAGAGTACTGCCAAGGAGAAAAACATTCCAGCAAGCGCTGGTATAAAGAGCCATTTGCTAGATTGATTTCTATATTTCATTATCATCCGCCAAGCGCGTGAATGGCGTCTTCCATCCGAGTTATCGTGTCTTGTTTCCCAATCACTCCTGCGATTAGGAAAGGGTCAGGAGATTTACTTCTACCTGAAAGAGCAAACCTAAAAGGCCAGAGCACCAATCCCCTGCCCTTTTCTTCAGCATAGGGCCAGACAATCTCTTTTATTTTCTGGTCGTGCCATTCTGAGTCATTCAATGAATTCAAGAGCGACACGATCTGACGCAATCTCGTTGCAGTTTTTTGCTTATCGAGGTCATCTTTCGATAGAAGTCCTCCGACGGGATACACAGGTGTTTCTGCATAAAAAGAGAATTCACCCGCTTCATCCATTTCTTTTAGTTCTGCGAAGGTCTGTATGCGCTCTCGCATCAACGGCACAAGCTTTTCAAGAAGATTCTTTTTCTTTAATTCATTTCTCGTTTTTTCAGAGAGAAATGACATGGCGTATTTTAGAAAGTCCTCGGGTGATAGTCGTAAGATATGTTCCCTGTTGAACCACTTGAGCTTGGTTTCGTTGAAAGCGCCACCGCTTTTTTGAATCTGTCCGATATCAAATCTCTGCACAAGTTCTTCTTTTGAGAAAACTTCCTCGTCCGTTCCCGGATTCCATCCGATGAGCGCAAGATAATTGACCAGAGCTTCAGGTAGATACCCTTCAGTTTGATACTCGAGCACGTCTTTCGCACCATCGCGTTTGCCTAATTTTTTAGTGCGGTCATCGCGAAGTATCGCAGGTAATGTGACAAAGACGGGTGCCTGGATACCGAGAGCCTCATAGAGACTCAAGAAGCGCGGTGTTGAAGAAATAAATTCATCCGCACGGAAGATGTGCGTGACACCCATGAGATAATCGTCAACGATGTGTGCGAAGTTATAGGTAGGATATCCGTCACCCTTCATGAGGATGAAATCATCAAGCGCTTCTTCACCTGCCTCAAGTTCTCCGCGTACCGCGTCATTCCACTTGTATCGTTTAACTTCGGGGACTCTGAAACGAAGTGGCTGTTTTCCATCCCACGTGCCGAATGTTTCCGGACGATGCTCTCTGAATAGAAACGGCCGCTTCTCTGCTTTTGCAGCCTCTCTAAAGGCTGCGATTTCCTCCGGTGTGTATGGGTCTGGATACGCGTGTCCCGCATCGTAGAGCTTTTGTGCATATTCTCTGTAACCCTCCATTCGCTCAGACTGAATGCATGAGCCGAAAGGACCGGGTTTCTCGGGACCATAGTTCCACTCAATGCCAAGCCACGAGAGCGAATCTTCTATGTGCTTGATGGAGCCGGCTACCTCGCGAGCTTGATCAGTATCTTCAATACGCAATATCAGCGTGCCGTTATTTTTTTTAGCAAAGAGATACGCAAAAAGCGCAGTGCGAACACCGCCGATGTGCATGAAACCGGTGGGGCTGGGGGCGAAACGTGTGACGACATTCATACTAAATAGCTTTCAGGTGTCAGGTTACAGCTTCCAGCTTTTAAATGCTAGTTTTATTCACTTCCATACGTTGTTTTAAAGCTGAAACCTGGAAGCTAACATCTAATTAGTTCTCATGCTCGAGGGCTGTATCTATGACTGTTTGAGCGATTGCTCTTGCCGCATCGCCTTTAGCGAACTTGCCTGCGGCTTCTGCCATGTCGTTTCGAACTTTTGGATTCGTGAAGAGACGGTCTATCTCTGACAACAGGAGATGCGGTGTAAGATTCTGTTGTTCCATCACTATTGCCGCGCCCGAGCGAGCATAGGCGAAAGCGTTGGAACGTTGATCTCGACTCACTTCTTCAGGTATCGGAACAAGAATGGCAGCTTTCTTCCATGATGCCACCTCAGCGATAGAGCCGGAACCTGCGCGGGTAATCACTAAATCAGCCGCTCCTGCCGCCATCTTGAGCGCAAGCGTTGAGAGATAACCGTACGGCTTGTAGCGATAGCGTTTTTCATTCTTTCCTAAAATGACATGTGCAGTTTCTGCAACTGATTTTATGTGCACCTGCCCCGCCTGATGTATCACTTGATAGTGGTCGATAAGCGCGGGTAGTGCTTCAAGGATTGTGTTGTTCAATTTTTCTGCACCTAAGGAGCCACCAAGAAAAAGAAGCACTGGGACGTTGTGTTCTAATTCCAAGAATTCTTGCGCACCCTCGCGAGCAGGGTCCCGAAGTTCTCGCCGCACCGGGTTTCCAACAAGAGCTACTTTTGGTCGGAGTGCTGCCGGAAAGTACTCATATGCTTCTTCGTAAGAAATACCGATTTTTTTTGCGAAAGGCGCCGCAAGCAACGTGGCACGACCTGGTACCGAATCCG
>CAYNOO010000018.1:0-11906 GCA_964398865.1 uncultured Candidatus Saccharibacteria bacterium | reverse complement strand
CGTCAGACTTTCGTCCATTGCGGAAGATTCTCGACTGCGGCCTCCCGTAGGAGTAAGGACCGTATCTCAGTTCCATCGGTGGGGGTCAGCCTCTCAGCTCCCCTAAACGTCATAGCCTTGGTGAGCCATTACCTCACCAACTAGCTGATATTACGCAGGCCGCTCCCAAAGCGATAAATCTTTACTCCTTAGAGACTATCAGGTATTGCGCCATCTTTCGATGGAATATCCCTGACTTCGGGGTACGTTCCTACGTGTTACTACCTCGTCTGCCGTGGGTCTAAACCCACTCGACTTGCATGCCTTATCCACGCCGCCAGCATTCATCCTGAGCTAGGATCAAACTCTAAGTTAAGATCTCATGCCTCCAATTGAAGGGCACGAGATCGATACACGGAACAGAAGAAAAAGAAGAAATCTTTCTCTTGTGATCTTTTGATTTCTTGGCTCTTGATTACTACTTACTTTATTTTTGTTTTACAATCGGCTCCTATGCTAATCGTAAAACTTACTGGTCTTCGTACTTTTACGTACGTATTCAATTTTCAAAGATCTCTATGGTGTATTCGAGCTCAAGCTCTCACACGACTGCGCTCGCTCGGAAATGAAAAATAAATTTTCGTTTCCCTCGCTCGCTTGTCGATAAAAAAAACCGAAGCTTTTTCTTTACTCCGGCAATAGGGGTGAGTCATCTTTCGTTGAATCAGTTTTTTCCCATACGCCAAATATAACCGCATGCCATAGCAAGCGTCTGTGCATACTACTCCCCCTCCCGTTACCCGTCAAGGAGAGACTTATTGCCGGGGGATTACCCAGAAATGCCCTATTTCTTTGATATTTTCGGAGGAAACCCTAGCATCTCTGCCTCCAAGACTGTATAGTAAGAAAAATTATATGGCTACAAAAAACAAGGCAAAAAAAACGAACGGGAGTGATATTACTGTCATTTCGCTTGGAGGCTCAATGATAGTACCAAACCTACCTGACGTGGCATTTGTGAAAGAGTTCACTGCCCTCCTGAGGGCGCGAATCAAGAAGGGTCGCCGATTCATCATTGTTACCGGTGGCGGCAAAACCTGCCGTAACTACCAAAACGCTCTTGCACAAGTGACTAAAATTTCAAGCGACGATAATGATTGGATGGGCATCTACATCACGAGAATAAATGCTGAATTCATGCGGCTCGCATTGGGCTCGCTCGCGCACAAGGAAGTTGCCATTCATTTCGGTAAGAAGCTTTCATTCAATACGCCGGTATTGCTCGCTGCAGGAGAATTCCCTGGACACTCAACTGACTTTGATGCCGTGCTTCTTGCAGAGATGTTCAAGGCAAATCATGTGGTGAATATCTCAAATATTGATTATGTTTACACCGCTGACCCGAAGAAAAATCCAAGTGCAAAACCTATTCCAAAACTTACCTGGAATGACTACATGAAACTCATCCCTAAAAAATGGACACCAGGATTCTCTTCCCCTTTTGATGTGAAGGCTTCGGCGATCGCGAAGAAGGCAAAACTCACCGTATCTATCGTGAACGGAAATTCACTCACTGACATCGCAAAAGCGTTGGATGGAAAAGAGTTCCGCGGAAGCACAATCGCTCCTTAAATAGCCCGGGACTAATAAGCGCTAATCATCCTGTATCAGTGATTTTAAAGGAAGGAGCCCATTTCTCGGTTTCCAACCGCCGCACACGCCTGTTTCCCGACAATTCGTCGGGCACCTGCTACCATTCAATTTTCTAATGCACCCATTGTCACCAAAATTACGACTGCAATCTGGTGGCTCTGGTCTATAGTCTCCACTACGTACCAGAGGTTTGAGATGTACGTATGGTCCTTCTAACATTTCTAAAAAATTACTTTTTCCCCCTCTTCAATTCTTCTTTTGGCTTCTGCATCTTTTCCAACGTCACCAAGAGCGGTGAGCCGATAAAAACGGAAGAGTAAGTACCCGTGACAACACCAACCAAAAGCGCGATGACGAAGAAGTGGACTGAGGCTGGACCGAGTATGAGGAGCGCTACAAGCACCAAGACAACAGTGAGTGATGTGTTGAGGGAACGATTCAAAGTTTGAGCGATAGACTTTCCTACTGTATCTTCAAACACCTCCTTCACGTTCTTCTCTTGATTGCGGCGAAGGTTCTCGCGTACGCGATCGAAAACGACAATGGTGTCATGAACTGAGAAACCTAACACCACCAAAATTGCAGTCACGAAAAGAGTGTCCACTTCGGCTCCGAAGAAGTGACCAAGTATCGCGAATGCGCCTATGGGAACGATGACGTCGTGGGCTAACGCAGTGAGAGCAATCAAACCGTATTTCCACGAAGAGACTGGCTTTGAGACCTTGCGGAAAGCGAACATGATGAAAATAGCGATTGCCAAAAGCACGAGCACAATCGCGTAGATGGATTTAGTCTGGAGTTCAGAGCCGATGGTCGGTCCAATGGAGTCAAAACGCTTCTGGTCATACTGCCACACTCCCCCGTTCGTGAGGTGTGCTTTCAGGGCATCATATTCGGCAGGCGTGAGGAATGGCGTGCGAATGAGATACCCTGTCTCGCCGGTAGGACGAACGGATGAGCCGATGATGCCGGAATCTGCAATAACGTGACCAATCTCTTCAACGGACGGTACGGGAGTGCTCGTGTAGGAAATCTCAAGCAAGGAGCCGCCATTGAAGTCTATGCCAAATTTCAAACCCCAAAATAAAAGCGCCGCGAGTGAGAGTACAATAATCGCCGCTGAGAACGAGTAGAAAAGATTCCTATGTTTTACGATCCACATATGTGTTAGGTTTTTTTACCGAGCTCGGTGAGGTTAGAAAACGTTACATCCCGCCCTATCTGTACGAATGCATTTCCGTTCATGTGTTCTTTTTTAAAAGTGAAGTCGTACATATAGTTTAAATTAAAGTTAGGGCGGGGCTATTTTCCTAAACCATTACCGAACAAGAAGTGCGCTGCCTTTGAAGTACTTTTACCAAAACCGAGTGCAATCAAAAGCGTTCTCGTCACTGTCACTGCAGTGAACATTGAAATCAAGACACCGATGATAAACACCAACGCAAATCCCTTAATGACTGCTGTACCGCCGAGCCAGAACAAAATGACGCCGGTGATTATTGAGGAAAGGTTGGAGTCGCGAATGGAGCTCCATGCACGTTTGAATCCTTCGCGAATAGCATCGCCCAACGCTTTTCCGTCTCTCAGCTCTTCCTTGGTACGCTCAAAGATGAGGATGTTGGCGTCAACCGCCATACCAATGGAAAGAATAAACGCGGCGAGTCCTGCGGTGGTCAACGTTACCGGAATGAGCTTGAAGATGGCGAGGTTCATAGCAACGTACAGAATGAGAGCAACAACCGCAATAACACCAGGGAGGCGGTACCAGAGAATGAGAAACAGCGCGACCAATCCGAAACCCCAAAGACCTGCGTCAACGCTCTGCCCCAAAGCCTTCTCACCTAATGACGCACCGACAGTTTGAGAAGAAACAAGTTCTATTGGCACCGGCAAAGCACCAAAATTGAGATTCCGCACTAATTCACGAGCAGCATCCGGAGTGAACGTACCGGTAATAGTCGCCTCTCCACTTAAAATCGCCTCTTGAATGACGGGGACCGAAATCATGCTGTCATCGAGAAATATACCGAGTACTTTCCCGACATTTTTTGCGGTGATGTCACCGAACCGTTTTGAACCTTCGCTATTGAAGGTCAGTGCGATTATAGGTTGATTGGATAGCGTACCCCCTCGTCCTGATGAAAAATCGAGAGTGGCATGGTCAAGATATTGACCTGTAAGCCCTGTTTCCTCGTACGTTACCACCCCTGCTGCGTCAGTCGATTGTAGTCGGAAATCAAGGGTAGGAGTCTGTCCTATCGCCTTCACTGCTTCGGACAAATCTGTTACCCCCGGAAGTTCAACAATCAATCGTTCCTCTCCACCACCCACAACACCGCCGCGCTCTACCTGCACTAACGGCTCTGAGACACCGAAGATGTTTACTCGCTTCTCAACGACATCACGCAAGCTCTGCATCGCAGAGTTGACGTCGCCAGAGATGACTTTCGAGGTATCAGCTTTATAGAGGAGGTGCGAGCCGCCAGCCAAATCAAGACCGTAGCGGAATGGGAATTTTGAGCCATCGTGTTCCGAGTTCACCACGAACCATCCAATACCTGCGCCTATCAAAAGGAGGACAACCGCTGCGACCCGTACTTTCCACATGTTGCTTTAGAGTATGCCAGAAAAAGGTGTTGGATTCCAGCTCTCAAGTTTTAGCTTTAAGGGCGACTAGGTTCGCGAAAATCTCTACAACCGCTATTGGTCCAACCCCTCCAGGGACGGGAGTGAACACGCTCGCCTTCTGAGCACACGCTGGGTCAGCATCCCCCACTACCATGCCTCCTGACTCGCTGGTACCCCCATCAATAATGGCAACACCTTCTTTTATCATGTCAGGCTTCAAGAGAGCGGGGACGCCGGCTCCAGAAATAATGATGTCGGCTTCCCGGGTTGCAGATGCTACATCATCCCCTTTCACAAGTGTGCGGACATTTGCCCCAAGCCGTTTGAAAAGACCCCCCGCTGGTCTTCCTACAAGCCTACCGCCTCCAATCAAAACCATGTTTGCGCCAGCTATAGAAATATTATTTCTCTTGAGTATGTAATGCATAGCGGCAGGCACCGGCGGAATCGCAGGAAATGTATTCTCTTCAAAGAGTTTAAATGCAGCGTCACTCAACACATCCACATCCAACATCGGATTTATGGCATTTTTTGCCGTGTCCACATCAATTCCGTCTGGTAATGGCAACTGCAGAATGACTCCATCGTGCGCGCCTGCTCTTTTTGTTGCCTCAATAATCTCTTCGAGGCTAGCGGCGTCCGAAAGTCGATATTCAACGACTTCTATATTCAAATCCGCTGCAGCACGCTTCTTGATGCCAACATACGATTGAGTCACCGGACTTGTCGTTGCTATAACGACACCCAGTGAAAGTGCGCCGCACTTCTGCCTCTCCACCCTGACTTCTTCTTTCCGCTCTGCTGCTAACTTACGCCCATCGATTATCATAGTGAAAACATATCATGAACTCGCATGTATCTCCCAATACCTCACCCTCCTATGGTCTGCCTACCGGCAACGACCATTCCCGAAACGGGATCGGAAGAAACGAGAAGCAGTTCTCGTTTCTTCCATCGATAATCATGAGTTTATATTATGATACTGACGATACCATTCAACAAACTTGTGAATACCATCCGTAAGCAATACTTTCGGCTTAAAACCTAATTTGTCTTCCGCTTTACTGATACTTGCATAGGTCTCTTTCATATCTCCTGGCTGCATTGGCTTGTTAATCCTTTCCGCCATAACGCCAAGTTCTTTTTCAAGAGTCGAAACAAAATCCAAGAGGGCAACAGGAGCCCCGCGCCCAAGATTAAAAATCTGAAAACCATTTGGATTTTCTCCAGCCAAGATGCACCCGTCAACAATGTCATCGATATACGTGAAATCACGCTTCATGTCGCCCTCGTTGAAAAGTTCTATCGGCTCATGCCGTACTATTTTCTCCGTGAATAACATAGGCGCCATATCTGGTCTTCCCCATGGTCCGTAGACAGTAAAGAAGCGGAGTACCGTAACATTCATTCCGCATTCTTTTGCATATTTCTCGCAAAGATTTTCACCTTTTTGTTTCGTCTCAGCGTATGGGGAAAGCGATATGCCTATCTCATCTTCCGTAAAAGTGGTGGCCTTGACGTCGCCATACACCGATGAGGAGGATGCAAAGATTATTGGTGGCTTTCCATGTGTGGAGGCAAGCTTGAGCACATTTTCAGTCCCCACTACATTAGTGCGCTCATACACTTCGGGGTGTGAAAGGGAGTACCGTACCCCAGCTTGTGCGGCAATGTGATATATCAAATCGAAAGAGTGAGCCTTAAATACTTTTTCAAGCGCATCAAAATCAGCAATATCAATCTCGTACAAGTTCGCGCCTTCGCACAGGCGGGCTAGGCGGGCACGCTTGAGCGCTGGGTCATAATACGGATTGATATTGTCTACGATAACAACTTCGTCTCCCCTTTTAAGAAGTCTCTGAACAATATGGCTTCCGATGAAGCCCGCTCCGCCGGTAACGAGAATTTTCATTTTCTTAAATCTTTCGGCACAAACTCTTCATAGCGACCTTTTGTGGAGGAAAACGCTTCAAGCGACTCATAGGCATATTGATACCCCACGAGTTTCGTAATCTTCGATCCATCGACTGCAATCGGATAGGAATACCCACGCCAACTACCCGGAGAAGTAGGAATCCGCCCACGCGTTAAGTGCCACATCCAAAAGAAAGCGAGACGAACCATCCAGGGGGAGACTTTGATAGATTTCTTGCCGACCGCTTTTGCCATGTCGGGACCCAGCACTGCAGGACCCGGAGGAGCCGCGTTGAAAGCCTCATAGGCGCCGCACGACTCGCCGAAAGAAAGACGCCCGACAATATCCGTTATGTCATCTTCGTGCACGTACTGACGCAGCCATTTCGGCGTTATGGGAACACGGGATACCCACAACGATATGAGATCATAGATGAACCTCTTCTCAACCTTGAGAGTCCCAGAAAGAGCCGCTTGTAACCCAAAACGAATTCTCATGTAACGTCCTCTCGGTCCTGTTATAGCGGCGGGACGAACAATGTATACCTCCGGAACTTTCCCTTTCTCTTTTGCTTTTTTATACCGCATCTCAAGCCTCTCTTCTACGATACGTTTCTCTTCAGCATAGAGATATTCCGACTTCCTGAACGACTCATCTTCAGCAAAGCGGTGCTCGAGAGTATTCTCAGGAAATGAACCGTACGATGCAACCGTAGAAAAATGCACTAAACGTTCGACCGATGGATTTGTGAAAGCGAACTCGAATACGTCTTCAGACCCATCTACGTTCCATTTCCATTCGAGCGGGCGATTGCCGTAGAATTCGCGTATCTGCCATGCAGTGTGAATGACAATGGTAGGCAAAAACCCAGCAACCTTCTTCTGCCACGACCCATCTGACGTGTTAGCGGTGATCCACTCTATCTTTTTGTTTCCTAGAAGAGATTCCGGCATCGACTCTTTATCCAGGGCAATGATGCGCTCAACATCATCACGTTTTGAAAACTGTTCAGAGAGCATGGTGCCCACGTACCCTGCCGCACCGGTGATAAAAAGAGTGTGCTTCATGATACCCAACGCGTGATAAGTGTCTTTAAAGTACGGAGTGTTATGGAGAGGTCTAGAAATGGTGAGCGATGATTTACGTAATACAAATCATATGCGAGCCTGATGCGCGACTCTTCTATAGACTGCGGACTGATGTTGCCGGGGCTATATCGCTGATTCACCTGCGCCCAGCCAGATATGCCGGGAGTGACACTATACCGTTCAGTATAGAACGGTATGGATTCCGCGAGTCTATCAGCGAGACCAACGATGTCGCTCCGCGGTCCTATCAATGAGAGATCGCCCGAAAGGACAGAAAGAACCTGCGGCAGCTCGTCCAGGGAAGTTTTGCGCAAGAATGCCCCAACTTTTGTGACAGGATTATCGCTCTTCTCCTCCACTGTCCATTCGTTGGAAGTAGCTTTATTGAGGCGCATACTCCGAAATTTCAACACAGAAATTTTCTCGCCACCCTGCCCCATCCGCTCTTGAGTAATAAACAAAGTGCCTTTTCCTTCAAGACGGAGGGCAAGCCATACAAAAGGAAGTACAAGAACGAAGCATATAAAGAGAAGCGTGCCAAAAACAAGGTCAAAGATTCTTTTCAGAAAAGCATAAAAAACTCGCTCGGGTGCATTATTAGAATTGAACCACTTATACGATAACGAAGAGAGCGGGATGCGACGGAACAAATCTTCATACACCTTTGAAAAACTCATAAATACCGTGCCGTGCCTTTTCCTGAGCGAGAACGCTGGAAATGCTGACTGTATACGATCGTCCCCAAAATCCATGATGACAAAATCAGGCTCTCTGACAAATGCTTTTTCTATATCGGCAGTTATGTCTTCCTTAGCTCTGCCAGAAACTGGAATCACTACTTCTATAGCAAACGGACACGAACCGGTCGCACATTCGCGAATGACGTCATCAACATCCTTTCCATCCCCTACGATGACTGCGGTATCTTTCCGACGACGCGACAAGGAGAGCACGAAAAAATGCCACGTCGTGACCAACGCGACCGAGACGAGAAGATAGATAAGGAGAGTAGTTTTCGGCGTGATACCGAAAACAGGGAAAAAAAAGAAAAACAAAGCAGCGAGAAGAATATTCACAAACTGTGCTCCGAAAATAGTTCCGGTGAGCTCCCGCCTGGATATCGCGGTTTCGGAGTCATAGAGACCAGCGCTGAAGAAGACGAGTATAAAAAGGAGCGTGAGAAGAGAGAACGGCATAAGATGCGCGAGTACGTCGACATTCGTCGGAACACCAAGTACGCGTATCGCCAAGGTGACGGGCACTGCAAAAATAAAGAGCATGAGGTCTCCGACAACGAGTATCAATCGCATAAAAGCGCGTGCTGGCATGGATTCTCCAGTTAGAATACTATAGATACTGTTTTATGAAAAAGGTTCTTTTTCTCATCACTAAATCAAACTTCGGCGGAGCGCAGCGATACGTATATGACCTCGCGACCAATCTTTCGAAGACGACCCTTGAAGCAGTGGTAGCGGCAGGCGGAAACGGCTGGCTACTTCAAGAGTGTACTCAGGGCGGCATACGAACGGTTACGCTCCCCTCCTTAGGAAGAGACGTCTCAGTCTTGAAAGATTGGCGCTCCTTGTCTGAAATCCGCGCACTCCTACAGCAAGAAAAACCGGATATTTTGCATCTGAACAGCTCAAAAGCAGGGTTTTTGGGAGCCATGGCTGGGCGGCTAGAAAAAGTACCGAAGATAATTTTCACTGCACATGGATGGAGCTTTAACGAAAAACGCCCCTTTTACCAGCGGATGCTATTTCGTGTGATTCAAGGAATGACGGTTCTGTTAGCACACACGACAATCGCAGTATCAGAAAAAATAAAACGCGATACCCCTCTGCACAAAGGTGTGCGTTTGATCCGTCACGGAGTCTCTGAGATAACATTTGCTGACCGCCAAGAGGCACAAACGAAGTTAAAAACACTCTCCCCAGATTTCGATAGAGAGCGCCTGACGATAGGCACTATTGGAGAGCTGCATACTAACAAAGGGCATGACATTCTCATTGAAGCTCTTTCGCATTTACCAAAAGAAGGAAGCTGGCAAGCAGTCATCATCGGCGAAGGGGAAAAGAGAATTCTATTGGAGTCCCTCATTAAGAAATACAATCTCCAGAATCGAGTGTTCTTACCTGGTCATGTTGATAGAGCGGCACAAATTCTCAAAGCATTTGATGTGTTCGTCTTTCCCTCTCGGACAGAAGCTCTAGGATATGCACTCTTGGAAGCAGGTTTGGCGGAACTGCCCGTCGTTGGATCAAATATCGGCGGGATTCCAGAGGTTATAGAAGATGGAGAAACAGGAATCCTCGTGCCGAAAGAGAACGCACAGGCTCTTGCAGATGCATTAGAAAAACTTATAAACAACTCCGAACTCCGCGAGAAGTACGGAAGAGAGAACCGGGTACGAGTGAAGAATCAGTTTTCACTTGCCCGCATGATACGCGAAACCGAAGCGATATACACCTCTTAGGAAATCCCGACCAACTCGTGTTCTGCATCCTCATGCACTTCTCGCCCGTATTGCTGCATCGCGTTGACAATGCCGAGGAGCGCATAGCTCGTGATGATGTGCGATCCGCCATAACTCATGAATGGAAGAGGAACGCCGGTGACCGGCAAGAGACCGGTGTTCATCCCGATATGAATGATTGCATGTATGCCGAAAAGCGACGCGACGCCAAGTATGAAAAATGTTTCGAAGTTAGTCGCGCCTTTCCTGGCATTCCCCACAAGCCGATAGAACAACAGTCCGAAAAGACCTAAGAGTATCAGCGTGCCAATCAATCCCCACTCTTCTGCAAATGCTGCGAAGATGAAATCGGTCTGGTTTTCAGGGAGAAACTGGAGACGAGATTGGGTTCCATAGCCGATTCCCTTTCCCCAAATACCTCCCGACCCTACCGCCACGGTGGATTGGAACGCGTTATAACCGGCACCCGAAATATCAGCCAATGGATGGATGAACGTGACGATGCGGGCTTTCTGATACGGCGCGAACGCAAAAATCCACAACAGTGACACCGCAGCGATAGCGGTCGCCGCTATTAAGACGAGATGCCGGAGCGGAATACCAGCAAGCAAGACCATCGCCATCCATAAACCTGCCACGATAACTGCGGAGCCGAAGTCGGGTTGCAAAAACAACAATGCAAATATAAGGAATGCATAACCGCCAGAAACAAGGATGTGCTTGATTTGCGCAATCTCGATGTGCCGGCGAGAAAAATATTTTGCAAGCACAAGAATGAGGGCGAATTTCGCAGGATCAACCGGCTGCACCGCGAAGGCTCCGAGGTTAAACCAACTCTGCGCTCCTTTGAATACAGAACCTACGGCAAACAAAAGTCCGAGGAAAAAAACTGCGACTGCATATATGAAGACAACGACGCTGGTGCGACGCAGAAATCGAAAATCAATAGTGCTCGCCAGAAAGAAAACTGCGACGCCAAGCCCGAGCCAGATTATCTGGTGCGAAGCATACTCCGTTTTACTCCCAAAACCGTACATACTGGAAAGCCCCGCAAGGGATATCAGAAAAGCGCTCCCCAAGAGTAACCAATCAATGCGACGAAAGAAAGAAATCATTTGGTTCTGGCAACAATGTCAGTCCGCACAATTGCGCGTGAGAACGGCTGCTGCCACGTAAAGACAGCATCTTGCTCACCACGCGATGGAATGGCAGCAAATTTCGTCTGAGAGGCGGCTACAAGAATATCATCGGCGTCATAAAGAAGCGCTGTAAGCGTAGTGTCGCGCACCACTACAGCCGACTTATTCTCTATGTGAGCTGTGAGTGTGAGAGCTTCCTCATCAAGTGAGCGAGAAGTAATCTGTATTGGCTCTTGCGGTCGCTCCATCCGGACCCACGTAGCTGCACCGAAAGTTAAGAACGTACGCGCAGGTGTGCGTTCCCCTGTCAGGATATTCGCTTCAAATAAGGGAACAACTTCCCCAGGATACAGAAACATCACGCCTCTCCGCTCTGCAATCAGAATATTCTTCGAGTCAAAAAGTTGAAACGTGTAGGGCAGCAAGTCGGTGCCAGCAGAGGATTCAGGATTCCTTACGAGTGCAACCGCATGGTATACGCCAGGAGCAACTTCGACGGAACGCGCCCAGAGAGCAGATATGCGCGGAGCTTGGCAGAGTGTTGCACAAACGCCACCGCAATCAATCCCCTCTTCACTCTGATTCAAAATTCCGTCACTGCATGTGGGCGTATGATAAAAAAACAAAAACCAGCCGGCTCCAAGAACCAGCAGTAAAGCCAAAAATATACTCCCTGCATAGACCGCTTGCCGTTTTATCGCCCAACGCATAAATGAAAGTATAGCAAAACAAAAACCCGCGTCGGCAGCGAGTTTTATAAAAAATGGGTTCAAGGCTCTGTTCTGGCGATTAGCTACTCTCCCCTTTCGAGTACCATCGCTACGACCATGCTTAACTGCCGAGTTCGGAATGGGATCGGGTGTGACCACGGCGTCAAATCACCAGAACACAAACTTGAACCTTCTCACTCATCACAAAGAAAACACCGAGCACAATATATACGTTATGGATTTCCATGCTTCCCCGCAGAATCGGCGAATTAGTACTTCTTGGCTCAATGCATTACTGCATGTACACCTAAAGCCTAT
>CAYNOO010000017.1:0-11943 GCA_964398865.1 uncultured Candidatus Saccharibacteria bacterium | reverse complement strand
GCGATATTTGAAGGGATGGAAATTGCTGAACGCTGTATCTGAGAGATGAGACCAAAACGTTCTTCTTGGGGGAGCTGGCGAGCCACCTCATATGCACCCTCAACGGTCTCCATCGCTCTCTGCCATACGATTAAATCGCGAAACGCGCTCATCGAATCTTGATGACCTGGCATTTTTCTTTCTACGTACTACTTTCTAGCTACTACCTACTACTTACTGTCTATTTCAGCTTATGTAGCAACCAGCCGACCACTGCGATAAGCGCTCCAGCGAAAAGTGCGGGCAAAAACCCATCGACAGTAAAACCTTTGATAAAAGATGCTGCCAAAAGGATGAGACCCGCGTTTATGACGAACGAAAAGAGCCCTAAGGTAATGAGGTTGAGCGGCAACGTGAGAAGCAGGAGAATGGGCTTCAGGGTGATATTGAGAAGACCAAGTACTAGTGCGACGATTGCTGCAGTATAAAAGTCTGCTACATGAAAGCCGCTGATAAAGTATGCCGAAAGCAGAACGGCAAAGACTGTTCCTAAAAAACGTAGAATCAAACCCATAAAGAAAGAATTAGGGTGGATAAGTAAAAGTACTCTCTACATAGTACACCGCCAGGCTCTCGTGAAGGCAAGAAAGACGCAAGTATATCTAACGACTTTGCACGAAGAAAGATTCCGGTCTCCTTACTTCTCTATGATTTTCCAACCCTTGGAAATATACTCTTCAGCTTTCTTGAATTTCATCTCTCGTGTTTCGGTGCCGTCGGTAATCATCACCTTATCGTTCCGCGCAGGCTTGCCAGAAGTAAAAGGAACAGACGCGACATTGATGTGAGGGGTTGCGACCGGTGCATCAGCAAGATGCAACAGGGCATCCGCGATGAACGACGAGAGCGAAGCTTCCAAATCCCGAAATAGCCGCAATCCTTCGCGGCGGTATTCGATGAACGGATCTCTCCCGCCATACGAGCGCAAATTCACGCTTCCGCGCAAATGATCCATTGAATCCAAGTGTTCAATCCAGAAAAGATCGTATGCCTGCAAAAGTAAGCGCCTGAGAGCTGCTTCAAATTGAACAGAACCGAGCGCTTCTTTTTTAGCAGCAATGACAGAAACATCAGCGCCTGCAGCCTCCATATGCTCATGAAGCGCCTGTATCAATTCTGTCTCTCCGCCCATGAGAGCATCGCGACGACGGGTATAGATGATTGCCCGCTGGTGGTTCAAAACATCATCAAAACCAAGCACGTGTTTACGAGAATCGAAATTCACGCCCTCTATCTTTTCCTGTGCGGATTCGAGCGACCGGCTCACCATGCGACTCTGAATAGGCTCATCTTCTGGGATGCCTAGGCGTCCCATCATTGATTTCACCATGTCAGAAGCAAACACACGCATTAGCTTATCTTCAAGGGAAACGAAAAATTGCGTCTCACCTGGGTCGCCTTGGCGCCCTGCGCGACCGCGAAGCTGATTGTCGATGCGTCTGGCGTCATGTCGCTCGGTTCCTATAACAAAGAGCCCATCCAATTTCTTGACGTCGTCGTACGCCTCATCGGTGGCAGGATTGCCGCCAAGCTTCACGTCAACGCCACGACCTGCCATGTTTGTCGCGACAGTAACTCCTGCTTTTTTTCCAGCTTGCGCGATTATTTCTCCTTCACGCTCGTGATTCTTCGCGTTCAGCATCTCATGCGGGACACCGGCAGCGCGAAGCGCTGCTGCGAGACGCTCATTGACTTCAATGGAGGTGGTGCCGATCAAGACTGGCTGACCTTTTTCATTTTTCTCCTTGACCGTGCGCACGATTGCCTGAAACTTTCCGTTTTCAGTCTGAAAAATGAGGTCGCTATGGTCAATACGATTGATCGGTTTATTCGTGGGTATTACCACCACATCAAGGTTATAGACGGAGCGAAATTCTTCTTCACTCGTCGCACCCGTACCTGTCATGCCAGCCACCTTCTCATACATGCGGAAATAGTTCTGAAACGTAATTGATGCGTAGGTCTGACTCTCTTTCTCTATAGTCAGACCTTCCTTCGCCTCTATCGCCTGATGCAGTCCATCTGACCAACGGCGTCCTGGCTGCAGACGCCCCGTGAACTCATCAACGATGACTATCTTGCCATCCTTAATGACATAATCCTTATCCTTTATGAAAACCGCAAGCGCTTTTACCGCTGCCTCCAGATGATGGGCATACTTCACGCCCCCCTCAGCGTAGAGATTCTCGAGACCAAGCGCCCGTTCAGCTTTCTCTACGCCAGCGTCAGTCATGATAACGGCGCGCAGTTTCTCATCCACCGTATAGTCATCCCCTTCCTTGAGGGATGTCGCGATGTGCGCGAATGTCTTATAAAGCTCTTCCGGCTCTTTCGCAGGTCCTGAAATGATGAGTGGTGTGCGTGCTTCATCTATAAGGATAGAATCCACTTCGTCAACGATAGCGTAGTGATGTTCACGCTGGCGGATATTCACGCGGTCATATTCCAAATTGTCGCGAAGATAGTCAAAACCATATTCATTATTAGTGCCGTACGTTATGTCAGCAGCGTATGCTTCCGCGCGCGATACTGGACGCAAAAACTCATGCACCACCTTAAAAGACCCGAGCTCATCACGCGTAGTATCCAAATCCGCACTTTCAGTAGGTAAAACATGCGCGGCATCATAGATGAATGAGGAGTCATGGTTGATGACGCCCACAGTTAATCCGAGTGCATTGTAAATTTGCCCCATCCACACCGCATCGCGCCGTGCCAAGTAATCGTTCACGGTGACGACATGCACCCCCTTCCCTGAGAGAGCATTCAAGTATGCAGGCAATGTGGCGACGAGCGTCTTTCCTTCACCAGTTCTCATTTCTGCAATCGAGCGATTATGAAGCACGTATCCGCCAATTATCTGCACATCAAAGTGCCGCTGACCGAGCGTCCGAAGAGAGGCTTCCCGTACTGCAGCAAATGCTTCAGGCAACAGCTGATCTACAGTGGCGCCAGCTGCCAATCGCTCTCTGAAAAGAACAGTTTGGCGCGCAAGCTCGTCATCAGAATAGGCGCGCACGCTGCTTTCGAGCGCATTCACTTGCTCGACTATTTTGTTAGCCTCTCCGAGAAGTGGGCTTTGGTTCGCAAAAAACTTATTCAACCCTAGCATAGCGAGGAATGGTAACATATTTACGCTTGGAAATAGAGTCCGCCTGAAAAAATAAAAAGCCCCCACGAGAGAACGCTTGCGCGACACCTCATGGGAGCTTTTTATTAAGAGACTATACGCGGCGCTTTGCGCTCTTCTTGACGGTCTTCTTGACTGCCTTTCTCTTAGCTGGCTTCTTAGCCTTAGCTTTTTTCTTTGCTGCCATAAAATTTATTTTATTTTTGGAGATTAACAGCATTGTATGCTCTCGACGCCTGACCTCAACGAAATGCGTTGTGCGAACATTCGTTGTGCGTCTTGATACAAGCTTACATTCAGTATGGAACATCTACGCGCGCGTACAACGATGAAAACAAAATACTTGTGGATAACAATTTTATATAAAAAAATAAATTTAATAAAAGTTTTTTACAAAAAACAAAATCGAAAGTAAGAAAGATATATTTTTATTATTCTGCAGACAAGATTTTATTTTCACCGCCAAATAATCTGACTTCAGGTGTAATGCGAATTCCTGTCTTATCAAACACCGCGTGTGCAATTCGGGACGCAAGCGCTATCACGTCATCGCTCGTCGCACCCGCCTCTGCAGTGAGAACGAGAGCTTGCTTCTCCCATAAAAATGCTTTTCCGCTTCGCTCGTGCTTCAAGGAAAGTGCGCGATCAAATATCCACGCAAGCGGTATTTTGACCCCCCCTTCAGGAAGCGGGAAAAGCGGCATGTCTGGATAGCGCTTCGAAAGCTCTTCAGTCACTCCTTCAGTAAGAATAGGATTGAGGAAAAAAGAACCAGCAGTACCGAAATCAGAAAGTGAAGGAAATTTGTCTTGACGTATTTTTTTCACAGCTTCCCGAATTGAAGTGAGCGAGGGTTCGGTCATACCCTTGAATGCACGCGAAAGATCCCGGTACGTGAGATTGGGTACTGGTACCGACGAGAGTAAGAGAGCGACACGGATGATAATGTAGCGATCGATTTCTTTTTTGAACACGCTCGTGCGATATCCAAACTGACACTCATTCGCGGTAAGAGTTCGTATGTTGCGACTTTTTGTATCGAACACATCAACCGAAACCACGCGCTCAGATATTGCAGCACCATACGCCCCGATGTTTTGTACTACTGCAGCACCAACCGTGCCGGGGATGGCGGAAAGATTTTCTAACCCCCACCAGCCGTTCTCGACAGCGCTCGCTACGAGCGTATCCCACGTCACACCAGCTTCTGCCGAGAGCATCACGCCCGTATCATTAATAACAGAAGTAATCGTCTGCATCTCCAAGCGCAGAAAGACAGCCTGAAGTCCGCTGTCTGGAGCCAACATGTTCGAACCATGACCGAGCACAATCAGGGGCAATCCTTGCTTTGAAGCAAAATCGACAGCTGCGCTGATTTCTTCAGTGCTCTCGATAGTAAGCAAAAACCGCAGAGGTCCCCCCGTGCGGAATGTGGTGAGCAAAGAGAGCGGGACGTTTTCTCTGATATCCATGGGTACTCCGCATTCTACGACCGACGGGTGCGAGCTCCAAGCAAAAATCTATGTGAGTGCTACCGTCGGTCGTAGAATGCGGACGACCATTAAAAGTTTAACATCAGGAAACCCGTAGCTCTACCGGGAGCAACTGGGGCTTGTTGGGACTGTGCGAAGTTGATTTTTCCGTCTGTTTTTGGTACATTTGCTCCGTGAGTGCTAGTTTTCTGCTAGCTCTACGAAAATCTGCATAAGCCCCCGCGAAAGCGGGGTTTTGTGTATCTTTCCTCTCCCCCTAAAAGCTCTAACCTGGCACCTAGAAGCTTGCTGCTATGGCGTTCTGCCTGCTGTAATTTCCTGTATATAATATTCGCCTTGAGCTTTAAATGTAGGGTCGATGGCAATCGCTTCTTGAAGCGCTTGTATCGCACTGATTCTGTCTCCTGCCTGTAGATACACTGCCGCAAGCTGCACATGCGCTTTCAAATCCTTCGGGGCTGCATCAGCGCGCGCTTTCGCTATCGTGATGACAGCATCATAATCTCTCACATCAAGATACGCCTGCAGGACATTATCGTCATTAGGCGTTGCCGTCTGAAAACGCTCCATGAGGATAGTGCGCGCAAGCGCTGTATTGCCCGTTCTGATTAACGCCCCTGCATATAGTGTGCGAGCAGTGTCATATGAGTGATTGAGTTCATATGCCTTTTTGAACCAGTCGAGCGCCGGGGCTGCATTTCCACGAGATAGCTCTATGGTGCCGAGTTCAAAAAGTATCTGTTGCTTTTGGGGAGAGAGTACCAGTGCGGCGTTGAGCTCGCGAAGCGCATCATCACTCTTCCCTATCTGGCGGAGAAATGAACCTAAGAAAACATGCAATCTCGCATCATTGGGATTATGCGCGACTTCGTCCGACATCTCCGTGAGCGCATACGCTGCTGCACTGTCACGGAATGCTTGGTCGCCGATGTTGCTGCTGCGAGCTTGCAGTGCAAATTGGACGGTTTGCTCGCGTACTTCTTGACGTCCTAAACCAGTTGTCTCGCCTGCGCTCTGCAAATAGCGCACATTCGCAGAGAGACCTTCTGTGTGCGGCTTTAATGCCTCAATGATGTTTGATGCGGTAGCAATTCCGGGAATGTTGGCAAAGTAAAAGATACCAAGCATTCCCGCGACGACGATTGGTGCGGCAAACACAAATACGCCAGAAGGAACACTCTTCGTCCACAGAGATGTCGAGGCCGTAGCAGCCGAACCCTCCTCCGCCCGATGCGCAAGGTATGCAAGTAGCGTAAAGAACAAGACGTAGCTCAAGAGGTTATCGAATACGAAAAGATCATGGAAAGAGTACGCTGCGATAAGACCCGTGAGTAGCCCTTTCTCCACCACGACGAAAGAAGATTTAGGACGCCATATGTACCAGAGCGCGAGAGCAAACAGCGAAACCCAAAGCGCAAAGCCGATGAATCCTCCAGCAACGAGCCAATCCAAGAATTCATTATGCGCGCGGTCAAACCATGGCTCCTGTCCATACATGGACGGATCGTAATATTTATTGAAAATATAATTGAAGTTCTCCTGCCCCCATCCCAAAATAGGCTTCTCTGCAAAACCTTTAAGAGCCATACTCCAGATAGCGAAGCGCGTTGCGCCCTCCGAGAGAGAGATGTTTGCGATGCGCGAAAAAACTTCGTGTTTCTGGACATAGTCAGTGTTCCTCGCTGCGTACAGACCTCCACCAACAAGAATGAGTGCGAAGAAAAGTGCGATGCCTGCTTTCTTCAGGCGCGGCGCTGCTCCACCGAATGTGAGAAAAATACCTGCCGCGACAAGAATCCCGAGACCTAAGCCCAATATTGTTCCGCGCGTTGCTGTATAGAAAATCATCAAAAACTGCAACAGAATGGCAGCAGCATACCACCAGCGGATATATTTCGTACCCTTGCCCCACCAATAGAACGCGAGTGCGGTGAAGAATACGCTGAAGAGCATGTAGATGGCGAGATACGTCGCATTGCCGAACGTGCCATCTACACGTACGCCTCCTTGGTTTATAGGAAGCTTGCCTGCAAGTTGCAACAAGCCATAGCATCCCTCAATGACCGAGACGAAAATGGTGGTTTCAAAAAGCGTGCGCCATTGGAATCGCTCGCGAAACGTTGACCATACGACTACGAAGAACGCGTAAAGATGCGCGAGCCCTATCCAACCTTCCATGCGCTCGAAGTTCGACCAGAAGCTCTTGAGAGGATTGGCACCGAACAAATCAGCAAGACCAATGACAACGACGAACGCGGAGAGTGCGAAAAAGAGGAGCGAGAAACGTGGACGGGCAGATGGATCACGGAGAGCCAACAACACCCAGAGTGTGAAGACTATCTCAACGAGAATACGAAAAGCGAAGTTCTTACCAGTTATGAATGGAAAGAAAAGCGGATTCGTGACGAGGAGAGGAGTGAAAAATATAGCGAGAACGCCTATCAGTATCCCCCACCGCAGCATTGGATGCGATTTCATGCTTATTACTATACCTCCACCACAGGGTTTCGGAAAACCTGTGTGTGGGTAGACACATCTTCCCCGCCCATCTCGCAACCGCGAGATGGGCGCGTTAGTATGAGAGCTGTGATTGCAAGAGCAAAGGAACTCGGAGTAAAGGCGCTCCGATGGAGCGAGCGGTACACCAAGACGGACATGGTCTACCTTGCATCAGGCGGCTTCTGGCTTGCCGTAGGGCAAGGAGGTGCAATTTTGTTCTCACTTGCTCTCGCAGTAGCGTTTGGACACCTCGCAACACAAGATGCATATGGAAACTACAAATACGTTCTAACAATTGCGAGTCTTCTCGGCATTCTTTCGCTCTCTGGTCTTTCAACCGGCATCACTCAATCGGCATCTTTGGGATACGACGCCTCCCTCTCTCAAGGATTTCGATTGAACCTGCGGTGGAGCGTAGGACTCGTTATCGCATCGTTAACTGGAGCTGCATATTATTTCTTAATCGCCCATAACGAATATCTAGGGCTTTCTCTGTGCATCATTGCTTTCTTCACACCCTTCCTGAATGGCTTTTCTCTATATGATTCTTTTCTCATTGGAAAAAAGAGATTCAAGGAAGGCACTCTTTATTACCTTGCTGAGAACGGTTTCCTCACGCTCTGTCTCATCGTTGTCATTTTCATAGAGGCTCGGGCAATCTTTCTCGTTCTTGCATACTTTTTTCTCAGCACATTGGCAAATGCATTCTTTTATCGAGTCACCCTCCGGAAAGCAGAAAACAAAAATGAAGACTCCAATCTCCTGAAGTACAGCGGTCACATAAGCGTCATGAATATAATTGGCGCTGTCGCCGACAAGATAGACAGCATAGCCGTCTTCAGTTTCTTGGGTCCGGCACAGTTCGGCATCTACGCATTCGCTATTGCCATACCAGAGCAGATTAAGGGAGCGTTCAAGAGTATCGTCCCGATTTCTATGCCGAAATTCGCTGAGCGCTCCATCAAGGAAATAAAGCAGACGCTCTGGAAACGAATATTTTTCCTTATGCTGGTGCTTTTGGTTTTCTTGCTTATCTATGTTGCGCTCGTACCACTGATCTTCAGCATCCTATTCCCGGTGTACATGGATTCCGTACCATACAGCCAGGTGTACGCACTCTCGATCATCTTCATAGCCTGCACCGCGCCGATAGTCTCGGTACTCCAAGCTCATAAGAAAACCAAAGAGCTTTATATAATGACGAATGCGAGCTCTGCGCTTCTTGTTGTGCTGCTTCCCGTCCTAACATTCATGTACGGCATCTGGGGGGCACTTATAACCCAGTGCATATATCGAGGCGTTCGGATGGGCTTAGCTGCGTGGCAATTCGCGTGCGCAAAAGATCTGCCCTAAACACCTTTATAGAGTGATCTGAGTATTTTTTTTACAATTCTTTTAAATGCACGTATGGATGCGCCGGGTGTCCCCTCAACGGCATACTCAGGAGAATAGGCTGCTGCAGTGAGATATTCTTCTATGTCACCCGTTTGTTTTGGCGTGCGCCAATCTGCTCCGTATTCATAAACCAAAAAATCCTCCGCAGCATGCGGGCAGTTGAATGTGCGTCCTAAAAATTCTATCTCATCTAGGGTATCAAAAAACTTTGCTGGAACTTTTAAGACTCTCCGCCTCCATATTGCGTTTTCCTTATACCAACCACAAATGGTGTATGAGGTAGTTTCCGAGTCCGTGTACTTTGCGACGTCTATCTTAAAATTATCTTTTGGAAAATCAGCGCGCAATATTTCGAACCCTGCGTCCTTGAGTAGAGTCAATAGTTCTTCTCTTCGCGGATATACCTCTTCGGTGTAGACACAGAGCTCAACGTCCCAGTCCCATGGAATAAAACCCTTCTCCCTAACAGCCCCAAGAAGCGCGCCGAAAGCGAGAAAGAATCTGAATCCGTTTTTCTCTAGGATATCTGCAAGCTCAAACAAGCCTTTCTTCCGTAACTCGAGCTCTTCCGGGGTCCTGATGCGAATCGGACGGGTTGCCATTTTCTTAATCCTTACGCTCGCGCTTTTTAGTGATGATGCGCACGACCAGCGGGTCTTCATTCTTGTATACAGCTAAGCCCCGCCCCAGTTCAAAAAAAAGAATCTCGTGCCCTGCACCAAGCGCTGCCTGTACAAGCTCATTCCCGTCTATAAAATGACGCTCGTGCTGAGGGTACAGAAGCGGTTGATCGCCCAGAGCCCGTGCTTCGGCACACACATATCCTGTAGACAGATGAAAAATTTCAGAAACAGAACCCCAATCTACGGCATGGAGAAAAAAACGACTGTAAACAACATCTGCAGCTTTCACAAGATCCCATGAATCTTCGAGGTTTTTTTGTTGATACACGGCTCGTTTACCCTCATTGGTAGGAGCAAAAGGATCTATGCCGACGACCTGGTAACGCTCCGCCAAGTGTTCGCTATCGCGTCCGTTCCCGCATCCCGCATCAACGAGCGAATGTCCATTAAGATTCCGACTCAACACGAATTCACAAAAAGCACTCGGCGCGCTTGGTGCTTCTTTTTTTTGATAAAACGCTCCCCAATCTTTTTGCATAACTAGAATAGATATTTATTCTTCTTTAAATTACTTTTTAGAGAATGTATTCTGTAAAAAAGCCACTATATCCGACAATCGCTCTCGTGTATATGAATGATGAATGCTTTTGAACGGTCTATGAGAACTACCCTTCGTATAGCGTATCGGTTACTAGAAAAGCTACTTCTTCCCTAGGTTGATTGCTGTCTCCACGATATAGCGTGGGCGCGCTTTAACTTCGTCGAAGATGGCACCTATGTATTCTCCGATGACCCCGAGAAACATCAGCTGCATCCCTCCGAAAAACGACAACAGAACGACGATAGTCGCATAGCCTGGCTGCACGATTTGTTCGGTAAAATATTGGATGATTGTCACGATCGCGAACACGAATCCGAACAGTGCGAACGCGGCACCCACAAATGTCGCAGCGCGAAGAGGCTTCTTGCTGAATGAGACGACACCGAAGAGCGCGAGTCCGAGCCGATACCCGAAGTTGAGCTTGCTTCTACCTTTGGCACGTGGTGCGGCAACGAAACGAACGCCTTCCTGACGGAAACCTATCCAATTCATAAGCCCGCGGAGGAACATGCTGCGCTCGTGAAAATCACGGCGGAGGACATCCGCTACTTTTCGCGACATGAGACGGAAGTCGCAGGCATTCCCCGTGATGGGAGTGTCGGATATCAAGTTGATCAGCCGATAAAATAAAAGCGATTGGGCTCGCGCGAAAAATCCCAAATGTTCCGTCCGATCCCGAACGGTGTAGACGATATCGTTGCCGCGTTCGTATTTTTTGACGAGCTGAGGTATGAGAGCCGGTGGATGCTGCATGTCGGAATCCATCATGACAATGGCATCAGCGTCAGCGTGATCAATGCCCGCAAGAATGGCCATCTGCGGTCCGAAATTTCGGGAGAGTTTCAATACTTTGACTGAAGAGTCTTCCTCGGCGATTTTCTGCAATATATCGAACGTGGCGTCAGTGCCGCCATCGACAATAAACAGTATCGATGTTTCATATTCGGAAAGCTCTCCGAGCGCAGCTTTTACCGCTCGATAAAAATCGGCGATGCCTTCCGCCTCGTTATATGCGGGAGCGATTACGGTCAGTGTTTTCATTATTGAAAGCCGGCTCGATGCGACCGGAGAATGACTCGATGATGATAGCGTATCCGGAACCCGCCGGCAATCGCGCCTGAAAATTAAAGTTCTTCAGCAATAAATATACGTGCAAGCCGACTTGGACGAAGCGCATCTAGGTCATAGGCGAGCTCTTCGTGGATCTTCTCGCCGGGACGGATTCCTATTTCTTTAATAGCAATATCGCGATAGGGCTCCAACCCATGCATCCGAATGAGCTGTAGGGCAAGATCATAAATCTTGACCCGCTCCCCCATGTCGAGAAGAAGTATCTGTCCGTTTTTTCCTATAATCCAGGACAATAAGACGAGGGAAACCGCTTCAGGAATAGTCATGAAATAGCGCGTCATATCCTTATGTGTAATCGTAACTGCCGCGCGACGACGTATCTGGTCGAGAAACGTAGGAAGGACTGAACCTGAAGAATTGAGAACGTTCCCGAAGCGAATCGCGAAGAATCGAGAGCGGGGATATTTTTTTGCATACTGCCTCACCAGAAGCTCTGCATCGCGCTTCGTCTTACCCATAACGCTCGAGGGATGCACAGCTTTATCGCTCGATATAAGGAGAAAATCCTTGATCTTGTGACGCACACAAGCATCAAGAACATTCTTTGTTCCTAGATAATTCGTTTTTCGCGCCTCCCCCGGGTTCTCTTCCATGAGAGGAACATGCTTATAGGCAGCCGCGTGCAGCACAACGTCAGGACGGTATGTCTTAAACACTTCGCCAATCCGCTCTGCATCTCGCACGTTGCCAATAAACGTCACAAGACGTTTCGGCTTTCCAGATGTCTCCCGCTCTACGCTCTCTGTTATACGAAATACTCCCTCTTCCCACGAATCCATGACCGCGACCTGCTTAGCTCCTGATGCCATAAGTTGATGAACAATTTCGCTGCCGATGGAACCGGCGCCGCCGGTGACCAGAAATCGTTTCCCCTTCGCATGTTTTGCTATAAGAACCTGGTCGGCCTTCACCAGCGGTCTGCCGATAAGATCAGTAGGGTCGATATCCCGGATGTACGATAGTTCGACTCGACCAAGAAGCACTGAAGAAACGCTCGGTAATATCTTTACGGGGAACCCGGGCGGAATGAAG
>CAYNOO010000016.1:0-11989 GCA_964398865.1 uncultured Candidatus Saccharibacteria bacterium | reverse complement strand
AGTTGATGACAATAGCTTCGAGAGGGCGGTCTCCTGAGTTGGTAGGAGTGTTTTCTATTGCTGTAACAACATCCATGCCCGAGGTGACACGTCCGAAGACGGTGTGCTTGGAATCCAAGAAGTTGTTAGGAGCGACATTGATGAAGAACTGACTGCCGTTGGTGTTGGGACCGGAATTTGCCATTGCTATGGTGCCAACGTCATTCTTATTGTTTGCGCGAATCTCATCGTTGAATGAGTAGCCAGGACCGCCGGTTCCCCAACGTGCCATCGCTGAATCATCTTTCGTCAGCGGGTCGCCACCTTGCAGCATGAAGCCTTTGATAACGCGGTGCAACTTAGTGCCATCGTAGAAGCCTGCTTTTGCGAGTTTTAAGAAGTTGGCAACGGTGTTTGGTGCATCGTCTGAAAAGAATTCAAGCGTGATGTCTCCTTTGTTAGTGTGCAGTGTTGCGTGCATTGCAGTTTGCGTACTTGCAGTACCGGAGCCTGCGGTCTGACTCTGGTCAGCGGGAGTAGGGGAGGGAGTTGCGACAGTGTCAGTGCCGTACGCATTCGTGAGAGTGTTCGCACCACTCGCTTGCTTTTGCGCATTATTGGAAACGGCAATCCAGGTTCCTGCGATTGCGACTACAGTGACGAGAATAATGATGATATACATTTTGGGCATAGAGTTTATGAGGGTTAGTAACTTTGAATGAGTATTCTAACGCATTCCAATGTCCTTTGTCTCAAACTAAAGTAGAGCTTAGAGAGTCGTTCGCTCGAACACTTAATTCGTGTTATGAATTGATGGTCATCAAGGAGAGGTGGGTGAGCGGCTGAAACCAGTAGATTGCTAATCTGCCATACGGGTAAAACCGTATCGAGGGTTCGAATCCCTCCCTCTCCGCCTTCGCCCGCAGTAGCGAGCTTAGCGGACACAGTCCGCTAAGCTCGCGAAGGCGGTATTTTCTTAGAAAACGAATTCCACAGGGTAATTTTGCAGTATAGGGTAAGTCACTTGTTACAATGAATTATGACTACCATTACTAAGTATGTAGAGGTTGAGTACCTTTGGCTCGACGGTCGGAAGCCCACACCGGGACTCCGCTCCAAGACCAAAATTATTAAGGGGTCGATTACAAAATTAAAAGATATTCCGGAGTGGGGTTTTGACGGCTCCTCGACCGAACAAGCAGAAGGAAGATTCAGTGATTGCCGGCTAGTACCGGTTTTTTTCTTGCCTGATCCGCTGCGGGGTGCGCCACACTTGCTCGTCATGTGTGAGGTGTACCAGGCGAATGGTGATGTACATCCGACGAACACGCGTGCGGAACTTCGCGCTATCGCCAAGAAATATCAAACAGCTGATGCATGGTTTGGCATCGAGCAGGAATATACGATGTATCAAGATGGGCGACCGCTTGGATTTCCGGCAACAGGATTTCCCGCTCCTCAAGGTCCGTACTATTGCGGCGTAGGCGCAGGGAATATCGTCGGGAGAGATTTGGTTGAAGAACATATGGAGGCGTGCCTCAAGGCAGGGATAGAACTCTCCGGCATCAATGCGGAAGTGATGCCCGGTCAGTGGGAGTTCCAAGTGGGACCAGTAGGACCTCTTGCGGTTGCTGATCAACTTTGGATTGCGCGATGGCTTTTGGAGAGATTGGGAGAAGAATTTGATATTTCAATTTCATACGCACCTAAACCTGTTTCGGGAGATTGGAATGGCGCAGGGGCACATACGAACTTCTCGACGAAAGCAATGCGTGCTGCTGGTGGCATGAAGCATGTGAAAGCGGCGTGCGAAAAATTGAAGAAAAAGCACCACGAGCATATTGCGATGTATGGGGCAGGGAATGAGGCTCGTCTCACAGGCAGGCATGAGACATGCAGCATTAATGAATTCCGGTATGGCGTTTCAGATCGTGGCGCGTCTATCAGAATTCCGATGGCGACAGCGAATGCTGACCGCGGATATCTTGAAGATAGGCGTCCTGCTGCGAACATGGATCCGTATCAGGTGTGTACCGTTTTGATGAAGACGATATTGGGTTCCTGAGAGGGCTTCATTGCCGAAGGGTCGTAAAGCTATTACGATAGCAGGACGACCTATGGCGAATTCTTCCCCACAGCAGGCTAAAAAGCAGAAAAAAATTCTCGGCGTTGATTTTGACGACGTGTTGGTGCGCAGTGGTGATGCCTTGGCTGAGTTTCATAATGCAACGTACGGCACTAACTATTCGCGCGAAGATGTAACTAGTTATTCCTTGGGAGAGATATGGGACTGCACGCGTGAAGAGGCTGTGCGGCGCATCGATGAATTCATCACGACGGATTTTCATCATTCTGCTGAAGCAGTGTTCGGCGCATATGACGCTCTCAAAAAATTAGAAAAATTCTATAACATCGTTATTGTCACGGGACGTCGCGAGATCGCGCGAGATTCTACGGAAGATTGGCTGAAGAAAAATTTCTTAGGTCTGTATCGCGAAGTGCATTTTACGAGCCATGACGACCCCGATTTTTCAAAGCGACGCTTGAAGTCTGATGTCGTAAAAGAAGTTGGCATTGATGCGTTCATTGATGACGCGCTCGGTTTTGCAAAAGATGTCGCAGAAACTGGCATTCCTGTTTTTCTTTTTGATACGCCTTGGAATCAGGGGGACGTACCTCCCGGCGTAGTTCGCGTCAAGTCTTGGAATGAGATTTTGGCTATTCTTACTTCAAAAGCCTCTGATATTTGAACAAGGGCTTTGCACCCCAAGGTTCGTTTCTTACGTACGCTATAATAAAGAAGTAAGGTTTTATTAAATGTCTATAACTAGTTCGCGTTAATCACTCACGATCAATCATATGTCAGGAAACATAAAAATCGCTCTTGGAATCGTTATTGTCGCTGCTTTAATTGGCGGAGGCTATTATTGGTACTCATCAACAAGACCCGCGCCCGTTCCTGTAGCAGTTGGCGATACCCAAACTCCCGCTTCTACGGGACCAACACTTCCCACTGGAGCTGACACTTCAGACACAGCGTTGGCTCAGGATGTCGCATCTGTTGATGCGGATGTCAGCGCGATGAACGAGGATACGGCAGCCATCGACACCGGTCTTAACGATAAGGCGGTCGCACAATAATTCTTACTTCCTAACTATCTTACGTATGAAAAATATCACTACCCTCGCTCTCATTGCATGCGCACTTATCACGGCTCCTCTGTTTGCAGTTGCCGCAGACACGGTAACTGCAGGCGTGAATACGTCAGTAGCCGCTCCGACTGTAAAAGCAGAAGGCAGCGCAACCGCAGGTGCAGCACAATCAATCGCATTGATGCGAGGTAAAGACCGAGCGCACCAGGAAATTGACCGACGAGTCACTAACTTGAACGGACTCATCGCGCGTGTCCAGGCAATGCTCAATCTTTCCTCTACTGATAAGACTGCCATCGCTGGTACCCTGGGGGCACAAATAACCGCGCTCAATGCTCTCAAAGCAAAGATTGACGCGGACGCTGATGTTACAACTCTCAAAGGCGATGTAGACTCTGTCACTAGTTCATACCGCATCTACGCACTCGTCATGCCGCAAGGAGCAATTATCGCTGCTGCTGATCGCATCGTGACCGTTGCGGCTAAGCTTCATCTCATTGGAGTAAAATTTGAGACACGTATCGTTGCAGCTGCTGCAGCAGGAAATGACGTGACTGCTGTTCGTGTGGTTCTTGATGAATACAATGCAAAAATCGCCGATGCGAGTTTACAGGCGCAAGCAGCAGTGAACGCAATCGTTGCGCTTGTTCCTGACGAGGGTGACGCAACAAAGAAAGCAGCGAATACGAAAGCGCTTAAGGATGCTCGTGCACAAATTGTTCTTGCTCACAAAGATCTCCAGACGGCACGCAACGATGCCAACAAGATACTCACTGCACTTAAGAGTATGAAAGTTAGTGCAACTGCAACGACGACCACATCGGGAGGTATAGGACAATAATGACAAGAGAGACTCCTTCATCAAAAGAGTTAAATAAACGTTCGGAAGAACTAGCTCGGAAGATTAAATTACGGAAACTCGCTAGTCACGCTGCAGCTCGAGGAAATTCTAAAAAGGACGAGAAGAAAGCAAAATCGCTTTTTAAAAAAGGTGGCGTGAGACGTCACAAGGCTCGCTAGGACTTTCTAGTGTGCAAGAGTGATAGCAATAATTTCAGAAGCTCCGGCTTCTTTGAGGGCTCTTGCGGCGTCCGCAAGTGTTGTGCCTGTTTCCGCAACATCGTCAATGAGTATGACGTTCATACCCGTAACTTTTTCTGGTCGTATCACGAAGAACGCGCCTTCGATATTTTTCTTACGTTCGGCTTTTACCACCTCAACCTGGCTTGGTCTGTCTTCCCGGGCAAGCACATCGGGCGCATACGTTACGTGTCCTTCAAGATGGGGGAGGGTAGCTAGGACGATGCGCTCCACCTGATTGTAGCCGCGCGCTTTAAGGCGCGCGCGTGAGCTTGGAATCGGGACAAGAAGGGGATTTTGCCACCCTCCAAGTGCTTTTTTGTCAGCAAGGATATCCAATATTTCGTCCGCAAGAATTCTTCCCAGAGCTGGAAGCGGCGCTTTTTCTCCGCGATATTTTATAGCCCGAATAAGGGCGCGAACCTTATGATTTCTATATGGGAAAAGCGCTGTAATCCAAGGTCTGTCACGATGGATCATAGGATGCAGGAGTTCGGCAAGCGTACTCTCTGAAAGCGAACGGGCAATTGCAAATTCACTTGAAAGAGGGATGAGAGAGTCCAATATCACCCTAAAAATACGACCAATCATGATATACTTTCAGACATTGTACTCCCATACTGATTTCGTAGTTCTCAATTATGGATTTTTCCCTCGGCGCACTCACTGAAAAACTGAAACAGTTCACTTCGTCCTTTGGCGTTAAGGATGGGGAGAGCGTACTTGGTGTTGATATCGGTACCTCCTCTATAAAGGTAGTGCAAGTGAAGGAGGTGCGGGGAAGTGCCGTGCTTGAAACCTACGGAGAAATTGCACTGGGACCCTATGCGAATGCTGAAGTAGGACAGTCCGTCGCTCCTTCGCCTGAAAAGCTAGGTGAAGCTCTGAAAGATGTGCTTCACGAAGCGAATGCGACTGCAAAGATTGGAGGATTCTCGGTGCCGCTCTCCGGATCACTCATTAATGTAATCACATTGCCAACGAAAGATCGTACCGATCTTGCCAGCATGATTCCGATAGAGGCGCGTAAATATATTCCTGTGCCGATTTCGGAAGTTGCGCTTGATTGGTTCATCATCCCTGACGAGGAAGCGAAATTCTTGAATCCACAGGGAGGTGTCGAAAAGTCAGAGCACTCCACTGAAGTACTCTTAGTTGCAATTCACAATGCGGTGCTTGCTAAATATCAACTCGTCACCGAAGCGGCAGCGCTTACCCCTCGCTTTTTTGAAGTTGAACCTTTCAGTATGGGTCGTGCTTCCTACGAACACACGACTGCTCCCGCCATGATCATAGACATGGGCGCATCCTCGACTCGTGTCTACATTATTGAGTTTGGCATCATTGATGTGTCGCATACTATCAGCCGTGGAGGGCAAGATTTGACGTTATCTCTTGCAAAATCAATGGGCGCCACATTCCAAGAGGCTGAAAACATAAAACGCGACAAAGGCTTAGAAAATTCTGAAGCAGGCTCTGCTGCACTTGATTTCATATTTGCTGAAGCACGTCGTATTTTGCTCACGTATCAACGTAAAGAAGGAAAAGCGGTCTCACAGGTTGTTCTGGTTGGCGGTGGTGCCGCGCTGAAAGGTATCAAGGAGCTTGCAGCTCGTTCATTTGATGCGCGCATCGTCATCGCAGCACCGTTTGATAAGGTCGCTGCGCCTGCGTTCATCGCGGACGTCTTGAAGGGAGCGGGACCGTCGTTTGCTTCTGCCATCGGGCTCGCACTTCGCGCGCTGCATCAGTGAATAGCTTTCAGGTGTCAGGTTCCAGCTTTCAGCTTTAGATTGAATTAATTTCCACTGGCAGCTGACACCTATAACCTGACACCTTTGTTTTGAGTGTTACACTTTCAGCATGGAAGACCGCGTGAAAACGTCCTTCATACCGAAGGCGGCGCTCAAGATTGAACGCACTGAAGTAAAACGGGCAAACCCTGTAGCTCTCGTGAACATAATTGCGGGAGCTATTCTCATCGCCACCATACTTGCCGCAGGGGGTATCTTTGCTTTCGAACGCTACCTGGTGGGGGCAGTAGAAAGCAAGCGTCAGTCACTGGAGCGGTCCCGAGCAGCGTTTGAGCCCGCCACTATAAAGGAGCTTTCGCGACTTGATACGAGAATTGCGGCAGGCACCACGCTTCTGAAAGGTCATACGGCGCTCTCCGCTCTTTTTGATGAGCTTGAAAAACTCATGCTCTCATCAGTCCGATTCAGTAATTTCTCTTACGACATTGCAGACCCAACTCGAACGCTTCTCTCGGCATCAGGCGAAGCGGCAAGCTTTAATGCAGTCGCATTGCAATCAGACGCATTCAGCAAAAGCTCGATAATTACTGAGCCAATCTTTTCGAACGTAAACATTTCGAAAACCGGCACGATAATCTTCGACTTCACCGCTATTATTGATACGTCACGCATCGGTTATACCGGCGCAACTATTCCTACTTCAACACAAGGACTATGAAACTTTTCACTCCCATTCTTTTCCTTGCAATCGCTGGCGCTATTTTTTTCTTGTACATCAATCCGACGTATGTCGGCATGCAGAGCGTCTTAGCAGAGCAGTCGCAATTTGATGCCGCACTTTCACGTTCGCGCGAACTCCAAGATGTACGCGATCAGCTTTTGAGCCGTTACAATACTTTCCCGCAAACTGACTTAGCGCGTCTTCAAAAATTAGTGCCTGACCACGTCGACAACGTACGACTCATCCTGGATTTTGATAGCATGGCAAGCAAATACGGCATGCGCGTTCGAAACGTTGTCATTGAAACTCCGAATGAGAGAGTAAGTCGCGACCAGCTTGGTCCTGATGAAAATACCTATGAATCTGTTATTCTTTCTTTCAATGTAAGCGGCTCCTACGACACGTTCCGGCAGTATCTTGCTGATCTGGAGAAGAGTTTGCGTCTCGTGGACGTTGTTGGTCTTTCATTTACGGCAAACGAGACCGGAATCTACGAATTCACTTTCCACATTAAAACCTACTGGCTCAAACCATGATGAATTTTCTTACACGCTTTAGAGGAGTGCTTATCGGGGTAATCATACTCGGAGTCGCTTTCTTCGCATACTCATACTTTTTCGCAAAACCAGCTGAACCTCTTTTGTCAGCGCAAGCGGTTTCTACCACCACGTCTGTCGACCAGGATTTGATATCGCTTCTTCTGGAGTTGAAATCAATCAGGCTTGATGACAGTATCTTTTCTGATCCTGCCTTCAATAGTTTGCAAGACTTCAGTCAGGAGTTAGTGCAAGAGCCCATTGGTCGCATGAATCCGTTTGCTCCGCTCGGCGTACGACCGCTCGCTCCAGCTGCTCAGTAACAATATGGATGTTCTCTCCCTGCTCTCGGAGAAAGGTCTCATTGAGAAGAATGCTCTCGCTGGCATAAAAGAGGAAGTTGCCTCCGGTACAAAGACTTTAGAGAAGGCGCTTTTGGACAGGGGAGTATCGGCGGGTGACATTCTTTCAGCTCGCGGTGAATATTATTCTGTTCCAACGCACGAGATTGGCGAAGGAGCGGTGCCTTTCGAGGTTCTGAATTACATTCCCGAAGAGTCCGCGCGGCATTACCGTTTCGTCCCTGTCGCTTTGAATGACGGGGTGTTGGAAGTGGGCACGACGGATCCGGACAACCTTGACGCCGTCGAGGCACTGAACTTCATCGCTTCGCGCACGAACATTCCTTACAAGATATTTCTCATCTCCGATTATGATTTCGACAAAGTCATTGGCATGTATAAGGGCTTGTCCGGCGAAGTCGGTCAGGCACTTGGAGAATTACAGACGACGATAACTGATGATGACACCTTAAGTGTTGCTCTCGAAGAGGCGCCAAGCGAGAAGCTTACTGAAGAAGAGAAAGATAAGGATGGCGTGAAGATAAAAGAAGATGCGCCAGTCACGAAAATTGTTGCGACGATTTTGCGTTACGCTGTTGACGGCAATGCATCAGACATTCATATAGAGCCTACGCGACAGGAGTTGAAAGTTCGTTTCCGTGTCGACGGTGTGTTACATACATCGCTTCGTTTGCCGAAGAATCTAGAGCGTTCCGTTATTGCTCGCATAAAAGTGCTGTCATCGCTGAAGCTTGATGAACGTCGAAAACCGCAGGACGGTCGCTTTTCCGCAACGATTGATGCGAGGCGCATCGATTTCCGCGTATCCACGTTCCCGACCTACCATGGCGAGAAGGTTGTGATGCGCATCTTGGATCGTCGGCATGAATCACAGAAGCTCAGCGACTTGGGGCTCACTGATGAGAATGCGCAAATAGTTCGGGACGCAATCAAACGCCCCTACGGCATCATCATTATCTCGGGTCCTACTGGTAGTGGTAAATCCACGACCCTCTACGCCATGCTCCAGGAGCTTGATCGTGAGGGTATGAATGTCGTTTCCTTGGAAGACCCGGTTGAATATGACATTGATGGTGTGTCACAGTCGCAAGTGCGCCCGGAAATCGGCTACACGTTCGCCTCGGGACTTCGCTCCATTCTCCGCCAAGACCCCAACATCATCATGGTTGGAGAAATCCGCGATAAAGAAACGGCGCAGCTTGCTATTCAAGCAGCTCTGACTGGTCATCTCGTCCTTTCAACATTGCACACCAACAACGCAATCGGCGTCGTACCTCGTCTCGTCGACATGGGCGTGGACCCGTACTTGATTGCGCCGACCTTAGTGCTTTCCATGGCGCAACGCTTAGTCCGACTTCGCTGCGAAGATGCTGGTCGTCCCATCGCGTTTGAAGGGGCAGTCGCGGCAATGATTGAGAATGAATTCAAGGATATGCCAGCCGAATTTAAGAAAAAACTTCCTGAAGCGAAGACCGTGTACGGCATCGCATCATCTCCGACGTGCGCGACTGGCACGCGCGGACGCGTAGCCGTCTTCGAGATGTTGCCAGCGTCTCCCGAGTTGGAACATGCCATCCTTACCAACCCCATTGAAGATGAATTGTATAAAATAGCGCGTGCACAAGGCATGTTCACCATGAAAGAGGATGCTATTATGAAAATGCTCAAAGGTCAGATTCCTTTCGAAGAAGTAAATACGCTCGGCGGAGAACTTCTTCGCGACGATGAGGTCGAATAGCGTTACGTGCATGGAACCAACAGCGAAAAAACACTACTCCATCCTTCTTGTTGACGACGACAAGTTTCTTTTGGACATGTATTCGCTAAAATTTAAGAATGACGGGTGTGAGGTGGAGGCAATTCCTGATTCAGCGCTCGCCCTTGAGAAGTTGCGGAAGGGATATGCGCCAAATATCATTTTGCTTGATGTTGTTATGCCCGGCATGTCAGGCTTCGAGCTTTTAGAGACAATAAAGAAGGAGAATCTTGCTAAGGGATCAGTAATAGTTATGCTTTCGAATCAAGGTCTTCAGGAAGATATAGATAAAGGAATGAAATTTGGCGCGTCCGGATACATTATCAAAGCAAGCTCGATTCCCTCAGAAGTTTTACAGAAGACGCTTGCGATTGCTGAAGCGCAACTTGGAAACCATGGAGTATAAAACTGAACTCGAGTCTCTCATAGACACTGTTATAGCGGAAGGGGCGTCTGACTTGCACATAACTGAGCACTCGAACCCGATTATTCGTGTTTCAGGTTCTCTTATACCGCTTTTGAAGCGCGCAAAATACACACCGGAAGATACGTTGGGACTCTTGGGTGCGCTCATATCGGCAGAGAAACTAAAATTATTTCATGAGGATCAAGAGGTTGATTTTTCATACCAATATAAGGATCAGGTGCGGTTTCGTGGGAATGCATTCTTTCAGCAAGGAGCAGTCTCAATAGCGCTCCGTCTTATTCCGAAAGCAATCAAGACATTTGAAGAGCTGGGATTACCGCCTATTCTTGAGACGTTCTGTCAGCTGCAGCAAGGATTTTTCCTCGTGGTGGGACCCGTAGGTCAAGGAAAGTCGACGACACTCGCTTCAATGGTAGAGAAGATAAATCAGACGAGAACCGAACACATCATCACTATCGAAGACCCGATTGAATATCTGTTTGAATCAAAGAACTCGGTTATCAATCAACGCGAAGTGAGGATTGATACCAAGACATTCCAAGCAGCTCTACTTTCCGCATTTCGTGAAGACATCAACGTGCTGATGGTAGGGGAGATGCGCGGTCCGGAGACCATGGCTGCAGCGGTCACTGCTGCAGAAACGGGACACCTCGTTCTCTCAACCTTGCATACCAACAATGCCGCGCAGACTATTGATCGCATCATCGATACGTTCCCGACCGGTCAGCAAGATCAAATTCGCCTCCAGCTTGCAGCCTCGCTTGCCGGGATCTTCTCGCAGCGCTTGGTACCGCGCATCTCTGGCGGTCTCATACCCGCGTATGAACTTTTGATAAACAACGAAGCGGTAGCTAACCTCATCCGCGAGAAGCGCACGCACGAAATAAATGCAGTCATTGAAACTGGTACCGAGTCGGGGATGATTGATATGAACCGATGCCTCGCTGACTTGGTGCGCCGCGGCGAAGTTACGCCCGAAAATGCCCTCGCGAGAGCCTGGAATCCCAAAGCGTTCTCCCGCCTCATGTAAATCATGATATTTAAATACCAAGCGATAGATCAAAGTGGAGCGAAGCAGGAAGGCACTATCGATGCGATATCGCGCGATGTTGCTATCACCTCCTTGCAGCGACGCTCTCTCACCATCTCTTCGATAGAGGAGAGCGAGACGGAAAAGAAATCAATTTTCGGAAGCGGCTTCACGCTTTTCGAAAGCGTTACGAATCGCGATATCGTGCTTCTGTCGCGACAGATTGCAACATTGTTTGAGGCACAGGTGTCAGCCCTGCGTGTCTTCCGTTTGCTTGCTTCAGAAGCTGAGAAGCCTCTCTTGGGGCGAGTGTTGACCGAAGTAGGAGATGATTTGCAGGCGGGCAGTCCTATTTCTAAAGCACTTTCAAAGCACCCGAAAGTATTCAGTGCGTTCTACGTGAACATGGTCAAGGCTGGCGAAGAATCAGGTAAGCTCGATGAAACGTTCCTGTACCTTGCAGACTATCTCGATCGCTCGTATGAAGTTATGAGTAAAGCGAAGAACGCGCTCATCTATCCGGCGTTCGTCATTGCTACTTTTTTCGTGGTGATGATACTCATGATGACTATGGTCATACCGCGCATCTCCTCGATTCTCGTCGATGCCGGGCAGAAAATTCCTCTCTATACGCAGGTTGTGATTTCTATCAGTAATTTCTTCGTTAACTACGGCATATTTCTCCTCATTCTCGCGGTTGTTGGCGGCGTATTTCTTTTTCGTTACGCGAGTACTCCTCAAGGTCGCGCGTCATTCAGCGCATTCGAGCTTGCCGTACCCTATGTTGGAGATCTCTATAAGAAATTGTACTTGTCGCGTATTGCCGACAACATGGCGACAATGCTCAGCTCCGGTATTTCAGTCGTTCAGGCGGTTGATGTGACGTCGAACGTCGTGGGGAACGCAGTCTATGCTGACATATTGCAAGAGGTTTCTGTTTCAGTGAAGGGGGGCGGTTCGGTATCTGGCGCTCTTGAGAAGCGCCCAGAAGTGCCCGGCATCATGGTTGCGATGATGCGTGTTGGCGAGGAGACGGGGGAACTTGGCAGCATATTGAAGACACTCGCTAAGTTCTACCAGAGGGAGGTATCTACGAGCGTGGACACGCTTGTAGGTTTGATTGAGCCAATCATGCTTGTGACTTTAGGCTTGGGCGTCGGCATACTCTTGGCGTCCGTACTGCTGCCGATC
>CAYNOO010000015.1:295-13735 GCA_964398865.1 uncultured Candidatus Saccharibacteria bacterium | reverse complement strand
CCGACTTTAGCCCAATGGCTCAAGCGACCGGAGTCTGACCTTTTCACGTTACCGTAGAGCTCTGGGTTCGGTATAATAGCGACACATGAAGCGTATCAAGCTTTTCAAGCCCTATGTTAACTGGCGTGCAGTTTGGAATGTCGTCATGGTCTTGCGGAGCGGTCAGCTTGCCGAAGGACCCCAGGTCAAAAAATTTGAAGAGGAATTCGGAGCACGGTTTGGGCTTCGAGATGTAATAGCGCTTAATTCAGGCACCGCAGCTCTTGAGCTCGCGTATGAGCTCGCTGATATTCAGCCTGGGGATGAGGTTATCAGTCCGATACTGACTGCTCCCGCGACTAATCTGCCGCTCATCCACCGACGCGCAAAAATTGTCTTCGCAGATGTAGAAGAAGATTTAAACGTGAGCGTGGGCGATATTGAACGGAAAATTACTCCGCAGACCAAGGCGATTGTGTTCGTGCACTACAACGGAAATAATAGGGGACTGGATGAGCTCATCAAACTCTGTGCCGAAAAGAAGCTGCTTCTTATCGAAGACGCAGCACAAGCGGTGGGAACAGACAATTGGGGTAAGGGCGATTTCGTCTGCATCTCATTCCAGGCAATCAAGACGCTTACTACCGGAGATGGAGGAGCGCTGGTCTGCAAGGACTCCTCGCTTGGCGAAAAGGCTCGTCGTTTACGCTGGTTTGGGTTTGACCGAAAGCGCGGACAAACTGCAGAAATCACGGAAGCGGGCTACAAGTACCATATGAACGACATCACTGCAGCAATCGGTCGTGGCAACCTTGCTGTCATAGAAAAAATAATTGCACATCGCAAGCGTCTCGTGGAGGCGTATCGAGCCGAGGGTGTATCGGCGTATCTATGGCGCGCGTTCGTGCTCTCTGATGCGCGTGAGGGGTTGCAACAGAAATTGAAGGAGCAGGGCATAGATGCTGCCGTTTATGACAACAGGAATGATATTCACCCTGTGTTTGGAGGGAGGATATCCCTTCCTGCTATGGATAAGCTTGAAAAGAAATATCTCCTTCTGCCGTTACATATGGGAGTGAGTGTCGAAGATGTACGAAGGATCGGAAGCATTATTCGCGAGTATAACCGGCACGTTGCATGAAAAGGCTCGCAGTAGTTGCGAGCGGGTGGCATTTCCCACTCCATTTCTTTGAGCATATTGCCGCGCAAAAAGTTCCAGACGGATGGACTGTTGACCTCTTTTGCATATCACATCGCGACCCATCGTATGGTGTGCAGGAAAAAAAGCAGATACTTAAAAATCTCGGATATGACCGACGCGCGCTGTATGATCGCTTACTGTATGCCAAAATCGCTACGATTTCGGAAATAGAATCACTAGGCTGGAAGTATATCCTAGAGCCCAATCACATCGGGGACATGGGTAACGTGAACCAGTGGCTTCTGAAAAATGATTACCGTGTTTACGATAAATTTTTATTCACGCACGATGATAACTTCATCCTCACTGACACCATATTCTTGGATGTACTCCCTCAGGATGACTGGCTAATCCTTACTAATAGCGACGGTCATGCAAAGGGGCTGAAACGTAAGCTTTTGGGAGTTCCGAAAGAATTCAGCATTCGCGGATCGTTTGAGTTCTTTACGAGAGAGATGATGGATATTCTCGGAGGAAAGTTCGAGATGTCTGCAGTAACACTCACGCGCGAAGGCGAAGTGACTACAGGGGAAGAGTTTTCAGATTTAAGTGATTGGAACAATACGACCACGGCGCTGTTTGAGCTGATTGAGAAGAAAAAATTACAGAAACGGGTCAAGCCGCTCTCAAAGTTCTATCGTATGAGCCGCTATTGTCTCGAGGGGGAAAGGGGCTTCATCCATAAGACCGAAGCCTTGAATACGGCGGAAGAAGATCGAGGTCTTGATGCGATCGAGAGATTGTATGAAAAGAATTTCTGAAGCGTTACCAGTCGGCTTTCCAGGAAGTATAAGATTCTGTACACTTCCCCTACGTCCATATTTTTTTAATCGAACATGAAAACGCTTGCTCGAGGATTATTTACGCTTACAAAAAAGATACTTTTTTCAATGCGGAGCAGATTCTGGAGCCTCGCATTCAAAGAGTGTGGATGGGGTCTTTCTGTCTATGGTCGCATTTCCGTGCGCGCGCCCGAAGAGGTGAGAATAGGACACCATTGTCGTCTCAATGAAGGAATGCTGATTGTCGGAACAGGACCTTTGATCTTAGGGAATCACGTGCATATCGCTGGACAGGTAATCTTTGCCACGGCTGGACTCGACTACAAGCAAGAAGGATGGCCGCAGTTTCAAGCCCCTATCCTCATAAAGAATTATGCTTGGATCGGCGCTGGCTCATGCATTCGACCTGGCGTAACCATCGGGGAAGGTGCAATTGTAGGTATGGGTTCCGTCGTCACGCATGACGTACCGGATTACACAGTAGTTGTGGGGTCGCCGGCGCGTGCAATCGCTACTATCGAAAAGCGCCTTACATGCACGTGCAAGCGCTAAAGGTCATCTACGTTACGAATGCTCGGATTCCAACCGAGTGGGCGCATAGTCTGCAGATAATGAAAACATGCGAAGCACTTGTCGCGGCAGGGATTTCGCTTGAACTATGGACACCAGCAAAGAAGCTTTACATAAAGGAATCCCCATTTTCTTATTACGCTGTTACTAGAGTATTTCCTATACGACGTTTTTTTACGCTTGATTGGACATGGCTTGGCAAAGCAGGCTTCCTTGTACAAACATTTTCGTTTGCGCTGTCAGTTCTTTTCGCTCTTCTTGGAGAAAAAGGGAAACGAACTATCTATTGTCGGGACGAAATGGTTGTCGCGTTACTCACCTTTTTTGGTGTTCGCAGTATCGTGTGGGAATCTCACGATGGTGTGTGGAATAGGTGGGCAAAGTACGCTGCGAATCATGCATCGGCATTGGTTACCGTTTCAAAAGGATTGAAAGATTTTTATGTCGAGAACGGAGTGTCGGCAGAGATGATCTCTGTAATCCCGAACGGCATTGATCTCACCGCCTTCGCGAATCCACAATCCAAAGAAGTAGCGCGCACGCGCCTTGGTCTCCCTCAAGATAAGAACGTTGCGCTGTATATAGGAATGCTCGAAGGGTGGAAGGGAACCGATACGCTTCTCAAAGCTGCTGATATCCTCGGCTCGGAAGTATTGGTTGTTGTTATCGGCGGAGAAAGTGATGTGCAAGTCGAAACGCTGCGGATGCAACATCCCCGTGTTCTATTCCTAGGTTTTCTTCCCCAGCGCGATCTTGCGGATAATCAGTCCGTTGCTGATGTTCTTATTCTTCCCAATACTGGAAAGAATCAAATTGCGGTTCGTTTCTCATCTCCCTTAAAGCTTCTCTCATACATGGCATCCGGGAAGCCAATTATTGCATCCGACCTACCTTCTATCCGCGAAATCGTAAACGATGATAGCGCATACCTTGTCCTGCCTGATGATCCAGAAGTTTTGGCGAACAGTATTAGAGAAGTGTTGGCTCATCCGCAGGTTGCCGCTGCTCGAGCGGTAAGAGCCCGTGAACAGGTGGAGCGCTATACGTGGACGAATCGCGCGCTCTCTATCAGCACTCTCATTGGGCACCTCAATTCTCAAGTGTAATGTTGAGGCATATCCGGGGACTCCAAAACTGATATACTTGGGGACATCCCAATTTTTAACTAATACATACTACTGCTCTATGGCTTTACCGTACCCTTTGCACCATTCTGTTAAGACAGGATATATTCCGCGTTGCCAGATATGCAATTCGTCAAAACTGCACGTGATATTAGACCTCGGACACCAGCCCTTGTGCGACACGTTGTTGACAGAGAAGAGTCTTAACGAGCCCGAAAAAACATACCCTTTGCGCATGGTGTGGTGTGAGAAGTGCACCGGCGTTCAGATAGATTATTGTGTCGACGGCGCGGAGGTTTACCATCCCGAGTATCCGTATCGGAGCGGAATTTCAAAGCCCTTGGCTGATTATCAGCGGAATATTTGCCTGTCTCTCATAAAGAAATACGACCTCACTCCCGACGATCTCGCAATCGACATCGGTTCGAATGATGGGACGCTCTTGAGCGGTTTCAAGAGGGAGGGTATTAGGGTGCTTGGAGTAGAACCGACGAATATCGCCAAGTATGCGAATGCGCACGGCATTGAAACCATACAATCGTTTTTTGACAGGAAGACTGCCGCGAAAATAAAGAAAAAATACGGTAAGGCGGCAGTAATCACCACGACGAACGTATTTGCTCACATGCAGACCATTGGAGAAGTGATTTCCGGGATTTACGATTTGTTGGAAGACGATGGCGTGTTCATCTCGGAAACCCACTATCTTCTCGATGTCATACAAGGTGGTCAGTTCGATACGATATATCACGAACACCTAAGGACGTATTCGCTGCGCTCCCTCATCGCTCTTTTCAAGCAGTATGATTTCACTGTAACCGATGTGGAGCGTGGGGACAGATACGGAGGAAACATTCGTGTCCATGTGACTAAGGGCAAAGGCAGACCAGTGAGCAAGCATGTCGCAGCACTTCTGAAAGTGGAGAAAGCAGCCGGGTTGGACAGATTGAATACCTATAAGAAATTTGCCGCACGAGTCGAGCGTGCCAGACTCGAGTTCATGGAATTCCTCATCAAGACCAAGAAGTCAGGGAAGTCTATTGTAGGCAAATCTTGCCCCGGTCGCGCGTCAACATTGCTGAATTATTACGGAGTTGATACCAGTTTTATGCCGTACCTCGCGGAGTTGCCAACGTCGCTAAAGCTCGGCATGTACCTTCCCGGCAAGCACATACCGGTCGTGAATGAGAAAATACTCTTGAAAGAACAACCTGATTTTGTTGTATTGATGTCATGGCATTATGCTGATGTGATTATTAAGCGTTTGAAAGCGGCAGGGCTGAAGTCTGATTTTGTCCTTCCATTACCCGATTTGAAAATAGTAAAGAATAAGAACGCCTGAACTGTGCTCAAAGTCGCTATCATCGGCTCAGGTTTCGGCACGATTGGCTTGCTCCCGGCTTTTGATTCCATACCGGGGTGCAGAATCGTGGCGATATGTGCGAAGCCTTCAGAGCAACTTACGAAGGAGTGCACGAAGAGGAGGGTACAGAATGTCTATACCGACTGGCGACTGCTATTTAAGAATGAAGATATCGATGCAGTTGCCATCGCGGTGACCCCGAAAGCCCAATATGGCATAGCAAAAGTTGCTCTCAAGAAGGGAATACACGTATTTGCGGAAAAACCACTTACCGCGAACCTGAAAGAAGCAAAAGAATTACTTGCTCTTGCAAAGCGCAAAAAAATCACCCACGGTATCGATTTTATGTTTCCTGAGATAGCCGCTTGGAGAAAAGCGAAAGATCTCATTGATAGTGAAACATTCGGTGCGTTGCGGCATATATCCGTCACGTGGGTGTGGCAGGCCGGCGATATACGCTACGAGCGATCTACCTGGAGAACTGATGTTAAGGAAGGCGGAGGGGCGTTATCGTTCTATTTTTCCCACGGACTTCACTATCTGGAGCATTTTTGCGGCAAAATAACAGATGCGCGAGCCATGAGCTCATACTCGAAGAAGAGCGCGAATGGAGGCGAGGTTGGAATCGATATGCTTCTTACCTTCAAAAAAGGTGTTACAGGAGACGTGCACGTATCCAGTGTCTCTCCGGGGCGCGTGCGGCACGAACTTGTTTTTGAGTGTGAACGTGGGGTGATAACCCTTTCTGCTGACAATGCGATAGTCGATAATTTCATCCTCACCACGCATTCCAATCACGAAGAAAAACGCGTAGTGGTACAAGAAGACAGGGGTAAAAAAGGGGAGGATGAGCGGGTAAAGGCGGTTCGGAAGTTAGCGAAAAGATTCGTCGATGCATGCGCAACGAAATCTCAAATGACACCATCATTTGCAGAGGGGGTGCGTGTGCAGGAAATGATAGACTTTATCCGATTGAAGGAAAAATTATGGAAGACGCGGTAACGAGAGAGAAGGGAAAATCAATCTGCGTTATACTCGCGTACAACTGCGCCTCCGTCTTGGAGCGCACCTACAGCCGCATTCCGAAAGATTCAGTGGACAGAATAATACTCGTCGATGATGCGTCGACGGATACTACGCTTGAGGTTGCGGCTCGACTGGGCATCGAATCCTACAGCCATGAGCATCTCGGATACGGAGGCAATGTCAAATATTCCATTCATAAAGGAATCGAGCTCGGGGCTGAGTACATCGTGGATTTACATGGAGATGGGCAGTACGACCCTGGAGCAATACCCGCGGCTCTTACAAAAGTCAGAGAAGGCTACGATCTCGTCCTCGGATCACGCTTCTATGATTTTTTACAGCCGCTTCGCGACAAGATGCCGCTCAGTCGTTATCTCGCCAATATCGGACTCAGTTTCATTGAGAGGGTTCTCCTTGATATGCACGTAACCGAGTTTCATACAGGCTTTCGCGTCTATACTAGACGCCTCGCCGAAGTTGTCGCGCTCGACAACACTTCGGATGATTTTCTTTTCGGCTTTGAGATAATCGCCCAGGCAGGATTTGCGCGCTTAAAAATCGGCGAAGTGCCTATACGATGCAGTTATAAGGAAGAGCACACTTCCATCTCGATATCGCGCTCAGTCGTCTATGCATTCCAAACCTTCAAGATAATAGCGATTTTCCTCCTAGCTCGAGCAGGTTTTACGACCTCACTTTTTACTCCTAAGGGAAAGCCGCTCAAGGTTTGAATCATATTCGTTTGACTCCCAGGCATCTTGTATGCTCATATGCCTTTATGAAAGCAGTGATATTAGCAGGTGGGTCGGGGATGCGACTCCATCCACTTACGCTCTCGACCAACAAGCACCTCCTTCCTGTCTTCGATAAGCCGGTCATCTATTATGCGATCGAGAAGCTTGTTGATGCAGGGGTCACCAAGATAATGGTGGTGACGTCACCACATCATATAGATTCGTTCGTAAAGCTCTTAGGTTCTGGTCAGAGGTTCGTGCCAAAAACTAAGAAAGCAAAGCAGATTCAGATCGTGTATGGCATCCAGAATGAACCCAATGGTATCGCCTACGGTCTCTATATCGCAGAAGATTATGTGGGTAAGGAAAACTGTATCTTGTTTCTCGGAGACAATATCTTTACTGACGATATTGCGTCGACCGTGAAAGCTTTCAAAAAAGGCGCAACGGTATTCTTGAAAAAAGTAACCACGCCGAAGCGCTTCGGCGTCGCTACTGTGGACAAGCGCGGCAGGATAACTGGAATCGAGGAGAAGCCGCAAAAACCGAAAAGCAATCTTGCAGTCGCAGGTCTCTATATATACGATCATACCGTCTGGAACAAGATACGGCAGATACCCAAGAGCGAAAGGGGAGAATATGAGATCACGAGTGTCAATAATCTCTACATAAAGGAGGGTGCTCTCAACTCGAAAATACTCAAGAAAGAGTGGTTTGATATCGGCACCATCGAGAGCCTCCACAAGGCTTCGGTTTTCATGAAGAGACGCGCAAAATAATGAAGGGGCATTACAAGAAACGGACACTGGTGACGGGCGGTGCCGGATTTATCGGCAGCAATTACTTGAATTATGCGGTCAAAAAATATCCCGATGAGCTTTTCATAAATATAGACTCTCTCACCTACGCGGCGGATCTCACCAACGTATCAGTCGATACCGCGTCTAATTATCATTTTGAGAAATGCGATATCCGAGACGAAGTAGCACTCACGCATATTTTTGAAACGTATGTTCCGACCGCAATCATCCATTTTGCGGCAGAAAGCCATGTTGATCAGAGCATAGAGAATCCCGGCATATTCGTCGAGACTAACATCGTGGGAACGGATACTCTTGCACGGCTTGCCCGCGAGTCAAAGATCGAGCGTTTCCATTTCATCTCAACTGACGAGGTGTATGGTGATCTCTCGGTAGAAGGTGAGCCTTTTACCGAGCTTTCTCCGTATAATCCTCGCAACCCCTACAGCGCCTCAAAGGCAAGCGCGGAACTTATCTTACTGTCGCATTTCAGAACCTACGGGCTTCCTGTAGTGATTACGCGAAGCTCGAACACCTACGGTCCCCATCAGGACGTGACGAAGCTCATCCCCCGATTCGTAACGAATCTCATTCTTGGTAAGAAAATCCCGCTGTATGGAGATGGGAAAAATATCCGGAGCTGGCTGTATGTGGAGGACTGCGTTCGAGGAATCGATGTCGTATTCAGGGGTGGAAAAATCGGTGAGACATACAACATCGGCTCCGATGAAGAGCTTGCCAATATCGAGGTCGCGAGGATATTACTCAAGAATCTCGGCAAGACTGAAAAGGAAATTGAACCTGTGACCGACCGCTTAGGGCACGACTTCAGGTATGCGCTTTCAAGCGCGAAGGTCGCGCAGGAACTCGGGTGGAAGCCGCACATGGCATTTGCGGAAGGTATAGAAAAGACAATCGCGTTTTACAAACAAAAAACAACCTGAACATAGGAAGTAAAAATCGGATAGAACCGGGGAGGGGTATACTAGGACACTGTTATGGTTGTAACGATACGCAATTGGATGCGCACCCATAAGAGTCTTACGGTCGTGATTGGGGTGTGCGCGGGGCTCCATCTCCTTTCTGCCGTGGCGGTTGGAGTACTGTATCCGCATATCATCTCTCCTGCTACGGATCAGCTTGAATATCGCACCATCGCCTTGAACCTCATTGACCACGGCACGTTTTCCATCGCGCCAGCTGACGAGCATAATCCCGACTTGATGCGCACTCCCGGGTATCCACTTTTCGTTGCGAGCACCTATATCTTCGACAGGAGCGGTTTCATAACGATTCTCTTGCAGCAGCTCATGCTTGGGGCAATGGGGACGCTGCTCTATTTTTTGTTACGGCATTTTTCTATACGTCAGAAGATTTCTCTTGCGCTCGTAGCGGTATATCTCTTAGAGCCGCAACAATGGTTCTATTCTCTTCAGACCATGACAGAGACGCTCTCTTCATTCCTTTTCATCATTCTCCTCGCGCTCGGCATCCTGGAGTCGCGCATGAGTGCATTATGGAGAACGTTCACGTTCGGTACGCTTCTAGGAGTCCTTCTTCTCGTCAAGCCTACGCTCACCATCCTTGCCCCGTTCCTGCTCGTGTTACTGCTTTTCAAAGGACAGACAATACGTAATGGATTTATCCATGTAGCTGTTGCGGGGGTTATCGCTCTCGCTATGCTCTCTCCATGGCTTTTGCGCAATTATCTTTTGACCGACTCTCCGACACTCAGCGTGAGCCCCGCATACGTAGTGATATCGGGATTCGCCACCCCTGAACAGAATGCGTCCGTGAATGGTGGCGAAACCCTCTATAACGCGAGAGGGGAAGCGGCAGGCTACGTCGTTGAAGGATATACGCTTCGCGGATATCAGCACCTGATGGATGTCGCAGGTCAGGTTATTCATGAGCATGGCATTCCGGCGCTCATTACAGGACAGATACTTTACGTGCCTACCGTATGGTTTTCTCTCTCGGACATGTACCGCATGCTCGGGAATATCGCGATTCCTCGCTTTAGTCATTTATTCTTTGGTTTCGGTTTTCTGGTCGGGCTTGCTGGCATGGTTTGTTCGGTACTCGGTTTTGTAGCAATGCTCCATCATTCGCGATTTCGTCTCTACGCTTTTATCTTTTTTGGGATGCTTGCCGCCGTCACTTTTATGAATCTCCGTATCGCCTATGCGAGGACACTCATTCCTCTCTATCCGCTCATTATGCTTGCCGTGGGCACATCTGTTTCTCTGCTCTTTGCTCAGCGGGGTTCTCGTGCTGACACTCCGGTGTCGTGATTCACATCCATGAAGACTCATTTTGATAATCTAGCCGGATACGTGCCGGATCTCGCATCAAAGCAGATTCTTGACCTCGGTTCTGGTAGAGGCGCGTTCCTTATAGAGGCGGCGCGGCGCGGCGCGCAGGCGACCGGGCTTGAACCCTACAATGTCTACGTAGAAAAGACGCTCGCTGATGCGGCTCTCGCAGGCGTCAGCATCAAAGTAGAACAAGGTGTCGCTGAAGCGCTCCCTTTCCCAAATGGGACGTTTGATTTCATTAATATCTCTGAAGTTATCGAGCATATCGAGAATCCGGACAGGATGCTCGAGGAGATCCATCGGGTCTTGAAACCCGATGGATGGGCCTATATTTCCGTGCCCAACCGTTTTGGTTTGAAGGATCAGCATTTTCATCTCTACTTCGTGAACTGGCTCCCGCGATCCGTGAGCGACCTATTCATAGGGATCTTCGGTACTCATAAGGACTACGAAGCGAAGGGGAGCGGTCGACAGCGCCTTGCCGATATGCACTATTACACCTTCGCGCGCGTCCATGCCCTCATCTCGGAGCATGGTTTCGACGTTTCTGATATCCGCTTAAAGCGTATCGCGCGCATGCCGTTGTTGAAAAGAATTGCGGCACAAGCCGTCTACCCCCTTGCTCGGGCGCTGTACCTCGACTCTTTTCATTTTCTTTTGCAGAAGCGTCCTGGATTTATGGACTCCAAACAGGTACGCTGATGACCATGCTATCCTCATCGCGACCGCAGAGAGCGATCTCGACCATTCTCGTGTCCTTTAGCTTTCTTATCGTTCTTATCGTGGGAACATATCATCTTTCAGAAAGTCCCGGTATTTGGTTCGATGAGGGCATGTATTCGCAGACGGCGCTCAACCTTGAGAAATACGGAATTCAGACGCTTCAGGTCGCGCCGGGAGAATTCGTATCTGCAGGGTCGGTTACCGGCGGGTATCCGTTCATCGCCCCCATCGCGCTTTCATATAAGCTCTTCGGGGTAGGGGTGACACAAGGTCGCGCAGTCATGGCGTTGTTCATTCTTGTCTTCGCTGCCCTGTCTTTCTTTTTTATCCGCGCTCTTTTCGGCTCCGCGTATGGTTCGTTAACGCTTATTCTGCTTTCAAGTTTTGCGATGCTCTATGGGAACGGTAAGAGCGTGCTTGGCGAAGTTCCAGGTCTTTTCTTTCTCATGTGCGGACTCCTCGCGCTTTTTTCTTTTGAGCAGAAAGGATACCGAGGGATATGGGGTGCGGTGACCCTCGGATTATTTATGGGGTTCTGCGTTGCTACGAAGCCTATTTTCATCTTGCTTTTGCCAGCACTTGCGCTTGTGTGGCTTATTCGTCGTAAGGAAGTACAGGTTCGTGTAGGCGAATTCTGCTGCGGCATGTTCGCTTTTTTAGTTCCGCTCGGCATTTGGCTGTATTTCCAGTTCGGGGCGGGGGATACTCTAGCAAATTTACTTTCGTTTTATGCGAACCCTTATAGCGTTCCCGATTTGCCTGCGTTATTGATTGCGAACCTTCAGCGTTTCGTTACCGATACGACAGCTCTGTATACTCTCGTTCTGATTGGTACGTGGAGTCTCGCGCTCGTGGTGCGTTGGAAAAAGAAGAATCAAATCTCAATTGCGGAGCTTGCTGCGTTCTTATTTTCAATCATCGTTCTTTTAGCATCGCTTCGCCTGCCAGGTTGGAATAGATATATATTCCCGGCAACAACGATCGCGCTATTATTTTTCCCGTTTTCGTTTTTGTATGTTTTCGCTCGTGCGCGCGAACGTCTCTCTTTTCTTGCTCGCATCTCATGGGCACCGTACGTCCTTCTTGGGTTCATGTTCGCGGGGCAGATGTACCAGGTGGTTTTTTCTTCCTATGTTGCCGACTATTATCACGCACATCGGACTCATGACGTGCAAGAAGCGCTGGCAGCACTTGGGACTGAATCGAGTATTTTTGTCTATAACGTTCCAGAAGTAGTCGTACTGCTCCCTTCTTCCAACTATTATCAGTTCATCAAACCGTATGCCGACAATGACGAAGCTGTTGCCGGGGTTGATCAATTGTCTGTTTTATCCAGAGCGGAGACCGACTATGTCATTGCGGGTAGCGACGACGCAGCTTCTTCACCTTACGTATCTTCATACCATCTTCTTAAAAAGGTAAATCGCTATTCGATTCTCCAAAAGAATTAATCTTTCAAAAGAATTTTTTGCACTACGTATGGAACGCCGACTCATAGTGACTGCTGATGATTACGGTCTTTCCTCGGGTAATGTCACCACCATCCTTGAAGCGGTCGATCATGGAGCGGTAACTAACCTGAGCATCCTTGCAAATGGCGACGCTGTTGAGCGGGGAATTGAAGAATACGCTAAACGTGCTGATCACTTGGGGTTGTCAGTGCATATCAATCTGACGGAAGGAAAGCGTGTGTCGGAAGATTCCGCTGCTCGCATCCTTACGGATGAAAAGGGTATGTTTCGGTACTCTGTCGGGCGCCTCTGGTTTGCATATTTGTTTTCGGGGTCAAAGAAGAGGGAGAAATTTCGTGCAGGAGTACGAATCGAAATTGGAGCTCAAATCGCACGAATTCGCTCATTATTGAAACCCTATGATCTCGATGTCAGTGGTGCTGACGGGCATCAGCATGTTCATATGGTCCCGTTTGTTTTTGATGCGCTTTCCGAACAACGTCTGCCATATGTACGTATTACTCACGAGCCCTGGTATGTAGTTCCGCATCATTTTCTCGCACTTTTCGGTGTTCATGCAATTGCGAGATTTCCTCTCGTTTTCTTGTCTTTTCGGAATCGGCGCGCAGCAAAGAAGCGAGGGATTCTCAGCAATGAATTTTTCCTTGGCTTCGTATTTTCTGGAAAAATGACTTATGAGGCAACGAAAGAAGGTTTGTACGCTGTTACGCTGCATAAAAAAGCAAAAGCTATCGATGAAATGTGTTTTCATCCTGGGTCAGCGATCGCCGGTGAACTTGATCATTGGACAAACGCAAACACCGCTTGGCATTATTCGAAATGGCGCGGCAAGGAAAGAACACTTCTCGCGAGTGATGCATTCAAAATGCTCTGTAGTGATTTTGCTTCCGGCAATCTTATTGAGAAGCACTGGTATCGCGGCTTGCCGAAGCTGGGGCGTTTTGTCATAGCGGGAGGTACCGCTGCTGTCACGCAACTCATTCTTCTCTTCATTTTTACTGAATATACTAGAATCTGGTATCTCGCTTCGAATGCACTTGCTTTCTGTTTTTCATTTTTGGTGAGTTTCACCCTACAAAAGCTCTGGACATTCGAGGACTCTTCGCACGGCAATTGGCGCGGACAGGCAAGCCATTACCTTGTCCTCCAGCTCGCGAGTCTTGGCATCAATAGCCTTCTTCTTTCGTTGTTGGTAGAACGGCTCGGAATAGGATATCTAGCAGCAGAGTTTTTTGTTCTTATCCTCGTTGCGTTTGGGACTTTCTTCATATCCAAGAAACTCATATTTAGGCGCTTGCCCTGACAGTGCCCTGAACGCCAGAGATGAGGTATCATCATGCATCATGGC
>CAYNOO010000015.1:0-285 GCA_964398865.1 uncultured Candidatus Saccharibacteria bacterium | reverse complement strand
ACTATGAAACAACGACCCCTTTCTCGCGTTTCTAAAACAAGAGTCTTGATTGTAGGAGCTGGCGCGGCAGGTCGTGCGGTTGCTCGACAGATTCGAAAGGAAAAGCGCCACGACATAGTACTTGTTGGTTTTATTGATGACGCAAAAGGTAAAAAAGGACTATCAGTCGATGGCATCAAGGTTATCGGTGCGATTCCAGACCTGAAGCGGCTTGTCCGGAGTAAGCGAATTGACCAGCTTTTGATTTCTACCCCGTCTATAGGAAAAACTCTTGTAGAGCGCGTT
>CAYNOO010000014.1:0-14838 GCA_964398865.1 uncultured Candidatus Saccharibacteria bacterium | reverse complement strand
TAGCAATAATCTCGCTAACTGATCGTAGGCATCCCCTGGCTTTTCTCGTTTTCCCATAATAAATATTAAACTTCTGCAATCTTCACTTTCATGTTGGGCTGTTTGTGCCCACGCTTCTTGTAGTAACGGCTTTTTGCTTTGTACTTAACGACGACAACCTTAGGGGCGCGTCCTACTGCCATGACGGTACCTGAGACCTTTGCTCCTGAAACAGTTGGAGCACCAATAGCAGCCTTCGCGCCATCATCGGTAAAAAGCACCGCATCAAAGGTAATTTTGTCGTCCTTCTTGACGTCTGCAATCTTCTCAATCGTAATAGTAGAGCCCTCTTTTACGAGATACTGCTTTCCTCCTGTTTTTATAACCGCGATATTCATATTGAGATATCCTACCAAAAAACCCTTAAAAAGCAACATGGGGAAGCTTCCAGGTTTCAGCTGTTAGCTTTGAATTCAGAAAAAGCTGGCACCTGGAACCTGACAGCTGGAAGCTCTGTCGAATAGCCCACTTCGTGGTTATTCGACGGTGACCGATTTCGCCAAGTTTCGCGGTCTATCTACATTGAGTCCCTTGTCGGCTGCGAAATGATAGGCGAAGAGCTGGAGCGCAATGATAGATAGCACCGCTGACAGTTCTTCAGAAACTTTCGGGATGTATATGACGTGATCAGAGACTTCTTTTATTTTCTCATTCCCCTCGGTTGCAATAGCAATAACTGGACCTTTGCGAGTTCGTATCTCAATCATATTTGAAACAGTCTTCTCGTAGACAGAGTCTTGAGGAACAACGGCAACAGTCGGAAATTTCTCATCAATCATTGCCAAGGGTCCATGCTTCATCTCCCCTGCCCCGTATCCTTCCGCATGCACGTATGAAACCTCCTTTAGCTTAAGTGCTCCCTCTAATGCCGCGGGATAACTGAACCTGCGACCAATGAAAAGAAAATCTCGTGCGTCCTTATATATGCCAGCAATCTTATGAATCTCCTCGGATTGCTCTAGCACTTTTTTAGCAAGCTCAGGTAAGCTCTTAAGAGAATGCGCAAGACTCACGCCATCTTCTTTAGAGAGTGAGCGAGTACGCCCAAGAAACAGTGCAATGAGGGCGAGAACCACAACCTGGGAGACGAGCGCTTTTGTGGATGCCACACCAATCTCAGGACCTGCATGATTATACACTCCTGCATCAGTCTCCCGCGCGATTGTAGAACCTACGGTATTAACAACACCAAGCGTTAGAGCACCGCGGCGCTTCGCCTCGCGAATAGCCTCAAGAGTGTCTAATGTCTCGCCCGATTGGGAGATTGCCAATACTGCCGTGTTTGGTCTGATGACGGGTTTTCGGTAACGAAATTCAGAAGCAAGTTCCACTTCAACTGGAACACCCGCAAGTGCTTCAATTAAATATTCGCCAATAAGTCCTGCGTAATATGCGGTTCCACAGCCAACGATAATCAACCGGTCTATGTTTTGAAGTTCTTTCTCAACCACCTCCAGACCGCCAAGTTTTGCACGACCCTCTTTTTCGATAAGACGCCCACGGAGAGCGTTCTCAATAACTTCTGGCGACTCCATCATCTCTTTCAGCATGAAGTGTGGGTATCCACCACGCGATGCTTCACCCACATCCCACGTGATGGTTTCAGACGGACGATTCACCTCTATCTCTGAGAGCGTGCGTACGCGATGACTGGTGGGGGTGATGATTGCTACGTCGCCATCAGAGAGAAAAACCATTTTTTTCGTGTGCTTCAAGATAGGTGTTGCGTCAGACGCAATGAAATTCTCGCCGTCCCCAAGTCCCACGACCACAGGAGAGCCCATGCGAGCAGTGATGATAGTGTCTGGCTCTTTCGCGTATGAAATGAGAAGACCGTATGTGCCTTGAAGCTTCTTTAAGGTATGGATGACAGCATCTTCAAACTTGAGATCCTCTCCAAGCGCGGCTTCAATCAAATGTGCAATCACTTCTGTATCGGTTTCTGATTTGAATGTGTGACCTGCTGCCACCAGCTCCTCCTTGAGTTCGCGGAAATTCTCGATGATACCGTTATGAATCACGAATACGTCGCCATCGCAGTCGCCATGCGGATGCGCGTTAACCTCATTTGGAGCCCCGTGAGTTGCCCACCGCAAATGAGCGATTCCAGAAGTCGAAGGAGAGTCTTTAGTCATTTTTGCAGTCAGTTCTGCAACTGCCCCTGGAGTCTTAACAACACCAAAGCCCGGCATATACACTCCAGCCGAGTCGTAGCCTCGGTATTCGAGCATCGAAAGACCTTCCAAGAGTATTGGAGATGCCTTTTTAGAACCGGTATACGCAAAAATGCCGCACATCTTAAGTTTTTATTATGAGCAAAGTGAATTAAAAAACTTTAGACTCCCCCTATTTTCAAAACCTAATGAAAATAGTGGGGAGCACACGGTCATAGTACCTGAAAGAGTGGCGTTTGGTAACGAACTAATCCTCGTCTTTTGAAGGAGAGTCAATGAGGGGCATGGCGATTCCTGGTGCCTCCCCCGTAATGCGCATGACGTCCTTATCTATCTTCTTAAACTCCTTGCCTGAGCTGTTGAAATGATTGACTACCGTGCCAAGAGCATTCCCCAGCTTCGCGTGATACTCCTCAAAAGTCTTCAGGTGTTTGCCCAATTCCCCCACCCGCTGAACGATGTCTTTCGCCTGCTCCTCAATCTGCATTGCACGAAGCCCCTGTAAAACAGTCTGCAGGTACGCAAGGAATGACGTTGGCGACACGATAATCACCTTATACTTCCCTGCCGCGCGCTGAATGAGGTTTTCTGTGTCTTCAGTCACCGCGCCTATCTTATTGATGAGCAAATCATAATAGATAGCTTCGTGCGGAATAAACATGAATGCGAAATCCATCGTTCCCTCTGCAGGACGAATGTATTTTGCGGTTTCCTGAATGCGGAGCTTCAAGTCATTTACAAAAAGCTTTTCTAGTCGCAGCTTCTCCGACGGATCAGTTGCTTCTGTAAGACGATTATAATTTTCAAGTGAAAATTTTGAATCAATAGGTATGACTTTGTCTTTCACGAATACTGCAGCATCCACTATCTCACCGTTTTCAAACGCGTACTGCATCTGATACTGACCCGGTGGAAGAACGTTCTTTAACAACGTCTCCAAATAATATTCACCTAAAATTCCTCTCTGCTTTGGGTTCTTGAGAATGTCTTGTAGGCTCTGCAACTGATCAGCAAACGAGACCACCTGCCTGTTCGTCTCATCGAGCTTGGTAAGACGCTCTGTAACGTCGCGGATGATGCGGTTCGCTTCCGTGGCTTGGGCTTGAGTAGTACGCATCAGGCTCTCCGATGTCTTATCGAGCCTCTGATCCAGTGTGCGCGATAACTCAGCAATGCGCTCGTTCATCAGACTCACTCCCTCACCTTCGCCTTTGTTGCCTTTTGAGACGAGAAAAAATACGACTCCTGCATTCAGCAAGAGAAGCAGCACAACAAGAACTATAAGCACTGTTTCCATTTCGTTGATTATACCAAGAAAGCATCGTAAAATGCTTTTTAGAGATTATGAATAAAGAGAAAGGAAGTAAGAAGCCCGAAACGATTGGCGACAAGGCGGCAGAGTTTTTGAGATGCCTGTTTTTACCAAATAGACCTCCTTCTCTCTAAGTATTACTTCGTATGCTTCAACAGCAAATAAAGTCAGACATGGTGACCGCAATGAAAGCGCGAGAAGCCCTGAAAGTTGAAGTCTTGCGCGGACTCATGGCAGCCTGCACCAACGAGCTTGTGGCACTGAAACGCCTCCCTACCGAAGAGCTTTCTGACGAGCAGGTTTTTACCGTCATTCGTCGCGAAGTAAAGAAGCGTAAAGATGCGTTTGAGCAATTCACTAAAGGTAATCGTCCAGAGCTTGCTCAAAAGGAAGATGCGGAGCGCGTAATCCTTGAAGCATATCTTCCTGCCATGATGAGTCAGGATGAGATTAGGAAAATTGCAGAAGCAAAATTTAAGGAACTAGGGTTCGCCGACCTGCCTACGCCGGAGCTTCGGCAGGCAAGCAAGAAAGAGGCAGGAAAATTCATGGGTACGTTGATGAAAGAACTCCAGGGAAAAGCCGACGGCGCGGATGTTAAAGCCGTCATTGATTCCTTGTTTTGATTTAATTTAGATGTATGGGAATTTTATCTTCTGAATTATATAACCGAGTTAGAACAGCAGCTGAATGCGCGGGCGTGCCAATGAGCAACCGAAGACGCAAAACCATCACTAAGCAACTAGCGCAGGAATTAAAAGGTAGTCGAGGTGATATCGCTATAGCGATATACGATAAAATTGCACCCTACGATCATACTGACTACGTAGGCGCGACCTCACTCCCCCGACGAGCAGCCAGATAACACACCAACCCTGCACTCTCTTGATGCTCGGACTTCTTTGGAAATAGAATCACGCCATCCATTGGCGAATAAATTGGATCACCTCCCCGATGCCCAATAAGTTCGCCTTCAGAGACTGGAGCGAATCCGCGATCTTTGCCTATCGCAAATTCAAACTGCTGCCCCGAGACATACGGAATTGAAGTGATGACGTGGTATTCACCCTCAGAAATCGGAGGCTCTGGCAATTCACCCTCTATCATTCCTTTTTCAATCAGAATGGCTTGGATAGCATTAAAAACTGGCTCCAAATTACTGGCGTCCGTCGCCTTCCCTGATTCATAGCAGATACCGACTTTCCCAAAATCATCGGCTATTTCATCGATTGAGCCACCGCCACCTGACACTACTCTCTCCGGATCTAGTACCACGGCTTTTCGTGGAAGCCATTTATAGATTTTACGATGCTCCGGGTTCCCTGAAGAGCAAACGAACGCCGGGGATGGCTTATTCGTGGAATGGAGATCGATCACGATGTCAGAAGCTTGAATGTCTTCTGCAAGACGTCGCGCGCGTCGCCCTTCCCACCCCCGCTCTTCCCTGCCTTCAAGTACGTCGGGTGTAAAGATTCTATTTAAGTCATGCCCTCCGGGCACAGTCCGCTCATTCGTTTCAATAGCTCGTGTATTGCCGAGCGCTAGGCGTATAGTTCCCGCTTTCAGAGCCATATTGCCGCTTCTAAGTTTTTCGTGGATGAATCCTGCCATAAGAACCCCAAGAATTTCATTCCCGTGCGTTCCTCCCACGAGCAACACTGATGGTCCCGATTCCTTTCCGTGGTGGGTGTGCGTCCTCTCGCCAAACGTTCGGAGAGTTTCAAGGACACGTTCACGAATTTGGGGTTCGCCACTTTCAGAAGTTTCGCACATAGTTATAGTTTCATTTCCAAAATCCATATAGTTTTTTGTATCTTTATTTCATTGATTGTGTTCATAAAAGAAAAACAGCCCCCGTTGAGGCTGTTTTTGGAATTTTTATGAAATGTTAGAAAACTCCGAAGACAACCTCAAAGGAGGCTTCGCTTGTCTGCGCCAACAAAAACGTATGTGCTTCTACTCATGTTTTTGAACAATATATTATTTTACAAAAATGTCAATATATTCTACAGAAACTCTAACGTATTAACGAAGCGAGAAGCGGAATGAGATACGCGTATGTAAGAAAAGCGCTCGATACGCCAATGACTGCACCGGCTAGTATGTCAGATGGATAGTGTACTCCTGCGATAACACGACCTATCGTCATAAGGGTCGTCGCCACGAAAAATATAATTCCCAAAGATGTATTGTAAAAGAAAACGCTCATAGCGAGAGCAAAAAAGAAAGCAGAATGCCCTGATGGGAACGAGGGAGCAGTGATGACAAAAAGTGATTTGATAGGGTGAGTCAAAAAAGGTCGTGGAATGGGGCGAGAAAACCGGATAAGACTTACAAAAGTAAAACGTGCAATAAGAGTAGCGAGGAATGCACTGCCTGCAAGTACAAGCATTCTGCCGAATGACACGCCGATAAGGAGTAGATAAAGCGGAAATGCTGCGGCAAGAATGTATGCGACATATGACGCTGTGAATACTATGAGTGCGTCAGTATGTTTGCTCCTGTTGGCAAAGGCGTGAAGCCAGAGGAATAGTTTTGTGTCTACATTCATTGAAACAGTGTCGCCCCACTATGATTTATCGGGAGAGATATGTTTATCAGCAAGCAGCTTATTTGTTTTTTGTCGGAAAAAACGAGAAAGTACTTCCAGACTTGGAAGTCTATCTATTACATTTACAACCGAAGAGAAAATTGGAGGTCCCTCGCCCATGCAAACAGTATAGCCGAAAAGGCTTTTACCTGCCTCGAGTGTTTATAGCTATCCAATATATGAGAAAACCAGAAGACTAAGAATCAGAAGAAACGTGAAGCCAGCAAATGTTGCCACTGTCTTCACCAATAACTCTAAAGGCGCCTTCTTTTCACCTTCGAGGTATAGCTTGAGCGGCTGGTACCCGAAGAGGAATGCCATCACGCAGACTGAAAGCACGAAGAGCGAGAGAATTGTAATAGGAATCATTACACTCTCAGAAGGACCTAGCACGTGGGGGGCATAAAACATGAAACAAGCTACTAAAACAACGTAGGCGGCTCCAAGCAGTGCATTCAGAAAATAGTTTTTAGTCATATATGCAGTGTATACCTAATGACGATACTCCAAGGTTACAAAAAGATTATTTGTTTGACATATCAGAATATAGTTCTATATTAGGAAAAGTGCCAACAAAAGAACGCCCATCTTCGAACTACCCCAGGAACGACTGGAATATACGCCTACACAATAAAGCCTGGTTGGGGGCATGGCTATCAACAGGACTTGGTGCAATCGCAACACCTCTAGGAATCCTGTTGCCTAAGCAAGAAATTCTTGAAAATTTTGATACCAATAACCTCACCGTACTGGGATGTTTCTTGTTAGGAATAGGCTTGCTTTCAATAAAAAGCACGGAAAATGGGAATGAAACCGTGGCAATGTATAAAAAAAGAATTGATCTTTATAGAAGGACCGGGCGGATTTCAGAAAAATACAGAGGAAAAGTCATCGATTACTGCTTTAAAGTGGGCGGTAAGCTTGCCGCAAAAGATATTCGAAACGGAGACGTGAATAACTGAAAATAACAATCCTCACTTCGGACGAGCGACCACCTTCGCTTCCGTCACTTCTTCAAATCCCCACCGACCATGTTCTCGCCCTAGACCTGAGTTTTTATAGCCGCCAAAGGGGTTCATGGGTCGCCCGTAGCTCATGCCATTTATGCTCACCATGCCGCTTTCAAGCTCTGCTGCGATTCGCTCAGCCCTTACCCTATCTTTTGTATATACATATCCTCCAAGACCAAACTCCGTATCGTTTGCGAGCGCTGTCACCTCTTCTTCCGTCTTGAATTTCAAAATTGGAAGCACGGGACCAAAGACTTCTTCTCGCCAGACACGCATTGTGGGCGTGATGTTTACAAGGATTGTTGGCTCATAGTAGGCACCTGCTAATCCCGGCTGCTTGCCGCCAGTAAGCACAAACGCACCAGCCGCAACCGCATCCGCTACTTGAAGCTCAATGGTATTCAATTGTTGTTTGGAGGCGAGAGGTCCCATGGTGTTAGTTGGGACCATCGGGTCTCCGAGTCGCACAATAGTTTCCAATCTTCCCTTGAGCATCTGCACCAGTCTGTCGTACACGCTCTCATGCACAAGAAGGCGCTTCAGTGCATCGCACGATTGACCCACATTGTAAAAACGCGAGCGGTATATGCCATCCACTGCCACGTCCAAATCTGCATCTTCAAATACGATACCCGGCGCGGAGCCGCCAAGCTCCATGAGAATTTTTTTCATACCTGCTGCTGCAGTACGGTAGAGCGACTCTCCTGCAACAGTACTGCCCGTAAAACAAATAAGATCTACGTCTTGTCGAGCAAGGAGGGCTCCTACCGGACCTTTTCCATAGACTTCATTAAAGGCTCCCTCCGGCATCCCACTTTCTTTCATTATTTTTTCGATCAGCTGTCCACAGAGAGCCGTTTCTTCGGAGTGCTTGAAGACCACTGTATTCCCCGCAATGAGATTCTGCCCGCATCCCCATACGAAATTGGACGCAGGGTAATTCCACGGCACAATGATTCCCGCAACACCGCGGGGCTCTCTGTGCACAGTGTGAACCTCTTCACTATTCTCATAGGTGACCTCAGGCGCGAGATATTTTGACGCGTTATCTAAATACCAAGAAAAATACCGGAGCGCATCCTGCACATCTTCCCTACTATCCTTAATTGGCATGCCCATCTCTTTAGTGGCAAGCGTTGCAAACTCTTCCGCTCGCGTATTGAAGTTTTGTAGAAATTTTCTAAGTATCTCAGAGCGCCCGGCAACACCGAGCGCACGCCAACCCCTGTATGCCGCTCGAGCAGCTTTTACTTTTACTGCAACTTCCTCTCCAGTAGAAATAGTGATTGAGCCCAGTATTGAAAAGTCGTGGGGACTCATTGAACGAAAGTGTTTCATGCGAATTATTATAATCTGCTTCAAATGAAAGTGAGAAAAACTTCCACAAAAGAAACTGAAACTTAGCGTGATATCATCACGTTTAAAGAACCCCTATGCTTCGAAAACTTCAGGAGCTCCAGCTACTTAAGGCAATCGTAACACTTTCAAAAAACCCTGACCAAACAGGAGAAGTTTTTTCTATACTTGATTCGATTGCTCGTTCATTGCCGGACTCGGAGCGAAAAAAGTATGGAGATATTTTCTTGTCCTACCTGGGATTTAAAGAGCTGTATATGGCAAAGCAGCACCCTGATATGCCCTATGAGATAGATCAGCTACTTCTATTGCCAGAAAATACGCTCGGTCATCACTATGCCAGGCACATGAGAGACAATAATCTCAATCCTGAATTTTATCCTGAAGTGAAAGGTAACAGTCCGCTCCAATTCGCACGTCTTAGACTTTTGAAAACTCATGACATCCTACACACGATAAGCGGATTCAACACGAGTCATGCGGGCGAGCTTGGATTACAGGCTTTCTATCTTGCCCAGTTCCCCGCCTCTCCCTTCCCTGTTGCAATTCTTGCAAGCGGTTTCTTAGGACTACTTCAATCCAAAAATTTTAATGAGAGAGGAGAAGTTATGGAGCATATCTCTAAGGGATACGAACGAGGCAAAGCAGCGAAGCCAATCCTTTTCAGAAAATGGGAGGATGATTGGGAGAGTGATATTGAGGGATTAAGGAATAATTTAAATATCACTCTCCGTCCTTGAATTTTATATAAACTAGATATTTGACATATTATTAAATTTATATTTAAATAAATGTTCTGAGCGAGAAATTAAAGGGAAGATTTCTTAAGGACGAAGCCATTGCCGCCACTCTCGGCAAGGGTCTGCCTTTTAAAATGAATGCGTGGACGGAAGAGAAAGATCACCATAGGGTCGCTCATGCAGGGTGGATTCTCAATCATGGGCGCCCTCCACACAATCTTTCACCAGTGCACTGCTCTCTCGGGCTTGTTTCTCCAGAAGGAAGAGAGGATGGCTACGAAAGCGGTTTCGATAGGGTTCAAGTGGGTCATGATTTCCAGAAGTTTGGTATCGGTAAAATACTTGCCAGAAACGCAATGAATCTTTTTCGCGCTAATGGTGACACTAAAATTCGAGCAAACACGGAATCGAAAGGATCTTACTTTTGGCAAGATTTAGGTTTCCTGCCTACTAAGGAAGAAACTGACTTGAATGACGAGGACAACATGTTTTCTGATTTTGATGAAAGAAATTCTTATATGTCTCATGACCAGCTATGCCACGCATTAGAGAATAAATTATCATCTCTTCATGATGCAGGCTCTATTGACGCCAAGTTACATGATAAAACATTAGCAAAAATCAGCACTATAGATCCGACATTCATTTGGAAAATATTGGGCATTGATACCCCTGTCAGAGCTTCATTTGAAAACGAACACCCTGTAAGACTGGCTCCTCTCGGGAAAGCGTTGATGGAAAATATGCGCATCAGCACCTTTTTTGACATGCTAAACCCTAAACAAATGAAAAGGTTTGACGCAAAAACGTCGGATATCGAAATCGATGAACATTCTTTCGGTCGTCGAACCTCCAAATACATCGCAACTCAAAGACATCGTTTTGACGAAGATCGAAAATACGATGAGTTAATGTCTAGAGTCTAATAAAGCTCGTCTGACGTCACTTTAAACTCGTCGCACTTGCGCGTCGAAAGAATAACCCCGATACGACGAACATCACTACGAAGAATGCGTTCAAACCAAACACCTGCCACACCCCCGGCGCAAAATCGGACTCTCCTATCATGAGCGCAATCACGGGGACCAGAGCCTGAGCAAGCGCTGTGGCAAACAATGCGCGTGCCATTCCGCGCGGCTCTAAGCGTGCGATCGCGGCACCGATAAACCCGACGGCGATTACTCCAAAATACATGGAATTTGCAGAGCCGTCTCCGATGATGCCAACCGCACCATTCACCCAGACGAGCACGAGTGCTGTTACGACCGCAATGCCCACAGCAAATCGGTACGTACCGTTCTTAATCTTTCTCGCTACCAGCTCATACGTTAAAGCGGAACCAAACAGAAGCGCGCCCATGAAAACGAAATCAAACAGTGTCCAATGCCAGCCTTCTCCGTCTACTCCGCTGCCTACTAGCGTCAACACTAGAGGTACCGTGAGTATAAGTGCTACGAGAGCAGCCCACACAGTGAGTCTTTTTGTGAGGTTTTGCATAGTTAGTATTATAACCAGCGTGAGGGTCGGGAGGTTTCGTTTTGTGACTCCTAAAGGACTGCGTTTTACTAAGTCCGATTACGGACTAACTAAAACGGGAGCCCACGAGAGAATCGCTCTGCGATTATCTCTCCCAGAGATTCATGTGCCAACAAAAACCCCGCACCAGAGTGCCGAGTTTTTGTCAGCATGACCCCACGGGGAATCGAACCCCGATTCCAAGCTTGAGAAGCTTGTGTCCTAACCGTTAGACGATAGGGCCGTATGAGAACTTAAAATACAGCATCCAAGACCTTTTCTCAACCTGAGACTATAACAGTATTTGACAAAATTAAATATATTTGTGATAATCGAAACAGAAATTTATGGCGATAGGAAAAGAGACAACCATTTTTGGTTTCGGTTGTGGTAAAAAAGACGCGGAGGTTGGAGAAAGATTTTACTTCGAACCCGGGGACAGACTTCCTTTTGAAGCTCCCACTTCTCCTATAATTCAGGGAGTCATCGAAATAGTAAGTTCCGGGACGCTACGGAGAGATACGTGGGTTCGTGTAAGTGATAAACCTGCAGACTTTGAATTCATCGCTGGCGATAAAATAAACGGATTAAGTATTCGGGGTGAAATCCCGGGTGTAGCAACCAGATTCACCTGGCGCGCTTAGCTAAATCAGGCGCTTTAAGCTCGCGAGAGCCACTCCGCATCCTGACGCACGAGGAGATCTTTAGCGCGCTCTGGCTCTTTCATCAAAGACTTCACTACTCTCTCCATGCGCATCGACTGAGAGCCTTTCACAAGCACAACATCTCCCGGCTGTATCACAGAAACGAGTGCTGCCGCTGCGTCAGCTCCTCTCTCGCACTCCATTATGGCGTCAGCTGGCATTCCGGCATTCCTCGCCGCTTCTGCGACTCCTTTGGTGCGCACACCTACCGTTACCAACATGTCAGCGGACTTTGGAACCAATGCCCCAATACGCTCATGCTCCTCTACCGAAAAACTCCCTAATTCCAACATGTCAGCCAACACAGCGATACGACGACCTTTGAGAGGAATATCAGAGAGCGCTGTTAGAGCCTCTTCCGTAGCCGCAGGAGATGCATTGTAGGTATCATCAATAATGACAGAGCCTTGTATGCCGGGAAGTAAGCGAAGCCGACCCGCTGGAGTTTCATGCTTTTGAAATTGCGAAGCAGCTTCCTGGAGCGGAATACCCACGCCCACTGCAGCGCCGAGGCTCGCGAGCACGGAATACGCGTGCGACCTGCCGACGACATTGGGTATAAAAACCTCCGTGTGTTCATTTTCATACGCAACATTGAAAGCAACTCCGCTTGGAATTCCATCATCTCCTGTTACATGAAAATCACTTCCCTTAAGGACAGCGCCACCACCAAATCCGAATGTGATGCGCTTAACGCCGTCTTTTGTCGCGGCAGCTCGCGCGCGCTCATCGTCCTCATTTGCTACGAACACGCCTCCCGCCTGAAGCCATGCGACTGGGGCAAGTTCTTCTTTGATTACCTCTTCTGGAGAAGTATAGAACTCTACATGCACGGAAATGTCCGGAAAACGTGTCGCAACTACTACATCGGGCTTTAGCCACGACAGAGACTTTGTGATATCTCCCGGTCTGTCCGCCCCCACCTCAATGACAAGCCACTTGGGGTACGGTGCGTTCAAAAGTATTAGCGATACGCCATCAATCAGATTCCTCATCCACTGGAAGAGGTTTGACCACCCGTTCGGAACACCAAGAACAGTGAGAGGAACGCCTATGTCACCATTGAAGCTTTTTTCACTACGACGAACGAAGAAAGAACTCGCGAGTGCAGTGTAGATGGCATCTTTCGCCGAGGTCTTCCCAACGCTACCCGTAACGGCAATAATTTTGGGGTGATATTTCTTCAGTACCAGTCTTGCTTCGATAGTCAGCAAGAAGACTATTGCGCGGCGAAACAATTCTTTAAGGTTAGACATAGAGAAACCTCGGAGTGGAAAATCGACTACCCTCCGCTCTGAGCGCGATCGGGAGGAATATTGTAATAGTTTATAAGGAAGTGCACGGTATTCATGAACGGCTGAGTCCAAGTCTCTGACGCGTACTGTGCCCCTTTAGGATACACCGCAAAAAAGAAGACAAGAAACTTCGGGTCATACGCCGGGAAATAGCCGAAAAACGAGTGTAAATAGCGGTCTGTGTAATACCCTCTCGCGTCAGGACGGGCGATTTGCGCGGTTCCTGTCTTTGCTGCAATGCTGTAGTCCGCCATCTTTGCCTTACCGCCTTGAAGCGCGACGTCCACCACCGTCACAAGCATCCGAGTTATCGCCTCATCGCTCTCAGGGCTTATCGCTTGCACCGTCGGACTCCAGCCAAGCTTCTTGGTAATGCCGCCGCCATAACGGAGCTCTACTCCTACGTGCGGAGCCGGTACAACACCGCCATTCGCAAGCGTTGCGAGCGCACGAGCCATTGCAACAGGCGTTATAGCGATACCCTGCCCGAACGAGGCAGTCGCATACTCGACAGCACGCGGACTCTTCAAGTTACTAACCAAAGGCGACGCTTCGTTAGGAAGATCGATTCCGGTTTCGCTCCTGATGCCGAATTTTTCCAAGTACGATGCGAACTTCGCATTACCCATTCGCTTCACGACAAACGAGACACCGGTGTTCAAGGATTGATTCAATACTTCCTGCATGGAAACGACTCCACGCCCTTTATGGTCGTAGTTGTTAATGCGCGAGCCGTCCAAAATAAGGAAACCCTTGTCGTCATACGTCGTTGTGGGAGTGACGGCACCGGAGTCAATTCCTGAAGCCATGGTGATTGCTTTCATTATTGAGCCGAACTCATATACGCGCTCCACGAGTGGATTCGCGAAAGCGTTTGGATCAGCGTTCTTGAAGTCGTTCAGGTCAAATCCTGGTCTTGTCGCCATGGCGACGATAGAACCGGTCTTCGGATCCATGATAATCGCACCAACAGTGTCTGAGTGCCACGCCTCATCATATTTCTTGAGAGCATCCTCCAAGAATTGCTGCACTGCCGGCTCCAAAGAGGTTACGAGGTCTGCGCCAGGCTCCACGGTATCAGGAGAGAATTTTGCACGAATGTTCGTAAAGAGGTCTGCAAAGAAATTCACGTAGAGTCCTCCATCGGATCGCGAAAGCGCTCCATTGTAGTAGCGCTCCAATCCGTACTGCCCCGCGACACTCTTGCCATCAGCACCAAACCCTAAAAATCCGATAGTCTGTGCTCCGAGCGCATGACCTGGATAGAAACGCCAGTGGGACGCCAACACCTGCACTCCCGGTATCTTTAGGGCGGAGATTGCCTTGCCGGTTTCCGTAGGAATCTGTTTAGCGACTTCCGCGTAGACCGCTTCCTTATTAGCAGATTTTTCAAGAAACAACGATTTATCCAACTCCGGAATAAGAGGCTTCAGAATGAAATATACACCGTCCGCATCTTTAAGGCGCGACGGATTGAGAGCTATCGTGTCCCCTGCAGCAATCGTAGCTGCAGAAATGAGAGAACCATCGCGAGAGGTAAAGAATATAGTTCCTCTATCGATCTGATTGGTGCTTTGTTGTACATATTGGCTTTCTGCACGCAGCCGAAATTCCTTGCCGTGAACAACTTGGAGAAAATAAAGACGAACAAGAAGCACTGCGGCTATCAGTAGAATTGCCCCAGCAATTATGCGTATGCGAAAAGCAAACTTAGACTTAGCCGTCATTCAAACATTCTAACCGATAAGCGCGGCTATCTGGCGTCCTTGAAGGAAACAACACTTCCCTTGCTGACAAAAGTTCTATCCGCCACGGCAACGAAGCCGAGTGAGCGAGCATACGGTTCAGTAAGGGTTTGTGTTTTTGCAAGGTATGCCGTCTCGAGCGTTGCCACTTCAGCTGACGCCTGAGATGCAGCGCGAGCAAGCTCCTGGCGTGCGGCTACATGCACGACTGAGGAAATCATGAAATAGATGTAGAGAACTGAGAGAAGTACGAACGCAATCCCAAAAATACCCAAAGCGCGTCGCTCTAACGGGTGTGCATATGCCAATATCCCTCCACGATTGCTCCTCGTAAACGGCAAGCTTCCTTGGCTTGATG
>CAYNOO010000013.1:0-19210 GCA_964398865.1 uncultured Candidatus Saccharibacteria bacterium | reverse complement strand
CTTAGTTTAGTTAGCTGATATCGAAGCTCATTGTAGCATAGCGTCGCTTTATTCTTTCTTTTTTCTCTTTGGCGAAACGAATCTAGAGATAAATCCAAGAATCATATCAGCGATAGAACTGATTTTTTTCCCTTTATCTTGCATATCTTTACGAAGTGCTTCAAAATCCGACTCAAGTTTGCCAGCCGCATCTTTCGCTTTCATCGATATCTCATGTACGTCGCGCAGTATCTGCAATACATACCAGGCAAGAATGAGAAAAACGATGATACCCACACAAAGAGAAATCGTACTGATGAAAAAGAAAATATCTGCATGCACTAAGGTTCCCATAGCGATCAGTATATAGCCTAAAATATCCGTGAGGCCACGATGTCTGTTACAGGCTTGTCAGCCGAAAAGATCAAAATTGAGGATCTCCGGGGAATCTCACTGATCCTGGGCATCCAGGAAAACCTAAGTTTCTTCCAGCGTCTTTCGGACTTACCTCGTAGGACACGCTTACGTCTGCGAGCTTGCCACAAAGTTCTTTCAAGGATATGCCGAGCCTCCGAGCCAGATGAGCTGACGCCTTGCGGCGTATCAAACCTATCGGTCCTTTTTGAACCCTTACTTGATATGAATCATCCATACCGGTATGGAAAACCGCATACTCTGGGTCATTTTCAGGATAGGAAAATGAATAATCCCCCTCTCTAGCACCGGCAGAACCAGCACTAGCCATACCAATCGCCACAGCGGACAAAACCGCTAGTAAAGGTTTTTCACGTTTTCCTTCTGGATTTCCAAATCCCATATGTCTAACTCTACTGTATGGGTGGGCTGGACATTAGTCAAGTAGTGTCGTGAAAGTTATTTTCTTGGAACGAGGATTTTCTTGGTTATAGTATGTATTTAAAGGCTAAAATGTTATCCACACCTCTACCTGAGAAAGATCTGTTCTTGGCGCAAACACCATTAGTCAGCTTAAAAGCGGAAGTTCTAGTATGAATGTGGAGCCCTTCCCTACTCCTTCAGATTCAGCCCAAATTTTCCCACTATGCGCTTCGACATGAGCTTTGGTAACGTAGAGCCCAACACCTGTTGAGGCAGGATTAATACGTTTCGAATCCTCGCCTGGTCGGAAGAGTTGAAACAGGTTCTTTAGGGTGTCTGCGCTCATCCCTACGCCGGTATCTTTAAGGGTGATGCGCGCAATTGCTCCCGCCTTTTCGGCACGGAGATTCATAGAGCCTGTGGGTGTGTATTTAATGGTGTTATCAAGAAGGTTATTGAGGATTTCGTTCATTTTGGATACGTCAATCTTCGCCCTAACGCCACTCAGAGCCGAGTCGTAGGTAGCACTCAATTTCAGTCCTTTCTTTTCAGCGTTCGGAGTGAATGCTGTGACTGCATTTTTTACGAGCGGCAAAAGTTCTATATCGACGAAATCATATTTCATCCTGCCCTGCTCTATGCGAGAGACATCAAGATATGTTTCTACCGATTTTGCCATGTCAGTCGCCCTATCAAAGACTTGCTGTAGACCCTCCTTTCCGGCAGGTGCGAGTGTTCCGTACGCGCCTTCTAAAATAAGCGATATGAAGTTCCTGATGATGGTCAGCGGTGCGCGCAAGTCGTGAGAAGCCATCGAGAGGAACTGTGATTTCAGCTTGTCTAATTCTTTTAGTTTCTCGTTCGAAACCTTCAGAGCTTCATACAAGCGGGCACGATCAAGTGCAACCGAGGTTACGTCAACAAGGCTTCCGATAGATTCACGCTCATAGGTGCTCAACTTCTCATACTCGCGATTCAACCCGAATACGAGAATGCCGTTCACTTTTTGATCGATCACTAACGGATGTGCCAAGAGCATTTTTAAATGACCGTCTTCGGTGAGCGCTTTCAGTAACTCTTCAGAAATTGCCGAACCCCATAGGTCAGTGATGTGTTCGGTATGGTTCGATTCCTTTGCATAGAGCGGTGCGAGAAATGGAATTTTTCGAGTATTGGTGATTGCGTGCGTTGCAAAAGGATACCCCAAACTTGCGGCACTTTTCTCTAAGCGTTCAGAACGGCTTGTCGCGATAGGTGCCAGGAGATCAGCCAATTCATCAAGATTGAGTATGGCGACGAGCTCAAAATCAAGAGCCTCACGCACAGTCACCGCTATCTTTTCTGCAACAACGCCAGGCTCCAAGGCAAGAATGCTTATCTGATAGAGCTGCCGCAGAAGCGAAAGCGTCTTATTCTTTACGGCAAGCTCGAGGTTTTGTTTATAGAGTACTGCGGCCGCGCTTTCTATGTCAGCGTCAGTGGGTGGTGCATCCGCTGCGGGAGCATTTTTCTTTTTCGGCTCAAAAAACATGCATTAATCCTAGCATGCAAGAAATGCGAGAGGGTTGAAATTTATTTTAAACTTGAGGGAACGTCGGCAGCTGCTAGGTCTGCAATCATGCTTGCCACTGCTGCGCGACATACTTCGTGGGAGGCAGGACCGAACAAGCGTTCGTACTGCGCTACAAGGCGATTCACTACGTCTTTCGGGTCGCCATTTTGCAAAGCTACTTCCCCTTTCTTCTGATCGACAACCTGAAGACCTGTGACTTTCCCAGCTTCAGTCCACGCTAAGGGACCAATGACAAGCTCCTGTTCTCTTATTATCTTAAGGGCGATCTGGTCGAGGGTAGTCATAGCGCCATTCTTAGCTTTCCTTGATCCACTTAAACGCCACAGCGAGTTGAATTAAGCTTACCGCCATCAGGAAGTAACTTACGAGGTATAGGTAATCGACCATTCCTCCTCCAACGAACGTACCTGCGTTCGATTGATATAAGAACGCATAGTCAGAAATGTATTGAACGACAAGCGCGATCAAGAAAAGAAGCGTAGGACCGCGCATAATTCCTCCCAGAAGCTTTCGAGACAGCGTGAAGCCTAAAACGGCAAGTGATACGTATACAGCTTGACCAAGAGGATATGCAAAATCCAAAAATGTTTTTATGGGCTGAGTCCAGTCAAATTCGTATCCACTAAGAAAGACGAAATACGAGAGCGTGAGCATTGCAATAGGAATCAGTATTGCTTGAATCTTGTTTGTCCACGATTGAAGGGAAACCTTTGAACCTGAAACTTTAATAAGAAGCAGCGCCCCATAAACATAGAAAGGAATGCTCCCGAAAAAACCGATGTCTGCGATGGAAGGATATGGAATATCTACCCCGGTGTAGAAAAAGTAACTGAACGTGCTTTGTCCAAAAAGCTGGGCGCAGAGACCGAGAGCGAACGCAATATTGGCGCGTCCCACCAAACTCTTCCAACCTCCCCACAACCTCGCGTAATATAGTCCGCAGAGAACCCCCCAAAGAGCCATTATCTGATATGAAGCAGCCCATATTTGGTTGGTGTAATCGCGATACTCAGTATTGTAAAAATTTAACCCGATCCTCCACGCCGTGAGTCCTAAGAACAAAAGTAGCGCTATCCAGCCGGCTTTACTCTTGAAAAATCGTGTGATGTGCGAAAAAAGAGATGTCATGGCAAATCAGAGTGTGCTTTGCTTAAGTATACACGCCCCGTATTCCTCTCAACTGTCCCTGTGTATTTCTTTATTGCAAACTCACTTTGTATTTCTTCAGAAAACTCACAGGTCTGAATGCTTTTTTTGAATGCCGCAATGGAGCTAGTCCCAAGTCCTGCTCGTAGTTCAATAATGAAAGATTCAGAGTTTCAAAATGCTTGGCTTTCTGTTGCATTAAGAAATCGTAGCTTCCTTCGTTGTTTTTATTTGCTTTCCAAAAATGTCCTATGCAGTACTGATTGGGGAGCATTTCTTCTATGCTAAACGCGAGCATTTTCTTCTTTGAGAAAAGCCCTGTTACCAAGAGTTTATGAGAATCAGCACTCTCAAAAAGCCTCTTAATGGCAGTCTCTTCGTATTCAATCTCATATTCTTTTGCCTTGGCTATCTCATTCCCTTCCCACAGCCTGATTACGGACACGATGTCTTTTTGGACGCTCTTAATAGCAAGGTCTATGACCTCCGTGTGAGCATCCGGATTTGCACGGAGGAATCTCCGTATGAACTTACGCTTGTCTTCGAAAGAACCACCGCTCATGACACTCAGAGTTGGAATTGAATACAGGTAATCAAAATTACCTCTATCTTCTTCGATTTTAAGTACCGACGTTCTCATGCCCACTGTTGATATTTCAGGAACAAGAGAGAGGGTCGCGGGCATACCGTTTTCTATTGAGTAGTCAATGAGTGTTCTCGCTGTTTGCTCTGTTTTAATGGTGCCAAGAAATGATAGGAACGGCTCATTCGTGATGTAATCCGTGAAGCGCACCACCAAGTTGCCATTAAGTTCCGACACCATCCGCTCTTCGCTTGTGTCCCACGAAAAAAGACTCGTGAAATTAAAATCGGAGTAGGGGTCGTATGCGTGCGTATGCACTTCAATGGCTTTCTTGTCGCCCAGACTAATTTTTTTGAATTTTGGAAATAGAGGAATCATAGTGACAGAGGAGTGAGAATTTTCTTCCGCGGGCGGATAATTATATACATGATAGCTGCGTTCGTGAGAAATACGTACACAGGGTAGAGTGCTATGTCGAGTGTCCACAAACTTATCGCGAAAAGATTCAAGATACTTGCCGCGGTTGTGACAACCCACGCGCTCGCGTCTTCGGTTTGAGGACGTGTGTATGCTTTTACGACGGTAGGTGTGAGGGCAATCACTTCGATAACCATATTCATGAGGAGCGCGAGGAATGGCGACTCAAGAAATTGCCAGACCACGATACTTACCAGTGCTCCAGCAAGGCAAATCCTATCAAGTGTGTTCAGATGCGCCGGTCCATCACCGTAGCGCAGAGAAAAGATGGCAACGATGAGGAAGCTCGCGGTATAGCCCAAGGGAAGCCAAATGGTCTCATGTGCTCCTACGCTTTGATACGTGCCCACAATCATCGCGGAAACGAGCGCGAGAACCCACCAGGTCACACGGTCAGGCTTGGTCTCGCCTTTGAGAATCGCGTATACATACAAAGGACACGGTAAGAAAGCAAGGATGCCAGCAAGAAGACCGAGAATTTCGTGAAAAGGCATCATACGAGCTTTAGGTGACTATATGAGATTATGCTCCGGGTAGCGCGTCCCTCGTTCTAGAAAATGCGTTTCGACATCTTGGAGAACAAACTTTTCCTTGAAAAAGCTCGTGATTAAGTCAATGTTCATACCATTTTGACAGGTATAGACATCAGCAGAGACGAAACGGCGTCGTGGAAAGGTATGAATACTGATATGACTCTCGGCAATGATGACGAAGCCACTCCATCCGCCTGGATCTTTAAGATTATTGTCGGGAGCTGAAATCAGTTTAGGTTCGATCAAGGGGGTCATTTTTAAGACACTGCAAAGCTCTCGAATGCACCCAAGAATATACGCTTCGTCATTGAGCTTGCTGAAGTCGCCGCCATATCCGTCAATAGTGACGTGTTCTCCAAAGTGTTCCATAGACGATATCTCTCGCCTGTGTACCATGAATTATGACCTTTCGCTAAGGAAGGGTGAGTATAAAAGCATTCCCCATCTTTGTTGATGAGTACTTGCAAAGCTCGTTTTGCCTATACAATACGTAGAGCATATATGTTTTCAAAACCCATCGGGTTTGGCATTGTTTTTCTCACTTCATTCCTATCGTTCGGATTCTTGGCACCGACCGTGCATGCCGCTCCCTCACCACTTTGCCCTTTTACCTGGGCGAGCAATCTTAAAATGGGGAGCGTTGGAAATGACGTGCTTAAACTGCAACAATTCTTGAATAGCGACCCCGCTACTGTTGTCGCACTCTCGGGAGCGGGCTCAGTAGGAATGGAGAGCACTACCTACGGCTCGTACACCAAGCAAGCTGTTGTCAAGTTTCAGGAAAAATATGCAGCAGATATATTGGCTCCGAATAAGCTTTTGAAAGGCACTGGCATTGTCGGGGTATCTACCCGAACAAAATTGAATCTACTCTGCGAAACCCTTTTACCTCAAGTACTCCAAACTTCTCCTGCCCCCGCCGGCAGTTCTCTTTCTGTAACGTTAGCTTCAGAGCAGCCACACCCAAGCCTTGCACCAAGCGGCGCATTATACGTACCATTTACGAGGGTGATGCTTACAGCGGGCGCTAAGGACGTAACCGTCTCGCGAGTAACCATTGAGCGCGCAGGACCATCGGTAGACGTGGACTTCACCAATGCGGATTTGCTTGACGAATACAATGTTCCGATAAGCATCGCGTATTTTAATTCTAATCACCAGGCAACATTCAAGGATTCATTCGTCGTTCCAGCCGGAACATCGAAAACAATGACCATTGCAGGTGACATGGCAGTTGACCTCACGGGACACGAGGGAGAGGTGGCAGCAATGAAACTCATCTCTATAGAAGCTGATGCTCCCGTGGAAGGATTGCTCCCTATCGTTGGCGCATCACAGACCATGAACAGTACTATCGCTATCGGCGTCGCCACAGCAACCCTCTCACCTGACGACCCTGCAGGTGATCGAATACGCTATATAAGCGACACCGGCATAACGTTTTCTGGTATTCGTGTCAGCGCTGGACCCCAGGAAGATATCAGGATCGATTCGATAACCTGGGAGCAAAATGGAACCGCGAGCGTTTCAGACACAACCAACCTCGCCACAGTTGTACAAGGGATCTCGTACCCTGCAGAGGTTGATGGAAGACTCTACACATCGGTGTTTCCTGAACCTTTTGTCATACAAAAAGGAAATTCCCTTGATATAAAGTTTGTCGGAGATCTGACAACGACCGGTTCGAATAGGACAGTAAAATTCGATATAAATGACGCTGGCTACGTGGCTCTCACAGGAACGTCCTATGGTTTTGGCATCTACTTGATTCCTGAAGATCACACCAACACTGAAGGAAATTCTATATTCACCACGGAAGATGGTAGCACTGATACAGATTCAATCTTCCCATTCTTCTCAGGCTCCGTCGTCACCATAAGCCCAGGTGCAATCACGGGCATCGACAAAATTTAATTTCTTGATTAATCTAGCGCTCTAAGAAAAATAGCCCGATAAGCGGTGCTAAAAGCCACCAGAAAAAAGATTGATTCGACGCAAAGAGCGCCATAGTCGCTGTGTTAAAGGTATAAATCTGCTCTAGCGGCAAGATATGGATACCAATGGCAAGAAGAGCTCCAGCAACGAGCACAGACATGCCGCCAACCTTCAGAAAGTTTCGCTCTGCGCTTGCCATGAAAGCTGAGAGACCGGAAAAGGCTATGAAAGAGAGAAACACGAAGCCTAAGTACAAAGCTATCGCGATGTAGTGATCTTGAAGAAGTGGAGTCTGAAAGGGAAAAAAAAGATACAGAGGCACGGCAGCGTAGATTGCTGCGATAAGCGGCATGAGACGATTTCGCCCCACGAAAAAGGCAAAGGCTGCAACTGCTGCCGTTACCACTATGAATGCAAAAAAATCGTTTCCAAATCCAATAATAAAATTCAGCACCTGATGAAACAAAACTCCAATATCAAAGTTGCTTGATGTGTTCATACGCAAAAAATCATACCACGGTATTGGGGTGTACGAGATCTATCTATCCATTGTGGTTCAAATCCCTTCTTTCTTCAGCTTGAGAAGTAGCTCTTTCGCATCTTTAGAAAGTTTTTGTGGTAACTCCACGCGAACTCGTATGAGAAGATCACCACGTTTCCCGCGCTCAGTCGGTACCCCCTTCCCTTTCATACGAAGAATTTCATCGGTGGAATGAAGCGGAGGAACAGTAACCGTGAGAGTGCCGTCCAAAGTTTCCAGTTGATATTCAGAACCTATCAACGCATCCGTTATTTTTATAGGAAGATCGATTACAAGATTAAAACCTTCTTTTCGGAATCGCGCATCAGGTCGGACATGCACTTTCACATAAAGATCTCCCGTTGCGCCTCCTGAAATCGCTTCACCCAAACCTGCCATACGAATTACTTGCCCGTTATCAAGACCAGCCGGTATGACCACAGTGATTTCCTCTTGTCGGCGCTCTACACCTGCTCCTTTGCAGAGCGTACAAGGCTTTTCAGGAACAACACGCCTGCCATTGCACGTCGTGCAGGCGGTGGAAACTGAGAAGGTGCCAAAGGGAGAACGGCGAGATTCCACTATTTGCCCTTTGCCGTTACACGTTGGGCACGTCTTCGTCTTCGTTCCAGGCTCTGCTCCGGATCCCGTGCAGCGTGAACAGGTACTGTCTTTGGTGATGAGCATCCGGCGCGTTAATCCAAAAACTGATTCTTTAAAAGAAAGCTCCAAATCGACTGATATGTCTCTTCCGCGTGCCTGCCTTCCTCGACCGCCAAAGATGTCAGAGAATCCTCCGAAGATATCATTCAAATCGACATCAAAATCAGCACCGCCTTGGAACTGTGAGAAATCAAAACCCTCAAATCCCCCTGCTTGATCGCCGAAGCCTTGTGCGGAGGATCCCCCACCCGAAAACACTCTGCCATACGTGTCGTATTCGGCGCGCTTCTTATCGTCCGAAAGAATACTGTATGCCTCGCTTGCTTCCTTGAACTTTGCCTCGTCACCTCCGGCTTTGTCAGGATGATATTTATGCGCAAGCTTGCGAAAAGCTTTCTTAACCTCTTCTTTTGAAGCTTTTTTATCAATACCGAGTACCTGGTAATAGTCTTTGGACATAGAGAATTTAGAAAGTAGTAGGTAGAATGTAGCAAATTTTCAGGAAACTACTAGTTGCTTTCTATTTACTACCAACTTCCTTAAACATCGGTCACTGGACCTTGTTCCGCGGTTCCACTTTCCGGAGGAGGTGGAGTTTGTTCAGACCCCGGAGCGCTTTCAGTTTTCTGAGCATTTTCTGTCATATACTGCCCTATCTTCTGCATTTCAGTCGAGAGTGCTTGGGTCGCTGACTGTATGCCGGAAATATCCCCCGTCTCTCTTACCTCTTTAACCTTAGCAACAGCGCCAGTGACTCCCTGCTTCACGTCTTCTGGAATCTTTGCCCCGTGCTCTGCGAGAGCTTTTTCAGCAGTATAGATCATCTGTTCAGCAAGGTTACGTGCCTCTACAAGCTCTTTTGATTTCTTATCGGTCTCGGCGTTCAAATCAGCATCTTTCTTCATCTTCTCTATGTCCGCCTCAGACAAGCCGGAGCGCGCTTCAATGCGGATAGATTGTTCTTTGTTGGTTGCCTTGTCTTTTGCGGTGACTTTTAAAATGCCGTTTGCATCCACATCGAAAGAAACTTCAACTTGTGGGAGTCCGCGAGGTGCCGGTGGAATACCATCGAGAATGAAGCGACCAAGAGACTTATTGTCGTTTGCCATCGCACGTTCCCCTTGAACAATATGAATCTCTACTGATGTCTGGTTATCTGCTGCGGTTGAGAATGTCTGAGAGCGTGATGTCGGGATCGTCGTGTTTTTCTCTATGAGTTTTGTTGCCACACCTCCCATTGTTTCAATGCCTAACGAAAGTGGAATGACATCAAGAAGGAGTACATCCTTCACATCACCCTGCATGATTCCCGCCTGAATCGCGGCACCTATAGCGACGACTTCATCAGGGTTGATGGTGCGGTTCGGTTCCTTGCCGAAAAGAGCTTTTACCGCCTCTTGAATGGCGGGCATACGGGTTTGTCCGCCCACAAGGATAATCTCTTCGATGTCAGGGGTCTTAAATTTTGCTGACTCTAAAACTTGTTTCGTGATTTCGATAGACCGGTCAATATATTCCCGCGCGAGATCTTCAAGCGCTGCGCGCGTCATTTTCATAAGAAGGTGCTTGGGACCCGCCGCGTCAGAGGTGATAAATGGGATATTTATTTCTGTTTCAAGCGTAGTGGACAGCTCTAATTTTGCTTTTTCTGCTGCCTCGTCAAGGCGCTGGAGTGCTAGCGAGTCCTTGGTGATATCGATGCCACTTTCTTTTTTGTACGCGTCTGCAATCCAACGAACGATTTTCTGATCAATGTCCCTGCCTCCCATGTGTGAATCGCCACCCGTTGATTTCACTTCAATCACGTCATCGCCAACTTCAAGTACCGATACGTCAAATGTTCCCCCTCCGAAGTCATAGACGACTATCTGTTCGTTCTTTCGCTTGTTAAATCCGTACGCAAGTGCTGCTGCAGTAGGTTCATTGATGATGCGCTTTACGTCGAGACCTGCAATCTTACCAGCATCTTTGGTTGCTTGTCGTTGCGCGTCGTCAAAATATGCTGGAACGGTGATAATAGCTTCCGTGATGGTTTCTCCGAGCTTCGCTTCAGCGTCGGTCTTTAGCTTCTGAAGTATCATCGCTGAGATCTCTTCCGGTCGATAATCCTTATCTCCTAAGATCACTGCTACACCGCCTCCTGCAGCTTCTTTCGTTTTATAGGAAGCAGTGCTGACATCTTTCTGCACAGCTGCATCACCGAGCTTGTGACCCATGAAGCGTTTTACGCCATAGATGGTGTTGGTCGGGTTTGTCACCGCTTGGCGCTTGGCAACAAGCCCCACTAACCTTTCTCCCGTCTTTGAAATAGCGACTACTGAGGGCGTCGTGCGATTCCCCTCCGCATTTTCTATGATGCGCGGCTCGCCACCCTCAACAATAGCCATTGCCGAGTTTGTAGTTCCAAGATCGATACCTAAAATTTTTCCCATAGAGTTTTTATTTATTTAATAAGAACTTGATATTATTTTCTAAACTAACTAGCCAATCTCGTCAAGGGTTACTCAATCTTGCTTGAGGTGTCCCACGGCGACGCGGGCAGGGCGAATAATCATACCATTAAGGCTGTATCCTTTCTGGTGCGTTTTAAGTATTATATTTTCCTTCGACTCATTCTCAACTAAAACGGTTTCCACTGGTTCATGCATATGCGGGTCGAATACCTCGCCCGTAGGGTCAAACTGACGGAGCCCCTCCGCTTCAAGGGCTTTAATCATCTGGGCATGAGTATTCTTTATGCCGTCAGCCCATGCATCAGCAGCGCTAGCCGCTTCAAGGGCGTGATCGAAGCTGTCTAATGCCGGCAGCAGGGCTTTCACTATTCCCGTGGCGGCGGAGCGTACTAACACATGCCGGTCTTCGTCCGCGCGCTTTCTGACATTGACGTAGTCAGCTTTTGCTCTCTGCCAGCCGTCCAGGTATTCTTGTCTCTCTTGGCTCACCTTTGCCAACTCTTCTTTAAGCTTCTTCAGTTTTTCGCTAAGTTTAGAAGCGGAAGAACCTTCGCCCTCCAAGCTTTCATCATCGGGTTCAATAACAACGTCATCATGCTCACTCATATAGTAGATTGTGCGTCAGAGAGAGCGGTGAGTCAAATCATCGAAAATGAACCATCCTTCGAGCTGCAGCGCCAAAACGTTTGAAGCCCACCACCGCAAGGAATGTGCCCGCACTAACTACAACCAAAGGCGCTGACAAGCCTACCGTTATGGGAGTTCCTACTAACGCAACGGTTCCTGCAAGCACTGCAGTCGCGCTCGTGAGAAGCTCTAGAGTTCCTAATCCCAAAATTTGCACAGGTTTAGAAATTTTATGCAACAAACTATTCGCTTCGTGTCTACTGCCTGGCGTACCCTGTGCCATGTCGAAAAAATGAAAAGGCTCCGGCACCCTTTGAGGTTCAAATGACCTTCTCTCTAGAGGTAGTCCGCCTTCAAGCACGGGTTGAATAGTCTCTGCGGACGAAAACTTCTTTTTTCTATCTCTTTTCTCAATAGTCGATTTTTTAAAGGCAAATCTTTCGACGTCGGACATAGTTACTAATATTAATACACCTGAATTCAGTATGAATCAAATTAAAACTCCCTGTATACAGGGAGTTTTAAAAGTAATTAAGTTGCTTTAGCGTTTAGACCACTGAGCTGCTTTACGTGCTTTCTTCAACCCGGGCTTCTTGCGCTCTTTAGCACGAGGGTCGCGCTTCAGAAGACCTAGTTTCTTGAGTGGTATGCGAGAAGTGGCATCAAATTCAACTATGGCGCGAGCAATACCATGCGAGAGAGCAACAGCTTGCCCGGCAATACCACCTCCACGGAGTACTGCAGTTATTGCAAATTTCTTTTCATGATGTGCTAGCGGTGCAACGGAAGCACGAACTAACTCTGAAGTTCTAAAATACTCTTCAAGTGTCTTGCCGTTGACAGAAACGTTTTGCTTAGCATTTTCTGTGAGGCGAACACGAGCAGACGCGGTCTTCCTTCTTCCTATCGTTTCAATATATTTTGCAGTTGCCATAATTAATCGACGATTATAAGTCTCTTTAACATTCCCGGACGCAGCTTCGTAGCAGGTATCATGCCTTTGACGGCTCGCTTGACTGCTTCTTTATATCCATGACGCGCGATAACAGCGGCAAGGGTATCGAATTTCAGTCCACCTTGGTAGCCGGAGAAGCGCGCATAGGTGTTGTTTTGAAGGTGCTTCTCTGAGATAGAGAGCTTGGATGCGTTGATGATTTTCACGGAGAGTTCAGGAGCGATGTGACGCGCGAACGCAGTCGAGTGCTTACCCATAAGAATATGTGCGGCTTGCGAGGCTACGCGACCCATTTTCTTTCCTTTCGCATCAATAGTGTGTTCTGTAGGTATCATATGAATTCAATGAGAGCGCTCTTTCTTCCGTCTGAGCTTTTTTTAACTACCTTGGTGATGCGCGTATAGCCCCCCTTTCTTTCCTTAAAACGAGGACCAAGAACCTCCATAAGTTTCTTAGCAGTTTTCTCGCGACCTGAAAGAGTTGCGATAAGATTTCTGCGGACGCTTACTGAGCCACTCTTTGCTTTCGTTATCATGCTCTCGACATAAGGACGTATTTCTTTTGCTCGCGCTTCGGTCGTTATGATGCGCTCACGCAATATAAGCGCTTCCGCGAGGGAATTGATGAACGCCTTGCGTACATCACGCTTTCGTCCGAAGGTCCGTCCTTTTTTGCCGTGATTCATACTTATGATTTCAGAGAGATGCCGAAATGCGACAATGCTTCTTTTATTTCCTCAACTGCTTTTTCTCCGATGCCTTCAAGCGCCAAAATGTCTTCCGGAGTCTTTCGAGCCAAGCCGCCAAGCGTACGGATGCCAGCTGCAGTTAGCGCGTTCGCGGTTCTGGTTGAAAGCTCGAGTGATTCGATACGTGTCTTCATGACATCCTCTCTCGCCTCATCGCCCATGGCGACCGACTCAGCGTCAGACGGAGCCGGGGCATCTTCCTTGAAGCCAACTACTGCTTTCAGTTGCTGAATCATGGTCGTAACAGAGCGCTCTAAAGCTTCTCTCGGAGAGAGTGTTCCGTCAGTCTCTATGACAACGCGCAAACGATTAAAATCAGTACGATCTCCGACACGCATGTTCTCTACTTCATAGTTCACACGGCGAATCGGGGTAAAGATGGCATCAAGCGCAATCATACCGATATCCACGCGATCTTTCTGAATTATTTCCTTAGGTACGTAGCCAAGACCTGTGTCTACCATCAGTTCTGCCTCGAAATGAGCATTCTTATCGGTTAACTCTGCTATGTGCTGATCGGGATTGAGCACCTCAACTTGTCCAGGAACAGTGATATCTTTTGCGGTCAATGTCTTTACGCCCTTCGCGTTGATGGAGAGCGTGTGCGGCTGGTTATCGAGGATACGGATGCGCACTTTCTTCAAATTCAAGATAACGCCGATAGTATCTTCTTTGATGCCAGCAACGGTAGAAAATTCGTGCGATGCGCCTTCGATCTTCACACTCGTGATAGCAGCACCTGGAATCGAAGAGAGGATGATGCGGCGGAGAGAGTTACCGAGCGTATGACCATAACCAGGGTACAAGCCGTCTATCTCGTAGATACCGGTCGTGCCCTCTTCAGAAACGATGCGTGGCTTTGATGGCAATGTAATGGAGTAATCCATATGAGAAGAATGATTATCGGCTAATTATTAACGTGTGTAATATTCAAACACAGCACCAATGTCAACGGCAGTGTCTTGGTCAGTAAATACAGGAGCTGTCTCCAACTTCCCTTCCAAGTTTCCGAGGTCAAAGGAAATCCACGATGGTGTACGCGCTTCTTTCAATTTTTCACCCAACGTCTGGAAGAGACCACTTTCTTTGCTTCCCGCGCGCACCGTAATCACGTCTCCCGCTGAAACACGATAGGAAGGCACTGTGACTCGCTTGCCATTCACCACGAGATGTCCATGAGACACCATCTGGCGTGCCATGCGGTGCGTTGAAGCAAGACCCATTCGATACGCTACTGAATCCAAACGACTTTCAAGGAAAGCGAAGAGCGTTGCCTGAGGATTTGCCTTACTCTCGAGTGCCTTCTCTACATACGTAGAGAATTGTTTCTCGGTGAGACCATAGAGAAGACGGAGCTTCTGTTTCTCTATGAGCTGGCGATTATAGTCGGAGACGTTACGGCGTCCTTTTTTCTTGTTCGCATCAGAACGCTGCTTCGAGAGCGCAAAAGCTTGCGTCTGGCACTTCTCAAAGATTGAAGAGCCGAGGCGTTTACAGATTTTGTATCGTGGTCCGAGTATCATAATTAGTAGATTATTAGGTTATACGCGACGAGGCTTACAAGGTCTCGGACCGTTATGAGGAACGGGGGTGATGTCATGTATCGCAAGAATCTGGATACCCTTACCGGCAAAGGCGCGGAGCGCTGACTCGCGACCTGATCCTACTCCTTTGATGAAGACTTCAACTTCTTTGACGCCGATAGTGGCTGATTTTTCTCCAATAACTTCTCCTACTTTCGCCGCAGCGAAAGGAGTTGATTTGCGGTTACCGGTGAACCCCATGGATCCGGACGATGACCACATGAGCATACCGCCGCTCTGATCGGTAAGGCTGACACGAGTGTTGTTGAAGGTAGACTCAATATGCAAAACAGCCTTATCAATATGTCTCTTTGAGATCTTCGAAAGAGCGCGATCCCGCTTTCCGGAATCGACACCACTACCCTGCTTCTTCAATATGCGACGTTTACCCATGGTTTATGTTTTTTCTAGCTTACGACGACCCGAACCCATTGTCTTTCTGACGTTACCTCTGACCGTGCGCGAATTGGTCTTTGTGCGCTGTCCGCGGGCGGGCAAGCTTTTCAAATGACGAATGCCTCGGAATGCTTTGATATCTTTTAAGCGCTTCACGTTGCCTCCTATCTCTCTGCGAAGATCTCCTTCGATGGTGAAGGATTCAATCATTGTGCGGATTTCCTGCTCTTTCTCTGGAGAGAGATCTTTTGCGACAGTAGTACCAGGAACACCAACGTTTTTCAGTATGGTGCTTGCACGTACCCGACCTACCCCGTATACCGCAGTCAGTGCGATTGCAAGGTGTTTGTTATCAGGGATGGTAATGCCGGCTACGCGCATAAATAAGAAAAATAGTTTTTAGATTGATTGAGTAGATTCGATTATCCCTGGCGAGCTTTACGACGTGGGTTTCTCTTGTTGATCCGATACAAGCGACCACGACGGCGAACGAGAATATCGCCTGCTTGCTGCTTTTTTACGGATGCGAGAACTTTCATGTGTGTAAAATTATAAACGTCGCACGATTCGTGCGCGTCCGCCATACGGGTCCAGAACAAGCGAAACGCGATCTCCCACCAGCACGCGAATGCGATGGAGCCGCATCTTGCCCGCAAGATATGCAAGCATTTCTTCTCCGCTTTCCAGGGTTACTCGAAATAGAGCATTTGGGAGAGACTCAGTAACAGTACCAAGCCTTTCCTCCGTGTCTTTCGTGCGTACCATTTGAGCGAATCAGGATCAGAATTGGGCTTAGCTATAGTACCAGAAATCAGTGTGCGCCGTCAAGAACATTCCCCCAATTAGTTTGTGGACGAGTCCGCTTCGCTGATTTTGAGCTTTTGAGGGTCATCCGGCAAACCACCTCTCCAGAACGGATAGATCTTAACGTCAATGTTTGAGATGGCAGGATAATTAGGAAGTACGCTCTTTATGTCCTTCTTCTCTATGCCCGCAAGGTCTTTTGCAAGCTGAGCCACGTCAAATACGGCAACGAGCTTGGCGGTTCCGGAAACAGTCAGATTTATAGGCGTCTCGGTTCCTATTGATTCAGGGGCATCTACAGCTACATGAAGGTCATTTGCATTCGCTACGCGGAGATCTCCTTCATACGACACTTGCCCGCCACTCGCTATAGAGCGAGCAAGCGCCACCTCCCCCAATGCAGGGGCTGTAGCTGTTCCGGAGACTGATATCACTGCATTGCTCCCCTCAACAGCATCAGGGGTGTCCGTATACATAATATTCACTGAATCCTTGAATATAACGGTGCCAGCAGGAAGTGCTGCAATCAATTTTGCACGGAGCGCTCTTTCAACACCCGCTTTCAGACCCTGAACTGTTTCTGAGCGCACGGAAGAATCTACTACCGCTTGTTCTCCTATAAATCCTCCAGCCATGGAGACTTTTGATTTTGCGTATATAAGTGTGTATTGTTTAGAGCCTTTAAGCCCAGGAACAGTAAAATCAGTAGCGGAAATGTTGTATTTTTCCCCGGCATCATCAGCATAGACAACAGCATCTACAGAGCCAGGTACTTTAATCCCAGCTTTCATCGTGTAGCCAGGGATTACTACCGGAGTATGCACGCGGAATACGAGACCGTCTGCGGTAGCAAAGCGCGTATTGGTAATCAAACGCTGCTCTGTCGTCGTGTATGCGTTGTATATGGTAATGGTTCCGGAGGAATGATTCTCAACATGCTGCGTGCCTGTCGCGGGGACGCTTTTGGTTGCCGTCTCAGTGACAGAAACCTTTTGATAGGGAAGCGTTTCGCTGGTGAGAGATGCGGCAAAAGAACTTTGAACAGGGACGCTGAAAGAAAACGGAGTAACGGTAACGTAGGCTCGATAAAAGACGGTGCTTATGACGATGACTCCAACAACAAGAAGAACTGCAACAATTCCTGCAACGACCGCAAACCCGAAAAAACCGCTCGGGCGCTTAGGATTCACCGGAATGCCGGGAGTTGGTGGAGTGGCGCGTACTGGCGGAGTCTCTGAAGTGCCGGGTGTTGCGCTCCTTATAGGTTTTGAACGGGCAGGAGGAATAATATCCTGAATGCTACGGTGTTGATCCATTAATTTCAATTATACTCCCCTTTCGTAACAAGCAACATGCATTCGCCGTTCGTGACTGTGTACAAAATAGCTCTTATATTTTCATCAGGCTCTCCTCGTTCAATTTGAAAAAAAGAGCTTCTAAAGAAAGAAATGAATCATACGCTCCGCTTTCTCCCAAAGAAAGATAAGCTTCAAGAAAATTCGAAGTGATAGGTATAGTCTGTACCGGCATAGTATCGCCTCTCATTGAGAATACTTTTTTAAACCATTGCAGTTCATCTTTGTCAGCCATTAGAAATGTGGTTCGAGGTATCGGGGTATTAACGACAGCGCTTTCCATCAAGAATCCATACTCTTGATTCCAAGCGTTTGCAGAATTTGTGAAAATTTTTGAAAAGGTTGCTGTCTCTTCAGGACTTAATTCGTTTCGCACAAAGAGAATAAGACGTGAGGTGGCGTCAGCATAGCTTCCTCCACCGGTGATCTCTCTCACTAGGGATGACGCGCCCTTCGGAAATGAGCCCATAAAACGAAGCGCTCCCTGGTCTCCTATTGCAACATCAGTAATTTCGCCTCCGATGTCGATAAGGATGAAATTATCTTCTTCGCGAAGAGCTCGAAGTGCTGCAAACGCAACGAACGGGAAGGTATGAAAATGCTGGGGTACATGCCGAAAGATACTCTGAAGAGATTTCTGTATCGCCTCCACAAAGTCGCTATCCGCTTCGCTTTCATAAAGATTTACTTTGAGCACAGTACCTTGAACTGTTTTATGAAGAGCTGTTGGATAGCCGTTAACGTATATCTGGTTTACCACTGACTCCAAAAGGTGCCGACCTCTGCGCGTCTTCTTCGCATCCTCTGAACGCTGTTTCTCTAAAGCGTGTGTGACTGTAGCCCGACCAATCTTCAAAGGTTTTGGAGATTCAGAAACGATTACCTTTATCTCTGATGCATACCAGGGGGCAGCAAATACTACACGAATCGCACTGGGGCGAGGAGTGTCCGGAAGCATTGAAAGTGTTTTTTTTAGAGCCTCGAGAGCAAGCGCCTGTATGTTGTCTAAACCGCCCCGTGAATCCGTTTGGAGCGATGTTCGCTTCACATGAGTCAATGTTGGTTTTTCACCCTCTTTGAATACAGCGAGGCAGGCGCCAACTGAAGCGCTGCCGATATCTATAATCAGTTCAGTACGCGCATCTTTCATCTCACGGGTTATTGTAACCCATGAAATGAATCAACTTAGGCTCCACAGATAATTTTGTACAAACCTGGTATGCGATTTTAATCACCGATCTGACCGAGCATATCTCTTCCATATGCCATGTCTTTTTTCAAAAGCATCTGTCCAGCAAGATCACCCAATCCTTGGATAAATTTAAATATTTTTTCATCCTCTTCCAACGCTCGTCTATACCCCTCGCGCGCTATCTCTGAAATAGATTTTCTTGGAATTCTTTCAATTTCCATAATGGTGGACTATAACTTGATAAACTCTTATTGTCAATAATACAACCCCTGGGGGGTTAATTTTTTACGTCAAAACGCCCTTGATTCGTCGCACCCCCGCGGCAACCGCTTCTTCTTTCTGTATCTTGAATCGCTTACCTCCCTTCCCTAACTCTTTTGTGTTCGCAACGTGCGGACCGCCACAAAATTCAATTGAATACGCCTCTTTGATACGCGGATTCTCCGGTGTCGCATTTGCGGGACCTACGGAATACACAGAAACCATATCCGGATATTTAACTCCAAACTCATGCTCTGCGCCAAACTCTTCCGCTTCTTCTTTTGGCATGACGGTGCGCATCACTGGAAGCTCTTCGTCTATCTTTTCATTCACGATTCGCTCCACTTCCGCTTTTTCTTCCGCGGTCATCTTTGCTCCGTGCGAGAAATCAATACGCAGACGCTCTGACGTGATGTTCGAACCTCTCTGGTGCACGCCTTCTCCAAGTACAATTTGAAGTGCTTTCAGAAGCAAGTGGTGGGTTGTGTGATAACGAACGGTTTGTTCCGAATGATCAGCGAGCCCTCCGGCAAATTTCTGCGCTGCCCCTGCGCGGGACAGTTTTTGATGTTCTTCCATCTTCTTTGCGA
>CAYNOO010000012.1:0-19388 GCA_964398865.1 uncultured Candidatus Saccharibacteria bacterium | reverse complement strand
AATATATTGCGACGGCGCTTCATCGCTTTCGGTCCTCCTTTTACTCTAGACATATGAAATTAGATAGCAGGTTATAGGTGTCAGTTTGTAAATTCTTTACTTGCCGTTTCCCGGAAGGAAGCGTGCGCGCACGCTTGGGCTCATTGCCACCAACTTTGCTCGAGCTTTTATGGTACGAGTCTTTCGGCTATCGCGGGAATTGAAATGATCCTGCCCGCCTTTGCGCGCGACAATCTTGCCGTTTCGGGTTACGCGAAGGCGCTTTGTGTATGACTTATTCGTTTTCATATTGTTATTTTGCTGCAGGTTTCTGCTTGCCTGCTTTCTCGATAATCATGTTGAATCCCTTGGGACCCTTCTGAATGTCTTCAGCGATACGGTATTCCTCCGGAACCAGGAGCACGAAGCGCTTCAGTCTTTCTTTGAGGAAGGCAGGATCCATGTACTTGTAGCGTCCTTTGAGGAACAGCTCTACGCGTACCCGATGCCCTTCTTTGAGCCAGCCAGCGGCTTGGCGGGCTTTGCGGAGAAGATCGTTCTCTCCGGTGCCTACTTCCACCTGGACTGCCTTTGTCTCTGTAATGTGCGATTTAGCCCTTATTTCCCGGTCTTTTTTCTGCTGCTCGTATTGAAATTTACCATAATCCATTATTTTCGCAACCGGCGGGGTAGCGTTCGGCGAAACCTCTATCAAGTCCAATTCCACAGCCTTTGCCTGCGCAAGAGCTTCAGCGAGGGTGATGACACCGACGTTTTCGCCATTTGGACCGATGACCCGAAGTTCGGGTGCGCGTATCTGCGCGTTGATTCGTGTTTTTAGAATAGCCAAGGTTTTATAAGGGAATTGTAGCCTGGAATAGTCGCCCTTACAAGCAGTTTTTAGACATTTTTATATAGTGTGGAATCTCTCGTGCTTTTCCCGCGCACATAAGATTAGGTCACTCGTATCCCGTCCTCATCGTGCAGAACGGTGTAGTGCGGAAGATCGGGAGCCAACCTATCTACCGTCAACGTCAGATGCTCGTCATATACTTCTGTTGGGTGGCGTTTGAATATATCGCCGAATGTTTCTGAAATAAAATGCATCGCGTTTCCCAATAGGTGATGGTTCGCACCTTTATTATGCACAAAGACTTGGTGTTCTCCATCGTTTGGAGTGAGGGATATATAGTGTTCATGTCCGGGGTCCTCTACATGCATGACTGCGCGCGGATTTTGTTTCCCTCCATAGTTAAAGATATTGAAACCTGGCGCACCTTTTTTCCAGCGTGTTTTCAAATCTCTTGAATAGGTGCGGAGTTCTTCAGCATGTTCGGGTCTGAATCCGTATGCTTCATGGTTATTCATAAGAGACTGCATGTGCCCGCACCCCCTCGAGCCACAGTCATGGTGTTCGTGCTCGTCGTCGGTATGAGCGCTCATGCCACCAAAGAGCCCTTCAAGAGATCTAACGAATCCAGTAAATCCGCCAACTTTTTCATGTGCTCGCTCGTCTACTCCTGAGAAAAGAGTTGTTGCAACACCCAACATGCCTCCTGGATATCCGATTCCCTTATGCGATCGCCGGCTGTCAATGCAGTGGACGTGATCTGGCTCGATTACTTTCGGAACAGGCACTAGTTCGGCATGTTTGCGAACGTAATGTTCCGCCTCCTCAAAATTCATAGGGTCTCGTGGACCCCCTTCATACCTAGCCATATTGGTGAATATTTTTTTCTTGTTATTTTCGTAGAGTTATACTCCTCTTTATTTGGATAAGCAAATGATTTATTCCCCGTTGGGCACATAATTTAAAATTGCGTTCCCTGTTTCTTTCTGGACATCCAAAGTAAAGAGGAATATAGTAAGCCACATTTCCACAATATGTTAAGGCTTCTTTCAAAAATAATTGCCACGGGAACAATAACCGAACCCGCACCTACTTTCAGAGGTATTGACGCGATAGGGGAGAACCTCAAAAAGATGCTTCAAACGCTCTACGGTGGCAAATCCTTGCGCATTAGGCACGTGGATGCCGGCTCCACCAATGGAGAGGAATATGAGATGACGGCGCTCGGGAACGCCTATTACGACATTGAGCGTTTTGGCATCTCGTTCGTAGCATCTCCCCGACATGCCGATGTGCTCACGGTATCGGGTCCGGTAACGCGAAATATGGAACATGCACTGAAGACCGCATATGACATGATGCCTGAACCGAAAATAGTCATCGCGCTTGGGGATGGAGCGTGTACAGGCGGAATTTGGGAAGACTCTTATTCTGTTGTAGGTGCGGTAGAGAATGTCATTCCTGTTGATGCGCGAATTCCTGGTGATCCGCCATCGCCAGAAGATATTTTGAAAGGATTACTTGGAATCGTCTCCGCTATTCGCAAGTAACCTAGCATATGCCCGTCTTCATTATTGAATGTCTTTTTGCTATAGCACTCGTACTTCCGCTTGTGGGTGCAGTTCTTTCTCTTGCGACACGTCGTTTTTCTTGGAATAACACAGTCGTACAATTGATATTTGTTCTTTCAGGTCTTTCCGGCTTGATTGCTGGCGCATGTTTCTTCACTCTTTTAGGGGTTGGAGAGGGTGTGCCTCTGAGTTTTAGATTCTTTGGACTAATGAGCATCGCCCTCAGTTCGATGCAAGTGTTTTTTCTCATGTTGGTGTACGGGGGAACTTTTTTGACCTCTCTCTACGCTATTCAAAGTCTGCCTCCCTATAAGGCAGTGTATGCAGTGTCGTGGCTAAATATTTCCTCAGCTTTTTTTATTGTAGGGATGCAGGCAACGGTTATGTCACCCTCTCTTTTCACTTTTTTGTTTTTCTGGGAGCTCATGTCGGTCGCGGCATATTTTTTGGTCATTGCAGACAGGAGCGACGAGTCCTTGAGCGCAGGATGGCTCTACCTAGTAATGACCCATATCGGTTTTGCGTGCATTGCCTCAGGCTTTCTTATTCTTGCAAACGGCAGTCTTTTCGCCTCGTGGAGCGATATTGCGTTTGGCGCTGCGAGTATGCAGCCACTCGCGCTGGCATCCGCGTTTGCCCTTCTTTTTGCGGGGTTCGGTTCGAAAGCGGGTTTAGTACCATTGCACCAATGGTTGCCTTACGCGCACCCGCAAGCGCCGAGCGGCAGCTCCGCGCTCCTTTCGGGGGTTATGCTCAAGGTAGCGCTTTTCGGTTTCATACAAGCAGTGGCGCTGTTTCCATTCGTACCTTTTTATTTGGCATTGCTTGTTATAGGGGTGGGTCTCCTCTCGGCATTTTTAGGCGCGCTCCGGGCGGTCGTTGAAAATGACGCAAAACGCGTTCTTGCCTGGAGCAGTATTGAAAATATGGGTCTTGTCTTTTCTGCGCTTGGTCTCTATCTGATAGCAGAAGGGTCTATGGATGCCGCCGTCTCCGCGCTGGCTCCCTCCATCGCGCTCTTTATCGCGCTTCATGTTATTAATCATTTTCTTTTCAAGTCCGGTCTTTTTATGGCTGTCGGTGTTGTTGCTTCAAACACACATACGAGAAACCTCGATGATTTAGGTGGGCTTGCAGGTCGCTGGCCTCTCTTTGCGGGAATCTTTCTCGCACTTTCCCTTGCCGCCGCCGCCTTACCTCCTTTTGGAACTTTTTTTGGTGAGTGGGTTTATTTTCAAACACTCGCGAGCGGAATGGCTGTGTCCGCTTTTTCGGGAGGAAGTTTTGCGTTAATGCTCGCCGTCCTTGCTTTAGTTGGGGGGCTTTCAATATTCGGGTACGTGAGAATGTTCAGTGCAATCTTTCTTGGGCGTGCACGCACTGTTCATGCGGAAAATGCACAGCCGCTTCCGCTCCTGCTTTCTCTCCCACCTCTCCTGTGCGTGCTTCTCTCGGTCGCCGTCGGGTTATTTTTGTTTCCCATGCTTAGCGCTCCTGGTGCTTTATCCGGAGTCGCGTTGATCTTTGCAAACACTACAATCGTAGGCGGCGTTTCAATGAATGCGTGGCTACTGCTTTCAAGTGTGTTTGTCATCGCGGTGCTGCTCCTCATATCCCGCTGGTTCCTGACTAACCGGAACGCTGTGCGCATCACGGACACATGGGACTGCGGTCAGCCTCTTACCGCTCGGATGCAATATACGGCGACAGGTTTTTCGTCGCCAATCAGATTTTTCTTCAAGTCAATTTTAATGTCAGAGAAAGAGCTTGTCGCTCTACCTGTGTCGGCAGGTAATCCATGGATTGTACGCCGGCGCCTTGTTTGGAGTTTGACTTCATTTTTTGAATACTGGTTGTACCGCCCTATAGGAATTGGCGTCGTTGCCGTCTCGCACGTAATCAAGAAACTCCAAAATGGCGTTATCCAAATGTATCTTCTGTTCGTTATTTGCGCGCTCGTGCTCACGCTTACCACTATGCTATGACGTACCTACTCGCCACAATTCAATTTCTCGTCGTGCTCGTCTCCGCACCATTTTTGGTTGGTATGATCCGCACCCTCAAAGCCCGTTTTCAGAATCGCCGCGGTCCCTCTCCATTTCTGCCATATATCTCGCTGCTCTCGCTCTTGCGCAAGGACATGACGATTACTAAGAACAGTTCGTGGGTGTTTCGCACTGTGCCGTTTGTAGTTTTGGGAAGCGCACTCTTTCTCGCTTGTGTTGTGCCCGTGCTCTGGTTCGGTGTCGTTCCTGGTGGCATGGATAATATTTTTCTTTTCGGCTCGGTAGCAGCGCTCGGCTCGGTGTTTCTCGTCTTTGGTGGTATGGACACCGGAAGCACGTTTGGCAACATGGGTTCGAGTCGCGAGATGACTTTGGCTGCCTTGGTAGAACCCGCCCTCTATGTATCGCTCGCGACGTTTGCTCTTGCCGCAGGCGCATGGACTCTTGGGGGGATAATTGCACACTTCGCCTCGTTTCCTTGGATTGTCGTCGTTCCTCCAGTGTTGGTGGCACTCGCGGGATTTTTCTTCGTCCTACTTGCCGAGAATGCGCGGTATCCGGTGGATAACCCCGCGACGCATCTTGAGCTCACGATGGTGCACGAAGCAATGATCTTAGAATATTCAGGAACCTATCTCGCCATGATTGAGTATGCATCGGCAATAAAACTAACTGCGTTTTCTGCGATAGCCATTGGCGTTCTCGTTCCGTTCGGCGTAACAGCGGCACCGATTACGCTTGGGGGACTTGCCACAGGGCTACTATGGTTCATCGGCAAGATTCTTCTCGCGGCGTTTTTAGTAGCATGTATAGAGTCAGTTGCTGTGAAGATGCGTTTCTATCGGATGCAAGAGTATATGACGCTCGCTTTCTTTATTGCACTCCTAGGTTTCGTCGTCGAGTTAATTGTTCGTTATGGTTGATATGTCCTTCATAGCTATTGTCATTGCCGTATGCGCCGGGGGAATGTTTTTCTTGGCATTTCTTATGAGCAGTCGGATGCGCTTGGGATCGCTCGTCGGAGCATTTCGTGCACAGTCGCTCCTTCTTGCCGTGATTGCGGCTTTCTCCGCGTTCGTGCTCGGAGAAGTGGAACTTGTTATCGTTGCTTTTCTTATCGTGGTTGTAAAAGTCTGGTTTATCCCATCATTTTTGCTGCGTGCAGCACGCGTAAGTGGAGCGTCTGAGCGCCTGCAGGCATACGCACGCCCAGCTACACTTTCGTTTGTCGCTGCGTGCCTGGCTGTGGTTGCATTTATTTCGGCACGCGCACTTTTGCCAGTCGGTTCCGACTATTTCGTGCTCGCAGTGTCATTTGGCATCGTACTCGTCGGGCTTCTTATGCTGATTTCGCGAAAAGATATGTATGGAGAAGGAATTGGTTTTTTTGTGATGGAGAATGGCATCTTTATGTTCGGGCTGGCGCTCACGCACGGCATGCCGTTTCTTTTTGAAATAGGTTCGTTTTTTGATCTCTTGGCGTTTTTCATTCTTATTACGGTATTCACGCGTCGCGCGCAAGATGAACACGCTTCAGTTGCGACTGATGATTTACGAACACTCATTGATTAATCGGTATGACTATCTCACTACTTCTTGGATCGTGTTTGCTCCTCGCTGGTCTTCCGTTTCTTATGCGTGGCACTCAGCGTGTTTTTGGTGCGGCATTTTTCGCGAGCTCATTAGTGTTTGCGCTCAGCATGTACGTCGCTGTGCCTATTTTTCTCGGCGCACCGGCATTTGAAAACGGATATTGGTATCTTGATACGTTTGCTGCGCTCATGGTGCTTCTCGTTGGTTTTATTCAATGGACGGCGGTCATAACGAGCATAGAGTACTTAGGAGAGGAGGTGCGGGTAGGGGAGTTAGAGGAGCCGGCAACCCGTCGTTATTTCTTTTTTGTGGGGCTCTTTGTTTGCTCGATGCTTCTCACGCTGGTATCGAATAATCTCGGTTTCATGTGGATTGCTCTTGAAGGAACTACACTCGCTACAACACTGCTTGTCGCATTTTATGCTCACAAAGGTTCGCTTGAGGCTGCGTGGAAGTATCTCATCCTATGCTCAACTGGAATTTCGTTGGGTCTTATAGGATTGTTTTTGACTTACTACGCCGCTTCATCTGCCGGTCTTCTCCAAGGCTTGTCCGCAATCAGCTGGACTGATTTGCTCCGCGTCGCTCCTTCGCTTCCATCCCATTTGATGCAGACAGCGTTTGTGTTTATTCTCATAGGGTACGGAACGAAAGTTGGTTTGGTGCCTATGCACGCGTGGCTTCCCGATGCGCACAGCAGGGCTCCGGCTCCGATTTCAGGGATGCTTTCGGGCATTCTCCTTAACGCGGCTCTTTTCGCGATTTTGCGTTTCCGGGTTTTGGTGGATGGTGCGCTTGCGTCGAGCGCGTGGACGGGCGAATTGCTCTTGGTTTTTGGTGCCCTCTCGTGCGCTATTCCTGCGGCGTTTATTCTCCTCCAGGCTGATTATAAACGTTTGCTTGCCTATTCCTCTATTGAACACATGGGACTCATTGTTTTTGCAGCCGGTCTTGGAGGACTCGGTGCGATTGCGTCAGTTGTTCACGTAGTCGGGCACGCGCTTGCGAAGTCCGCATTGTTTTTCGGCGCAGGGAATATATTGCTGCGTTTTAAAAGCACAAAATTTGAACGGGTGGGGCAGGTGATGCGCATATTGCCTTACACAGGCGGGTTATTCCTCGCCATTCTTCTGGCTCTTCTCGCTGTACCCCCATCACCCTTATTCTTAAGCGAACTTATGCTTCTTTCAGAGAGCGTCGTTGCACACCCCATGCTTACCGGACTCATACTTCTGGCGCTCGCGGTAATTTTTGCGGGATTCGTACGCCTCATCATGCCACTTCTCTTCGCAGAGCCATTCGTATCATCGACGCATGAAATAGCATCAGGTGAACGTTGGAGTTTGTCGCACCTGACGATGGCGATGCATCTGGCGTTGTTGGTCGCTTTCAGCGTATTTCTTGCGACACCTATAGCAATGCCGATTCTTGAACGTATAGTCGCAGTTATCTCATAAAAATACTATGGATATCCAAACGCTTCTAAAAATAATAGACCTTCCCGGGACAGATACTTTCGGACTGGTAACCGTTCCTGTAGCGGATTTTGCAATTTTGTCTGGGCGTCTCGTGGAATCAGGGGCACCACTCGTTTTGATGTATGCGATTGATGAGCGCGAAAAGACCGGCGTGTTTTCTATACGCGCTGTTTTCGCTGCCGATGCCACATTGCTGACGCTTGAGAGCTATCTATCCCCTGAAAATCCAAGTTATCCGTCTTTAACCCGTTCGATAATGGCAGCCAACTGGTACGAGCGGCAAATTATGGATCAGTTCGGGATTGAAGCGATTGGGCACCCTGACCCACGACGGCTTATGCATCATGAAAATATTCCTGAGGGCACATACCCGATGCGCAAAGATTTTGAATGGAATGCAAAGTTAGCTCATGCGAATGTTCCGTACCCCATGCACCAGGTGGAAGGGGAGGGAGTCTATGAAATTCCGGTTGGACCAATTCATGCTGGCATCATTGAGCCAGGGCATTTCCGTTTTAATGTGCGTGGGGAGCGAATCATTACACTTGAAGGCAAGCTCTTTTTCAAACATAAGGGCGTTCTGAAGCTCGTTGAAGGAAAGACTCCAGAGGAAGCACTTCCATTCGTTGAGCGCGTATCTGGTGACATGGTGGTCGGTCACACTCTTGCATTCGCACAGGCTATCGAGCAGGTGTCGGGTGTAAAAGTACCCGTGCGAGCGGAGTATTTGCGAGTTGTATGGAGTGAGTTAGAGCGTGCGTGTGCCCACATCTTTGACATAGGAAACATGGGGGGCATGGGCACAGGATTTACATTCATGGCGGCACAATGTTTCCGTATGGTGGAACAGTTGCGGCGCCTCAATCATTCTCTAGTTGGTCACCGATTCCTCCGCGGCGCCATTATGCTTGGTGGTGCACATGATCTTATCGAGGATGACATAACTAAGATTCTAGAGACAGTAAAAGATGTAGAAAAGAATATGAATGATGTGCTGAAGATCGCGTATGCGAAAGACGGTCTCAAGGAGCGTTTTGAAACGACAGGCATATTGAGTAAAGAGGCAGCGCTTGCCTACGGCGCAGAGGGTATTGCCGCACGCGCCTCGGGAGTCGACTCCGATCTTCGGCGCGACATGCCCTATGCCGCGTATACTGAGTTCAACGTCTCGGTGGTGACTGAAAAAGCAGGGGATGTGTTGGCGCGCTTCACGGCGCGTACGCGCGAACTTGTCGAGTCGTTTCGGTTAATCCGCGAGACTCTCCTGAAACTTCCCGAGGGCGCATCGCACGTTGTTTTGCCTCACGGTGTCGGAGATGCCTATGGGTTTGCTGAAAGCTGGCGCGGCGGGATAATAGATTTCGTTCGACTTAATTCAAAAGGTCGCATTGACCGGCTAGTCATCCGTGATCCGTCTTTTTGTAACTGGCCACTTTTCGGCGAGCTTGCGCCGGGGAATATCGTTCCTGATTTTCCGCTGTGTAATAAGAGTTTGAATCTTTCATACTCAGGAACGGATCTTTGATCCAAGAAAAAACCACCCTTGGATACTTGTTATGATCTGGAGGTTGGCGTTAATTTCTACTTTAGACTCTCCACATAAGCAAAACTATTTGCTTATTCCACCTCCACCAACAAAAATAGCCCGCATATGCGGGCGTTTTTGTTGGTGGAGGTGGGGAGAGTCGAACTCCCGTACGAAGAGGGTCTCCGAAGCGTTTCTACAAGACATAGTTCGTTTCAAGATTTAAGAAAGGTGGGTAGAGAACGAACAAAATGACACCTATCCGAGCTCTTCAATTTCATTCTTTTCTACGAGCAGTAGAGAAGAATAGAGCCTGATGTTATGGCACTAGAGTCTTCATATCAGACGTCAGAAGCCTAGCGCCGTTCCGGCAAATGCGAGAACGGAAGAGGGAACTTACGCAGTCGCAAAAGCGAAATTGTAAGGGCTCTTTATAGAAGCGTTTGCACGTTTCAGTGCTCGAGGTTTAAGGTGATCTCCAGCATTCACCGTCTTGCGCGCAACAGAGGAAATTCTCCGTCGAAACCAGTCACCCCCTGAAAAATAAGGCATGCCTTATTTTTCAGGGACTGGCTGATTTTAGTATTCGGTTTTCAAGGTGCGCTCTATCTCGCGTTTCGCATCGCGACCTTTGAGGGTATCACGCTTGTCGTGCTTACCCTTGTGGCGCACAATCGCCACCTGAATCTTCAACTTCCGGTTCTTATTGTATACCATAATAGGTATTATTGTCAAACCTTTCTGTCCTTCTTTCAAAGCAAGCTCGGCAATTTCTTTTTTGTTCATGAGAAGCCTCCGGGTGCGTTCTGGATCATAGCTCTTCACGGTATTGCCAGGTTGATATGGCGGAATAGTTGCGCCTGACAAAAATGCTTCTCCGCCTCTGACGACGACGCGAGAGCCAGCGAGCGATGCTCTGCCAGCACGGAGCGACTTCACTTCAAATCCAATCAGTTGAAGCCCGGCCTCGTATGAGTCCAGTATCTCGTATTCAAGACGTGCTTTTTTATTTTCTACCAGAGCTTTCATATCGCTTACTGTATCTTATTTTCGCGTTTCTCTCCGCACCATATATAATAGCCTGATGCCTGAAATCAATCTCAAAGAAACCTCAGATAAGAAAAAAACATCCAAAGGGAAGAACTCTTTTGAGAAACTTGTTCCAAAAGGTATGCCGGGCATGCCGTCTAAAGGACCTTGGTGGAACAGCCTTACCTCGGTAGCATTGGCGATTCTTATAGTGCTTTCCCTCTACTCTTTCTTCTTCGGGCAAAATACTGCCGCCAAAGAGGTGTCGCTCTCCACTCTCACCGCAGACATTAAAGCTGGTTCAGTGCAGAGCATCATAGTCGAAGGCGACAAGCTGACCGCGACTTACACCGACAGTAGCAAGAAGACGAGCAAGAAAGAATCTGATGCGGCGCTCTCGACGACCCTTGCTAACTACGGATTGAAAGCGGACGAAATTTCAAAAGTCTCCATCGAGGTCAAAGATCAGAGTGGTTTTCAATTTTGGTTTTTTACACTCGCTCCCATAATCCTGCCACTCATTCTCATTGCCGTTTTCATCTGGTTCTTGTCTAAGCAGGTGCGCGGCGCCGGTATGCAGGCCTTCACCTTCGGGCAATCGAAGGCGCGCATGATAGATCCGAAGGATTTGACGCAGCGCGTAACATTCAGCGATGTCGCTGGCGCGAAAGAAGCGAAAGAAGAGCTTACCGAAATCGTCGACTTCCTAAAGAACCCCAAAAAATTCTTGGATATCGGTGCGCGTATCCCGAAAGGCGTTCTTCTTATGGGCGCTCCTGGAACAGGTAAGACCTTGCTTGGTCGCGCTGTTGCAGGCGAGGCTGGCGTGCCGTTCTTCTCAATCTCCGGCTCTGAATTCGTGGAAATGTTCGTCGGCGTTGGTGCTTCTCGTGTGCGGGACCTTTTCCATATGGCAAAGCACGCTGCTCCTGCAATCATTTTCGTTGACGAGATTGATGCCGTAGGACGTATTCGTGGTACGGGCGTTGGTGGCGGAAACGATGAACGTGAGCAGACCCTGAACCAGATACTCGTTGAGATGGACGGCTTCGAGCAAAACGAGAAAGTCATCATCATGGCGGCTACTAACCGTCCTGACGTGCTTGATCCTGCGCTCTTGCGTCCTGGACGTTTTGACAGACGCGTCACTATTGATCTCCCTGACCGCGATGACCGTGAGGCGATTTTGAAGATTCATGCTCGTAAGAAACCGCTCGCAGAAGACGTACAACTTCGCACTATCGCCGAGCGCACTCCCGGATTCTCGGGTGCCGACTTGTATTCCTTAATGAACGAAGGTGCAATTCTTGCTGCGCGCGAGAACAGGAAGAAAGTTGCCCAGTTTGACCTTGTGCGTTCTATCGAGAAAGTGATGCTTGGTCCTGAACGAAGGAGTCATCTCTTAAATAAGAAAGAAAAAGAAATTACTGCGTATCACGAAGGAGGTCACGCGCTCGTGGCATCCATTCTGCCGTATGCTGACCCCGTGCATAAGATTTCTATCATTTCTCGCGGTCGCGCTGCTGGCTATACACTGAAACTTCCGGACGAGGATACCAAGATGCAGTCCAAGAAAGAATTTTTGGATGACATCGCCGTTTCCTTGGGAGGATACGTTGCTGAAATGGAAGTGTTTGGTGATCTCACTACTGGTCCTTCAAACGATTTGCAGGTATCCACTGCTCTTGCTCGCGACATGGTGACCAAGTACGGTATGTCAGAAAACCTTGGACCTATGGCGCTTGAAGGGGAAGGGGGTCGCACGCTCTTCGGCAGAGGAATTTCGGACAAAGAATATTCCGAAGAAGTGTCAGCAAAAATTGATGCAGAAGTGAAAAAAATAATAGATGAAGCGCACACAAAAGCGAAAGACTTGATTGTTAAGCATCGCAAGCTTTTGGATGCGATTGCTGCAAAACTGGTTGAGGTAGAGACTGTAGAGCGCGATGAGTTTGAGAAAGTCTTGATTGCCGGTGGCATCACTCCAAAAAAGAAGAAGGATATTGAACACCAAGCGTAATATGTCTCATGTCGAACGCATTAAAGTTAGAGGAACAACGCTTCGCGCTGCTGTGGAGAGTTTGGGGCATGATCCAGATAATGCTACGAAAACACAAGTAAAAGCAGCTGAGAGAGTGGCCGCTCGAATGCAAGCAGCTAAAGAAGTGCAGATTCCAATTAACCGAGGTGGTCTCGATTATCTTATTTCCAGGGGAGGTCGTCCTGTTTGAGAATAATGTCGGTTGTGCTCTGTAGCCAGTCTACTTTGATGGCGTTATAGTATTCCTACCCGCCCCTAGCTCAGTTGGTTAGAGCATCGAGCTTATACCTCGAGGGTCCTTGGTTCGAGTCCAAGGGGGCGGACTCAATTGTAATAATCTCTCCAAATCCTCAAACCGCCCTTTTTGATTTGCGGTTTGGAGGTTCTAGCCATACATTTATTTGAGTAGGGTAGCGGATACGTGAAAGATTGTGTATTACCGAGAACTTCCTACAATAGAGTGATGCATGCCAAACGTTTCTATCGGATCGCGTTGGCGATTATGGGAGTTGTTGCAATTATTGGATTCTTTTTTTATCTATCTGCAAACCCTGTTCCCTCTATCTCACCTGCCGCTGTTATCGTTTCTCAGAGTGAGAAACCAGAAGCTACTGCCCTTCCCGAATACGTGGAAGTAACAGAGGGCTGTAGTTGGGACTATCAAGGGGCTTGCGTTCTGATGCGATCTGGACCGGACACCATGTATCCGATTGTATTGCCTCTTCGGACCGGCATTGTACTGAAAGTTGCGAGCACCACCATATATAACGGACGCACATGGTACAAAATCGCCTTCGACCCCAGCGTTCGTTATCCTGAGCGCATCACAAACGACTGGTATGTAGCGGGGGATATAGTGCAACCCTTTTTGGATACAGGAGATCAGGTGTTTACGGAAGGCGCGTCAATATCTAGCACGAAAAAAATTATTGTGAGCCGCTCCAAACAGATGCTCTACGCGTATGATGGCGATGTGTTGTTTATGGAGGAACCAGTTTCAACTGGGCTTGAGCTCACTCCTACGCCACGAGGTACATTTACCGTGTATAAGAAAACGCCCACACGTTACATGCAGGGACCTCTCCCTGGTATTAGCGACCAGTATTACGATCTGCCGGGTGTGCCGTGGAACCTATATTTCACTCTGCAAGGAGGAGTGATCCATGGCGCATATTGGCACGATCGATTTGGACAGCCCTGGTCACACGGCTGCGTTAATCTCCCTCCCGAAGAAGCGAAAAAGCTCTATAAGTGGGCTGACTTAGGTACGATAATCATCGTTCAAGACTGATGTCTTCCGTCGCGTAAAACAGTATTTTAAAGCGACCTTGTTTCGCTGTCAGTTACATATCCTTTCGTATTTTTATGACTAATTTAATAAAACAATCATTGCGTTCAAGTAGGCTGCGAATGAAACCCAGATACTATAAGGCACGAATAAAATACCCGCTAGCTTGTCTATTTTATAAAATAGTATTGAAGTCGTGACTATCAGAATCCAAAGAAGCACAATTACCATAAGGGCAAGGAGAGGATTGTAAAGTCCAAAAAACGCTACGGACCATATGACGTTAAGAGCAAGCTGGATTGCGTAATAGTACAACGCACTTCTTGCACCTTTCGTTTCACGTTTTTGCCACACACGCCATGCGGCGATTGCCATCAGCGTATAAAGTGTCGTCCATGCTGGAGCAAAGATCCATGATGGAGGATTCAATGCTGATTTTATGAGTCCTGCATACCAGCCGTTGATTGCGGGAGCAGTGACAAGTCCGCCAAGAAACGCTGCCAGGTAACTTGCTCCGAGAAAACCTGCGAGAGCGATTAAGCGGCGCATGTGTTTCTAGGTTACCTTTTTATCTCTTTGTTAAATTCCCCAGGAGTTGAGCCAGTACCTATTTTCCCTTGCGCCATTGCTCGAATTGTTTTGACTGCAGCATACAGTGCGAATGCAAGAAGAATGGCATCTACTTCTCGCACAAGAAACAACACGACCGAGTCAGTATGGAATAAACTTATCGCGGCCATTTCAAGCAGAAATACTCCAGCCGCTGCTGCAATCGCATCCACGACTAGTATGACCCTACTGTGCGGTGCTGTAATGCCGGCCAAAATGATGAAAAGAATACCTCCATAAACTTCTACAGCCACCCCGAGTGGAAGTACTTCCCCCCAAAGAGGAATTGCAATAAAAGCCACAGCTACTGCCGCCACAAAATAACGGCGTACCTCGTCACCGTGATAATGCGGTATCTTTTGTGATTGGAAGAATTGAAACATCTTTTCACTATACAATATTTTTTGAATAGCAAGTGACTAGAAAATGGTTAGTAGCGCGTGAGGATACGTCTCACTCAAAATGCAGTTCCCGCGCTTTCTCTAGTGCACACTCCCGAAGCAGTGAATGCTTGCTAAGAGAAATATCTTTTTCTACTAGAGCTCCAGCTTCTTTCCTTGCGGCTTCGACAAGCTTTAAGTTTTTGAGCGCGTTCATTCCGATGTCGGAGAGTCCCCATTGACGCCTGCCGTAAAGTTCGCCTGCGCCACGGATGCCCAAATCTTTCTCTGCGAGCTCAAAGCCGTTTTTCGCAGACTGGATAGCTTTCAATCGCACGTTGTTTGCGCCCGAAGATTTCTCAACCATCAAAAAACAATATGGCTGATGCGCTGAGCGCTGCACACGTCCTCGGAGCTGGTGAAGCTGGGCAAGACCGAACCTGTCAGCGCCTTCTATCATAATAACGGTTGCGTTTGGCACATTGACCCCCACTTCCACTACGGAAGTAGCCACAAGAATATTCGTCTCTCCGCTCTCAAAACGTGCCATTACTTCTTCTTTTTCTTTTGGTGTCATTTTGCTATGAAGTTTCTCTAGTGTGTATTCAGGGAAAACATCTTTAGCTAAACGTTTTGCTTCAGTTGCAACGGAGCGCGTTTGGAGGGCGAGCGCTTTGTTTGGGTCTGGCTCGTCAATGCGAGGGCAAATCACGTAGGCTTGTCGACCTTCTTTCAGGAGTTCTCGTATTTTCTCGTACGCTTTTTCGCGCGCTCCTGGAGTTACGATTTCGGTCTGTATCAGTTTTCTTCCTGCAGGCAATTCATCAAGCACGGTCAGGTCAAGATCGCCATATATCGTGAGCGCGAGGGTGCGGGGGATGGGCGTTGCTGTCATCGAGAGAAGATGCGGAGACGTTCCACCTTTTTTCATAATCGCTTGACGCTGCAGCGTGCCGAAGCGGTGTTGTTCGTCCACGATTGCGTAAGCAAGGTGCTTGAAGCCCACAGTCTTTTGTATAAGCGAATGCGTCCCAATGAGAATAGGAATCTCACCATTCGCGACCCATTTCATGAGTTGCGCGCGTGATATGTTCGTTGGTTTGTCAGGATTCACCTTTGATGGAAATTTGAAGCAGCCTGACGAAGTCACGAGTCCAATCTGAATAGGATGCTTCTTAAAAAATGCAGTGAATGTCGCGAAGTGCTGCTTAGCAAGGATTTCCGTCGGGCACATGTAGGCGACCTGGAGATTTCCGAAGGTTTGTTTGGCACCTTTTGCATTCTTGGGACGCGAAGTTGCTACAGCAAAGGCAGTTGCTGCCGCAATTGCAGTTTTTCCACTTCCCACGTCGCCTTCAAGAAGGCGCGCCATCGGGTAGGGTTCCAAGAAATCAGCAATTATTTCTCCGATAGCTTTTTTCTGCCCCGCCGTCGCCTCAAAAGGGAATGTTTTTATGAATGCCGCAACTTTCGCTTCGTCAGCATCTATTTCATAGGCTCGTTCCCCCTTGTTTTTTTCGCGCTCAAGCGCACGCGCGATCTGGATCAAAAATACTTCTTCAAATGCGAAGCGTTTGCGCGCAACGTCCGCATCACTTGCGCGCTTTGGTTCATGAATCCAAATAAGCGCGCTCTTCAGAGCCGGAAGGTGGTAAGTCTTTAAGAGCTTTGAAGGCAGCGGATCTTCAAGAGTTTCGAGCACGCCTTTTTCTATAACTTTCTTGATTGCATGAAAAATCCATAACGATGTGATGCCCACAGTTTCCGGATACACAGGAAACATCTCGCCTTTGGTCTCCATAAAAGGCACTCCTGCTGCGCGTTCAACGACTGGATTTATTATTGATTTTTTGCCATCTTTCTCGCTGACTTTCCCACGGATGCGCACCAATTCCTCCACGGGTATCATCTTGGCGAGGTATGGCTGGTGAAACCACACGATGCGCATGCTCCCGGTGCCATCGCTGAAGCTACCCTCCGCCATGGGGACTTTTGTCTTCCATGAGCGCTTCATGTCGAGCTTGGAAAATTTTCCATAGAATGTAGCTACCTCATCAGCACGCGAATCGGAAACTGTGCGCATATCTGCTGCCGACTCATATCGATTGGGGAAGTGATAGAGGAGATCGCGCACGCTCACGATGCCGAGGCGTTTCAAGCCTGCGCGCTGGATATTCGTAAGACGAGCAATGGAGTCTACGGGGTCGTTTGAGTGCATTTATGGTCAGTATACCGAAATCTGAAGAATGTGGTTCTGTATGCGTTATATACTAGGTTGGTAATTAGTTTCTATTTTTCATATATGAAAAAAATATTCATTTCACTTGCATTTGTAATGCTCCTCGTTGCTCCCGGCATCGCTTCCGCCGCAACGGTAGATGAGTTGAACGCAAAACTCACGAGACTTCTTGCAGAAGTAGAGCAGGTGCGTTTAGAGCTTACGACCGCACAAGCTGCAGCAAAACCAACCACATCTCAAAATCCAACTGCTCTCTGTGTGCAGCTTACCCGCACGCTGGCTCTCGGTGCTTCAGACGCTACGACTGCTGGCGAAGTATCGATGCTCCAAAAAGCACTGGCTGCAGACGTGGCGTTATATCCTGAAGGAAAGGTCACTGGCTATTTTGGATCTGCTACCGAAGCGGCAGTGAAGCGACTTCAGCTCCGCGAAGGCATTGTCGCGCCAGGGTCTGTGGGATCTCTCACGCGAGCATTTCTTTCTTCTCGCTGTGGAACCTCGAACATACCCGCAACATCAGGCACGAGCACTCGCCCAAGTCTCACCGACAGCTTGCAATCTGCACTCGCGACAATCACTCTCGACGCAATGCCAGCATCCACTTCGACCGTGGCAACCATATCTGGACTCGCAAAAAATCTTACGTCAGTTTCCGTTTCCGTGCGGAGCAGCGAGGTTGTGTACTCCAATGATGCAGTGCCAGTGAAAGACGGTCGTTGGTCGGTAACCACGTCGGCGCTTCATGGTGGCTCGTATCAGGTCATCGTGAAGAGCTCGAATGGTGGAGCGATAGCTGTAGGATTCATCGTCATTAATGCACCTGAACCAGTAGCAACAGTCACTCCGACAACTCAGACAGATACGTTTAAGCCGGTAGTTCCGACGCCAATATCAAAAGTCTTCTTGCGGGCGAACGGCTCTGACAAGGGCGCCATAGTATCTCTAGGGTCAAAGGTGCTTCTGAGCTGGAGCACTGAGAATGTCTCTTCATGCGTGTTTGTTTCCAATCCTCCAACAGATCCTTCTGGTTCCGTTTTCACTTCAGAATCTGGGAAATCGAGTGGGGCTCTTTTAAAAACTACCGTTTTCACGCTGACATGTATCGGCGCCGATGGGAAGTTCGTCTCGAGCTCGCTCACGGTGAGCGTAACTCCGTATTAGTTTTTCTTAATTGTTTTATATAAAAAGTGGAGGTTCACCCTCCACTTTTTATTATTTATTTTTCTTCCAACCTGGCTTTTTTCTTTTTTTCTCTATCCTTCCTTGTTTATTCCCGTGCTTGAATCGAGCTTCTCCTCCAAACATATATTTAAATTAATAATTTACTAAATATCCTAAAGGATATTGCAAGAATATTCCGAACAAATAAACTGTCAAAGATGCCTTGTGCGCAAGTCAAAAGGGCTAGAACCTATCTGAAAAATAACCATGAAAATAAGTCATGCAGCATTTCGCTACTGCAGCCGTCAAAATCCTACTACGAACCCTCGTTTTCTCAGTCACCGTGTCCCTGACACGCCGCCTTCGCTTCGGGGATTCTCGCGACGGATTTTGGCGCCTTCGCGACGCCATTATTTTTTCAGATAGGTTCTAATTAATCTCGATATCGATGTGCTGGATGGAAGGGAAGTGCTTCTTCAGGCGACCCTCTATCTCATCTATCTTCTTGCCCATGAGGCGGGGAATTCTGTCTGCGTAGTCTACCGAGAAGCGTTTGAATGCTTCGTAATCATTCTTTATTTCCTCGTACTGGTCTTTTAAGGCTTCACGCTGATATGCCTCCTGGAAAAGGGCAGGACCGTTGAATTCAATCTCGCATTTGATGCGGTATGAACCGAAGCCTAAGGTAGTTGATTTGAAGTCGATGACTTTCTCTATCGAAGGGTTGCTTTCCAAGAACTCAACAACCTCTTCCTGCAAGTCTCGCGGCATTGCGCGCCCTATGAGGTACGAGCGGTTTTTTGCTATGAGCGTTATGGCGACGCCCACCAAGAGAATGGCAATGACGACAGAGCCGGCGGCGTCCCACGCCGGGTTCTTGGTGTAGTAGGAGAGGGTAATGGAAACCGTAGCGATTAAAACACCCAACACTGCAACTGCGTCTTCTAAGTACACCGCGAGCGTTGAGGGGTCGGCAAGTGAAAAACGTTCACGCCACGACGCGTCGGGGAACGACTGTTTCAAGTTGCGGTCAGCCACGAAGAAGGTGTAGCCCTCTATGATTAATGACAAGAGAAGAACAACAAAGATTATCGGTGTGAACTCTATGTGGTGTGTCGAATTGAAAGCATTGAAGCCGTTATATGCAGTGATGCCTGCGCCCACAAAGAAGATTCCGCAGGCAGATATCAGTGCCCAGAAGAATCGCTCGTTGCCATACCCATACTCAAAGGAAGAGTCGGCTTTTTTGGTAGAGCGCTGAAGTCCGATAAGCAAGAGCGCTTGGTTCAGTGTGTCGGCAAAGCTGTGAATCGTCTCGGCAAACATTGCGCTCGAGCCGGAGAGAATAGCGGCGCAGAGCTTGATTGCGGTGACGAGCGCATTGCCGAGGAGTGCTGCCGCAACTGGTCCGAACCCTACAATCTTTTTCAAAGCTAGCATTTACCCGCAGTGTACGATTTTTCCCTGATTAAAGAAAGAAATTGAATTTAAAAACTTGTTAGGTGTATCTCAAAAGATACCTTTATACCCATAACGTTTAAATGTCCGACCGGACATTTAAACGTTATGGGTAATTTTGAGGTTTTCTTTAATGTAGTCCAGATGGTCGGGTGCAGCAAAAATGGACACCTGAGCGGTG
>CAYNOO010000011.1:0-22778 GCA_964398865.1 uncultured Candidatus Saccharibacteria bacterium | reverse complement strand
AAGAACTTCGCGCGAAATTTGCACCGTAAGAGAAATTGGGTAGTATCGTAAAGCAGTTTATAGCTTTTAGGTTAAACTGAAACCTAGCCCCTGTCCCCCATAAGCTATTAAAGGGGCCTATAGTTCAGCGGTAGAACGCGTCCATGGCATGGACGAGGTCGGGGTTCGACTCCCCGTAGGTCCACAGAAACAAGGAACGGAGTGACTATGTTTCGTAGGATGCCGAAATTTTATTTCGGCGCCACAGAAATGCTGCAACTATAAATTTGTAGGATATCGCATGAAAAATGCGACGCCACAAAATATCTATATTCTTATCCCGATGCCACAGAAATTCTTGTTTCACCCCACCCACTTCACCACCACGAAAAACATACCCAAGATCCCCACAAGCGTAACTGCCTGAAGCCCCATCAACATATATTTATGCGAGCGCTCGACATGCGTCTTTCTCTTGAGATACGCATGCCAGCCTCGATGAAGAAGCATCAAATTTCCACCGATTGCCATCACTAATATAAGTGCTGAATTTTCTGTCGATATCCGTAAAGTATCAAATCCATAGAGTGCTATGCTCGCTCCTATACCCGCAAGAATGATATCCGTGAGGGAATTTTCTGCATCCTCCACCACTCCCGCAATGAGCTCGAGCCCTTCATACACAATCGCTCCCCCAATGATTGCTAAAAGAGCATAGAGAGGCGGCACGCCAAGGAGTAATGCAAGTGTTCCGAAAATAACTCCGGACAATAGGTGGAGTATTGACCACATGTCGGCATAACGACCGTGCCCCCAACCGAACTGTATCGTTTGCGATGCTCTTTGTTCAAAATGTCCTCCCATGTTTCATATCCAGTATAACCCCCTGATTTCGACAATGTATATTTGCCCTATGAGGGATAGAGGGTCATACTTAGGGCGTTATGGAAAAAGAAATTCTACACAATCACGAAAGCCAAGAGCTAGCCGCACCGAAGGTATATTTTTTTGAATACCTGACGCGTTGGATAGGTTCAGTTGCTTCTTTGATCGTTCACACTCTGCTTTTCGGAGGGTCATTTGCTCTTGGGTTTTTTCATGTTGCTGAATGGGATTCGGTACTCCTTGTGCTGACCACTATCGTTTCTCTTGAGGCTATCTACCTTTCCATTTTCATTCAGATGACGGTGAATCGGCACACTGAGAGCTTGAAGGAAGTTGAAGAAGACGTTGAAGACATCCAGGAAGACATCGAAGAGATTACCGAGGACGTTGAGGGAATCCAGGAAGACATCGAAGAGATTACCGAGGACGTTGAAGATATTCAAGAAGATGTGGAAGAGCTTAATGAAGAAGACCCGGAAGATGAGGAACGCAAACAGAAGCAGCTTGTCTCACTGGATCAGTTGACGAAGGACGTGCAGCGGGTTTTGCAGGACTTGGAGAAATTCAAAAAGCAGTAATCTGCCATTTGAAACGCACCGAGGCTAGCCCCTAAACCTTCCGGATGTTAAAGTATTTCTATTCTTATGGAAGGTTTGCATATTTCTTTGGCTCCGCCGCATTTGGGAGAATTGTGGGGTCTCTCTATTACTTCTACATTGCTGACGAGTTGGCTCGTCGTTGCAGTGCTTCTTGTAGGTGCCTATTTCATAGGTAAATCACTCCGTTTGGTTCCCGGAAAAGGGCAGGTTGCCGTTGAGGGAGTGCTCACTCTTGCGTTGAATTACATGGAAGAAACCCTGGAAGACAAGGCTCTTGCTCGGAAATATTTTCCCCTCATCATGACCATTTTTCTCTTCATACTTTCTTGCAATCTCATAGCGCTTATTCCGTTTGTGGGTCCAATTGGCATTCACAATGCTGAGGGCGAGTTGATTCCTCTCTTTTACTCTGCAAACACTGATTTCAATATCCCGCTTGCGCTCGCCATTATCGCGTTCATCACCATTGAATTTGCCGGAATTACCGTTCTCGGTGCCTTGAAGTACTTCAATAAATTTGTTAACTTTAAGTCGGTCATCGGCTTCATAGTCGGGATCATAGAGCTCATCAGCGAGCTTGCGCGCCTCTTAACGTTCTCATTCAGGCTTTTCGGTAATATTTTCGCGGGAAAGGTTCTCATCCTCTTGGCGCTTGCCTTTCTCCCGTACGTAGTACCCGTACCGTTGTTGGTATACGAAGTGTTTGTGGGAATTATTCAGGCAATCATCTTCGCTCTCTTGACGCTCTTTTTTATTAAAATTGCTATCGCCGAAGCGGCTCACTAGCAGTTCTGAAAAAAGCGAAAAGCAGAAATTATTAAAATTGTAAAACTATAATCTCATTCATATGGATTTAGAAGCAGCAAAAGTACTCGGTATGGCACTCGCAGTGGGCTTGGGCGTGATGGGTCCGGGCATTGGCATCGGCATTTTGGTTTCCCGCGCCCTTGAAGCAATCGGACGCAACCCGGAGGCTATGGGCAAAATTACGACAAACATGTTCATCGGTATCGTGTTTACCGAAGCGCTTGCCATCTTCGCTCTCGTCGTCGGTTTCATTATCAAGTTCACCTAAAGGAGATTCACGAAGCAGGATTCAAGATTCACGAGTGAGCACAGATAAACTTATTCTTGAATCATAAATCTTGAATCTATTCCCCATGTCTCAACTTCTCACAGTATTCGGGATTGAGTGGAAGATGCTCGTCATTGAGACGATAAATTTTCTCATTCTCCTTGGAGGGCTCTCATACTTCTTGTATAAGCCGGTGATGAAAGTGCTTCGTGAGCGCTCTGAAAAGATCGCGGAGGGCTTACGCAATGCAGAAGCGGCTGCAAAAGCAGTAGCCGAAACTGAAGAGAAGCGGACTGGAATTCTGACCCAAGCAGAGCGCGCTGCTGAGGATCTTTTAGGGCGTGCCGTTATCGAAGGTAAGGATGAACGCGCGAAAATCGTAAAATTGGCACAAGACAGAAGCGATACGATGCTCGCGGACGCTCGCGCTGAAGCCGTTGAGTTGCAGCGCCGGGCTCTCGCTGAAACGGAGAAAGATGTAACGCGCCTCGCAATCCTTGCGGCGGAAAAAATACTTCGCAAACAATCCTAAATCTATATCTATGTCTCTCGCACACGCATACGCTGCCACCATACGCGAAGTCGACAAAAGCTCTGATACGAAAGCTTTTGGCAATAAGCTGATTGCGTTCATGCGCGCTCGTGGGCACATGTCACTTCTTCCTGAAATTGTACGGATACTGGAGCGAGGCGCTGTAGAAGTCGACACACCAATAGTGACTGTGGCAACTAAGGAGTCTCTCAAAGAGTTCGCAAAAGATATCAAGAGCGCTCTCGCGAGTCTAGACCACAGTGGAGAGAGTGTCCGAGAGGTGATTGATCCGCGAATCGTCGGAGGATACTCGGTACGCGCAGGCTCAAAGATACTCGATACAAGTTTCAGAAGCGCTCTCGTCGGGCTTTATCAGAATGTAGTAAGTAGAAAGTAGGAGGTAGCGGGCATATGCATTCTCGCTTCGGTATCTATTATTTTCTACACGCTACTCACTAATCACTAACTCATATGGACATCAGCATTATAGAGCGTCTAAAGAAAGAGATTGAATCCTTCGCTCCTGACGCGAAGCCTACGGAGGTTGGCATCGTACGTAAGGTAGGCGACGGTATCGTAGAAATAGAAGGTTTGGACGAAGCGGCTATGGCGGAGATGGTGCGCTTTGATGAGTCAAGTGTCTCAGACGTGAAAGGCGCGATAGCTCACGAAGACACGCTTTTTGGCGTGATTTTGAACTTGGAAGAAAATATAGTCAAAGCCATCATTCTTGGAGAATCTTCTCGCATCAAAGAAGGCATGCTCGTGCATCGCACGAAGAAATTGCTCTCTATACCGGTTGGCGATGCTGTTATCGGGCGTATCGTTGATGCACTCGGAGTGGCGATAGATGGCAAGGGACCGATTAAAGCAGATGGCACGAGCCCTATTGAACGGGAAGCTTACGGCGTCATTGATCGCGGACCAGTGAATACGCCAATGCACACCGGTATCAAGGCAATCGATTCGCTGATTCCTATCGGTCGCGGACAGCGTGAGCTCATCATCGGCGACAGAGGTACCGGAAAGACGACGGTTGCGATTGATGCGATTTTGAATCAGCTGAATGAACCAAAAGAGACACGTCCCATTTGCGTGTATGTCGCCATCGGGCAGAAAGAATCGAAGACTGCACGCATCGCCGCGATGCTTCGCGAGCGCGGTGCGATGGATTACACAATTGTCGTATCAGCACCCGCTTCAGCTTCAGCGGCGTTTCAATTCTTGGCGCCTTACGCGGGAGTTACCTTGGGTGAGTATTTCATGGACAAAGGGAAAGATGTTTTGGTTATTTACGACGACCTTTCCAAACAAGCTGTTGCATACCGCCAGCTTTCGCTCTTGCTCCGCAGACCTCCAGGACGTGAAGCGTATCCGGGCGACATCTTTTACCTCCACTCCAGACTTCTTGAACGCGCCGCGAAACTCTCAAAAGAAAAAGGTGGTGGCTCTCTCACGGCGCTTCCTATTATTGAAACTCAGGAAGGCGACATTTCTGCGTATATTCCAACGAACGTGATTTCCATCACTGACGGTCAGATGTTCCTTGAGGCTGACCTCTTCAACAAAGGTACGCGCCCAGCCATTAACGTCGGTATCTCAGTTTCCCGCGTAGGTTCTGCGGCTCAGACGAAGGCAATGAAGAAGGTTTCCGGACGCATCAAGCTCGACCTCGCACAGTTTCGTGAGCTCGAAGCATTCATGCAGTTCTCGCAAGATCTTGACGCAGAAACGAAAAAGACGATTGACGGAGGACGACGCCTTTCTGCAATCCTCAACCAAAACAAGAACGCGCCGATCCCATTTGAGCGACAAGTTGTGGTGATGTATGCGGTCACGAACGGTTTCTTTGATGCGTTTGGTGCTGAACAGATGAGCGACACAGAGGCGAAGTTCCTTACTTACTTAGATAGAGAAGCGAAAGACGTTCTTGATGCGATCCGTTCGGAAAAAGAAATAACAAAAGAAACGGAGGAGAAGCTAAAAACAGCGATTACATCTTTCGTGGCAACGGCAAGTTGATTCATGATTCAAGAAACAAGATTCATGAATAATTTTCCACTCATTCTTGCATCATGAATCTTGAATCTGCATTCCACTAAAAACAATGTCGTTAAAGGATATAAAACTGAAGATAAAAACTGTTGATCGTACCCGCAAGGTGACGAAGGCAATGGAGTCTGTCTCTGCCGTGAAGATGCGCAAAAGCCAAGTGCGCGCCATTACGAGCCGACCCTACGCTTCAGCTGCTCTTTCTATTCTCGAGCGCATGAGCGTCTCTCTTACTTCCTTGAAACATCCGCTCACTGTTGCACGACCGGTAAAGAAAGCCGCTATCGTCGTGGTGACGAGTGATAAGGGGCTCTGCGGCGTCTTGAATGCAGCAGTAATCAAAACGGCGTCTCTCCTTGTCGAATCGCTTTCACTTCCTCGTGAAGCGATCTCTATCTATGCCTTCGGGCGCAAAGGCGCGGAGTTTTTTGACCGTCGAGGGTATCAGGTGGTTGGTAAGTTTGAAAACGTTTCTGATGACGTCTCGGTCGCAGATTTCGCACTTGTGTCGGAAGACATTGCCCGCGCATTCGTCTCAGGAGAATTTGATCGCGTTGATGTCGTCTACACGAATTTCAAATCAACATTCGAACAGAGCGCAATCACACACACGGTCTTACCGCTCTCTATCGAAGTAGTATCTCAAATGGTTGATGGCATCGTTCCCGTTAAAGGTAAGTTTGCAGTGAGAGAGCGGGTACCAGGTCCTTCGTTTTATACTGCGGAACCTTCTCCCGAGGTTGTTGTAGATGCTCTGATCCCTCGTTTAGTCGGCGTTCTTTTCTTCCATGCGCTCTTGGAATCAAAAGCATCTGAACATTCAGCACGCATGGTTGCCATGAAGAATGCATCCGACAAGTCACGAGACCTTTCAAAGTTACTGACGAGAAAATACAACAAAGCTCGTCAGGCGCTTATCACCAGAGAAGTGTCAGAGATTGTCGGCGGTATCGAAGCGATGGCAACGAATTAGAAAGAACATAGGAATTAAGGTAGAATCAAAAACATGTCGTCTCCAGTTGAAAGAAGAGGAAAATTGGATATTATTCCTGCTCCTCGCTCGCCCCGGCTTGCTTCGAGTGGCGGCTTTAAAGGGGGAGGTGGAAGGGAGCGTCGGGAGCCTCCTCCGAAGTTGCATATCATAGAAAATATTCCGTCTCAGGTCATTGAAGCTTTAGTAGCACAACCAGGACCACAGTCAGAGACTCTCCGTCATCTTGATAATCAATAAAAAATTTAAAAACATGCAAGGCACAATCACACAGATAATCGGAACGGTCGCAGATATTCATTTTGAGACTGACCCCCCTGCAATCCATAACGCTCTTGTATGGGAAGGCAAGGATCGCGCGGTTGTTTTCGAAGTAGCACAGCACATCGGAGTAAACCGCGTTCGCGCTATTTCTCTTTCTGCAACGGACGGACTGGTGCGTGGAATGAAAGTGAAAGATACGGGTGGTCCTATCTCAGTTCCTGTTGGCGAAGCTTCTTTGGGTCGGCTTTTTAACGTGCTCGGTGACACCATTGACGGCAAAGGTGCAATTTCCAAAAATGTACCACGTTCGCCCATTCATCGTGACGCTCCCCCCTTCATCGAACAGAGAACGAAGGCTGAAGTGTTTGAAACTGGACTTAAGGCGATTGACCTTCTTGCCCCGTTCATCAAGGGAGGCAAGGTTGGCTTGTTCGGTGGCGCAGGCGTAGGAAAGACAGTTTTGATGCAGGAATTGATTCACAACGTAGCTACTCAGCATGGTGGATATTCAGTGTTTGCCGGTGTTGGCGAGCGTGTCCGTGAGGGTAATGACCTCTATCACGAAATGGCAGACTCAGGTGTGCTGGAAAAAACCGCCCTCGTGTTTGGACAAATGAATGAAGTGCCAGGAAGCCGTGCCCGTGTCGCGCTCTCAGGCTTGACCATGGCTGAATATTTCCGCGATGAGATGGGCAAGGACATACTCTTTTTCATGGACAATGTGTTTCGCTTCGTTCAGGCAGGTTCTGAAGTGTCGTCGCTCCTCGGTCGCGTGCCATCAGCGGTGGGCTACCAGCCAACACTTGCTGAAGAAATGGGTCAGCTTCAAGAGCGCATCACCTCAACCACGAAAGGCTCCATCACTTCAGTTCAGGCAATTTACGTGCCAGCAGATGACCTTACTGACCCAGCTCCTGCAACGACCTTCTCTCACTTAGATTCCACCATCGTTCTTTCTCGCCAGCTTGCGTCCCTGGGTATTTATCCCGCCATCGACCCATTGGAATCAAGTTCAACTGCTCTTGACCCTGATATCGTTGGCGTAGACCACTACGAAACAGCGCACGCCGTAAAGCAGATTCTTCAACGGTATAAGGATTTGCAGGACATCATCGCAATCTTGGGTATCGAAGAGCTTTCGGAAGAAGATAAGAAAATCGTATATCGTGCAAGAAAGGTTCAGAAGTTCCTCTCCCAGCCGACCCACGTGGCTGAAGTGTTTACCGGCATCAAGGGAGAATATGTGCCCTTGGAAGAGACAGTGCGTGCATTCAAAGAAATCGTCGATGGTAAGCATGACGACAAGGGCGAGCAGGATTTCTACATGAAGGGAACGATTGATCAGGTGAAGTAACATACCATGCTTGAAGAATCAGAAACTTCAGCTCAGAAAAGAATTGATGAAGTAAATGCCGAACGGTACCTCTATCTTACCGATGCTCATTTTAAAAAACACGGCATGTCATCAAAGTACGATGATTTTGTCCTTCGGCTGAGAAGAAAACTGGACGTGGGTAATCCGAATCCTGGAGTGAGTAATCTCGAAGCAGCAAACAAAAAAGCATGGGAGAAAAGAAAATTAAACATGGTAAAGAGTTCATAAATCACTTTCATGCACGTCGTAATTGCAAAAATACATGAGAATTTATTCTCAGGCGAAGCACTTTCACTCTCCGTGAAGACTACGGAAGGGGAGATGACGATACTTGCCAAACATGAGCCGTTTGTGGCTAATCTAGCTGCTGGAACTGTGGTGGTTAAGACAGCAGACGGTCAAGAGTCTTTTGAGATAGGGGGCGGGATTTTAGAGGTTTCAAATAACCAAGTAACAGTGCTGTTATAAGTATTTTGACAAAAGTACTATTCAGCGTAGAATGCTGAAATGGCAGGCAGAAAAATGGTTAGTAAAGAAAGTCCTAACACGCCGTACCGTTTTGACGAAGGACATGATGTAGAGGTCAAGACGCACGGAGGTAAGTGGCTCCCCGGCACGATAACTCGAATTGAAGGCAATCAGATTTCTGTACTGATTCCCACCGCAGAAGGTCCAAATTACCAGAAAGTGCACGAGCGCAAAGTCAGAGAACCGCAAGCTTAGGTTGCGGTGTTCGGAGGCGCAGCTGCCCCAAGCGTAGAAGGGTTCCAAAACTGTTTTCCTGGGTTTCGGTAGACTAGAATTGGCGTAAGTACCAGAGTTAGAATCATCGCAAACGAGAGACCAAACATAATAGCGAATGCGAGCGGTCCCCAGAGCGCAGATGCGCCAGCAAGGGGAATCATGCCGATGACGGTCGTGATGGTGGTGAGCACAATTGGTCTCAGGCGGCTTGCTGCACCATCAACCACTACTTGCTCGAGGGTTTTTCCTTCGGGATTTTTCATACGGATGATAATCGAATCCACAAGGATGATGGCGTGATTGATGATGACTCCTGCAAGCGCGATGATGCCCAGCAATGATGAGAATGAGAAGGGCTGCCCGGTGAGCGCAAGACCACCCAAAACGCCAATCAAGGAGAGGATGACGAGCATAAGGAGGTAAAAAGAGTAGCGGAATGAATTGAATTCGAGGACTAGAATCGCCAGCATCAGCACTAAACCTGCAAGGAAGGCGATGCCCATCTCGCTGAATGATTTGTTCACGTCTTCTGTTTCGCCGCCTATTTTCATAGTGACACCTGGAGGGAGGTTTTCTTTTTCTATCGCTTTCTTGAACGCTGCGGACACTTCAACAGGAGTGGCGCCCCCTTCGGTGTATGCAGATACCGTGGCGATATCTTTTTGCTCTTCGCGTCGAATGATGGCGTTTGATTTTTCGATTGAAGGGGAAAGGATAGAGCCCAGGAGCACCGTTCCGCGTGGAGTTTTTATTGAAAGGTTCAGAAGCGCATCAATGTTCGCTTTTGTTGTGTCAGAAGGTTCTTGCCAGTTGGAATTCAGGTTAGTTGAAACCACGACATCTATATCCTCAGTGTCGTTCTTGATTGTCGTTGCCACGACGCCTGACACTGCGGTTCGGAGCGTTGCTGCTACTTGTGCTGGGGAAAGCCCTACCTGTGCCGCTTTAGCGCGATCGATAGTGAGTGCAAATTGAGTGCCATCATCTTTTATGGATGTTGCCACTTCGGCAGTACCTTTTGTTGCAAGCATCACCCTTTCACCTATAGCGACAGAGCGTTCCAAATCATCCAAGCTCTCTCCGGAGAATGTCACCAGCACAGGGGCTCCACTTGGCGGACCTCCTGCAGGCTCGAATGCGTGCACAGAAAATTCATGAAAGACAGAAACTTTTTTTCGAAGTTCCTCTGTAATCTCAGTCGATGTTTGTTTGCGATCTTCCTTAGGAACGAGTTTCAATGTTATATTCGCGTATTTAGCGCCACTTGATTGATTCTGGCTTAACGCTGAGGAGCCACCAATGGTCGTTACGAAGGATTTGATTCGCGAGTCGTTGTACAAGAGTTCCTCCACTCCGCGCGCTGCGAGATCCGTTTGTTCAAGTGGCGTACCCTGCTTCGCTTCTATTTCAAGATATACGTATTCTGAATCATCCTGCGGAAAAAAGAGTACTTTTACTATTCCTGACACTGGAAGCAAGATAGCTATGATGAGAGCTATACCCATGCCCCACATGAAGCGATTCTGAAATTTTCTATTCTTGAGAACGCCTGTAAGGAACCCTCTGTACCACACCTGCGCCTTGTTGTTCCATTCTTCTTGCATCATTTCAAACTTTCCAGTCGTCCGATTGGTAAGGTGTATTGCGATCAACGGAACAAGACCAAGTGCCACAAAAATGGATGCAATGAGAACGGTAATGATGGTGAAGGGGATTGATTGAATGTACTGACCCACGATGCCTGAAATAAAGAAAAGTGGAGCGAACATGACCACGGTTGTCATCGTGCCTGCGGTCAAGGGACGCGCGTATTCGCGTATCGCTTCTTTCGCTGCAACAATTGGATTGCCAAACTTTTTGTAGCGCGTATGAATAGCTTCGGTCACCACGATGCCTGAGTCTACGAGAATACCGATTGCGAGAATGAGAGCGAAAAGAGATACGAAATTTATAGTGTTTCCCGAAACGTTGAGACCGATGAATGCTATGACGAAAGAAAGTGGAATAGAAAGTCCAGCGACTACGGATTCTCGCCAGCCAATGGTGACGACGAGACAAAGCATCACCAAGACAACCGTTTCAAGTCCAACCTCCGTTAAATCGGTAAGACTTTTCTGCACCTCTTCTCCGAGGTCGATTGAGATTTCTGTTGTGATGCCAGCGAGCATCGTGGTTGAGAGCGAATTTAATTTTTCTTTTGCTGCTTTTGCGGTCGCGAAGATGTTGCCGCCAGCTTTTTTATGAACCGAAAGGGTGATTGCAGACTCAGCGGGAGCACCATTAGTTGAAACGCGGGATATAGTTCTCGCTTTCTCTATTCCGTTCACGATGTCGGCAACGTCGCGAAGATAGATTGGGTTTCCGTTTAGATTTCCGACGGTCGTCTGCGCAAGTTCTTCAGGGTCGTTCAAGTCTCCTTTGAAAGCAACCGCGTACTCTATGTCATCAACGGTTATGGTTCCGACGGGGAGAGAGCTGTTTGACGCACTTAACGCTGCGACTACATCAGAAATAGAGAGCCCATAAGATTCCAGAGCTTCTTTTCTAACGATTATGTTTGCTTCTCGGTCACGGGTTCCGCTTATGTCCACACTAGAAACACCGGGAACGAGCTCGAGTTCATCACGCACTTCTTTTCCGAGGCGAGTGAATTCCGTCGGAGGGAGCCCGCCTGAGAGGGATACTATGAAAATCGGCTGATCGTTTGCGGTGATGCGCAACACTACCGGCTCGTCAGCATCTTTGGGGAGCTTTGGTTTCGCACGATCCACCGCGTCCTTTACGTCTTGAATTGACTTATCCAAGTTCGCGGAGGCTTCAAATTCGGCGCTCACTACAGAGACTCCTTCGCGTGAAGAAGAAGTAAGTTTGTGCAAGTTCTCGACGGTGCTGACTTCTTTTTCAATCTCTTTCGTTATGAGTTTCTCGGTGTCGGCAGCTGAGGCGCCACGAAGCGTTGTTTGGATGATCGCGATAGGAATGGTCACTTCCGGAGCATTCTCTTTTGGTATAGCAAGCACTGCGGCGAATCCTGCTGCCACTAGTGCAATAACCACCAAAATGGTGAACTGCCGGCGTTCGATGAAGAAGTTCCAGAATGTGTGCATGATTTAGTGGGTAGGGCGTAGTGGGTAGAAAGTAGTAATGAAGGTTTATTTTTGATTGTTTCTACTACGTTCTACATGCTATTTACTCGCTTACAATCACTTGCTGACCGTCTTTAAGACCTCGTGCATCTTCAACTATATCCATGTCGGCAGTAATTCCTGAGTTTATCCCGATTCGCGAACCAGCAAGAGCTCCAGTCACCACTGGGTGAGAAACTAGCGCGCCGTTCGATACCGTGAATATCACGGCTCCTTCAGGGGTAATTTTTAAAGCAGAAAGGGGGATGGTGAGCGGTGCTGCCACCGTTGAAACTCTAGCGGTGCGCGCGATAGAAACGGATGCGCTTGAACCAGAAACCAAGGGACTGTCTTGAGGAATAGAGATTCGGACTTCAGCTTTCTTGGTGACAGGGTCCAGGGCGCTTGCAAGCTTCGACACTCTTCCTTTGATAGATTTTCCTATGCTCACTTCCGCTCCGACACTTATCTCGCCGATATCGCGCTCTGAAACGAACACTACAACTTCAAGTCCGTGTGCGTTCGTTATGTACACTACGGGCGCCGATGCACTCGCAAATGAACCAACCTCAAGGTCAAGTCGATTGATGGTGCCTGAGATAGGTGCGCGAATTACTGTTTTCTCAAGGTTTGCGCGAGCTGCTTGAAGATTTGCTTCAGCCGCGCGTATGTCGGCATTCTCTGACGAGCCACCGGAAAGATTTTCAGTTGAAACATTTACTGCAGCGATTTTTGCTCTTAGGTTTTCAATGGCACTATTAACGCTCGAGGCGGCGCCATTCACGTTTGAGAGCGCTGTAGAGACATCAGCGCGATATCCAGCGATAGCCGCGTCGGTGACTGCGCCGGACGCGATTCCTTTATTTAATGCCGAAACGACTGCGGATAGGAGGTCGCGCACTTCACTTACATCAACAGCTAGGTTTTCAAGCTCTTGGAGTGCGCTACCGGAATCAGTTGGAGTTGCTGCTTTTTCTTCTCGTGCAAAAACCGTTTGTATAGCCAGGCGACTATTTTCCGCGTTCAAGGCTAGTTGAGAGTTTGAGGTCGGAACTATTAATTTAGGTTGTGAATCGTTCGAGTTAGAAAACACCTCGTCTGCTTTTTTATGCACTGCATCGTCCAAAGTTGCATAGGTGCTCGCAATCGTGTTTTTTGCTGAAGAGATAGCGCTCGTGAGGCTGTCTTGCGCGGAACCAAGACCAATGCCCGTTACGGTTACGCCAGTTTTCGCTTTATCCAAGGCGGCTTCCGCTTGCGCGACCCCTGCGCGCTGCGAATCATTCTTTAATTCAGCGATGACTGACCCTGCCGCAACCGTGTCACCCAAGGAGCGATACACATGAGCCACGGTACCTGAGCTATCAGCGGCTACATTTGCTTCGCTCACTGAGCGAACCTCACCAATCAAGGTAATTGGTTCTGGAGCTGAAAGATCGCTTGCAGAAAGAAGCGTTACCTGACGTCTCTCGTCTGCAGCTCCATTGGCGGGTCCTTTGAAGATATATGAAAGTCCGATGACTCCACCTATAAGGACCGCAATAACGCCAAGAGAAATGAGCTTATGCGCCTTTGCTACGATAAAAAGCTCTCGCAAGGCTTTCCAGATGAATATTAAGCCTCCATGAAGAAAAGTAAGGGCGCGCGTAAGGTGCTCATTCATATATCAAGACGGCTAACGTGAGGTTTTTTTAATTATAGAACGGATGGTCTGCAGATTGCCTGCCAAGTGTGAAGCGAATTTCTCGACATTAGAAAGTTTGGTAAACGCGACCATGTCGCATCCCATTCCGAAAACGAGAAGTTTATCGCCATCCTTAAGTCCCATGGCTTTTCTGGCTTCTGCAGGTATGACCACCTGACCTTTCGCGCCGACGGTCGTTGCGCCATAGAATTCTTTTTGATTTTGCCCTGGTTTCATCATTGCATGGAAAATCCTATCACAGGTTCCTGCTTCCATACAAGTATGAAATGTAAGAAGACAGAAAGCACCAACCGCTCGGTATTTTGTTCAGAATAGATTTTTGGTCTGCTAGAATAGGCGACATGGCAGCGGCGCGAAAAAAAATATTTATTCTCTTAGGGCACCCCGACAGCGATTCGCGTACCGGAAGAATTGCTGATGCTTATGAGCTTGGAGCGCTCGAAGCTGGACATGAAGTAAGACGTCAAAACCTCGGAGAGATGCACTTCGATCCGATACTCCACAAAGGGTACAAGGTTATCCAAGAACTCGAGCCAGACCTGAAAGCATTCCAAGAAAATGTGAAATGGGCGGATCACTTAGTTTTTCTCTATCCGAACTGGTGGTCAACAATGCCGGCTCTTTTCAAAGGTCTCATCGATCGTGCCTGGCTTCCAGGATTTGCATTTCGTTTTCACAAAACCGATCCTTTATGGGATAGCCTGTTAAAGGGAAAGAGCGCGCGGATAATGATTCTTGCTAACACGCATCCGTGGGCAGCGTGGTTTATGTTTGGAGAGTTTACCAACGAGCTTGCTCGCGCAACGCTCGCTTTTTCAGGCATCAATCCGATACGCATCAAAGTGTTTACTCCCTCTGAAAAAGCGTCCGAAGAAAAATGGAAACACTGGCTCCAAACCGTTCGCGAGATGGGGAAAGCTGCCCGCTGACCGCTCGGCATATCGATCCGAAGCACCTTTTGAAGGTTAAGCACTGATATGATATATCATATCAGTGAGTAAAAATACTTCGAGAGTATCTAGACCCTAAAGAAGAAAATCTATACACCCCATGAGATAGCTTCATTTCATGTCGGGCTCTTTGAGGTACGACATTGAAAACTGCAGTTAAACTTAGGATTGAATATTTTCTGTCTCACGGGGTACACTAGGCACTCATGGGATTAAGTATAGGTATCGTTGGGCTTCCGAACGTTGGGAAATCGACCCTTTTCAACGCGCTTACCGCGAAAGGCGTTCCTGCTGAGAATTATCCTTTCTGCACCATCGACCCTTCCGTTGGTATTGTCCCTGTACCTGACAAACGCCTCGCGGTTTTAACGGAGCTATCTCAATCTAAAAAAACTATCCCCGCTGTTATTGAATTTGTGGATATCGCTGGCTTAGTTAAAGGAGCATCCGAGGGTGCGGGCTTGGGGAATCAGTTCCTTCAGCATATCCGGGAGACAGATGCGATTTTGGAAGTCGTGCGCATATTCGATGACGCTGATATCACGCACGTAGAAGGAGACGTAGACCCTGTTCACGATATTGAAGTTATTAACCTCGAGCTCGTCCTTACTGATCTTTCAACAGTAACGAAACGCCTTCAAAGTTTAGAGCGTGATGTGAAGCGTGGCGATAAACCTGCAATCGCGGAACACGCGACATTACAGAAAGTTGAGCAAGTGCTTTCGCTAGGGAAACTCGCATCGTCTGCTGCTCTTTCTGATGATGAGAAGCACCTGTTGCGTACATCGCAGCTCTTGACCATGAAGCCCATCATGTACGCGCTCAATAAGAAAGCAGGCGGACACAATCTTGATGAGATGAATGATGGTCGCTACCAGAAGCTCATTGAGTTCTTGAACGAGATAGGAGCGGAATATGCCACCGTAGACGCCGGCATCGAAGGAGAGCTTCGCGATGTGGCGATAGATGATAAAGAGAACCTGCGAAGAGAATTTGGCGTTTTTGATGATGGATTGGATGCGCTTATTCGCGCAGGATATCGATTACTTGGTTTGATGACATTTCTTACTACCGGCGAGGATGAGACGCGTGCATGGACCGTGAAGAAAGGCTCTACGGCTCCTGAGGCGGGTGCCGCGATACATACAGATTTCAAGGATACCTTTATACGTGCGGAAGTGGTTGCATACGAAAAACTTGTAGAAGCAGGCTCCTATGCCGCAGCTCGTGAGAAAGGCTGGGTGCGCACCGAAGGAAAGGAGTATATAGTTAAAGACGGAGATATAATAGAATTTAAGGTATGAACAAAAAAGAAGATCCTAAATTACTTTTACCTTCCGATAGACCTCGTGCCGAGGGTGATGATCGTATAAATTTCTATGAACAGCGAAACCGGTCGGAAACCAGAAATACTCGACCAGCGAACGATCCTCACGACTTTGAAGATAAATAATTTTAACCATCTTATACACGCGCTATGGATACATCTGTAAAAGCTAAAGTCACCGCTAAGGATTTCTTTCTATGGCTCGGTGCCATGGTTGCGCTTTATGTGTCGGCAATCTCTCTTATTCTTCTCGTTCATCAATTCATAAACGTCCTGTTTCCGAATGCACTTGAATATACTCTTTCGTATTCGAGCTCTATGCGCTTCGCAATAGCGTCACTCATCGTCTTTTTTCCTCTCTACATTTGGCTGACGCGCATTCTCCACCAGGATATCCGGAAGATCCCAGAGCGAAAGGAATTGTGGGTTCGTAAATGGCTTATTTTTCTCACGTTGTTCATCGGCGGCATCACGCTTGCTATAGATTTAGTAATGCTCGTGAACACATTCTTGAATGGTGATTTGACGACACGCTTCGCCCTGAAAGCTCTGACAATTCTTGTCGTTATCGGTTCGGCTTTCTGGTACTACATCAATGAACTCCGAGGCAAGTGGGAGAAAGAAGAAAAAACTTCAAAAGCGATTGCGATAGGGGTTTCATTCATTGTACTTGCTGCCGTTGTGGGTGCATTCTTCATTGTTGGTTCTCCACAAAGCCAAAGGCTTATGCGTTTCGATGAGCAAAGAGTTTCAGATCTTCAGAACATCCAGTCGCAGTTGGTAAATTATTGGCAGCAGAAGCAGGTGTTGCCTGCAGCGATATCAAATCTTGAAGACCCTCTCGTTGGTTTTTCTGCACCGAAAGATCCTGAAACCGGGCTCATGTATCGTTATGAAAGCACGGGAGCGATGTCTTTCCGTTTGTGTGCAACATTTGCGTTGCCGAGTGCTGAAATTCCCACTGGCGCAGCAGTTCGACCTATATATCCTGGAGAAGAGTCATGGCAGCATGGAGAAGGAGAACAATGTTTTGACAGAACAATTGACCCTGAGCGGTTTCCACCCTTTCAGAAAGTACCTTCGAAATTTTAGCGCGCGCGAATAGCGTACAAAGTTAGATAAAAAGAAAAATACGGGTACAATAACCCGCATGGCTAAGAGCTACGACCACAAAAAAATAGAAAAGAAGTGGCGCAAACGCTGGGAGGAAACGGGCGCCAATGTCGTCGACGAAGCTTCTACTAAGTCAAAGTACTACGTTCTTGATATGTTCCCATACCCGTCGGGTTTGGGGCTCCATACTGGGCACGTGGAAGGGTATGCGGCGACGGATATCTATAGCCGCTTTAAGCGCATGGGCGGATTCAATGTGCTCCACCCTATGGGATGGGATGCATTCGGATTGCCTGCAGAAAATTACGCTATTCAGACGAAAACGCCTCCGCGAGAGACTACTGATAAAGCAATAAATAATTTTCGTAATCAAATACAAAGTTTGGGTCTTTCCTACGATTGGTCGCGGGAGATTGGCACGCATAATCCTGATTACTACAAATGGACGCAGTGGTTTTTCCTATTCCTCTTTCAAAATGGATTGGCAGAAAAGCGGATGGGGAAAGTGAACTGGTGTCCGAAAGATCAAACCGTGCTCGCAAACGAGCAAACGGTGAGTGAGAGCGGAGAAAAGGGAGTATGTGTGCGATGTGGCACGAAAATAATCCAAAAAGAGCTCGCTCAGTGGTTTTTCAAGATAACTGAGTTTGCTGATGCGCTCATAGATGACTTGGACGGTGTTGACTGGCCAGAATCCACAAAGATTAATCAACGCAATTGGATTGGCAGAAAAGAGGGCGTAGTAATCAAACACAAGGTAAAGAATCTCAGTATCTCTCTAGAAACATTCAGTGCTTATCCGGCATGGCTTTTTGCAGATACCTATCTTGTGCTTGCGCCAGAGCATCCTGCGGTGAAAGCTCTAGTGCAGGGAACGGAAATAGAAGTCGAAGTACAAGACTTCGTGAGGCGCATGCAAGAGGTGGATACCATTGAGCGCACGAATGCGACCACTGAAAAAGAAGGTATTTTTACTGGACGTTATGCCGTTGACTCTTTAACACAGAAAGAATTTCCAATTTGGATCGCAAATTTTGCCTTAATGGATTTTGGTACCGGCATCATACGCTGTTCAGGGCACGACCCTCGCGACGTCGCGTTTGCAAAGAAATATAAAATTCCGCTTCAGGAGGTAGTTGAACGTGAGGTAGCTGAGGAGCCAGTCAATGCGCACTTCAACAAAGGGGTTTTGAAAGACTCAGGACCTTTTACGGGGCGCACAATCGATGAGTCTCTCATAAAGGATGTCGTCAGGTGGATAGAAGAAAAAGGCTATGGAGAGGCTCGCGTTACATATCGACTTCGCGATTGGCTCATTTCACGCCAAAGATATTGGGGAGCACCCATTCCAGTAGTGTATGACCCCGAGGGCACGGCGCACCCAATTCCCGAAGAGCATTTGCCGTGGCTTTTGCCGGAAGATGTTGAGTATCTTCCAAAAGGCACTTCGCCGCTCGGAACTTCAAAAGAACTTTTAGAGAGAACGGAAAAGATATTCGGAAAAGGATGGAAGCCGGAGATAGATACGATGGATACGTTCGTCTGTTCTTCTTGGTATTTCTTGCGGTTTGCTGATCCTAAGAATACGGAGGAGTTCGCATCCAAAGCGGCGATTGCTAAATGGTTGCCAGTTGATCTCTATATGGGTGGCGCGGAACATACCGTGCTGCACTTGATGTATGCGCGCTTCATCACGAAGGCATTACAAAAATTCGGTCATGTCTCCTTCGGAGAACCATTCGCAAAACTTCGCCACCAAGGGACGATTCTTGCTGAAGACGGAACCAAGATGTCTAAATCAAAAGGTAATGTCATCAACCCCGATGAGTTCGTTGCGCTTTATGGCGCTGACAGCGTGCGCATCTATGAGATGTTTATGGGACCGCTTGAGGCTATGAAGCCTTGGAACACACAAAATATTATTGGCTCGCGAAGATTTTTGGAACGCGTTTGGCGCTTGCAAGAAAGAGTTAGTCAGGGGGCATTACTTACAGCGGAAACGGATAGCGTGCTCCAACAAACCATCAAGAAGGTGGGAGAGGATATTGAAAACTTAAGCCTCAATACTGCCGTGAGTCAGATGATGATTTGCGTCAATGTATTCGAAAAAGCAGAGAAATTGTCACAGGATGCGTATGAAGCCTTCCTCCGGGTGCTCGCTCCTTTTGCCCCTCATATGACTGATGAACTTTGGGAAAGCCTGGGACATACAACTTCAATTCATACCGAAAACTGGCCGGTTTTCGATCCCGCTAAACTTGAGAAAAACGAAGTGGTAATTGCTGTTCAGCTTGGTGGAAAAGTGAAAGGTATCGTTCTATCAGAGCGTGGTGCGACAGAGGAAGATGTGGTGGAATTGGTTAGAAAGGATGCAAAGCTCGGAGCTATGGTTCCTGAAAAGCCAAGCAGGGTTATCTTCGTTCCTGGGAGAGTCATCAATTTTATAGTGTAGCTGGGGATAAGTACTTGGTGGTTTGACGTGATTTAAAATATGTGCTATAAGGAATGGACACTGTAATCAATAAATGGCGAAAATTAAATCTATGGTCAAACTTCCTTTCAAACCCGTACAAATCAGCAAGCGCCTCGTTGCAGTTTTGCCTGAGCGTTCGCGCGATGTCGTGGTGAGTCGCTACGGTCTTGGCACAAAAGTACGCGGAGAGACGCTTGACGCAATTGGCAAGCGTTATGGCATAACGCGAGAGCGCGTTCGCCAGATTGAGAACCACGCAACGAAGCTCATTCAGGATTCAGCGGCTCTTGCGAAAGAGACCGCTGCGTTTGTCTGGCTCGAGAATGCTATTCGTGATCTTGGAGGAGTACTTTCAGAAACGATGCTCTTGGACGAATTTGCAAAAGATACCGAAACGAGGAATCATCTCTATTTCCTGCTTGTCGTAGGACATCCGTTCATTGCTGCAAAAGAGACTCCAGATTTTAAAGCACGTTGGTCTGTTGATCCGGAGCTTACGAAGTCAGTAGAATCTGCGTTAAAGCAGGTTCACGGGACCGTGAAGCCTTCTGACGTCTTATCGGAAGACAAGCTTGTGGAGCACGTCATGAGCTGTCTTACGAAGGTGAACACGAAGTATCGTTCAAAAGACACTGTGCGCCGATGGTTGGAGCTCTCGAATTGCATTATGAGGAATCCTCTTGGAGAGTGGGGTCGCTCATCCGCTCCTGGAATTAGAGTAAAAAATATTCGTGATCATGCGTACTTGGCTTTGAAGCGCCACGGCTCTCCGATGCACTTCCGTGAAGTCGCAAAATCTATCGAAAAACTTTTTGGGAAAAAGGCGCACGAAGCAACGACGCACAATGAGCTCATTAAAGACAGCCGCTTCGTACTCGTTGGGCGCGGCATTTATGCTCTCAAGGAGTGGGGCTACCGCATTGGACCAGTGGTTGAAATCATCAAGCACATCTTGAAAGAATCGGGACCACTTACTCGCGAAGAGATCATGAAGCGTGTTTCCAAGGAGCGTTACGTGAAGCCAAACACCATCATCGTTAACTTACAGAATTCCGCGTTCGTAAAGAAGGACGGAAAGTATTCTCTAAAATAAGTGTCTAGCTAGGTATGCCTGGAAGTCCTGAACGCATAGAGCCAAATTTCACTCCTGACAATGTTCCACTTGCGCACAATCCGGGAGGTGCCGGAAGTGGTGGGGAAGAACCGCCATCAGATTTTGAAGAACGTACCATTGTCACTCTCTCTTTTGATGAGGCGCGACAGGGTCTTAAGTTTTTATTGCAATCACCCGAAGCCTACAGGGATTACTTGAGAGCCCATGCGAAACCAATGACCCTCATTTCTCCGGTACCCAATCGCTATTGATAGCTTAATGTATACGTTTTAATTCAATATCACACCTCGTGTGATATATTTTCATAATGTCGCGTCGCAGGCTGATTGAGTGGCTTATTATTGCGGCGCTCCTCGCGGTTCCCATCCTCATTTACTTTACTCCTGCTACTGTTGCAGGTTTGTATCATTTTCTGGCTTTCCTAGCTCCCTTATGGCTTCCCGCAGGGCTTTTCGCGATTGCGTGGCCTTTATGGCTCAATGTCATCCGATCGCGTTTTGTTGACTCTATTCCCTACGTTATGCTCGAATTAAAACCAGGAGATGAAACACCTCCGACCGCAAAAGCGATGGAGCTTGTTTTTTATTCTCTGTATCACCGAACGGATGTTTCTCGGATGGATGGGTATCTTCGTGGCAAGATACGCTCCTCGTGGGCTTTCGAAGTATATGCGCATAACGGTAAGGTTCGTTTTTTTGCTCACGTGCCGGAGAGCTACCGGGTTGCTTTGGAGGGGCGTATTCGCGCCGAATACCACGACATAGACATACACGAAGTGCGTGACTACTCCAGGGAGGTTCATTTTGATCCGCTCTCCATGCGCCTTTCCGCGCGAGAGTACACGCTATCGAAACCCGACCCGTGTCCTTTGAAGACGTATGTGGCGTATGAAGAACTACGCGAGAAGCGCGATGTGTTCGGTGAAATCGTAGAAGGGCTTGCAAACACTGGCGCTGATGAGCACGTGTTCCTTTCGGTGATAATGCGCCCTCATCAGCGCGAACGGCAGAACTTTTTTGAAAACCCGCGAGACACGCTTCACGAAGCTGCACACGATGAGATAAAGAAGTTAGTAGGCTCGAAAGGGGAAATGACGGGTCTCTCTGCTGCTACGAAAGGAACAGTTTCAGCAATAGAAGCTGCGTTGAAAAAACCCTCATTTGATTGCGGCATACGCGCTTTATATATCGCCGACAGAGCACACTTCGATGAGTCGTATGAAGAGAAGATGTCTCACTTGCTTGACCCGCTGAATGACACTGAATTGAACGGCTTCATCGCGTACGATCCCAATCATCGCCCCGGGTTCGTCCTTTCAGAGATTTTCGGTGCCGTCCCCTTGCTTGCCTCATCGCATCTTCTGAACTTATATCGCCGCCGAGCATTCTTCGCGCCACCGTACTACGGTAAAGCGTTCGTTTTGAATACTGAGGAGCTCGCAACCCTGTTTCATCTTCCGCATGCCAGCCGCGGGAGCGCCCTTGCTCGCATGCGTGGGCTTACCCTTGAGCCGCCTGAAAATTTGCCGATATGAATGTATCTTTCAGTAAAAGGAGCGTGCAGGTTACGCTTGCGTGCGTCCTTATCTTGAGTTTCGTAACGCTGCTTTTTATCGGAGCACCTCTTTCATATCCAAAAAATACATTCATTATGGTGCCGAAAGGTGCAACCGTTCGTGATGCAGGAGCAATGCTGAAAGAAAAGAAAGCTCTCTCTTCTGCGACTCTTTTCTCTGCTCTTGTTCAGACTATGGGGAATACAGGTGTCATTGCAGGAACCTACGCCTTGAAGGATAGAGAGAATGTTATTTCACTAGCGTACCGCTTCTCTCACGGAGTCACAGGAATATCATTAGTTCGAGTAACCATTCCAGAAGGAGCCACGACGTTCGAGATGGGAGATATTCTTTTACGTTCTCTCGGAGTTTTCGATGCAGAGAAATTTAAAGCCTTAGCAGAGAGCGAAGAAGGGTACCTCTTTCCTGAAACTTATTTTTTACTACCCAACACGCCACCCCAAGAAGTAATTAGTCGCCTTAGGGAGACATTTAATGAGAAAACCGCTCCGCTAGAAAAAGATATTCAAACGTTCGGTAGACCGACTAGTGAAGTAATCACAATGGCTTCCATACTGGAGAGGGAAGCGAGACAGAGCGAGACCAGAAGAATAGTCGCAGGTATCCTGTGGAAACGAATTTCGCTCGGTATGCCGCTTCAAGTGGATGCACCATTCGGTTATCTATTGAAAAAATCAGGTTACTCTCCAACGTTAAATGACTTGAAAATTGATTCTCCCTACAACACCTATTTGAATAGAGGTCTGCCACCTGGACCCATTGGCAATCCAGGGCTTGAGGCGATACAAGATGCCGTTACGCCAACGAAAACTCCCTACCTCTATTACCTCACTGGCAAGGATGGAAACATGTATTACGCGAAAACCTTTGCCGAACACCTCGCGAATAAGGCGAAATTG
>CAYNOO010000010.1:0-25608 GCA_964398865.1 uncultured Candidatus Saccharibacteria bacterium | reverse complement strand
CATGGAACGAAGTGCCGTCGTGTAACCGAACATTTCAGAAAGTGGAACTTTCGCATTTACTACTTTTGCTAAACCTCGTTCTTCAATCGAATCAATAGCACCGCGCTTTGAGGTGAGGTGACCAGTAATGTCGCCCATGAATTTTTCCGGAACGACGACTTCAACTTTCATGACTGGCTCAAGCAACACTGGTCGTGCGCGCTCAGCAGCTTCTTTGAATGCTTGCGATGCTGCAATTTTGAATGCGATTTCGGATGAGTCGACATCATGTGATGAACCATCAAAAAGATCTACAGAAATATCTTCCATCTTGAAGCCGGCAACAATACCGCGCTCCATAGCTTCGCGAATACCTTTCTCAACTGCCGGAATAAACTCCTGCGGAATGACGCCTCCTTTAATGTTGTTAATAAATTCGAAGTGCGCTTCGCGTTTGACGTTGTTCTTTACCTTTGCACCAGGGTCGATAGGTTCCATCGGTCGAATTTTGATTGCCACGTGACCGTACTGACCTTTACCGCCAGTCTGCTTAATGTACTTATGATTTGCCTCTGCTTCTTTTTGAATGGTTTCGCGGTACGCAACCTGTGGTCTACCAGTATTCGCATCGACATTGAATTCGCGTTTCATGCGGTCAACGAGAATTTCCAAGTGAAGCTCACCCATGCCTGCAATAATTGTTTCCATCGTCTCAGCGTCTGACGTAACACGGAAAGATGGGTCTTCGTCAGAAAGTTTTTTGAGTGCCATGCCCATGCGCTCTTGGTCACCCTTGGTCTTCGGCTCAATGCGCATCGAAACGACGGGTTCCGGTGCCTTGATGACTTCAAGAATCATTGGGTTTGCTTCGTCAGCAAGCGTGTTTGAAGTTTTTGCTTCCTTCAAGCCAACTGCCGCGGCAATTTCTCCAGTGAAGACTTCCTTCACTTCTTCACGTTTGTCAGCCTGGAGGCGCACGATGCGACCAAGGCGTTCTTTTACGCCGGTCGATGCGTTGTACACGTAAGAACCCGCTTCGATTTTTCCTGAGTACACACGGAAGAATGAAAGAGCACCCACGAACGGGTCAGTCTGGAGTTTGAAAACGAGAGCGCAGAATGGCTCATCATCTGATGCCTTGCGGAAAACTTCTTCACCAGTGTCTGGGTTGATGCCTTTGGTTGGTGGCAAATCCAAGGGCGACGGGAGGTATTCAACGACAGCGTCCAAGACGAGCTGCACACCCTTGTTCTTCAACGCAGAACCTGCGTACACCGGCACGATTCTGTTATCAATAACTGCTTTGCGGAGTGTCTTTTTCAAATCGGCGAGAGATGGCTCGTTGCCTTCGAGGTATGCCTGCATGAGCGCATCATCTTCTGAAACGATTTTCTCTATAAGTTCTGCACGGTATTTCTCGACATCTGCTTTCAAATTTTCAGGAATTTCTTTTTCACGACGAACGATCTCACCCATGTCGCCATCAAAGTACACGGCTTCGCGAGTCAAGAGTTCAATAACACCTACATGCTCCCCTTCCTCGCCGATAGGAACCTGCATGCGAACTGCGTCCTTCGTAAGGCGATCAAGGATAGAAGCGTACGAGCGTTCGAATGATGCGCCAGTGCGATCAAGCTTGTTGATGAAACAGATGCGAGGAACTTTTCCTTCGTCTGCGTAGCGCCAGTTTGTTTCTGACTGTGGCTCGACGCCGGCAACGCCGTCGAATACAACAACCGCGCCGTCAAGAACACGGAGTGAGCGCTTCACTTCAATAGTAAAGTCAATGTGCCCAGGAGTGTCGATGACGTTGAAACGAATTTTCTTGGTGACGTCTTTCTTGTCGGTTTCTTCAGTAGGCGTCCAGAAGCAGGTGATAGCAGCAGAGGTAATGGTGATACCGCGTTCGCGCTCCTGTTCCATCCAGTCGGTTGTCGTCTCCCCTTCGTGCACCTCGCCTATCTTATGCTGGCTACCAGTGTAGTAGAGCACGCGCTCTGATGTAGTCGTCTTGCCCGCATCGATGTGCGCGATGATGCCGAAGTTTCGGACACGTTCCAATGGATAGTCTCTTTTTCCCATAGTGGTAAAAATAAAATCGCCGAAGCGTTACCTCATAAGATACGTATAAATAGGCTAAAACGCAAGGTCCATGGAGACTATTTTTTCTTTTTTGATTCCTTGAGCGCGGCGAGGGCACTAGTGGCACTCTCAAGATCCCTCAGTACCTCTGCCCGCCTGGGATCTTCTCTACTAAGATCTGCTTTCGGCAGGGCATTCAACGTATCCAATAATTTTTTTATTTGCTGTTCAATTTTCCGCTCAGAACGAATCGTACCGAGCTTTATTACCTCTCCTCTGCTTTCAGTTTTTCTTATCATGTTGTTTTGGAATCATTTCAATACTCAGCTGCGCGGTTCGTGCCTGAGCCGGCGAGGAGAGGCGCCTGCGCGAACTGCTTCTCGTGCTCCATCGTACACTATTTGACCAAGCGAGTCGGGTAGTCCGCGGATTGATGTTTTGCGTTTTTCTGCATCAATCAACCTTTTCAAGAATTCAAAAGCCTCCTCAGCGCGACGTCTTTTTTCATCTGCAAGAGAAACAACAGGGCTGTTGTTTCCAGTCCCTCCTACAAAGCGTTCTTCCATAAAGATTTACCGAGCAACATTTGCAATTTCAGCCCCAATTTTAGCTTTTCTTACCATGTATGAGTTGAAACTTGGGACGTCCATTTTCTCGAATAACGATGGATAGAAACTCCTCTCTCTCCGTCAACTCTTCTGCAACTGCATTTAATTCGTTATCAACCGCTTCACCTTTTTTGTATCGCTCTAACAAAGAGTGCGCAAGAGTGCGGAGATCCCAAGAATTGCGCCTCGACATGAAAGATATTGGTGTGGAAGCCTCTAAATCTGTCTCCTGACCCCCACCTCTTTCGTCAGTCATGCGGCTACCAAGCTAAGTGAGCAAACGCACGGTTTGATTCAGCCATGCGGTGTACATCCTCACGCTTCTTCACAGCGCTACCCTCATTCTTTGCAGCCGCCATAAGTTCATCAGCAAGTTTCAGTGCCATCGGCTTTCCTTTCTTTGCACGTGCAGCGGCAATTATCCAACGAAATGCGAGCGAACGGCGGCGCTCCGGTCTTACTTCGCGGGGCACCTGGTAGTTGGCGCCACCGACACGGCGTGACCTAACTTCGATAGTCGGGCTTACATTCGAAATCGCAGTATCAAAAACGACCATCGGGTCGAGAGCATCATCGCGCTTCTTTATTTCATCAAGGGCATCGTAAACGATAGTCTGCGCAATGCTTTTCTTTCCATCCCACATTATCGTGTTGATGAAACGCGCCAAAAACTCCGACTCGTATTTTGAATCAGGGTTGATAACGTTCTGCTTTTTAAGTCGTCTACGCATAGATTATTTTGCTTTCGGACGTTTACTCCCGTAACGGCTTCGTCCGCGACGGCGCTTCTCAAGACCAGCTGCGTCAAGGCGACCGCGGACAATCTTGTAGCGGAGCGAAAGGTCTTTAGTACGACCACCGCGGAGCATGACAACGGAGTGTTCTTGCAAATTGTGTCCTTCACCAGGAATGTAGGCAGTAACCTCCATGCCATTTGTAAGGCGAACGCGGGCGATTTTCCGGACAGCTGAGTTTGGCTTTCTTGGAGTCTTGGTCGTTACTTTTGTGCAAACACCGCGCTTGAAAGGTGAAGGGTAGAAGGTAGGGCGATTCTTAAGGACGTTAAAACCACGCGACAAAGCGACGGTTTTCGTCTTTCGAGACGCTTTCCGGCGAGGATTCTTCCTTAACTGATTTATTGTAGCCATTGTTACGAAAAAACTGCGCAGGGGCAGTTCGGATACTATACAAGTGAGCACTCAAAAACGCAACACGCTAGTTACTATTCGAGACATCTAATGCGCTCGATGAGTCTTGCAAAGGTACCCGCGACTCGTGTGCATCACGTCTCTTCCCTTAATACCGCAACCCTCAGCTTCGCAACGCGGTAAAAGTCCTCTCTCTAATCCTCTCATTGACATGTACGAATAGAATAACCGATATAATAACACATGTCAAATTTCTCCCTTTTAAGCCCCAACAATAAGGCTAAAAAGGAAGCCGACGAATTGAGATAGAGCCGGCCACAACAGGTATATGGCGACGAAACTCACCATAATGAGTCCGAAAGGACCAAGAGCGTACATTGAGGACTCTAAACGCTTATAGCCCATCCGGAGCTGCGTCGGCAAAATAGCAGCAAGCACTTTTGAGCCGTCCAGGGGCGGGATAGGAATCATGTTGTATATAGCGAGTACTAGGTTCGCATATACCACCGTCACCAAGACCCCTAAAATTGCACCTGATAAACCTAAATCCGCTGAAAAACGCAAAATGAGCCCGAATACGAGTGCGATGAAGATATTAGTGAGAGGTCCCGCCGCCCCTACAAGTGCTTCGCCCCAACGTTGATTCCGTAAATTGTAGGGATTATAAGGCACAGGCTTTGCCCAACCAATCAAGAAAGGAGAGCCAGTCAAAGCAAGAATACCGGGAATCGCAATAGAGCCTATGGGGTCGATGTGCGGAATAGGGTTCAAGGTGAGCCTGCCTGCATAGCGCGCGGTTGGGTCGCCAAGCCAATTTGCCACAAACCCATGCGCCACCTCGTGGAAAATTATTGAAAGAATAACGATAACGATGCCGATGATGAATTCCATTTTGAACAGTGTACAGGTTTCAGGTTTCAGGTGCCAGGTTTAATTTCAAGCTAAAACCTGAAAGCTGGCACCTAACAGCTCTCCGGTGCTACACTCGCACTATGCAGAGAGAAAAAGTCTATATATATGGTAAGCACGCTGTGGCTGAAGCTATACAGAATGCCACGCACGTAGTGAAGAAAGTCTTCCTTTCTCCCGTGTTCGATGACGAGAAAATCAAAACGCTGATAGAGAAAAAGAAAATCACCACCGCCACCCTTAAGGGCAGCGACATGGTGGGAAATGATGCAGTGCATCAGGGTATCGTCGCTATCATCGACACCGAAAGCTTGCTCATCCCCTTTGAGACATTCATTCAAACCCTCGACGTATCCAAGAAGCCCGCGCTCGCGCTTTTAGGGGAACTCCAAGATCCGCACAATGTGGGTGCCATCATCCGCTCTGCTGCTGCGATGGGTCTCGCGGCTGTCTTGATTCCAGAACACCGCACTGCACCGATAACAGGCGCAGTCGTGAAGACGTCCGCAGGCATGGCGTTCCGCATTCCTCTTGTCACCATTGGCAACGTGAACCAGACGATTCGCCTTCTTAAGGATAAAGGGTTCTGGACATACGGTCTTGCAGGTAAGGGCGCTCAGTCTCTCATCAGCGAGACATTCACTGAGCCGTCGCTTTTTATCATCGGCAACGAAGGGAAAGGGATACGCGAAAAAACAGAAGAACTCTGCGACATATTGCTCCGCATTCCTATGCACCCGCGCACAGAATCATTGAATGCAGCGGCTTCTGCGGCAATTGTTTTTTACGAATGGAGCCGCAGCCATCAAGGCGCTCTTAAGTAAGAATGTCTAAACAAAAAGATTTTTGGAATAAAGAGTACGGCAAAGCAAACCGTACCGGCGGCGCCAATCCGCATCTCGCGCTTTCAACTGAACCTTCGGAAGATTTGGAAAAATTCGCACGATATCTTATACGCGAACACGGAAAGAAATTTTTAAACGTGACCGCGCAAGCACTTGATATCGGGTGCGGCAACGGGCGAAATCTTATTTATCTTGCAAATACCTATGGCATGCGGGGTTTTGGGTACGATCTTTCCGAAGTTGCGATAACGCAGGCGAAAAAAGCCGCGGCAGAGTTGCCGCTCAAATTTTCTGTCCAAGGAATGGAAGAACCCATTCCTTTGGCGGACGCTTCTGTTACTATCGCGCTCGACATGATGAGCTCGCACGTCTTGAAGCAAAAGGAACGTGAAAATCTTCGAAGCGAGGTTCTCCGTGTCTTGAAACCTGGAGGATGGCTCTTTTTCAAATCATTTCTCTTAGATGACGACGCCCATGCCAAGCGGCTCCTCCGCGAAGCCCCTGGAGAAGAGGCGGGCATGTACATACATCCAGAAATACACAATTCCGAATACGTGTGGACTGAGGAGACGCTGCGAGAGTTTTTTGCGTCGCCCGACCAAAGTTCCGACGGAGGCGGGAGCCATTTCACCATCCACAAAATCGAAAAATCATTTAAACACAAGCATGCGGACGGCTCAGCATGGAAACGCCGCACCATCGTTGCTTATTTAGAAAAAACGTCTTAAAAATCTACCTCGATATCACGTGGTACAAAGCTGGGTTGACCAGAACAGTAGTCTCGTTCGCCCTCTTTCAAACCAGCTTTGGCTCGTACTTCAACAAACATCTTTTGCGTCGTGGATGACTTTAAACAATGGTGAACGCCAAGTTGAGTAGAGGAAAAAGTACACACCTCGCCAGTGCCCACTTTGCACATATCCCTCGCAATCACGTCGGGTATTTCGCGTATCGTTTCTCTACCTTCCCCAAAAGCCATAAGTTGGAATATATGCTTACTTTTCAGAAAGTCAAATTCGACATTGAACTCCAGGAGAGCGTATGTTACAGTCTACGAACTATGGCTAAGGCATGCGCTGTAACTGGTAAATCGTCGCTCGTCGGAGGGAGGTATTCCAACCGTACCCGCGCGACACAATACAACCCCTGCGGGAAAGTACGCCGCAAGGCTAACCTCCAGAAGCACAAAATCTTTGTGCCGGAGCTCAACAAGCATGTTTCGTTACTCCTCTCTGCGCGTGCAGTAAAGACCATCGCCAAGCGCGGCGCATACACGACCCTCAGAAAAGCAAACATAATCTAGGTCCTTCCATTTTGGACTCGAAATCCCGCACAGGCGGGATTTTTTAATTTTGTGCGAATCCCGGGATTCGCACAGGTTTTTAAGGCTACTGTTTTTGAATGCCGAGAGTACGACCGTTTGAAACGAAAGTGACCCTGCCGTCTGTGCAAGTGTCGAGCGTTGGAATATTTAGGCTCTTGAATAACTCTATTACTTGCGGTGCAGGATGTCCGTATTTGTTGTCGCATCCGCGTGAGAAAACTCCGTATGACGGTGCAACCGTTTTCACGAATCCCGTTGAGCTGGAATTTTTTGAACCATGATGCCCAGCTTTGAGCACACTGCTTTGAAGCGCTTTGCCGTCCAATGAAACAAGATAGTTTTCTATTCCCTGCGGAGAGTCGCCATTGAGCAAGAACGATGTCTCGCCATACACGACACGCATGACGATTGAGCCTGTGTTTGTTTCAATCTTGGAAACATCACGGTCTGGAAAAAGAATATCGGCATATGCCCCGCCGCCCAAGATAAGTCGCATGCCCCGGCGGGCAATGATATCTTTCGCTCCGGATTTTTTAATCGCTGCGATAGCCGCCACCGTTGCTTTCGTTTCATTTGGAATGCCCGGCTCCAAAAATTTTCCAACAGAGTAACGCCCCACTACGTCAGGAACCCCGCCGATATGATCTTGATCCGGATGCGTCTCTACGAGCGCATCAATGGAACGGTCATAAAACGGCATCACACTTCCCAATTCTCGGAGAACTGATTTGTCCGGCGGTCCTGCGTCGACAAGTATCTGTATGCCAGTCGGACCTTCAATGAAAATTGAATCCCCCTGCCCGATGTTTAAGAATGAAACTGTGAGCCCATGTGGAGTTGGAAGCGTCCACACGAAAATATTTCCGAAAACAAGAAGCCCGATTAACAGAAAACGCATAATCGCTTCATGATACAATCGATATAATCGTCACTTACTAGGTTTACCTCACCATTTTCATATGGCATACGCAGCAAGAAAATTCACCTTCGGAAACCTGGACGGTATTTCATCCAAGCAGCTTGAGATACACATCAAGCTCTACGAGGGATATGTGAAGTCCACTAATACACTTGAAGAAACCGTTTCTGACTTAAAAAAAGACTCTGAAAAGAACGCCTACGCGCTCGGTGAAACGCTGCGTCGTTTGGGTTTTGAATTCAATGGTATGCGCATGCACGAACATTACTTCTCACAATGGGAAGGATCTCCTTCCCCCATCGGGGCAGGACTCAAGGACGCACTCATAGCGCAGTACGGTTCATACGAAAACTGGGAAAAAGAATTTAAATCAGTCGGACTCATGCGTGGCATCGGCTGGGCTATCCTTTCCTACGACCCTGTTCAAAAGCACTTCTTCAACCACTTCGTGATGGATCATGAACTCGGGCAACTTGGCGGCACAACTCCGATTCTTGCGCTCGATATGTGGGAACACGCCTACATGGTGGACTATACTCCAGCCGAGAAAGCTCAATATATAGAAGCGTTTTTCAAAAATCTAAATGGCGAAATAGTTAGTAAACGATTGACATAACCAAACGTGGAGCTATTCTGAAGATATAAATATTAATCTAAACAATAAAATTTTATGAGCAGAATGAACAAAGAGAGAGAGGGCTGGCTTATAACGCCCGCAGGTGCATCAGCAGAAATAAAAAGAAAGAGACTCGGAGATGGCGGTACTGGTTGTATAGGGGATGGTGGCAGCAATGGCATAGGAGACGGCGGTAGTGTAGTTTGAGGTTTGATTCCAAAAAATAAAAGCCCCGATGGGGCTTTTATTTTTTATTACGTTCCGAAGCGTTCGTTTTTTCGAAACGACTAAAAAAGAAAAAACCAAACAAATATACTGCGCCTACAACCATCAAGAGCGGCCACATCCATTCGCGTGAAATTGCGATGGACGCGAACGGAAACGCACCAAACACGGTCGCAATATTGATAATGTAAGAAAGAATACTGTAGGAAATCAGGCTGAAAGGAAAAGCGAGCACCGGTAAGAAAAGTGCAGCAAGAGACGCAAAGAATCCTGCAAACATGGCGAGAGGAACCGCGGGCAAGACGAGTACGTTTGTTGGAAGAAACACGAGGGATACTGCGCCTACGGAGAATATGAGGAGCGGCAAGACTGTTGCCTGCGTTGCAAGCGTGGTAGAAATAATTTCGCGGAGTGGAAAATATTTGAATTCAGGAACAAACGTAAGGCGCTTCGCAATATTCTCTGAAAAAAGAATGAGCCCTAGAGTCGCAAGAATAGAGAGTTGAAACGAAAGGTCGTAGAGAACGATGTACGGATTCATGACTGCCATCGTCGCAGCTGCAATAGCGAGCATGCGAAGCGCCGCTTTCGGTCGACGCAGAATGGTAGCAAGGGTTCCAAGAAGTGCCATCAATAAGGCTCGCATTGTAGTTTCCGACGCACCCGTCATCACTGCAAAGCCAACGACAAAGATGCCGGACAAGCTGTATGCGACAGCGCGTGGAAATATTCTCAACAAAATAAAAGAAACCCATTGAATGACCAGTGCAACGTTGTATCCAGAAAGAACGATGATGTGCACGACACCGGCATTCCGAAAAAATCCTGTTATTTTTTCACCCAAAGACTGTTTCTCTCCGAGCAAGAGTCCCGCGAGAAGTGCGGACTCAGGCTCAGGTAACGCTCTCTCAATGCCTCGTATGAATACGTGCTTTATGGAGAGAAGTTCTGCCACAATCGGATTTCCCCCTCCGTTTCCGATATGCGTGATATTCGGAAATGACATCGTATAGAGGATGCCGTGTGCCCGAAGATATTTCGGATAATTAAATGTTCTCCCTGAATCAGTCTCGAATGGTTCTGGCTTTTTTAGTACACCTTTTATCTTTATGCGGTCACCATAGGCAGATTTTTCAAATACATCAACAAAAAGAAGTACGCGCGCACCTTCCGTGAACTGAACGCCGTTCACCGCTTTGATCTGCACGGCAAGCTGGGTGGAGCGCTCCCGCAGGTCGGGGTCGCGAACGACAACGCCCTCGAGAGTTACCGTTTTGCCGATTACCTGTTCTAAAGGAGCAGGAAACGTATCGGGTACAAACACTGAATATGCCGCCGCGCCAACAACTATCAAAACAGAAAGAATAGGAACGAGATGTCGAATGAGCCGGTCAAAAAACATTTTTCACATACCGCGATCCATCGCGTCATTTGCCAGTTGATCCGCTTCCCCATTTTCCTCACGTGGCACATGCGTGAAGGTTATATCTGAAAAAGAATCTTCGATGAGTGCACGCACTTTCGCGTGCTGTTCTTTTAATACTGGGTGCTTAACTTTATATTTTCCTTGCATCTGCCGAACAATGAGCTCTGAATCCATGCGCACAATTACTGGGTACGGCACGGGGCTCCCGAACGAATCAACCGCGGCCCGGAGCGCCAAGATGAGCGCTTCATATTCTGCCCAGTTGTTAGTGCGCACTCCCAAGAATGCCGAAATACTTGCCGCATTCTTTCCAGATGGGTCTTTCACGACCGCACCTGCGCCCGACGGACCCGGATTTCCTCTCGAACCACCGTCGGTATAGATGACCACCTGTTTCATTGAAAGTATTGTACAGGTCGAATCTTCAGATTGTAACGATGTTTTCTATTCGCAAACGAAGTTCCTTTCTTCCGGCAAAATACGAGCGCTCAATCGAAGCGTCCACAGTACACGTGTCGCCTAGAGAAAGGAGTTCGAGCGTATCTTTAAATAATGAGCGTGGAACAAAAAAGACGATGCCATCGGCTTTTCGTCCTGAATCGTCTGTGAAAGTGAGTCGGAGGTGTTCTTTCGCCTTGCCAAACCTGCTTACTGCAGCGACTGAAACCGCGTGGAAGCGAAAAAAAGGCTTCGGATTTTCCATACCGAAAGGTGCGAGTGAACGCAGCGCATCAAACGCGCTATCGCTCACCTCTGCGAGAGTGAGCGAACTTTCCACCACTCCTTTGTTACGAGCGCTCGCACCAAGACTTTCAGTATCTTTCTCTAATAGTGTCTCTAGCGCTTGCTGCAATTTAATAGGTAGTTCGTGAATCTTTTCAGGCGAGACAGAAAAACCTCCCGCAAGTTCGTGACCGCCAAAATCTTGGAATGCATCTTTCGCTTCTGCCATCAGGGAAACGATGTTGACTGTGCCATTCGAGCGACACGAACCTTTGATGAGTCCACCATCCATTCCCCACAAGCACACGGTGCGCTGATATGTCTCGACGACACTCGTTGCAGCGATTCCTAAAAGTGACGGGCGCCACGATTGGCTGCCCATCACGATAATGGGGTCGTGAGCAGTCATCATTTCCATACGATGTTTTACATCTTTCGCGACACGCATACCTTCAATCTTTCGTTCTTGATTCAACTGCACCAGCTCTTTCGCAATTTCGCGTGCTCGAGTTTCAGACTCTGTCGTTAGAAGTTCAAACGCGAGCTTTGGACTTTTCATACGCGACGCAGCATTCACTTTGGGTGCGATAGAAAAAGCTATGTCATCTTCTGCGACTGACATTAATGGAATGCGTTCAGCTTCAAGCAATGCTTTTAGACCAGGGCGTCTTCCCTTGCGGAGCACCGTGAGCCCGTACTTCACGAGCGTGCGATTCTCGCCAGTTAATGGCACCATGTCTGCGACCGTTGCAACCGCCACTAAATCTAAAAGCCACTTTTCGGAGCCGACGGGTAAATCAAAATTACCTTTTTGTATTAAAGCTTCCACCAACTTGAAAGCGACCCCCGTGCCGCAGAGACCTTTGAAAGGGTAAACGTCATCAGACTGATGTGCATTTATGACAGCGAGTGCTGCGGGAAGAGTAGCTTGAGGTAAATGGTGATCAGTAACAATCGTATCGACACCAAGCCCAGCCGCATGCGCCACTTCCGCGACATCAGTGATGCCACAATCAACCGTGATGATGACAGAAACTCCTTTCTCTTTGAGCACATCGATACCGGAGACGTTCAACCCATAGCCTTCATTCCGTTCCGGCACGTACGTTTCCACCTCGTAGCCAATGCGTCGGAAAAAATCAAAAAGAAGCGCCCCTCCTGGGATGCCGTCGCAGTCGTAATCGTGCCAGATGCAAATTTTTTCTCCTTTCTCTATTGCCAAAAGAATTCTGGCGACCGCCACGTCCATTCCTTTTAAGAGAAACGGGTCGTGCCGCGCATCGTACAAGGGATTCAAGAACAATTCCCTGTCCGTGATTTTCCTATTCTCCAAGATTCGCTCAACCAAAGGATGTAAGGTAGCCATTTCAAGTCATGTTAACATTTTGATCAGACTATAACCTATAACCTAATACCTGAAACCTATTAAAATATGGACGACCTTTTTCTGAAAATAGTACGGCGTGAAATACCCGCAGAAATAATCTACGAAGACGAGAAAACGCTGGCGTTCTTAGATATCCGACCAAGTAATCACGGTCACACGCTCGTCATTCCGAAAATACAGTACCGAAATATCTTCGATATTCCCCAAGACCTGTGGCTTGCGGTTATGAAAACCGTTCATATGCTTGCGCCTCTTATAAAAAAAGCCGTCGGGGCGGACGGTATCAATATAATGATGAACAACGAACCGGCGGCGCATCAGCTCGTCTTCCACGCGCACGTTCACATAGTTCCTCGCTTCGAAGGTGACCCGCATCAGCCGTGGGCAGGTACTCCGTATAAGGAGGGAGAAGCGAAAGTGGTTGGGGAAAAAATACGAAAGAGTCTGGACTAGAAACTAGTGTGTTTCCATTTCACTCCCGTCCAAATCTCTAAAAGCAAGCTCTGCTCTTAGTCTTTTTAGCCTTTCTAAATCCTCGTCACTAAGGCGATCGTAAAGAAATAGCTTGTTTTCAAGCTCGGCGATTGCTTTATGGATATGACTATTTTCAAGAATTTTATACACTTCATCCATATTCTAGAAAGTTAGTGCATGGTTCCCTTAACATTAGGGTCATGAAGAGCTAGAGTGGCTCGCCCATATCTTACGAGTTCTGCTTCAGGATAACTTAAAGGTCCCCAATACGCTTCGGGTCTTGTCGCCTTAAGCAACAAAACATCCATGAGTCTTTGGAGGGAATCGACTGCCGCGGGAGAAAATGCGAAATTTTCCATATCTTGATTATATGGAAGAGAATCAGCTATAACAAATATGGGTAGGTGTTATGTGATAGGTCTTTCAAGTGCTTCTATCCCCGGCAATGTGCCATTTGCGAGGAAATCCAACATCGCACCGCCTGCCGTTGATACGAATGTAAATTTTTCCATGAGTCCAAGATTCTGAATTGAGGAGAGTGTATCTCCCCCACCAACGATTGATTTGGCACTCGAGGCGGCAACCGCCTCCGCCAGTGCATCAGTTCCTGCGGTAAATCCTTTTTCAAAATTGCCCATGGGACCGTTCCATAATATTGAACGTGCGCTGTTAATGGTGGACTGAAGTACTGTAATGGATGCAGGGGCAATATCTAAAATAGCTTCATCCTCTTTCACCTCGCTCGCAGTAACATTGCGCCGTCCGTATGCGCCTTCCACGGTTACGGTTTCCGGAAGCAAAATTTTCGGATTGCCGAGCATAGCTCCCGCGGTATCGGTACCGGAAACGAGAGAGGTGCCTACTTGATAGCCTTTCGCTACAAAAAAATCATTCGCAATCGCGCCGCCCACAAACACAAAATCATATTTCTTGAGGAGTGTTTCTATCAAAGCAACTTTCGTTCCAAGTTTTGCTCCTCCCACAATAGCCAAGGATGGGCTCTCTGGAGTGAGAGCCGGCGTCAAACCTTTCATCTCGTCTAGAAATTGGAACCCCGCGTACGATGGCAAAACTTGAGGAACGCCGACAATCGAAGCGTGTGGCCTGTGCGACGCAGGGAATGCATCGTTTACGTAAATATCGGCGAGCGAGGCAAGTTCACGCACAAACTGCGAATCATTTTTCTTTTCAGCCTCAGTCATGCGGATATTTTGCAAAAGAAGCGCTTCCCCATCCTTGAGCACTTCTGCGGCGCGATGCGCTTCAATCCCCGCTACATCATCAACAAACGTGAGCGATATTTTTTTCTTGAGATATTCATACACTGGAGTGAGAGACCCTCTGGCATCGCTCATGTGACTCACGAGAATCACTCGCGCCTGCGCTTCTATAAGAAACTGTATGGACTTCAATGCTCGATCGAGACGAAATGGATCAGTTATCACGCCGTCGGTTATCGGGGCATTCAAGTCCAATCGCAACAAAACGCGCTTTCCTTTGATGTCTTTCAGCTCCTCGATTGAATGCATGGGGGGCTATTTTTGAAATGCGCGAATGATATTCGTAAACTCTTCTGCGTTCACACTGGCTCTCCCTGGCAAAAGTCCTTGTATGCCGGGAGTTTTGGCGAACTCTGAAGCGCTTGCTGCGTTGACGGAGCCGCCGTAGATGATGCGCACCTTGAGTGCTCGCTCGCGACCCCACATATCCGCAATGGTCTTTCGAATAAACATCACCGCTTCCGCAACGACGCGTGGCGATGGTGCTTCTGCAGCACCTATCGCCCATAAGGGATCATACGCAACGGTGAATCGCGCAGCATCCGCCGCCTCGATACGCGCAAGCGAAGCAGTCACGTTGTTTGTGAGGTAGGTGAGATATGCACCTTCCGAATCGCGAGTGGGTTCGCCCACGCAGACAATCGGATGCAATTTCGCTTTTATAGCTGCGACTGCTTTTTTTGCGACAATCTCATCGGTGTCTCCCTGTGCTCGCCTTTCTGCATGCCCAACAATGACGTACTTGATGCCAGAGGAGACGAGAGCCTTTGGGGACACCGCGCCTGTGTGAGCTCCTACATCTTCAGAAAAGACATCTTGCGTGCCGAAGGCTATGCGCTTCCCGCTATATCCGCTCTTGAGAAGAGATGCGAGCGCTACTTGAGGACATATCGCTACTTCCACCTTGAGTCCGCGCGGCAACTTCTTATCAATGTCGCGGAGGAGCTTCTTCCCCTCTGCTGGGGTATTCACATAGAGCTTCCAGTTCCCTATGACCAGTTTCTTCATGCAGAAATCCTAACATATGGGAGCTTCCAGGTGTCAGCTTACAGCTTTCAGCTTTTCTGATATGCAACACAAGCTAGAAGCTAGAAGCTAGAAGCTAGAAGCTAGAAGCTAGAAGCTTTTAATCATCAGTCCGCCGTACGCCAATCAGTAAAACTAAAGTCGTCTGCGGTTGCAGGCGTGAACGGCGGCGGAACTGCCGAGAGAAGCGCATCATGCGCGTCAGTCCTCACGCTGTAACCTGAAACGAAGGCGCCTGAAGATATCCATTTAGTGTCCACTGTGCCGTTTGAGGCAAATGTGCCGAAGGTATTCAGCGTGGAACGCATAACTGATGCCTGAAGAGAGGCAGGAACAGCGTGAGTACCAGAATCATCATAGCGGTGTCTCCCAAAATGACCCTTGCTCGCAACGTACACGCCCGATAATTGCATCACGTCAGGAGACTGAAGCGATATCAAAACGGAATTTTCACCGATTGCGGTCAGCCCATCGTCATACGCATGGGCATACGTAATGTTCCCAGTGAGTACCAGCGTAGGATCAACGCCCGGAGTGGTTACATTCGCGGAAGCGAGGGTAACTTTCCCAGACACAGTGCCTTGAAGCCAAACATTGTCTTCAACAAAAACTACCGGGCAACCCGCCGGCACGGCATGATTCACGGCAGAACCTGTAGCTGCGATCACGGTATTCTCCTCTACCCATCCATCATCAGTTGAATATCCCCATACTTGAGTAACTGCCGTGACAGGCGACGCGTCAAAGGTGCCGTTTGAATTGAAAACAATTTTATAGCCATACTGACCAACGGCAGTCGGGGGAAGATACACGCCTGACGCTTGCGCGTACGTTTTCAAATTTACAAGCTCCGTTGCAATCGTTGCGGAGTCAGATGTTGCCGGACTGGTTGCTGCCGCAAGTGTGGGTTTTCCGTACTGACCTATCAAAGTCTTCGTATGAGTCGGGGTCGCGTTCATCCATCCGGTGGAGCGCACTGTAGCTGAGGTCAACACCCCGCACGAAGTGACTCCAGATATAGCGAGGGAAAATGTTCCAACGGCGCTCAAACTTTCCGGATCATCAATACTGTGTTGATAGGGTCCGGAAACGCCAGTTCCGTCTTTCAAATCATCGGGGAACTCTCCGAAATGCCAGCGGTAATACTCAAGACCGGCTTCAGCGACATGAAACGCTTTTTCACTATCAGCACCGAGTCTGTCTTCGGTTCTCTCAAGTGTGAGCGAGCGCATAAGATCGCCAAGAAGCACCAAAAAGACCGCGGAGGCGATGAGAACAAAGATTGTAAGGAATCCGCGTGCACTCCTAAAATGCTTTTTTGAAACCTGAAACCTGAAACCTGAAACCTGCTTATTCTTCATAATGCTCTAAGATTACGAGGTGTCGTCGTTGCAGTAAGAACAAAAGGAATGGTCATACCGGGAGCAAGAATATCAATCGTAACCGAGATAGATGTTACGTCTTCGACACGATTCATGTCGGTAATTTCAATTCCACTTGCGTCATAGTAGCGAAAGAGCGGCAGAGCATCGGCAATGTTATGCATGTATGCGGCTGGTACCGCACTCGTTGGCGTACCACTATAGGTTGGAGGAGTACCCGCAATGACTGCGCTTCGAGTCAGTGTCGTCCCCGAAAGTTGGTACTGAATGCGAAGCGCTCCCAAGCTATTGGTGATATTGCTGAAGAACGTCAACGACGATGGCGACATTGAAATGATCGGGTACGAACCGTCATTCCCGTACCCAGTCTGGCGAAGTTCTTGCGTCAGAGATGCGAGCACCGAGCGTGCACTGCCGATTTGAGATATTGCGCGCGTACCCATGCCATTTGCTTTATAGAGAGACAGTACCGCGTCGGACGCGCTCACCATCACCAGCGAAAGAACGGCAACACTTACCAAAACCTCTATCAAGGTCATGCCGCGCTGATGATAAGAATTACGGCGCCACATAGGTAACTGTAGAAATACTCTGTGGTGCGCCGCGGAAATTCCAACCAGCTTCCACCTGCACCGATTTATAATCACTTGCCCCCGTGCCGTTTGCGGAGTCATCTTTGTCTGCAACTACGGTGCGAATCGTGTAGGTAACAGCGTTTTGTATACGCACTTCACTCGGAGCTAACGTACCTGACGGAGTTCCTCCCATAACTCCCACATCCGCATAGGGAATTCCTCTAATATATTCAAGCCTGCTCGCGACCAGAGTAACGGCGCCAAGCCGCGCAGAGGCGCTGCGTACTAAATCAGCAGATGCGGCGTATGCGCCAAAAAAACCTAAGAAAATCAAAAGCATGAGAGACATGGCAATCACCACTTCCATAAGTGTCATGCCACGTGGTGCGCGAGTAGGTAGAAAGTAGAAAGTAGAAAGTAGAAAACCGTAAGAATTCCTCTGCTCTTTGCGAACCATCTTCTGCATACTTCTTAAATTGCGTTCGAAAGCGAATAGATAGGCGCAATCATGGAGAGGGCGAAAAAGCCGACGAACGCGCCAATGATAATCATAAGAAACGGTTCAATAATAGTAGAGAGGTCTTTCGTCTGACGCTCCACCGATTCCTCATAAAACTCCGCAGTCTCCTTGAGAAGCGACGACAAACGTCCGGTTTCTTCTCCGACTGCAATTATTTCTGCAACGAGAGGCGGAAAAAGATGCGGGTATTTTGCAAAAGACACTGACAGAGGCGAACCCGCGGTCAGGCTGTTTTCGGCTTCCGTGAGTACTTTCTTATATTGATAGTTCTCAAGAACATCTCGCGTGATGCGTATCGACAAAACCATATCGACTCCCGCTGAGAACAATGAGGCGAGAGTGCGCGTTGCACGCGCGACATTTATCTCGACAAGCAGCCCGCCGATGATAGGAATCTTCAAAAGAAACCAATCTAAGAACTTCTTCCCTTTCTCGGAACGCACGCCCAAGAAACCGCCAAGTACGATAAGAGCCAAGAAGATGAGCGCGAGAAGCGTGTTGTGAACCAAAAAGTCGCTCGCGCTGATGATGAATTGCGTTGTCGGTGGAAGTTCAGCGTGAAGCTCTGCAAACGTGCCCGCCAAGGTTGGAACGACGTAGATAAGCATCAAGACGCCGATGCCAATCATCGCAGAGAGGACAATGCTCGGATAAATCAGCGCACCTTTTATCTTTTTCTGCAGATTGGAAGAGCGCTCCATTTGCACGGATGCAACCCGCAAGGACTCAGTGAGCTTTCCTGACTCCTCCCCAGCGCGAATCATAGAAACCATCAGCGGTGAAAAAACTGTAGGGAATCCGGAAAGTGCTGTAGCGAACGGCTCGCCCTTCTTCACTTCAGCGATGATGGCAACCAAGGTTTCCTGGAGGTGTACGTTCCTGGTCTGCCGCTTCATGACTTCAAGCGAGCGAGAGACAGTAAGCCCTGCATCGAGCATTGCGGCAAGATTGCGTGCCAGGACTACTTTTTCATCAAGCGAGATGCCATGAAACAATTCCGAAACGAAATTGAGTGAGAGAATTTTCCCTGCAGATGCCTCTTTGAGTTCACGTATTGTATCGCCTCGATCACGCGCCTCGCGGTATGCAGCAAAGCGATCTGCCACATCAACAATATCTGTATACGCCTCTCCATCTTTCGTGACTGCACTAATCTTGAATTTCATAGGTGAGATAGATTCATGATTCAGGATACATGATTCAAGAATGATTTGGACCTCTTTATCAGACCTTGTAAAAGTCTGTGCGATACAGCAAGTTGATCGAAAAGCTTCTGTTGCGAAGACGCAGGTAAATATCCCACATCTTTTGCAATAAGTATTTGATTTTTTAACTCAACAAGAGACCCGTGAGCAATGTAATAAAATTGAATCTTTTCTTTATACCCTTGTCGTCCAAAGCCTTCTGCAATATTTGAAGTGATAGAAACAGCCGCGCGGCGCATTTGATTAGTAAGTCCAAATCGTTCGTCTGTGGGAAAATTTGCAGTCTCCTCGTATAAAAGCACTACAAGAGCGTGAGCTTCCTGCCATGCCACTAGATCCGTGAACTCTTTAATCTTGCCTATTCGTGAATCTTGAATCATGAATCTATTCGAGTCATTCCGAAATGACTCGAAGAACCTCCTCAATCGTCGTAATGCCTGTCGCTGCCTTGAAGATGCCATCTTCAACCATGGAGAGCATGCCTTCGCGCTTCGCTTGCGCTTCAATGTCGTCAGATGACGAATGTTTCAATATAAGCTCTCGTATCTCATGCGTTACCGGCAACACTTCATGTATGCCGATGCGCCCCGAGTAACCATCAGGAGAGACGCCATTCTCTTTCGGCTTGAAGAACGGGATTTCTTTTATAGTTGCTTCTGGTGGAATGTGTTTCTCTTCTTTCAGAACCTTGAGCACCCGCTCTACATCCACTGCAGCCTTGAGTTGCGAAATCTCATCCTCAGACAAAGTGTATTCCGTGCGATCAGATGCTAAGCGGCGAACCAATCGCTGCCCGACAATAACGCGAAGTGTTGAAACCAGGAGGAACGGCTCGGCTTCCATGTCCACAAGGCGCGGGATAGTCGCAGCGGCTGAATTTGTATGAAGCGTTGAGAGGACGAGATGTCCGGTAAGCGCCGCATTGATTGCGAGCGAAGCCGTTTCGGTATCGCGAATTTCCCCCACCATGATCACGTCAGGGTCTTGGCGAACGAGTGAGCGCAAGCCGGATGCGAATGTAAATCCGATATCCGCTCTCACTTGCGTCTGATTCACGCGCGGCATCTGATACTCGATAGGGTCTTCGATGGTGGCGATATTGACGTCCGGAGTATTGAGGATGTCGAGGAGTGTATATAAGGTAGTCGTCTTTCCGCTGCCCGTTGGACCCGTCATCAATATCATGCCGGTCGACTGTTTCGTTGCTGCATGTACGCGCTCAAGCGCAGCTCCGTGAAAGCCTAATGACTCGAGCGTAAACCCGCCGCCGCCTTCGCGAAGCAAGCGCATGACAGTCTTTTCTCCAAAGTAGGTTGGCATTACAGAAACGCGGAGCGACACCCTCTCCTTATCTGCTTCCATCTTAAAGCGACCATCCTGCGGAAGACGTTTCTCATCGAGTTTGAGATTCGCTAAAACTTTTATGCGTGCAGTCACTCCCGCTGCGATATTTTTTGGCAACTCCATCGCGTCGTGCAAGATGCCGTCGATGCGATAGCGAACTAGGAGCATATCTTCAAGCGGTTCTATGTGTATGTCAGATGCACCCTGCACAACCGCATGCCGCAAGAGCGTGTCCACTACTTTTATGACCGGCACGTCGTCGGCAAGCTTCTGCAAACCTGCGGCATCCAATGTGGGACTGTCCGTGATAGAAGCAGATGCACCCTGGATTATGTCTCCGAATTCTTCTTTGAGAGATTTCTGATACTGCAGGAGTGCGCTCTTGAGAGATGCCGCGTCAGTAAGGCGAGGCAAGATCTTCAAACCTATTTTCTTCTTTATGAAATTGAGGGGCTCCAAATCGCTCGTATAGAGCATCGCCACCTCAAGCGCATCCGCCGTCTTCTTATAGGCAATGACGTTGTGCTTGCGCGCAAGAGGCTCAGGAATAAGCGATAAGACCTCAAAATCTATCTTCAGCCCCGCGAGAGAAATAAAAGGAATACCGAGTATGTGCGCCTGCATGCGGCGCAAGTCATCTTCGCTAAGCACACCTTGCGACACAAGTGTGTCACTTAAGGGCTGCCCTGAGGTTTTTGCAGCTTCTTCTGCAGATTCGAAAGCTTTTCGAGACACCAAGCCCGAATCAATAACGAACGTCTTTAGTTGTGCATCCGGAACGCGCATTCTTTATATAGATTAGCATCGCCAGATAGTCTTTGAAGATTAACGTTTAGTGGCTAGTGTGCAATAAAAAACCCTCGCACGTATGTGCGAGGGTTTTGCAACAATTCCGAAAGAGTAAAAATCAGACCCGACACTTAACTTCGGAGAACGGCGCGGTCATCGCCGTTCCAGCTACGGCTGAGTGCAAAGCTACCGCGCGCGAACATATTTAAACTAAATTTCCAGTAGACATACGGCGCGCATCCGTTGCCGATAGCACCGAAGAAGAAATGAAAACTTCCGTCTTTAAGTTTATCTGCCTCTTCTGAATCGGGATTCGAAAGTATGTAGTGCATATCCGATCCATCAGCAGGGTTTAATTCAGAAGCTCTATTGACAGCTTCTTCTATAGTTTTTACATCGAATCGCACACTTCTGAGACTTGGGGCTCCTTCTGCTCCACTACCTCCTGCTTTTTCAGCGTTATTTTCGTCGAACATGCACAGGTAATATGAAAAGATTAATGGAAGTAAAATAACATCAAATTTAATGAATGTCAATATTTCGCAGATTGATTCAATTGACAGCGCGCATGCCGTTTGCTATTATCTCGGAGTCAGTTTCCCTTCATGGGTCCGCGCAGCGGGCTTATTTTTTTAGCAAAATAAGAAATCGATTGAGTATAATTTCCTAATTTTTACTACTCCCACTACCTACTAATAACTAACCACCATGTTTGACCTAAAAACCATTAACCTCGTCATCGACCAGCTTTCTGAAGAACGCGGTATCCCGCGCGAGAAGATGATAGAGGCTATAGAAGGAGCGCTCGCAACTGCCTACAAGCGCGAGTACGGCAAACGCGACCAGATAGTACGTGCGCATTTTGATATCTCGACCGGTGGCGTAGATTTCTACCAGGTGAAAATGGTCGTCGCACCCGAAGAAGTTCGCATGGACGACCCCGCCTCCACTGAAGCTATGGCGGGCGAAGGACGAAAGGCGACTGCGTCCGCCGCAGCCTTGGCGGAGGAGGATGAGCGCCCTCACTACAATGAAGAGAGATTCCTCTTCGTTGAGGACGCGAAGCGCATCAAAAGAGACGTGAATGTCGGCGATGAGCTTATCTTCCCCTTGGAGCAGAAGACTGATTTCGGACGCATCGCAGCCCAGACCGCCAAGCAGGTCATCATGCAGAAAATTCGTGAAGCGGAACGCGCTTCAGTCGTCGAGGAGTACGGCGGCAAGGAAGGTGACATCGTCCACGGCATCGTGCAGCGCATCGAGCGCGGCAACTTGTATGTGGATTTGGGACGCGCAACGGGCATCATGCCGTATCACGAGCAGATTCCAGGAGAACGTTACCGTGCAGGCGAGCGTGTTCGCGCCTACCTCTTTTCAGTAGAGGAAGGAGTTCGCGGCGTCTTTCTCCGACTCTCACGCGCACATCCTAAATTCTTGGAAAAACTTTTCGAGCTTGAGGTACCTGAAATCGCAAATGGCGCTGTTGTCATAAAAGCAATCGCGCGTGAAGCAGGCGGTCGCTCAAAGGTGGCGGTGCATGCAACCGATACGCGGATTGACCCAGTGGGAGCACTCGTCGGTCAGCGTGGTGTTCGTGTTTCGACCGTCATGAGCGAGCTTGGCGGCGAGCGCATCGATATCATCGAATGGTCAGAAGACACGAAGCAATTCATAGAGGACGCACTTTCCCCTGCTCAGGTGCTCTCTATTGAGCTTGATGAGGAAACCCATCGTGCAGTCGCTGAAGTCTCTGAAGACCAACAATCGCTCGCGATAGGTCGCGGCGGACAGAACGTGCGCCTTGCGGCAAAGCTGACCGGCTGGTCAATCGACATCCGCCCTGTCGGCGGTGCGGTAGTCACTGATAAGGCGGACGCGAACACCGAGCAAGAAACAGTTGAAGATGCCCCCGCCGTAGAAGAAAAATCTGATACTGTGGAAGAAGCTAGCGATTCAGAAATTAAAAGCTGAAACCCATAACCTGACACCTGTCACCTACTACATATGAATCTTTGGCACGACATTGACTCAGGAACTCCAGACGAGATAAATGTTATCGTCGAAATACCTAAGGGTTCGAAAAATAAGTACGAGATAGACAAAAAAACCGGGCTGATCGCCCTTGATCGCGTCATGCGCTCTTCTCAAGACTTCCCCTTTGACTACGGCTTTGTACCTAAGACACTCTGGCACGATGGCGATGCTCTTGACGTAATGTTGCTTACTACTTACCCCCTTCTTTCGGGCATCCTAGTGCGTGCACGACCAGTCGCAATCATGGAGATGATCGACAGTGGCGATAATGATAACAAGATTCTTGCTGTCCCCTGTGATGATGTGCGCTGGGATAGCGTGCAAGATTTGAGTGATGTAAACCCGCACACTATCAAGGAAATAGAACACTTCTACTCAACATACAAAAAACTACAAAACAAAGAGGTAACGGTAACAGGCTTTAAAGGGAAAGCTGAAGCAACCGCTGCCTTCCTTGGATCTCAAGAACTCTATAAGGAAAAATTTTCCAAATAGTCTCCAAAACCTCAGTCTTTCTTTCGAAAGAAAGACCGATGTTTTTTATTGCCTTTCAGACCTGCCAAGAAGCTATATACTGTACGAGCACACCTTATACGGTGCGCTCAGTCGTTTACTACCTAAAATAAATACTTTTATGACAAGAACATGGACATATAACGCAGTCGCACTCACGGCAGTCGCGCTTGTCGTCGGATTTGCGACAGTTGCATCCGCAACCGAAACCACTCAAACCGCACCAAGACCGACAACCGCGAAGTCAGCTCCGGGCGCTGGCTACACTGATCCAGTAAGACCTCCAGGTCAGCCAGTTACTCCTAGCGTAGTGATACCTCGCCCTATACTCCCACGCGCTACAACAACAATACCGAATCCGAGAGATCTTATGGGCTCCAGCACGAGACCAGTAATACGCCCAGGCGTTGTAAGTTCGACGACAGTACGAGATCGCGCCGAGCAGATTCTTAAAATGGAAATGAAGCGCTTGGCAGAACGCATATTGGCGACTATCGCTCGCATGGAAGAACTGATTGTGCGCATTGAATCGCGCGCAACAAAAATTGATCAAGCAGGCGGAAACACCACAGCCGCGCGAGCTGATATTGCAATTGCGAAAACTGAGCTTGCCGCTGCAAAAGCCGACCTTTCCACCATTCAAGCTGCAGCAGTGAGCATACAGGGCGCGTCAAATATGGCGACAGTTATCGCAGCCGTCTCCCCCGCCCGCACTGCCATCCAAAGTGCACAGGCTCACTTAAGAAAAGCCGAGCAAGCCATTGAAAGCGCTGTAACAAAACTTGCTGCAGCAGCACGCGCACTCCCCAGAACTGCAACGACGACGCCAAGAACGTAATATTCTAAAGCTTTAAAAACTTACCAAAAACACATAGACACTAATATGGAGAATCAAAGCCCAGTATCGCCGAGCTCGACCCCTAAGAAGGACGCTATGTCCGCAGGTCCCATCGCAGTCATCGTGATTATCGTCGGACTTCTCGCAGCGGGAGGATGGTATTTCATGAATCAGAACCTGCAAAATCTTTCAGATACCGCTCCTGCGACAACTGTCGAAGGACTGCAAAACTCTGACGATCCTGCAGTGCAAGCAGCCATGACCCAGAGTTCATCTGATGACTTGGATAGCATCCAGGCAGACGTCGCCGCCACGGATTTCTCTGGCGTTGATGAATCTGCAGCTGCGGTAAACGCAAACGCACAGTAATATACCGCTAGTCAGTTATAAAAAGCCCGTCTCTCTGAACCAGAGACGGGCTTTTGCTTTAACCTCGCTGTGGGTTAGGATAGACCCTTATGCAAACAAAAAAAGAAAAGCGGAAGAATGCGGAAGTGTCTGTATCAGGAACTCTGCCGAAAGAGACCGTGAGCGCGATGCAAGCAAAGACTCTCAATCGGATTCAGCGCGAGGTTGCCCTGCCTGGATTCCGCAAAGGTAAAGTGCCGCTAGAGAAAGTTCGAGAGCAGATAGGAGAAAAAGCCTTGTGGCGAGAAGCTGCGGAAGAAGCTCTGAAGAATGAACTCGAAAATATCCTTAAAGAACAGGAGGTCATGCCGATGATGCCGGTTTCAGCCACACTTGGTGCTTCTGAAATAGATACGGACGTCCCTTTTGAAATCGTCGCCATCGTTGCTCCAAGCTGCTCAATAGAAAATTGCAAAGAGGTTGCGGAGAAAGCCGCGAAAAAATTGCCAGCTCTTGATGAGGAGAAAGAACACGGACTTGCTCTTGAAGCACTCCGCGCCCAAGCAAGAACGATGACCCAGTCAACCGGAGACGGAATTCTTACAGATGAAGAAGCGAAAAAGCTCGGGTTTGAAAACTCGCTCGCTGTGGAACATTTCCTCAAGGAAGAGTCAGTGCGCGCGGTGAAAGAACGCGAACTCCAAAAGAAGCGAGGCGCCATCGCCGAAGCCCTGATAGAAAAGGCGTCCTGCGACATCCCGCGCATTTTGATCGGAGAAGAAGCGGCAGCACTTTTGGAGGCAACAAAACGCGATGTCGCGGCGCAAGGTCTCCCCTTCAATGATTACCTGAAACGTATCGGAAAAACTGAAGACACTATTCGCGAAGAACTCCAAATACCAGCGGAAAAACGCATCGCGCTCGACCTTATCTTCGCTGAGATAGCCCGCGCTGAGAAGATAGAAGCTGACTCAAAGGATGAAGAGCGACTCGCACACGCACTGATCCAGCAAGGCGTCGAGCATGACCGCGCGCACCAGTACGTTCGCGCTACCGTGATGCGCGAGAAGGTCTGGGACCTCCTCGGCG
>CAYNOO010000009.1:0-26616 GCA_964398865.1 uncultured Candidatus Saccharibacteria bacterium | reverse complement strand
CATGACCGAAGGCCGCGGCGTCATGACCATGGAATTCGACCACTATGAGGTAGTACCTCAAAATGTAGCCGAAACGATCAAGGCTGCAAGGAAATAAAGCATACCCCTTAGCGGCGGAAAAATAACCTTAGAAGTCCAGATACGCCCCCATTTCTTGACTCTTTTAGAGCTTTCAGATACAGTACTTCGTAACGCTTCACGCGTTCTTTTCGTCTATAGACATTCCTCCTCTAGTTGTGCGGAGGCTATCGGCGAGTAAGAGCCTTCGGCTCTTTGTTAGAAACAAACTTAATTACAAATAGTAAATAAATTTATATGGCAGATTTCGCACGCACTAAGCCTCACGTCAACGTCGGTACTATCGGCCACGTGGACCACGGCAAGACGACCCTCACTGCTGCCATCCTTTCCGTCCTTTCAAAGGCGGGCAATGGATACAGCGCATCGGTGAAAGATGTCGCACAGATTGACAACGCGCCTGAAGAAAAGGCTCGTGGTATTACCATCTCCCTTTCGCACTCCGAGTACGAGACACCTGGTCGTCACTACGCACACATCGACGCTCCAGGACACGCCGACTACATCAAGAACATGATTACTGGCGCCGCCCAAATGGACGGAGCTATCCTCGTCGTTGCTGCTACGGACGGTGTGATGCCTCAAACGCGTGAACACATCCTCCTCGCTCACCAAGTCGGTGTGCCGAAAATCATTGTCTTCCTCAACAAGGTAGACATGGTTGATGACAAAGACCTTATTGAACTCGTTGAAGAAGAGGTCCGTGAACTCCTTACGAAGCAAGGCTTCGATGGCGCTGCAACCCCGGTCATCCGCGGTTCAGGTCTTAAGGCTCTTGAGAACCCAACAGGTTCTGAGTGGTCTGAAAAGATCATGGAGCTCGTAAAGGCTCTCGATGAATACATTCCGCAGCCAGAACGCGATGTTACGAAGCCATTCCTCATGCCGATTGAAGACATCTTCTCTATCGAAGGCAGGGGAACCGTCGTTACGGGTCGTATCGAACGCGGTCAGATAAAGGTTGGTGAGGAAGTCGAAATCGTCGGTCTTCAGCCAACAGTAAAGACCACCATCACTGGTATTGAAATGTTCAACAAGTCTCTCCAGGAGGGTATGGCAGGCGACAACGCAGGCATCTTGCTCCGCGGTACTAAGAAGGAAGATGTCCATCGCGGACAGGTTCTAGGAAAGACTGGCACCGTCACTCCGCACACTGACTTTGAAGCAGAAGTTTACATTCTCTCGAAGGAAGAAGGAGGTCGTCACACGCCATTCTTTACCGGCTACAAGCCACAGTTCTACATCCGTACTACCGACGTTACTGGCGACGTGACCCTTCCTGAAGGAGTCGAGATGGTAATGCCAGGAGACACTATCAAGTTCAAAGTGAAGCTTGTTGCACCGGTGGCTCTTGAAGAGCAGCAGCGCTTTGCTATCCGCGAAGGAGGCAAGACCGTTGGCGCTGGTGTCGTAACGAAGATCGTTGCGTAAACCACGCAAAAGAACGAAAAACGAACCTTGAAAATCTATGCCCGACACTAAAGAAAAAAAGACGCCTGTCCGCAAAGCACCAAAAGCAGCAGCGAAGCCAAAAGCTTCCGCAGCGCCTGCTTCTGTGGGCAAGTTGCGTCTTCGCGTTCGGGCATACGACCACAAGGTCTTGGATGCTTCGGTAAAGCAGATTATAGACACGGCACTCCGCTTTGATGCGGAGGTCGTGGGCCCGATCCCGCTTCCAACCGACATCAAGAAATTCACCGTGAACGCTTCTTCGTTCGTCTACAAGGACGCTCGTGAGCAGTTCGAGGTACGCACCCATAAGCGCATCCTCGACATCGTGAACCCAACTCCAAAAATCATTGATGCTTTGACCAACCTTTCACTTCCTTCCGGAGTATCGGTTGACGTGCGAATGCTTTAGAAAATCTTGCAAGCAGAGCTTGCTTAGATTTTGTTAAGTCATCCTAATTTCTCATCTCAGAGAAATTGTGGAGGGCTCTAGAAAGTCGAGCACAGGATTTACAAAAAACCGCCCCTTTTGGGGCGGTTTTGACTTTGGGTAGATTTTTCTTTAAAGTAAACCGATGAATCAAAGTGTGGATGGACTGATGGCGCCCCGTCTACGAGATTTGGAATCTGAACCAAATTGTAAAGGAAAGCCATGGGATACCGGGCGACATATCATAAATGCTGAGGGGATGAATACTTCAGCAGATGGCACTGTAGCGACGTGTGTAGTGACATGTAAACGAGGCTGCGGTCTGGTTCAAATAGTTCAGATGGACAAAACTGGCGCTGCAAAAGGTCTTCTTTCATAAATTCCACTTTCTTGCATTCTTTAGAACGCCCGTGTATAGTAGCCAGAACGCTACGTACGGAAGCCCAATCAGGCAACTTCCGGACCAATGGTATCTCGCGCACTGCGAAATACTGGTGCGCGTTTTTCTTTAAACAAAAATGAAATTTCTTATCGGCACAAAGCAGGGAATGACACAGGTCTTCAACACGGCGGGGCACGCAGTGCCTGTTACGGTGATCCACGCACCTAAGGTCACGGTGACCCAGGTTAAGAATATTGATACGGACGGCTACAAGGCAGTACAGGTTGGCTACGGAGAGCAGAAAGAATCACGCATAAGAAAACCTCAGCGCCCAAAAGGAAATGTCCGAGGTCTCAAGGAGTTTCGTTTTGACGGGGCAGAAGCTCTTGAGCTCGGTGCCACGTTTGATGTCTCTGTTTTCTCAGAAGGGGATTCGGTAGTCGTTTCAGGTACTTCAAAGGGTAAGGGATTCCAAGGTGTCGTGAAGCGTTATGGCTTTAAAGGAGGTCCCCGCACTCACGGTCAGAAGCATTCTGAGCGTGAACGCGGTTCTTCCGGCGGAGGTCCAGGACGCGCTGGCGGCAGAGTCGTGAAAGGTATGCGCATGGCAGGACGCATGGGCGGAGACCGCGTGACTGTTCCAAACTTGAAAGTGATTCGTGTCGACAGCGTGAGGAACGAGATTTTCGTCGAGGGAGCAGTCCCTGGACGCAAAGGCACCGTAATAGAAATTCGCGGAAAATAATATGAAAGCTTCAATTTACAATACGAGCGCAAAAGAAGTAGGGGAGATTGAACTTCCTGAGAGCATCTTCGGCGTGAAGAGAAATGACGCGCTGGTGCAGCAGGTAGTTCTTGCAATGCAGGCAAACGCTCGCACCCCTGTCGCTCACACGAAAGGTCGTGGTGAAGTCAGGGGCGGCGGCAAGAAGCCATGGAAGCAAAAAGGTACTGGTCGCGCTCGCCATGGTTCTATCCGTTCTCCCATCTGGAGAGGCGGAGGTACGACGCACGGTCCCGTGAAGGAACGTGATTTCTCACAGAAGATAAACAAGAAGATGCGCTCAAAAGCGGTTGCAACGGTTCTTTCTGAAAAACTTCGCAAAGGAAAGCTCATGTTCGTTGATTCGCTCGCTTTTTCGGCACCGAAAACAAAAGATGCAAAGACGACATTGGGTGGGCTTGCAAAGGTTACTGGTTTTGCAGAACTCGCAACTCGCAGAAAGAATGCAGCACTTATTTTGCTCTCGAAGCATGACATTGCTGCAGTGAAGAGTTTCCGCAACATGAAGAACGTGATGGTTGACGAGGCTCGTAACGCAAACCCAGTTGACTTGCTTACGTACCGCTATATTCTCGTGGTGGAGCCAGCAGTTTCAGTAAAGACGCTTACAGCGCGATTGGAAAAATAAAACATATGGCACTCTTTAATACAAAAAAGAATACGAAGAAAGCAGTAGCGCCAAAGGCTGAAGCAACGAAGGTTGCAGCAGAGAAAGTCGTCGCGACCCCTGTTTCAAAGAAAACTGAGCGCCCTTCAGCTCTTGCTGAATACGCAAACATCCTTGTGCGTCCTCGTATTACGGAGAAAGCAGCAAACATGACAGCAAACGGTGTGTATACATTTGATATCCGAAAAGCAGCGACAAAAAAAGATGTTGCTAAGGCAGTGCATGCGCTTTACAAGGTGATGCCTGTCAAAGTGAATGTCGTCAATACACCAGCAAAGCGCGTGAAGATGCGTCGTAAGCGCGGTTTTGGTAAGACTGCAGCAACCCGCAAGGCGCTTGTCTTCTTGAAGAAAGGTGACACTATCCGCTTCTCCTAAATATATTCATATGTCTTCTACACGAAACTACAAAGCACGCACCGCATCGACTCGCCACATGAGTGTGATTCGCTACCGCGGTGTCATAACGACTAACAAGCCTCTTAAGTCGCTTACCAAAGGCAAAAAGAATCATGCGGGTAGGAACTCATTCGGTCGCATTACGACTCGTCACCAGGGTGGTGGACACAAACAGCAGATGCGCGTTGTTGATTTTATGTTCGCTAAAAAGAATATTTCGGGACGCGTCGAGCACATTGAATACGATCCAACCCGCTCTGGTTTTATTGCGCGTGTAGTGGACATGGACGGTGAGCGCCGTTACATACTCGCCCCGAAGTCCCTCAAGGTTGGCGACAAGGTTCTCACTTCAGAAACTGCTCCGATAACTCCCGGAAATCGTCTCCCATTAAAGAACATTCCTATCGGTACATTCATCTACAATATTGAAATTCATGCCAATGGCGGCGCGAAGATTGCGAGATCTGCTGGCAACCACGCTGAATTAATCGCTCTTGATGCTGGCTACGCTCAGATAAAAATGCCTTCAACTGAAGTTCGCAAAGTCGTCGATACTGCATGGGCATCTATCGGCGAAGTTTCGAACGATGCACATCATCTCGTTATCATCGGTAAAGCCGGTCGCAGCCGCCACATGGGTATCCGTCCTACAGTTCGTGGTACTGCCATGAACCCGGTGGATCATCCGCACGGAGGAGGCGAGGGTCGCCAAGGCAGGGGTCACCGAAGGCAGCGCACCATGTGGGGCAAGCCATCCGGCAAGGGTCAGAAAACGAGAACGCCGAAGAAGTACTCAAACCCATTTATTGTTTCTCGCCGCCGCGTTGGCAAGAAGCGAAAATCCGGAAGCTAAAAATATCTTTAAAACCTCCCCCGGCTAAAACAATCCCGACTTACAGTCGGGATTGTTCGCCCGAACATAAGTCTTACTTATGTTTTAGGGGGAGGTTTTTTATTTCCTCCGCATATTGATTGTCTTGCCTTGTTGGGCGCTCGGCTGTTGTACAATAGATTTATGAAAACCCTCTCTAGGGCTCTTACATCCTCGCGACCTCTTGCAATAAATCTCACGCTAGTTTCTATTTTCGCGCTTGCTCTCACGTTCATGGTGGCAGCGCTTCCTCGCGAGGCACACGCCATTCCTCAGGGCGGCTGTGGTGTTACGTGGGAATACTCCTACACGACCATGAGCAATCCTTTTTCTCCAGGAACCTCTGAATATGATGCGTGGGCTGCCTTGTACGGGGACAGTCTTACCGTTGAGACCACGTATCCAGTTAGTGCAGCCGCCGAGCCAGGAGAAGAATGTCCTGGTGTTCCAGTAACTACTCCAACCGCCAGCATTCTTGCTGTCCCTTCCTCCGTGTCTTCTGGGGGTTCCTCATGGCTCTTCTGGAATTCTACGTATACTACGTCCTGTACAGGCACTAACTTTTCAACGGGGGGCGCTACTTCAGGCTCCGTGATTGTTACTCCTCCATCTTCAAAAACATATTCAATCTCCTGTACCGATGGGTCGGATATAGCGTCAGCTTCCGCTACTGTTACCGTAGGCACTGTGTCCGCGCCAACCGCCAATCTAACTGCAACTCCGACGGCAATAAACTCAGGTCAGTCATCAACACTCTCCTGGTCTTCAGCAAACGCTACTTCCTGCACAGGCACTAACTTTTCAACGGGGGGCGCTACTTCAGGCTCCATAAGCTTATCGCCCACCCAAAGCACTTCATATTTAGTTTCATGTAGTAGTGCCAGTGGAGCTGCTTCCGCTTCTGCGACCGTAACAGTAACACCACCATTGCTGACTGTTTCATGCGCTGCTTCGCCTTCTTCATTGCATGCTGGACAATCAACCACCTGGACTGCTACTCCATCTGGCGGCACCGGCTCCTACACGTATTCGTGGAGTGGTACTGACGGTTTGACGGGAACAAGCGCATCGATTTCCAAACTGTATACAACATCGGGAACGAAAACTGCCGCAGTGTCAGTGGTATCTGGGTCACAATCTGAGACAACAAATTGTTCGAACAGTGCCAGCGTCAGCAGCGCTTCCTTAAGTGGCACCTGCTCTGTTTCGCCAACAAGCGTCTATGCGGGCAGTCCAGTGACTTGGACTGCTTCGGCATCGGGTGGCGCAACACCGTATACGTATTCGTGGAGTGGTACTGACAGCTTGTCGGGCACCAGCGCATCAGTTACGAAGACCTATTCGACATCAGGAACTAAGAGTGCGTCGGTTGTTATCACTGGAGCATCAGGAGCCGCCTCTGTCACAATCCAAGGCGCGATGCAGTGTTCCGGCGGAACCCATGTTGGCAGCGCAGGCGATACTCAAGATGGTGTTGGTTTCACGGGAGGAGCAGACGGTTCGCTAGAGGCAGCTTGTAATGAAATAACTCCTGCAGGAGGTTGTTGTAATGTTGAGGTGCGTGAAATGGTAGACTCCACCGGGCACCCCATCAATACCTACTATTTTTATGATTCATACACGGGCGCCACGCTTGTACAGAAAAACTCTTCTACAGGCGGTGTCGGCAATCATACTAACTACAATTATTTTGCAGGAACCGCTACAGCAGCGTCGCCGCAATCAGTAACTGCGAGCTGTTCGAACTTTGCGGCGGTGAGCTCCCCTCTGCCTGATTTAACGCCGAGCACCCCCAGCCCCTCGAGTGTAAACGCCAATGCGAACACAAGTTTTTCTGTCACTGCTACAAACGGTGGAAGTGTTGCCGCCGCAACATTTGGCTCGACGATATATGTGTGCCGAAGCACCGATACTACGTGTCTCAATGATCCGTTTGCGGCATCTCCTTCTTTCTGGCAGCGTATTTTTAGCTTCCTTTTTCCTACTGCTGAAGCGGATACCTCGATAAAGATTCCTCTAGCTCGCAAATCCGTTCCAGCAAACGCGAGCCGTGCTCAGGCGGGAAGTTACTCGTTTCCTACTCCAGGATCGTATCAGATGCGTGCATGCGTTGACTCCCCCTTAAACGAGGTCAACGAGTCGAACGAGAATAACAATTGCACATCTTGGGCAGCGTTTACGGTGAACGCGGGCACCTTGAATGCGTCCTGTACCGTATCGCCAGCTTCTGGTTATACAGGCGACACCTTTACCTGGACTGCTGTGCCCACGGGAGGCACTGGTTCATACACTTATTCCTGGAGCGGCACCGACAACTTGTCAGGAACCACCTCAGTGCTTTCAAAAATTTACAGCACTTCAGGTGTGAAGTCAGGAACAGTCACAGTAATTTCTGGAGCGCAATCAAAGAATGCGACCTGTGTCACGGGGACATTGCAACTCACCCCTACCACGCTCATTACCGTAACGCCGACCGTTATTGTCTCCGGGGTAACATCGCCGGTAATCAATTGGACTTCTACGAACGCAACGTCTTGTACCAGCAGCCAATTTTCGACGGGAGGTGCGACATCAGGTTCCGTCACGGTGTCTCCAACGGTAACCACCACATATGACATTATCTGCACTGACGGAACAAGAAACGCGACGTCGAGCGTTCTCGTGACCGTCGATCCGGTGGGTCTCACGCTCGACGTAAGTCCTGGGAAGACAGTGCGCCAAGGCGACCCTGCAACCATATCGTGGGGAGTTGTTGGCAGCCCTGATTCTTGTTCGATTTCTGGTCCCGGTATTTCATCGAGCGCCCTCTCAGGTTCTCAGTCGGTGACTATCAACAATGAAAGCACCTATACCTTAACTTGTTTGACCAACGGAATAACAAGTTCAAAATCGGTCACCATCTCCGTCGTTCCCCGCTTCCAAGAAATCTAACCTGTATAACTCGAGAATCCCCTGTGCAACACCCGGGTGTTGCACAGGGGTGGTGATGGTAAAGTAATCAGGTGACCTCAAAGAGGATAATTGCTCCCGGTGAGTATTACCACGTTTTCAATCGTGGAGCCCATAGACAAGGAATATTTAAAAATCGAGCTGACTGGCAGCGTTTTCTTTTTAATGTCCTATTTCTTCAGTCGCCCCACCTGTTTAAAAACATACACCGCATTACAGAAAGCTTTGTTTCTGAAGTTGGTTTTTCTGTACCCGATGAGGACATTGAATCCATTATTGAAAGTCGTTTTGTAGAAGTGGTCTCTTTCTGTCTTATGCCGAACCATTTTCATTTATTGGTTAAAGAAAGTACTGAAGGTGGAATAGCGCGTTACATGCAGCGTATATCTGATGGATACACCAAGTACTACAACACCAAATATGAAGCTACTGGGCATTTATTCCAGGGTCGGTATAAAGCTGTCCACATAGAAACTGATTCACAACTTCTATATTTATCTGCCTATATCCATAGGAATCCCCGGGAATTACGGGAGTGGTCAGGCAAGGAATTTGAATACCCGTGGTCTTCGTTGCAGGATTTTACTAATGCCAATAGATGGGGAGGTTTAATAGTCCCTGAAATAATTACAGGGCAGTTTGCCATAACCGCCAAGAGTAATTATGCCGACTTTGTTAAAACCAGCACTGCAAAACTTTTAGCTGGGGAACTTCGAGATATTATTGGATAGAGCTTTACGCCATTTGTGCAACACCCGGGTGTTGCACAAATGGCGTTGACAGAGGGGTGGTGTTTGGGTAGTATAGCTGAAGCGCGCACGGCGCGTTTTTCACTACAAAACACAACATGTCTCGCTCACTCAAGAAAGGTCCTTATGTCTCCAACAAACTTCAGAAGAAGATTGATGGTAAGAAGCCTGCAACGACGGCTCCTATAAAGACGTGGGCACGCGCATCTGAAATTAGCCCTGATATGGTTGGATTCACTTTCCTCGTGCACAACGGAAAGGATTTTCCTGAAGTGTTCGTCACGGAAGAAATGGTAGGGCATCGCCTTGGCGAATTCTCATTGACGACCAAATTCACTCGTCACGGAGGTAAGATGCAGAAAGAGCTCGAGCAGAAGAAGAAAGAGTCTGAAATCGCAGCAGCGCAGGCTGCTAAAGCTCCAGCCGATGGAAAAGCTAAAGCTCCGGCTGCCAAGAAATAATCTTTTGATACATTCAACCTAGAACCATGAAAGCGACACTTTCAAACTACAAGCAAACTCCTCGCAAAACCAGGCTCGTTACTGAGTTGGTGAAGGGCAAGAGTGTTGAAGCGGCACTTCTCGCTTTGAAATTCTTAGACAAGCGCGCTGCTACTCCTGTTGCGAAACTCATCGCGTCCGCTGTTGCGAATGCGGAGAAGCAGGGCGAAGACAGTCGCACGCTCGTTGTTCAAAATATCACTGTAAATAAGGGATTAGTTGCTATGCGCTCTATGCCGCGTGCTTTTGGTCGCTCATCTCCAATACGTCACCGCATGAGTCATGTAACGGTAACGTTGGGAAAAGCTAAAGTGAGCAAGAAAAAGAAATAACTATGACAAAAATTGTACATCCATACGCACACCGACTAGGTATACTCCGCGACTGGCAGAGCCGTTGGTTTGCGGGCTCGCCAAAGAAGAATCGTGAATTCATCCGCACTGACGCGATGATCAGGCAGTTTTTGACGAAGCGTCTTCGCGGTTCTTATGTCTCGCACGTAGAGATAGAGCGCTCCCAGAAGGATTTGCGCGTGCAAATTCATACTGCTCGTCCCGGCATGGTGATTGGTCGCTCGGGCGAGTCCGCTACGAAGTTGAAGAAAGATTTGCATCAGATGTTGAAGAGCATGCAGCTTTCTTCAGTGCCTGCGCTTCACCTCGACGTTATCGAAGTACGCTCACCAGAATCAAATGCAGCGATTGTTGCTGGCATGGTGGTGGAAAGCCTTGAAAAGAGAATGCCATTCCGCCGTGTATTGAAACAGACTATCGATAAGGTGATGGCGAACCGGGACGTGAAGGGTGTGCGCATCGCCGTTGCAGGCATGCTCGGTTCTGGGTCAATGTCGCGCACAGAAGAATTGAAGAAAGGACGCATTCCGCTTCAGACGTTCCGCGCTGACATTGACTACGCGCAGCTTGCCGCTCAGCTTCCGCTTGGAAAAATCGGTGTGAAGGTATGGATCTATCGCGGCGATGTGTTTGCTGACGATTCGATGCGCCCGAAAGTATAAATTTCACATATGTTGTTTCCAAAAAAAGTAAAATACAGAAAGTGGCAGCGCGCACGCGTGAACCCAGCGAAGAAGCAGGTGGCAACGCGCGGCATCACACTTTCTTTCGGCTCACACGGCTTGAAGTCGCTTTCCAGCGGACGCATATCGTCAAACCAGCTTGAAGCTGCGCGCCGCGCCGGCGCTCGTCTTCTCGGAAAGACTGGTCGCGTATGGATTCGTGTCTTCCCTGATCGTCCTGAAACCAAGAAGGGAGGCGAGTTGCCGATGGGTAAAGGTAAGGGCGATCCGTACCGCTTTGTTGCTGAAGTAAAGCCTGGTCGAATCCTCTTTGAGATTGACGGCGTTACTGACGCCGTAGCGCGCGAAGCGCTGCGCAAAGCTGCCACCAAGCTCTCCGTTAAAACGAGCGTTATCGCACGCCATTAAATTTGCATATGAAAGCTATAGATGTTAGGAAGAAGAGCGACAGTGAGCTTATGAAGCTCCTCGGAGATCTCGAAATAGAACTTCGTGAATTTCGTTTTGGGATGTCGGGTGCTCGCACCAAGAACGTCCGCAAAGCCCGTGGTATTCGTGCCGATATTGCTCGCATCAAGGCAGTCATGACCGAAAGAAGTGCATAAACATATGGAACCAAACCTCAAAAACCAAAAAACACTCACAGGCACCGTCGTGTCTACGAAAATGAAGGACACTATTACTGTCGCGGTTAATCGTTACGTGAAGGATTCGAAGTATAAGAAGTACGTAAAGAAGACAAAGAAGTACCTCGCACATGACCCGGGCAATACGAAGCAGGACGGAGAGCGCGTAACTATCCAATCCTGCCGACCGATGTCCAAGAATAAGCACTTCATCGTTATATGATCCAGGATCGTTCACTCGTCATCATTGCAGATAACACCGGCGGAAAGGTCGGACGCATCTTCAAGGTGCTTGGCGGATCGAAGAAAACTATCGCTCAGATTGGCGACAGGGTAGTGCTTTCAGTACAGTCCGCAGAGCCTCGAAAAATGGTCAAGAAGAAGGAGGTGCTCACCGCCGTCGTAGTGCGCCAGCGAAAATCATTTCGCCGCGTAGATGGTTCGTACATCCGTTTCGATGATAATGCCGTCGTTATCCTTTCGAAAAATGCGAAAGACCCCTTTGAACCGAAAGCAAATCGCGTGTTCGGACCGATTCCTCGCGAAATCGTGGATATGGGATACCAGAAAATAGGTTCTCTTGCGCCTGAAGTTGTTTAGGAAGCACGCAGAAAAAACAAACCAACATGAAAATAAAAAAAGGAGACAAAATCATAATCGTCACGGGCAAGGATAAGGGTAAGACCGGGACGGTAACTCGCGCGCTTCCCGCGACCTCACAAATCATCGTTGAGGGCTTGAACGTGAAGAAGAAGCACCAGAAGCCTCGCGGTAACCGGAAAGGTCAGATTGTTGATATGGCGATGCCATTCCATGTATCAAACGCGATGCTTGTTGACCCTAAGTCCGGCAAGGGCACACGTGTCTCAATTTCCATGAAAGGTGGCAAGCGTATCCGCATAGCGGTTAAGAGCGGAGCGGAAGTATAAAAATATATATGCAATCAGTTCGTACACAAGAAAAGAGCACATTCAAAACCCTGAAGGAGGAGTTTGGCTATAAGAATACCTTTCAAGCTCCGCATTTGGTGAAAGTAGTCATCTCAACCGGTATTGGCAAAATTAAGGATAAGAAGAAAGTTGAACTCATCGAAGACCGATTGGCTCTTATCACTGGTCAGAAAGCTGCGGTGCGTGGCGCAAAGAAATCAGTCGCTTCTTTCAAGGTGCGCCAAGGAGACCCAGTAGGTTACCAAGTGACACTTCGGGGTAACCGCATGTATGATTTCTTGGACAAGCTCGTACACATCTCGCTTCCGAGAACTCGCGACTTCCGCGGGCTTTCCGCCAAAGCTATTGATTCCTTGGGAAACATCACGCTTGGTATTAAGGAGCACACCATCTTCCCTGAGACTTCAGACGAGGAATTGAAAGACGTATTCGGTCTTGCCATCACTATTGTTACGACCGCAAAGGATGCGAAGCAGGCAGAGGCATTCTTTCGCCACATCGGCGTTCCGCTTCAGGAAGCCGTCTAATTGACTTACTTTATAGTTTTTGATATCCTAGCAATAGCTTTTCGAAGCGCTTTTTCTTTACCCTTCAACTTCGTTCAGGGTAAAAGGTCCCGAAAGGGATACGGAAAAGGGCTCAAAAGGCGAATACCGCGCTAAGCCGTAAAAAGCATCTGGCGTAGGTTCCCTAAAAAATGGCTAAAAAGTCACAATTGGCTCGTAATAATAAGCGTATCAAAACGGTAGCTCGTTTTGCTGTAAAGCGTGCGGCTCTGAAAGCAGCGGGAGATTGGGAAGGTCTTCAGAAGCTTCCTAAGGACGCTTCACCGATACGCGTTAAAAATCGTTGTGCGGTCACTGGTCGCGGTCAGGGCTACATGCGCCATTTCGGTCTTTCTCGTATTCAGTTCCGTGAGATGGCTCGTCGCGGCGAGATTCCGGGAGTTAAGAAGTCTTCTTGGTAAACTGACGCCGAAAAAATTTTATGATTACAGATCCTATCGGAGATTTCATAGTTCGCCTCAAGAACGCAACAGCGGTACGTAAGGCGTCGGTTGCTGTTCCGTTTTCAAAACTCAAACTTGCCGTCGCGCTTGCCTTGAAGAAGTCAGGCTACCTTGGTGAGATATCTGAAGAGGGCTCAGGCGTCGAAAAGACCCTCGTTGTAGAGCTTTTGTACGGCGCTGATGGAATGCCCCGAATAAATGGCGTCAAACGCATCTCGAAGCCTGGTCGCCGCTTGTACGCGAAGGCGCGAGAGGTATTTCCAGTCAAATACGGCAAAGGGCTCATGGTGCTTTCTACCCCGCAAGGCATTGTTACTGACCGCGAAGCGCGCCAGAACAGGCTCGGCGGCGAAACGCTTTTCAAAATCTGGTAACGCATATGTCACGTATCGGTAAAAACCCAATCGCAATTCCCGCAAACACTCAGATTTCAGTATCTGAAGGCGTGTTGACCGTGAAAGGACCACTCGGCTCCATTACACGACCAGTACACTCGATGGTCGCAATTACTGTTGATGGCTCCAATGTCACCGTAACGCCAGCGAACACTTCAAAACTCGCGCGATCACTGTGGGGGACGTTCGCATCGCACATAAAGAACATGATTGCAGGCGTCAATAAGAAGTACGAAAAGAAACTCACGTTGGAGGGTATCGGATACCGCGTGGAAGTCCAAGGTAAGAACATGAAGTTCATCGTTGGCTTTTCTCATCCAGTCATCCTGCCGATTCCTGAAGGCATTGATGTTCTCGTTGAGAAGAATCAGATCACCGTAGGCGGTATCGATAAGGACGCTGTTGGACAGTTTGCTGCAGTTGTTCGTGCCGTGAAGAAACCTGAACCATATAAAGGTAAGGGTATCCGCTACGATGGCGAATACGTACGTCGCAAGCAAGGTAAGAAAGCATCTGCATAATTCATATGTCTAAACTTACTCCAAAAACACAGTCAGCACTTCGCGCTCGCCGCCACCGCCGCATCCGCGGGAAGGTAAAAGGTACTGCTTCGTGCCCGCGCCTTGCGATATTCCGCTCCAATAAGTATTTCTATGCGCAGGTCATTGATGACGATAAGCAGGTCACCCTCGCGAGCGCATCGTCTATGGATATAAAAGGCAAATCAATGATGGAGGATGCAAAAATCGTAGGGGAGCGCGTCGCGGCTGCTGCAATCGCAAAAGGCGTCAAGAGAATCGTGTTTGATCGCGGAGGTTTTACCTACACAGGACGCGTTCGTGCGCTTGCGGAAGCAGCGAGAGCCGGAGGATTGGAATTTTAATGTGAGATTCGAAACTAGTATATGAACGACGAACAAAACACAGCACCAGAAACGAACGCGCCAGAGTCTGCTCCCGCAGCAGCTCCTGCTTCAGTTGCAGCGAAAGCTCCAGCTCCGCGCCCTTTTGGGAATGCTCCTCGCGGACGCAGACCGGCACGTGGTGGTCAGTCTGGCGGCAGACCGCAACGCAGCGGCGGCGGAAAGCGCGAACCTCGCGAACGTGCGGAATTTGATCAGCGCACCATCCTCATTCGTCGTGTTGCTCGCGTCATGGCAGGCGGCAGACGATTTTCATTCTCAGCAGCGATCGCTGCTGGCGACAGGAAAGGCAGGGTAGGAATCGGCATCGGCAAGGGCGGCGACACCGCGCTTGCAATCGAGAAGGCGCTTCGCGATGCTAAGAAGAATATGATCATGGTAAAGATGACCAAAACCATGAGCATTGCGCATGATGTTTCTGCAAAGACTTCCTCAGGTATCGTTTCAATCCGCCCATCGCCAGAGCGCGGTATCGTCGCAGGCTCTGCCGTCAAGATTGTATTGGAACTCGCTGGCATCAAGGATGTGACCGCAAAAGTGCTCTCATCTTCAAAGAACAAACTCAATATCGCGCGCGCGACCATCAAGGCGCTTTCAAGTCTCAAGAAATAATATGGAACTTCACACACTCGCACGTTCAAAGAGCAATGCCACGAGCCGCCGTGTTGGTCGCGGAGGCAAGCGCGGCAAGACATCAGGTCGCGGGGCAAAGGGACAAAAATCACGCGCTGGTGCGAAATTTCGTCCAGAGTGGCGAGACATCATCAAGAAGATTCCAAAACGCCGCGGTTACGGCAGGAACCGCTCCCGAACAGCAGTACCACGCATCCGATTTGCTACCGTGAATTTTGATACTCTTTCTCGTCAGTTCAAGGCAGGTGAAGTCGTTACGCCGATTGCACTTGTAAAAGCAGGCATCGTGCGCCGCATTTCAGGCAAAGTTCCTCCAGTGAAGATTCTTGCGCGCGGAGAGCTCTCACGGAAAATATCTTTTGAAGGAGTGCTCATCTCCGACGCAGCGAAAGCCTTGATCGAGAAGGCTGGTGGTACCATCAAGGAATAAGGGGACTGCGGTCTCATAATGATATGTCTGGATTTTTCGCAAAACTCAAACTCATCCTGAGCGACGGTACGCTTCTCAAGCGTTTCGCTTTTGTCATTGGCGCACTCGCGGTGTTTCGCCTTCTTGCCACTATACCGATTCCGGGCATTGATCCGGCGCGCTTGTCTGAGTTTTTTGCAAGCAACCAGTTTCTCGGGCTTCTCAATATTTTTTCGGGCGGAGGACTCTCGAACCTTTCTATTGTCATGCTTGGCGTTGCGCCGTACATCACTGCATCCATCATCATGCAGGTTCTTACTATCATGTTCCCGAGACTTAAGACGATGTATCAGGAGGAGGGAGACCAGGGACGTAAGAAATTCAGCCAGTACGCACGCTTGCTTTCAGTCCCGCTCGCATTCATACAAGGATACGCGTATCTTTTCCTTTTCCAGAGCCAAGGCATCGTGGATCAATTGCCGCTTCTCGCGTTTTTGGAAAACGTACTCATAGTTGCAGCAGGCTCCGTTCTTCTTATGTGGATCGGTGAGCTGATGACTGAATTCGGTATCGGAAACGGCGTATCACTCATCATCTTCGCCGGTATCGTATCGCGAGTGCCTCAGAATTTCGCCCAGCTCTCATTCGGCTTTAATCCCGCACAGATTCCTCTCTACATCGGCTTTGCAGTCGCGGCACTCGCTATCATTTATGGCGTTGTGGTCATGACAGAAGCTGAACGTCCTGTTCCGGTGACCTATGCGAAGCGCGTACGTGGCAACAAACTCTATGGAGGCGTTTCGACGTACTTGCCACTCCGTTTGAATCAGGCTGGCGTCATCCCTATCATCTTCGCTCTTTCCATTCTCCTTTTCCCGCAACTTCTTTTGAACTTTGCAGCGAAGTCCTCGATTGGCTGGCTTGCTGGAATCGCGACAACGCTTCTATCATGGAGCGGTGGCGCAGTAATTTATGCGCTGTTCTACTTCCTTTTGGTCTTTCTCTTTACCTATTTCTATACTGCCGTCACGTTTGACCCGAACATGCTCGCGACCAATCTTCAGAAGAATGGGGCGTTCGTGCCCGGAGTACGCCCTGGTAACCAGACGGCGGAATATCTTGGGAAAGTCATCACGCGCATCACGATGGTGGGAGCACTATTCCTCGGTATCGTTGCCGTGTTGCCGCTCGTCATGCAGTCTCTCACGGGCTTGAAGACTCTCGCTATCGGTGGCACCGCGCTCCTCATTGTCGTCTCAGTTGTTTTAGATTTGGTGCGCAAGATCGAAGCGCAGATTTCGCTTCGGGAATATTAAAACTAAGGTTTAGACGACGCTTCGTCCAGATCCGCAGGGATCATTTAGCTTTTAAATACCAAAGAACTTATTCATGAAAGGGAAATTTATACTCGTTATCGGTCCATCTGGTTCTGGGAAGGGAACTCTCATAAATCATATCCGACCCCTCTTTCACCGGTTAGTGTATCCGAAGTCTTCAACGACCAGGGGCATGCGGGCAGGTGAGCAGCACGGAGAACACTATTACTTTCTTTCGCGCGAGGAGTTTCAAAAACGTATTGATAAGGGAGATTTTCTCGAGTGGGCTGAATACGGAGGGAATTATTACGGTACGTTGACGAGCGAAGTTATGCCGCTTGTAGAAAGTGGAGAGACTGCGCTCAAGGAGCTTGAAGTGCAGGGCGCACGGCAGATACGAGAGAAGATTCCTCGAGATGAGCTCGCCATTATTTTTGTGAACGCGGGCTCTTGGGCTGATATGGAAGCGCGTATTCGTGCTCGCGCACCTATATCGGAAACAGAATTAGAGAAGCGGAAAGAACGTTACCAGGACGAAATGAGCTTCATGCCGGAGGCGGATTTCATCGTTGAAAATCATGCGGGTCAGGTAGAAGCGGCGAAGAAGCGTTTTGAAGAAGTCGTTCGTTCGCTTATTGCAGGTTAAAATAGTATTCATGGATAACGAACAGAAACATCTCTTTTTTTTCGTAGGGCGCATCGCCTCGGGAAAGGAAACGCAGTGCGTACAGCTTGCCGAAAAGCTCGGCTATTCGGTTTTCAGTACGGGCGGAAAATTTCGGGAAATTGTCGCGTCTAACTCGCTCTTAGGCAATCGCATCAAGACTGACTATGAGAAAGGTCTCTTGATGCCGTCATGGGTTGCAAATTACATGTTTCAGGAATATCTTTTTAACCTTCCACCGGATAAAGGGGCGATTTTTGAAGGTTCTGGTCGCGATGTCGAGCAAGCGAAAGTTATCGAAGAAGTGACGAGTTGGCTCGGGCGCTCCTACACTGTCTTGAATCTTGATGTCAGCGAGGAAGAAGTCATCAAGCGCTCCTTGAATCGCGGACGCGACTCAACTGATAAAGACGAATCTGTCATTCGCATGCGCCTCGCCGAATATAATCGTCTCACGAAGCCTGCCATCGAATATTTCCAGCAGTTGGGCAAGTGCATCGACATAAACGGTGAACAAACACCTGAAGCAGTGCACGCGGAGGTTATGGAAAAGGTGCGCGGTATTGTGGCATGATAGCTACAGAAAAAGAAATACCGCTCTTGCGGGAAGGGGGGAAGCGTCTCGCGCGCATCTTGAGGGAAGTAGGGAGAGCTACTGTGCCAGGTGTATCAACAGACACGCTCAATACACTTGCAGAAAAACTAATCCGAGATGCAGGGGATATCCCATCGCTTGTGGGTTATACACCTCGTGGAGCCGCGCGTCCGTATCCTGCCACTATCTGCATTTCAATCAATGAGGAGGTGGTACACGGCATTCCAAACGAAGATCCACGCATCATAGAGGAAGGCGATATCGTAGGGCTTGATTGTGTCATTACTCATCAAGGGGTTCTTGTTGATAGTGCGCTTACTATTATTGCGGGTAAAGGAGATGAGGATGCCAAAGAGCTCCTCGAGGCAACGGAAGAGGCTCTTATGGCTGGAATTCGCGCGGCTCGAGCGGGCGCCCATATTGGTGACATCAGCGCTGCAATAGAAGAAGTTGGTGTTCGGAGGGGCTACGGTATTGTCTTCGAACTTGGCGGTCATGGGGTAGGAAATACCGTGCATGAAGAGCCATATGTACCGAACGTCGGCGACGCGGGCACCGGGGCACTCCTCGTTCCAGGGCTTGTTATTGCCATCGAGCCCATGTTCACCGAAGGGACGCCCCGCGTGAAGCTTCTTAAAGATGGTTACACATTTGTCACGAAAGACGGCTCGCGGTCAGCGCACTTCGAACACACCATCCTCATAACTGAAAAAGCTCCAGAGATTCTCACAAAAATTTAAGAATAGGAATTTTGTCGTGATACGATAGTGTCATTACTTAAGCAAACGCTTTTATACTCTATGGCAAAAGGAAATCACTCGCAGAAAAAAGAGATGAAGAAGCCGAAGAAAGATAAGAAGAAGTAAATACTAAAAAGGCACCCTCTCAGGGGGTGCCTTTTTAGTATTTCCAGGGCATGTCTTCATAGCACCTATACCATTACTCTATTGTAATGAGTGATGAATTTAAAAGTAATAGAAAATTACTATGCCAAAATATGGACCGACAGCGAGTAAAAAGGTTGAGAAAGTCATGCATGAGTTTAAGCAAGGAAAATTGAAGTCAGGCAGGAGCGGAAAGAAAGTGACAAACAGGAAGCAAGCTATAGCCATCGGCTTATCGGAGGCTCGGCAAAGGGGTGCGAAGGTGCCGCGTCAAAAGATTCAGAAAAAATAACTACTCACGTTCAATAGAAGCGCACACGTTATAATGCGGAGCGTGTTATCGACAGCTCGTTGGATTTTTTTTATCCTGGTTATGTGCGTCGGGGCGGTAGGGGCATGGTTCTTTTTCACGCGTCCGCATGCGACGCCTATGCTGCAGTCAGGCGCATGCACCGAGGAAGCAAAAATTTGTCCCGACGGCAGGGCTGTGGGTCGCAGTGGTCCGCAGTGTGAGTTTGCGATCTGTCCCACACCTGTTTATAACTGGATCGTGACTGATACAGGACTTAAGAGCAAATCTGGTGCTCCACTCATCAACGTTTCTCTCTCTTTGAACGGCAAGGAGTATAGAGTTGGAACATATGAGGGTGCGTGTGGGGAAATAGGCGACGCGAACTGGCCGCTTTTTGAAGGCGAACAAGCAGGAGCGGCGTGTTGGTTTGCAAGAGATGGGATAGAGCTTGGCATATTTGAGCAAGAGGGTCGACTGGTTTTGAAGAAGTCTCCGCTCACTGAAGGTGCTACGGATTCAGAAATAATTCGCGGAACTTTTGAAACCATTTTAGAGCTTACGCCACTCCCATAACTCCGGTCAGTCCTTCACTTAAAAGCGAGAGTATTTTTTACGGAGACTCTCGGAGCCGCCCTGGCTTGGTCGGCTCTGCCGCAGGGCGGCGAGAGTGAGCGCGCCTTTCCGTTGGAGAAAGGCGACGTGTGCTCCGTAAAAAATGCTCGAGCGTCACGCTATAATACGAGACATGCCCGGGTTCAACCCCAATAAAGGAATAGATACAAAAGCGGCTAAACTCTCGCCAGAACATCAGCTCACAAAGCTACGTGAGACTGCACGCTCTGGTGGAGGCGGTAGAGGGCAGCGCGGAGGACCTGCTCTACCAGTGGAAGCTTCTGTTCTTCCGACGCTCTCAGGGGCAACGGAAGGAACTGAACAAGACCAGCAACGCGGGATAATACTCGAACTCACTCCCGATTCCAACGATAAGGACATGGAGGAGCTTCTGGGTATCCTTCATAGAGACGGCTTCAAAGCAGTTATGAAGGAGCTTGACCGCATCGACAATCCTCATCTTGAAGACGATTTCCATCGTTTGTTGGTCCAATATCGAACCGAAGGTCACGAGATTCCCGGACTCGACCCCAAAGACCCCCTCGCGCAAGCACTCGACTTCGTATTGTTAGATATTGCAGTACCCGAAGCAGCGCCCGGGAAACCAGGTGGCTCCTTGAAAGAGATTTGTGCTCAAATGGAGCAGTTTTATCTGAGTATGATTCCGTTCGTCTCTCTTCCCGATCCGATCTTCTTTAAGGATTGGCAAAAAAGAAAAAAGATCCATCTTCAGCATTTCACGCTTGAAATTGCTGTGTCGCACACGAAAGAAGAAGCAGTCTTTTATCTCTCAGTTCCGCGCGCAAAGAGAGACACGTTTGAAAAGCAGATTTTTGCCATGTTCCCGCGTGCGCGCATCGTAGAGAAGAAAGACGACTATAATATTTTTAACCAATTCGGGGTGACTGTCGCGGCTTCGGCATATTATAATCGCCCGCCACCCATTCCTCTTAAAACTGCGGAGGAATTCAGTCATGATCCACTGAACGTAACTCTAGCTGCGCTCTCTAAAATTACTAAGGAGGGCGAAGGAGCCGCAATTCAGATTACTGTCGCGCCAGCAGGGGACTATCACTCCAAGCGTATGCGCTATGTCTTGGATGACCTGAATAAAGGAAAAGGTTCAGCTAACGATGTGTTCCGGAAGAACATGTACATGGAGCATTACTCGCCGATGCGTCGTTTTTTTCAAGGTCTCAATAAAGGTTTGACAGAACTTACTGCAAGTTCGGGCGAAGCAAAGAAAGAGGATAAGAATATAGACACCTTCGCAGCCGAGGCAGTGTCGAAGAAACTTAAAAGCGTCATCGTTGGGGTGAATTTGCGCATTGTCGCATCAGCCCGGACGAAAGAGCGCGCAACCGCTATTCTTACTGAGATAGAGAATACCTTCGGGCAGTACGAAGACGCGAAAGCAAACCGTTTTCGTTTCAAGCATATAAAAAACCGAAAAGAATTCAGAGAATTTATCCGTTCATTCATCTTCCGGACATTTGACCGTCAAGCGCACGAAGGCTTCTTCTATCAGCTCTGGTTGGAGTTGACGCGCAAAGCCGCGCCAACACCTCTCATGCATAAGATTCCTCTGATGCCGATGAACCTAGCAGAACTCTCCACTATTTTTCATCTCACTATCGCAGGTGGGACGACGTCGCGCGAAGCAAAAACCGCGAGTGCGAAGTTAGCGCCAGCTCCTCCAGGCCTTGCGGACAAGGGTATCATCATTGGCAATAATCGCTATTCGAACATCGTCACACCGATTCATTTCACGCCGGACGATCGTTTGCGTCACATGTACACTATCGGACAAACTGGTACTGGTAAGACCAACTTCCTGAAGAACATGATTATTCAGGACATCGAGAATGGCGAAGGGGTCTGCTTTATAGATCCGCACGGCGTTGATGTCTTGGAGATACTCTCCCGCATCCCGAAAGATCGCATAGATGACCTTATCTATTTTGACCCAGCCTACACTGCGCGCCCCATGGGTCTCAACATGCTGGAATACGATCCCCGATTTCCTGAGCAAAAGACGTTCGTCGTTGATGAGATGTTCAAGATATTCAAAAAACTTTATGGCGATGTACCTGAAGCGTTCGGTCCTATCTTCGAGCAGTACTTCCGTAATGCCACTATGCTCGTTCTTGAAGATCCGGATACTGGCTCGACCTTGATGGATATTTCGCGTGTTTTGGCTGATGACGAATTTCGCGCACTTAAGTTGTCGCGCTGTAGAAACCCGGTTGTCTCGCACTTCTGGGAAGATATCGCTGAAAATGTGCGCGGAGAAGGAGATCTGCGCAACGTCGTCCCGTACATCACCTCGAAATTCGACATCTTCATCGCAAACGAGATTATGCGCCCCATAGTCGGGCAGCAGCGTTCCGCCTTCAATTTTAAGGACATCATGGATAATAAGAAGATTCTCTTGGTGAATCTCTCGAAGGGTCGCTTGGGAGATGTGAATGCGAACCTACTTGGACTCGTCATCGTCGGCAAGATCATGATGACTGCGCTTGCGCGCACAGAATACTTACATTTGAATCCACCCAATTTCTACCTCTACATCGACGAATTCCAGAACATTACTACCGATACGATTTCTACAATTCTCTCCGAAGCAAGAAAATTCCGTCTGTCCATGACGATGGCGCACCAATACGTTTCGCAGCTTATTCCAAAAATCAAAGAATCGGTTTTCGGTAACGTCGGTACGATGGCAATATTCCGCGTGGGTGCCGATGATGCTGAATACATCTCAAAACAATTCCAGCCGACATTTGAAGTATCTGACTTTCTCAAAATTGATAACTATCACGCGTACCTCAAACTCCTATCCGGAGGTAAACCTGCGCCGCCTTTCAGCATTGAGACGATTCCATTCCAGCCTGGCGATTTTCTCAACATTGATGCATTGAAGCAGATATCGTATCAGCGTTACGGACGCGACAGAGAATCTGTAGAAACAGACATTCGTCAGAAATACGATCAGATGCGTGAGAACCAAAAAAGTTAGTGCATAAGGGGTGCGCTCGTGGCGTTTCACCTCACAAAATGGTACACTCGCGACATGAAATTTGATGAAGAGCAGACGCTCATAATCCTTAAGCCTGACGCTATTCAGCGCTCTCTTATGGGTGACATCATAAAGCGCATAGAGCGCACGGGGCTCAAATTCGTCGCTTTCAAATTTATGGTCGCCTCTGAAGGGGACTTGGTGCGTCACTACAATAAGGATGAGAAATGGTTCGCTGAAAAAGGCGCACGCATCCTTAATGACCGCACCGCAAATAACCTCCCGATAGAAAAAAGTGCGATGGAGTACGGACAGGACATTATTGGTTCTATTGTGAAATTTATGACCGCCGGACCTGTTTTGATAGCAATAGTGCAGGGCAATGAATCGGTTGCTGTCGTGAAAAAGCTCGTTGGTGCGACGGAACCGAAGACTTCTGATGTGGGCACCATTCGTGGCGACTACACCGTTGATTCATACGATCATTCGTCCGTTCAGAACCGCGCCGTCAGAAATCTTGTCCACTGTTCAGAATCGCCCGAAGAGGCAGGGCGTGAGATTGCTGTGTGGTTCAAGCCGGAAGAGATAATCAAATATCGCACCGTTCAGGAGCAGATACTCTACGATGTGAATTTGGACGGAATAATGGAATAGAGAGTAAAATATTCTCTACACGAGTTCGCTGTCTCGCACTTTTTCTTTGCGTATATCTTTCCCCATTTCATTTCGGAGATAGGTCCACAGTGGCGTATCGCCAAGTTTCAAGTTTGGATTTTCCTTTTGTATGCGCTGCTTCAGCTCTTGTTCCGTTTCATCCATCACCATCGCCTCTGCTTCAAAATAGTAAAGCCCAGGATCGTTGCTCACTTTTTTGGGATTACTGGCATTCCGTTCCAAATTCTCTCGGGTGTTTCCCTGTTGGTATGTCGCTACGCGCTCTTTATATGGAGAGACAAGATTCTCAACCCTATATTTTGAGATACCGCCAGCATATCTGAGGTCGGCATCTCGTAAGTGCTCTGACCAGTCGAGGATGTAGCTTCGCTGTTCTTTGCCGCTCACGGTCTTCTCTGAGAGAGTGATGTCCTGTTGAGTGCAATTATGCAGATAGTGCAGATATCGTTGAAGCATAAACACTTCGGCTTCTTCCGCAGTCTTAGGTTTTAGAACTCCTTTTACAACATTGGGACCGAATACAGGTCCAACTGCAGTTGATATCTCTGCAGCGCGCGGATTCACGCCGTTCGCGATAAGTGTCGAAAGCCCTCCTTTCTGGATTGAAGTGAATTCCTCAGGGCTTATATCCGACGAATCACGCGTAGCGTATTGAATGCGCTTCATCGCGCCGTTCGTGACAGATGCCTCCACCAAAAGACCCTTTGCTTTTTCAGAGAGATGCGCGAGCTCAGCGATTTTCAGCGCTAATACTCCTTGGAGGACGGCTCGCCGCCCGATGAACCATCCCTCCTGCTCAGCTGCTTTGCCGAACACAGGATAGGCTTGATCTCCGAGCACTATTTTATCTCTGAGTATCTTGAATTCTTTTCGAAACTGCATTCCAAGCCGCGCGAAATATTGTTTTTGCTGTATCTCAAATACCTCATCGTTAGTCAGGGGAGGGGCGTATCCTCCTTCTGGTGTGCGCATATGCAAATTATAAAACATTTTATGAGTGCATGTCAATATTCTTCAATGTTACTTCGAGAACGCGCCTAAGTTCTCATGCTAACCTTATGTTAGGGGTTAGTGACGGAGTATTAACCTCGTTGAAAAACTATAGGGAGCTTTATATCGTTCTGCGCAGGTGACTCCCTTTGGGGGATTCCGAAGCGCATCAACTGCGAGCACCCACCTGGAGCTTCGGCTCTAAGGTTAATACTCCGTCAGTGACCCTACGCAGTTTCTTCTTTTCGAGAAGCGATAAGGAATTTTTCAAAACTGTATGATATATCATACAGTTTTTCTTTTTAAATTTTTTATATTTTTACATCTTGCGACTGAGGTATGATGAGAGCATGAGTTCTGTTTCTATTACATTTGCTCGCGGAGCGAGACGCGTTACGGGTTCCAATTTTCTCATTGAAGCGAATGACCTCTCGACCTCGCTCGGGGTAAGTGGCAAGACGACTCGTATTCTCGTTGATTGTGGGCTTGCCCAGGGAGAGCGTTTTTGCGAGTCGACGAACAAGGAGACATTTTCATATGATCCTGCATCCATTGATGCGGTTTTTTTCACCCATGCGCATGCTGACCATATCGGTCTGTTTCCCAAACTCGTGAAAGACGGATTCGAAGGGCGTGCGTATGCCACTGCTCCCACTAAAGCGCTTACTCCCATCATGCTCGAGGACTCGGTGAAGATTATCGCGGCAGAAGCGAAACGCTGCAATGATGAGCCTCCGTACACTACGGAGGACGTTCTCTTGGCGGTAGAGCACATTGATGAGGCTGTGTACGGAAAATCTTTAGAGGTTGCGCCGGGCATTACCGCGACCTTTCATAACGCAGGGCATATTCTTGGTTCTGCGACAATTCTTTTTGATATCTTCGGCAAGCGTATCTTATTCACGGGAGACTTGGGACGTGTACCTGCGGCTCTCGTTCCCGATAGGCAGGTGCCGACAGGAGTAGAATTTCTCGTGACCGAAAGCGTGTATGGCAATAAGATCCATGGCTCTTTAGAAGAAAGCGAAGCGGCATTGCTCTCGGCAGTGAAAGATATTGTTGCCGATGGTGGGACCCTGCTCATCCCTGCATTTTCGTTGGAACGAACTCAAATCATTCTTGCCGCACTGGACAAAGCGATTACTGCAGGTGTCATTCCTGCCGTGCCAGTATTTATGGATTCTCCTCTTGCAGCGAAAGTAACGGATGTCTATCGGAAGTATCCGACATTCCTTCGCGCGGACATACGAGCGCGCTTAGAGAGCGGAGACGACCCGTTTTCGTTTCCAAGTCTCAAGGTAAGTTTGCATCCAGACGAGTCAGACGCCATTGATCGCCATTCCGCTCCGAAGATAATCATCGCAGGCGCCGGCATGAGCCATGGGGGACGTATACGACGTCACGAAGCCAAGTATTTGCCACAGAAATCAACCCGGCTTCTCTTGGTGGGTTACCAAGTGCCAGGGAGTTTGGGACGAAGATTGAAGGACGGTGCACGAACCGTGAATATAGACGGCGTGTCCGTTGGGGTGCGAGCGACTATACTTTCGACCGACGGCTTTTCTGCACATGCCGATAGGGACGACCTCATGACATTTGCTGAGGACATCAAGCCGAAACGGGTGTTTGTAGTTTTAGGGGAGACTGAAAGCTCAACGTTCTTAGCTCAGCGCATAGCAGGGTTCTTAGACATTCCGGTGGACGTCCCAAGAGAAGGGGAGACGTATCAAGTATAAAAAATCCCGCTAGTGCGGGATTTTGTTTAAAGGCGTCTTACCCAAATCAGGAGGAAAAATTTCAATAGTTCTCACTTGAGTTTCAAGGCTTTTTAATCTTAAAGAGAAGATACTGCCCGGTGTTTTAAGTTCTTTGGTATAAGCGCGACTTATTCGATGAGTTACTTCATGGATGAATTGACCAATCCAAGTATTTGAATGGGCTCTTGTCTCTACGTGAGGTCTGATACGGTTCCCGAGGCTGCTAAGGAACTCGGCTGTTTCTGAGTTCTCGAACACAGATACCTACCCCGTGACCTTCTTCAAAACGCGATCGAATGCTTCAGGGTATTGTGCTGCAATTTCCGAGAGGACTTTGCGATCGAGTTCGATGTTTGCCTTTTTCAGAGCGCCCATGAAGGTGCTGTAGTTCTTAAATCCACGCTCCCGAAGAGCTGCGTTGATGCGAACGATTGCAAGTCCTCGCATAGTGCGCTTCTTAGCTCGGCGATCACGGAAGGCATACTTTCCAGCATGCTTCAACGCTTCGAGTGCCTGTTTCTTCTTGGTTGAGCGTCCGAAACGATAGCCTTTTGCGGCTTTCAATATATTGCGAC
>CAYNOO010000008.1:0-27293 GCA_964398865.1 uncultured Candidatus Saccharibacteria bacterium | reverse complement strand
ATCAGGTAATCGGCATGCCATTTATTGACATCGCCCTCTTTACGCTTCTGTTCGCATTCTTCTTACTGGCTGATGTTCCCACCCTCTGGCAGCTCGTAGCGTTCGTACCCATGTTCTTCGGTGTAGTGCTTTTGGGGCGTAAACAAAAAACGCCCGCACTTTGAAAGTGGCGGGCGTTTTTCTCAATAAAAATTATTTTGCTTTACCGAGGATTTTGTACATGCCCGTACCACACACGGTGCAGGTACCTTTCATGGCGCGGCGGTCTCCCGTTTTGCCCATGGCGACCTCTGAGGCATCTTTCATTTCACGCTTTTCCTTGCATTTAACGCAGTATCCTATAACTGGATCCATATGTAGTGCTATTTATTAAATAATGTACCCGTCCATAGTATCATGGGTACGATAGCAATGGGCAGCCACAGACTCCGGCTTCCAATACCTATTCAATTTCAATGAAACAAGCCACGTTTACGGAAAAACTCCAACATCGCTGGTCGCAGGTCGGTATGGTTTGTGTCGGTCTTGATTCTGACTTTGAGCGTATTCCCGAAGTCCTTAAAGCGGAGAACTCGTCAATTGAAGAGGTAATTTTTGCCTTCAACAGAGAAATAATAGATGCGACGGCTGACCTCGTCTCCGCATACAAGCCGAACTCTGCCTTCTATGAAGCCCATGGAGTTGTAGGTCTAAAAGCGCTCGCGCGTACCGTGGCGTATAGCAAGGAGACATATCCAGAAATCCCCATCATTTTAGATGCGAAACGGGCTGATATTGGCAACACGAATCATGGATATGTCGCGGCTGTTTTTGATGAACTTGGTGCAGATGCGATTACCATCCATCCCTACCTCGGACAAGAAGCAGTCCAGCCATTTCTTGATCGGAAAGACAAAGGAGTCATTGTGTTAGTTAAAACCTCCAACCCTGGAAGTGGAGAATTTCAAGATTTGAAAGTGAACGGCTCTGAAGAAGCTCTCTACAAACGGGTAGCACGTAATGTTGCGACATCATGGAATAAGGGAGGTAACTGCAGTGTAGTAGTAGGTGCCACATATCCTGAAGAGCTTGCAGAGGTGCGACGCATCGTTGGTGATATGCCGATATTGATTCCAGGAATCGGAGCGCAGGGAGGAGATATCGAAAAAACAGTAGTGGCAGGGAAAGACAGTCGAGGTTTCGGAATGATTATCAACTCTTCGCGCGGCATCATTTTCGCTTCAAGCGGAGCAGATTTTGCACAGGCAGCCCGTAAGGCGACTGAGAGCCTCGCTGCCGGCATCAAGGCTGTTCAATAGTTTCTCTAAGGTAAAAGGAGTAAGAGAGGCGTAGATCGAACGTCCTACTCGTTAGGTCTGCTCACAGACCCTTAATTGTAAAAACACGCTTTTAGGCGTGTATGGTTCTTATGCAAAAAACTATCTCGTCTCGTCTAGTACTTCTCCTTTCTGCGGGGGTACTTGCACTAAGTTCATTACTCATAGGACCTATGTTTGCTTCTGCTCATGGAGACGAAGCTAATAAGGTCGGACCTCACGCGGTCGGTTCCACATTAGAAGTTCGTATTGCTGATGATAATTCGGTAACCGTTCGCGGTGCGAAAGTGACAGCCGTGTCTGGCTCAGTCATCACTGCACAGACATCATTCGGCTCTACGGTATTGTCATGGAGCATTCGCACGAATGCAGATACGCGTTTTGCGTATCGTAGCGACTCGTCTGCTGCGCTTGCGGCAATCATTCCCGGTGATTACGTCAGTTTCTCAGGTATGCTCAATACGAGCGTTTCAGGACTGACGGTAGATGCTAAGCTAGTAAAAGATTGGTCTCGTCCAACGGCGGAGGATTCTCGCGCATTTGCGGGCACCATACAAAGCGTTGACGCAGCGAATATGAAATTCACACTCGCTACCGGAGGCGCCGAGGGTGTCATCACCGTCAAACTCGCTTCAACTGTCGCGATTACGAACGGTCAGGCTGCTCTTGCTTTCGGGAACATTCTTGTCGGAGATAAAGCCAGCGTGAAAGGCACCTATGATGCCAGCGCAAAGCTGTTCACAGCGACTAAGGTGAATATCGAGAGGAAGAATGCTGATGGACATAAAATCTTCAATGGTGTTTTCCAAGCCCTTAAGGATCGTCTCCAGCTTCATTTCAGTTTCAGGAAGTAATGTCAGAATAGTCGAGCTTTCGTGCGAGGAGTTCTGTTTACAGACTTCGAATGCAAATGCACGCACGAAAGCTTGAACATCAAAAGCAGAACAGGACGCCAGTCGGCGTCCTGTTCTGCTTTATGGGGAGTTATAATTGAGGGGTCAGTTGAATCATTAGACTGTATGCGATTGGCTTATTTTTTCATCGGGTTAGGGTTTTTTGTGCTCATTACTGGTTACCTTTTTCTTGCCAATAATAAAAACACGCACTCTATGCTTACGCTAACGAGTCCACAGTTTGAGAAAAATGCTCTTATTCCATCGCTCTATACTTGCGATGGTGAGAATACGAGTCCGGCGCTTTCAATTGCTGGTGTTCCAGGTGCGGCAAAATCACTCGCGCTTATCGTTGAAGATCCAGACATTCCGCAATCGGTAAAAGATAGCCTTCATGTAGATGTCATTGATCACTGGGTAGTCTTCAATATGCCGCCCTCTGCGGTAGATATTCCTGACGGCGCAACTCCTCCTGGTATCACTGGAAACAATACCCATGGAGTCGCGTCATATATGGGACCATGCCCGCCTGACCGTGAGCACCGTTACTTCTTTAAGCTCTACGCGCTCGACCAAATGCTTAATCTCCAGGCAGGGGCGACGCGAGCGGAGGTTGCGAAGGCGATGGAGGGTCACCTTATTGAGTCTACGGAGCTTGTTGGTCGCTATGACAGGAAGAAATAGCCAGAAAGCAGTACCTAGTTTAGAGAAACAGACATCTCAGGTTCCAGTCTTGATGCGCATCCGTGTTACGCCAGGAAGCAAACACGAAAGCGTCTCTCTGGGGAAGAAGGGAGTGCTTGAGGTCAGTGTGAAAGAACCGGCGGAAGGTAACAGAGCGAATGCTCGGGCTATGGCAGTCGTTGCAATCCATCTCGGTATTCCGCTGAAGGCGCTACGTTTAGTTCGAGGTCATCATTTACGAGTTAAAATACTAGAGGTATATGCGAATAAATCTTAAGACCACAGGCTCAATAGTGCTCACTGATGAACTTCGAACATTTGTAGAAAAAAAGGTCAGCAAACTGGAACAGCTTATTGATTCAGAAGATACAACAGCTTTTGCTGATATTGAGCTTGGCACTGAGATTGGCGGACAGAAGAGTGGTGATGTATACAGAGCAGAAATCAACCTGCAATATAGAGGCGGCTTTGTTCGCTCAGAGGCTACGCGGGAGACTATGCATAACGCGATAGATGTTGCGGTAGCAGAAGCGCGAAATGAACTCCGCAAGAAAGTCGGGCGCAAACGTGACCTCATGCGTAGGAGTGCTGGAGAGATTAAAAAATTCTTAAGGCGTTTCGGCGGCACGCCATGAGGAAGGTTGCTTTCTCACCCTCGGAGCTTTCTTCTTTCTACGCGACTCATGTAAAGGAGCGCATCCAAAAAACTGCAGAAGCTCTTGCATCAACAGGCTTTGATGCGCTCGTCATACACTCAGGAGCTCTTTTCACATATTTTGCAGATGATATAGAGGCGCCATTTCACTCCACACCTCATTTTGCACATTGGACTCCACTTGCGGGTCCAAATCATCTTTTGCTTGTGCGACCCAATGCGCAACCTCTCCTCATCGGAGTAAAACCTGAAGACTATTGGCATGAGCAAACCTCCCTCGGCAGTCCTTTCTGGCTTTCTGAATTTAAATATCGCGAGGTGAAGAGCATAGAAGCCGCATGGAAAGAATTCTCCCATGTAGGACATACGATGTCCTACATGGGAAGGGTGGCATATGTTGGTGAGCCTAAAGTTTTTGAAGAGCAGGGCATCGATTCAAGTCTCATTAACCCTACCGAGCTCGTAGCGCATATGGATTGGGACAGAAGCTTTAAGACGTCGTATGAGGCAGCATGCATCAGCGAAGCCAATAGGGTTAGTGCCAAGGGTCACCAGGCGGGGAAGGAAGCGTTCCTTGGGGGCGCATCGGAGCTTGAAATACACAGGGCGTACATTGAAGCGGTGGGAGGCGTTGAGCGTGATCTCCCGTATGAGACTATTGTCGCCCTGAACGAGAAGGGCGCGATACTCCACTACCAAGGGAAGCGACAAGACGAAAGGAATGGAAAATCACTTCTTCTTGACGCAGGGGCGAATTATCTTGGCTACGCCTCCGACATCACGCGAACCTATGCGAGCCCTGACGCAGACCCTCTTTTCATAGAGTTGCTAGCCGGAATGGAGAAACTTCAGCTTGGCTTGTGTGCAGAGATAAAAATAGGAATGCCTTTCGCGGCACTCCACGAGGATGCGCACCGGAAGATAGGAGAGCTTCTAATATCCCTCGGTATCCTGAAAACTAATGCCGAAAATGCTGTGAAGCAGGATCTCATCAAAGCATTTTTTCCTCACGGCGTAGGGCATTTTTTAGGACTCCAAGTACACGATGTCGGGGGAAAACAAAAAACTCCCGAAGGAGGAATCGAGACTGAAACTACAGCGTCACTTCGCACAACGCGCATTATTGAAGCGGGACAAGTGTTTACTGTTGAGCCAGGGATTTATTTTATCGAGATGTTACTTCGTCCTCACCGAAAGGGGGAGATTGCCGAGTATTTCAATTGGGAACTAATCGATCATCTTGCTCCATACGGAGGAGTTCGTATTGAGGATGACGTGTTCGTCACTGAAAACGGCGTTCGTAATCTGACGAGAGAACATCTATAAAAGCACTACTATCCTCGTAAGAAATCTTCGTAGCTCATTTCTTTTTTTCCTTCAGGAGTAACGCGCAGTGGAGTGAATTTCTCGTCTTCGTATTTCGCATCCGTGATTTTCAAACGTATTTCTTTATCCCCTCGCTTCGCGAAAAAGTAACTGCCTGGCCAGCCTTCGTATGCGCAGAATTTTAAGTAGTTCTGGTAAGCATCGCCTGACAGATCAATGAGGCCATCTTCTTTCTTAAGCTTTGGCGTAAAAGTCGCCTCTGCATGATTCTGGGGTTCGGGTTTTAGGGTTTCCTCTAGGAAGAGGGGAATCGATTCGGCAAGAAGCTTTCCGCCCTCATGCCACAGAAGATTCTCAAGCATTTCTCTTCTGAAAGGCCAGGGCTCTGGTGTTATGGCGGCTTGGGCAAGGATAGGTCCGTGATCGGTTTCCTCATCAAGAAGGATTATGGACACCCCGACCTCTTTTGCATCGGCAAGTATTTGCGACTCTATGGGTGAGGGTCCGCGATACTTAGGAAGAAGCGACGGATGGACGTTCAGCGTGCCGGAAATAGGAATCGCAAGCATCTCGCTCGGCAGTATCTTTCCGTATCCTGCGACGATGAAAATATCCCATTCGCTATTTAAGAGCATCTCAGCCTCCGGGTCAGAGGCGTCGAGTGATTCAGGCTGTGCGATGTCTATGTCATGTTCCTTTGCCCATATTTTTACGGGGGATTCTTTCATGAGGAGTCCTCTATCCGCCGGCTTGTCAGGAACCGTAACGATGAGCGCAGGTGTGAGATTTGCCTCCGCGAGCTCATTGAGGACGTACGTGGCGAATTCTGGCGTTCCGAAGAACGCCATTTTCAAATCAGTGTTTTTTATTTTCTTTGCCATGCTGTGCGTTTATAGCCGTTTACCAACCTATACGATTAATCGTATAGGTTGGTAAATTTTCACGTTTTTGTTTTTTCTACTTTCTCTTCATCTTCTTTTACTTTCGATACTTCGGTGGCCTTATCTACATAGAGAATTCCTTCAAGATGATCAGTCTCATGCTGAAATATCTGTGCCAGGAGTCCACTACCACCGCGCTCAAAGCGTATGCCCTCAATATCGTATGCACGCACCGTTGCCTGCAAGGCTCGCTTTATCGTGCCGTGCAACCCTGGTACCGAGAGACACGCTTCATCCATCAATTCTTTCTTACGAGAAATTTTCACTACCTTAGGGTTGATGAACGCCTGATCTTCATCTTCATCCATTTCCTCGGATATCTCGTTCCTCTGTTTATTCTCAAGAACGAAGCCGCGTACAACGAAGATGCGATAGGGGATGCCAATCTGATTTGCCGCTATTGCAACCCCGTGGGCAGTTTCTCTCAAAGATGCCGACATGCGGTTGATAATATCTTGCAATTCAGCAGTTCCGAAGAGGTTTTTGGGTACCTCTTTCATTTTAGTCTTCAGAATTTTTGCGCCTTTGGTGACTATTGGGTCAATCATTACTATAGTTTACAGGTTCCAGCTTTCAGGTTCCAGCTTTCTCAGATGAAAAACATGCTGCTGATAGCTGGCACCCGGCAGCTGAAAGCTAGTTAAAACTTGTTTGCGCGCGTCCAATCTTCTTCACCGAGCCCTTTCCCAATTGCTTCTTGTAGTTTTGCGAGTGCGTCATCAAGAAGGGGAGTCTTCTCGCCGCTAGCGAACTTTTTTGCATAGGCAAGGTCTTTGGCAATCCACTGGATTGAAAAATTCACCACGTCAGGCGCGTTTTGATAATCGCGCCACGCAAGTTTTGTGGCGGTTCCTCCTGGTCTTTCTGCAAGCGCACTGCCAACCTTCTCGACATCCATTCCTTTCTCTTTCGCAATTTTCAATACTTCTCCTAAAGCCAGTACATGTATTGCTTGGAGCGTATTCAAAAGGAGCTTATAGCGCGTTCCGGCGCCCGTAGCTCCGAAATAAATAACCTCTTGGCTTATGGGCTCTAGGTCTTTTCTGATGTCGTTTAATTTTTTCTCATCTCCTCCGACTAGCATCACTAAAGATCCGCCTTCCGCCCCAGCGCGGCTTCCAGTGAGCGGCATATCAAAATACGTCATTGCTTTCTGCTTGATTACGTCGGCAAGCTCTTCTACCCACTCCACCGAGAGCGTGCCGCACGAAATTAAGACGCTTTCAGTAGATGTCCCTTCAAGAATTCCATCTTTTCCGAGCCATACTGAGCGTGAGGATTCATCAGTCGCTGTAACTTCAAACACAAAGTCAGATTTCTCAGCAACTTCTTTCGGTGTTGTAAGTGACACGGCACCGGCATCGATGAGCGGTTTTAATTTTTTGGGATTCCTGTTCCATACAAAAACCTCATATCCTGCTTTTAGGTAATTTGTTGCAATCCCTGCTCCCATGATTCCCGTTCCGATAACTCCTATCTTTTTCATAGATTATTTTCTTATTCTAAACTATTTCATCCGGATCCACGGTAACCTCAATGTCTGGCGGTAGTTGGCGCACTCTCTCTGCAAGTTCTGTGTCTGGCCATTTTTTTCGCGGCACGCGAATCACTGACTTGGCGGTCCACTCGTTTTTTCCTGTAGCTACGGGAGGAAGTGGTCCCACTAAGTCAGTATCAGAAAACATCTCTGTAACGGTAATGCTGTTTTTTTCCGCCTGCGCCCTTGTTCCTTTCCACAGGAGTCCCACGAATGTAGTAAAGGGCGGATACCCGTACTGTTCTCGCTCCACGATGTCAGTGCGGTAAAAGTCAGCAGGGTTTCCCGAAGCAAACGCTTTCATAACTTCGCTCTCCGGTTTTCGCGTCTCTACAATGAATTCAAGCTCTGCGTGTTCCTGAAGATAGAACAATATAGAAAGGGTGTGCTCGTGCGCTCGCCATGCAGGTATAGAGAGCATGCTGTCGACGGATGCCACCGCTACTATCTCCACTGGCTCTTGAAGATAGGGGAGCATACGCTCAGTACCTACGAGTATCGCGCCTTTAGTGTTGAAGAATTCTTCCGCTAATTTTTTGGCAGTGCGATGCGTCGGCGCACTATCTTTTGTGAAAGGAATGATAGGGGAATCAGGAAAAGCTTTGGCGAGCTCATCTTCTACGCGCTCAACGCCGATTCCTAGTGTCACAAGGTTCCACCCTCCGCATGTCTTGCAGGGTGTTTCGGATGGAAGCACGGCTCCGCTTCGGTGTGACATGAATACGTTTCCATCTGTAGTTTTGTGTAGAACCATAGGCACTCCAGTATCGGGGTCGGTGACTGGTGTGCCACAGTCATTGCAGACAGTAAGAGGAGCTATGCCCCGTCTCGCTGCGAAGACTATGGCACGCCCGCCGCGCGCAATTTCATACCGTATCTTTTCTTTTGTCTCAATGGTGAGTGTAGTAAATGCTCGCTTTGTAGCTCGTTTCTGATTTGGCTCTTTTTCGTCATCTTTCCTTTCATCAACAATAGTCACACCAGCATTTCCACTCGGTCTCGCTTGGGAGCGTGCGAGTTCATCCATTTCATGAACATCAACGCGGTAGCGTGTTTCTATGCGCAGCGGAAAATCTGCAAGTATGAGCGTAGCTCCAAGCCGTCTGCATAATGATTCTGCACATCGCCTGACGTCCACGTGCGGGCGCGAGAATCCTCTGTATCCTCGGGCGCTTTCGCGCTCCACTACTATTGCGCCAATGTCCCCGCGTGGTGCGGAGAGAGCAAATGCCGTTCCGATAATGAGGACTGGCTTCACGTCGGTGATAGAGCGGTTCCAGGTCTCTATCAGTTTCTTGTTCGTGAGGTCACTGGTCATCAAAAGTACATGGTCTTCGATGCCGCGCTTCAGGTTCTCGTGCATTTGCTCAGCCTCGATGACGGTGGGGACGATGACCATGACCGATGCTCCGCGCGCGAACGACTCGCGAGCAAGGTTCCGGTACGTGCGCACACGCTCTTCTTTTTCCGCTTGCAACACCAATAAGTCAGCCCGCGCCGTTGATTCATGCTCCGGACTGTTCTTTACAGTCCGATCTGGTGCAGTTTCAAGTTTTCCTGAAGCATTCAAGAGCGGCTGTGAGGTAAGCGCGGAGAGCATGATGCCCTCATGCACTCCATGCCAGAGCGCAGCGTCTTTGGCTGCAGCAATGAATGCACTGGTGAGTACTCGTTTAGGCTTCGCTTTCGGAGAAATCTTTTTCAACGCGAAATGGGCACTTCGAAGGTCAAGCTTTTCCTCCCGCACGTCTTTGGATTCAATGACAAGTGCAGGAATACTTCGATTCCTGACGGGTGCATTTACCATCATTCCTGGCGGCATTTCTTCGCGAGAGAAGAATGTCAGATGATCCCTGAAAACCCCCCGCGCTATAGGTATGACACGGACGATGAACATGACATTAGCTTACAGGTTTCAGGTATGAGGTACCAGTTTTAGGATCTTAAAACCCGAGACCAGCAAGCTGACACCTGAAACCTGAGTCATGTACAATAGGCTCAAGATGTCTTCGAAAAACGTGTTCACTATTGAGGGTTTGGCTGGGAAGAAATCCCTCAAAGGTTTGTTGCCTGTGTATGGTGCCAAGAATAACGTCTTGAAAGTGATGGCGGCTGCAGCCCTTATTGAAGGAGAGTCAAAGTTTACGAATGTGCCGGATATTGCTGATGTTGCTTCGCTTGGTCGCATTCTTGAGGGCTTGGGAGCGTTCGTTACTCATCAGGGTCACGAACTTACGGTGAGCGCAAAAAGTCTGTCAGGAAGTGTTTTGGATTCTACGCTCGCAAAATCCATGCGCGCCTCGATAGTTCTCATTGGACCGCTACTTGCACGATTGGGAAGCGTGACGTTTCCACACCCCGGCGGCGATGTTATAGGGGAGCGCCCAATCGACATTTTTATCTCAGGCTTCCAAAAGCTCGGAGCACAGTATTCGGAGAGCAGTGACTCATACACCCTCTCAGCTCCCGGCGGACTTTCCGGAGGTGAAATATTTTTCAGAATAGTTTCAGTGACCGCAACCGAAACCTTCATGATGGCGGCGACTCTCGCAAAGAGCCCGGTAACTCTCAAAAACTCCGCGATGGAGCCGGAAATCGTAGCGCTCGCTGAATTTCTGCAATCATGTGGCGCAAAGATTGAAGGCGCGGGTACTCCTACTATCATCATTCACCCCTCCGTCTTAACTGCACCAACGTCCGCGTTTCGTATCATTCCCGACAGAATAGAAGCGGCAACCTTCTTGGTGCTTGGCGCTCTTGCAGGAGAAGAACTAACTGTCACTGACATTGTGCCATCACACTTGGATGCGTTGTTTGAGACATTACGGATGATGGGCGTTGATTTTAGCGTGGAGAAAGATTCTGTAACTATCCGTGCGCCGAAAGAATTACGTGCAATTAAACTCCGCACTCATGAGTACCCTGGTTTTCCCACCGATGCTCAGGCTCCGATGATGGTGCTTTTGACCCAAGCGATTGGGGAAAGTGCTATCCGAGAAACTGTGTTTGACGGGCGTTTAAATTACACGGCGGAATTGGTGCGCATGGGAGCGGACATAAAAGTATGGAACCCGCATCGCGCCGAAGTGAAAGGCCCAACTCCTTTGAAGGCTCGTGACATTGATGGACCTGATATTCGGGCAGGACTCGCGTTCATCTTGGCAGCTGCGATTGCTGATGGTACGTCTCACGTAGGAAATGCCAACTTGGTGGATAGGGGATACGAAGCTATTGAAAAACGCTTGAGTGCCGTAGGGCTTTCAATTTCTCGCAACTAAAAAATCTGAAACGCACGTTTCAGATTTTTTAGTTCTCGTTCCGTCAGAGTTTTAGCTTTGATGAGGGAGGGGAGGCGGGAGAGGTTCTTCTCCTCGATTTTCGTATGGCGCTTTCTGCCAAGCTGTCTTTTCTGCTCTGTAGTCGCCCCACTTTGATACGTATGCCGCCTGATTTCTATCAAATAGAGCTTGCTTGCGTTTCAGCCCTGCTTTTATATACCCCAAAGCTCCAGCAGCGGCAACGCCAGCACTTTCTATGGGATGATGACCTATAAATCCGATGGTCGCCTCTGTCGCCCCGAGAGTGTCTCCACTAATAGCAAGTGCAGCTCCATCAAGAAATAACGCTCCGCCAAAAACTAATCCTCCAGCGCCGGTTATAAGCTTCTGAACGCCATGTGCTATCTTTGCCTTCCTGTTGTGATCTTCTGGCGAATCTTTTTCAATTTTTTCTCGTCCCATATACAAAGTATTTTTATCATCAAGTAAAGTTGCATTTAATCATATCTTTTATTTTTGTCAATAATCACATTTTCTTCTTATTTCTGTTACACTTTTTCAAATGTCATTCTTTTCTCCAAGGCTCGGTATTGATCTCGGCACGACGACGACACTTGTCTATGTACCCGGTTACGGTGTCGTCTTAAATGAGCCGTCGGTGGTAGCGGTGTCGGTGGGCGATAGAAAAATTCTTGCCATAGGCTCGGATGCAAAAGAGATGGTGGGGAGGACGCCTGAGTCCATCATTGCGTACAGACCTATGAAAGATGGTGTCATCGCTGACTACCGCGTTACCGAAGCAATGCTCCGCTACTACATAAAAAAATCCTTGGGTCCCTGGAACTTGTTCAAGCCTGACGTCATTGTGTCAGTGCCCGCAGGTGTAACGTCAACGGAAAGGCGAGCAGTAGTAGAGGCAGCACTCAAAGCTGGCGCTAGGAATGCATACGTTATTAAGGAACCTATTCTTGCAGCAATCGGTGCAGGCATTCCCATTCATGAGCCGCGCGGTCACATGATTGCGGACGTCGGAGGGGGAACCATCGATGTTGCAGTTATTTCTTTAGGAGGCATCGTTGCTTCAACTTCTGTGAAGTGTGCCGGTAATCGTATCGACCAGGCGATTGCTGACTACATAAAGAAAACCTACAACCTCGCGATTGGTGATAAAACAGCAGAAGACATAAAAATAGGCATAGGTTCTGCCGTTCCTGTCGAAGAAGAGCTTTCCATGGCAATCAAAGGACGTGACCTGCTTTCAGGGTTGCCGCGAACTGCTACTGTCTCTACGAACGAAATTGTGCGCGCAATCTCAAGAGAACTTCGCGAGATGATAAAAGCAATACGAACAGTGCTTCAAGAAACTCCGCCAGAGCTTGCTGCCGACATCATAGATAAAGGGATCATCATGACCGGCGGCACCTCGCAGCTTCGTCACTTGCCGGAGTTAGTTTTCCGTCGCACTGGTGTCACAGCAGTCTTAGCGGACGAAGCAGCGTTCTGTGTTGCGAAAGGCACTGGCATCGCACTTGACCACCTCGAAACCTACAAGAAAACGATGACCACGAAACGCCGCTAGGTCTTGCAGATTCTTACTCTGGGCTGTCTCCTCGCGCTGTCAGCCACTTATCATCTCGTAGTTTTCTTACTATCCTCGGCCACTGGCTTGGGGCAGGCGCATTCATCAGGAATGCATTTACGAACAATCCAGCACCACTTATCGTTTCCACGAGTACGCTCAAAGATTGAACTACTAACTCATCAGGAAAAACTTTTTGCATAACTGCCGCAGCAACCAGAGCGGCGAGCCATTGCTCGGCATCGTACGCGCGCGTGAAGCCTGGATGTTGTTCACGGAGTGTCGCCACTTGCCGATCTTTTATCCGCAAAGCCCCTTGGGCCATCTCTCGCCGTGATCTCTCTGGAGAATGCCTCTCCCTATTCCAGGGACCGGAAGCCATATACTATCTTTATACAAGCGTTGTTTTTTGTTGTCAAAATTCGTTTTACTAGAAGCTTTCGGCGTATACTTCCTATATGAAAGTATCTGAACTCGCACATAAGAGAGATTTGCACCATGCCTACCTCGTTGTTGGGAATGCCGGCAAAGGTGCCGCAGAGGTACTCGCAATGCTGGAGACCAGGGGAGTGAAGACTGCGGGGAATGCGGACGTGCTTGTGCTTTCTTTCACCGAGCTCTCAATAGATAACGCTCGCGAAATCTCTTCCTACGCATCACTGAAAGCACTTAAGGATTGGAAGTATTTAGTTGTCACATTTAGTCGTGCAACCACTGAGGCGCAGAATGCACTTCTCAAAGTGGTTGAAGAAGCTCCTGGAAACACAGTTTTCTTTTTCTCGATTGATGCCTTGGGTCACGTGTTGCCTACACTTCAATCGCGAACGGCAACAGTTTCAGTTTCTGACGCAAACATGATTTCGGACGATGAGGATGTTTCAAAAGAGGTGAGGGAATTTCTTTCAGCCACGTTTGAAGAGCGTCTAAAGTTGGTAGAGAAAATGGCACTGTACATAACAAAGACTCAAGACCGCGCTCCCGTACGGGCGTTCGTGAAGGAGATGCTAAGGCACGTTCATGAAAAAGGCGCTTCACCACAAGCGCTTCGAGATCTTCTGGATGCACAAGGATACGTGCGTCAGCAAGGCGGCTCAGTCAAAGCAGTGCTCGGACATCTCGCCGTCACACTCCCGCGCACTCGTATTTAAATTTGTGCAATACCCGGGTGTTGCACAAATGAGTTAGCTATAGATACGTTTGATGAGTGGGTTGATGCGCGTTAGAAATTCGTAAGCTGATGCGTTCATAGATTTTGCGATAGCTTCCGCCGAGAGTTCTTCTTTTCCATCTCTACCTATAATTGTTGCGATGCTGCCAACTTTCACGTCCCCAATACCAGTGACATCCACAGAAATCATATCCATAGATACTCGCCCTAACACTTTTGCTCGCTTTCCGTTTATGAGCACGTATCCTTTTGATGACAGACTCCTGGGGAATCCATGCCAATAGCCGATAGGACACACAGCAATGACACTGTGTCGTTTCAGAGTTTCAGTAGAGTCATAGCCGATACGGCTTCCTTTGGGTAATTTTTTTATTTCTGACAGAACGGTTCTCCAGGAAAGCACGGGTTTCAGAGTCAATTTTTTCTGCAAGTATTTCTTCGTTTTTTCGTCAGGCCACACTCCATAGAGACCGACCCCCACGCGCACCATATCGAAATGCGTTTCTGGAAAGATAAGGGTAGGACCCGTAGCAGCTGCATGCAGTATCGGATTCACTCCGACTTTATGAAATGCCTCGACCCACACGTTAAATTCTTTTAACTGTTTCTGTGTATACGCAGGAGATTTTGGATCTTTGCCTTGTGCAAAATGGGTGAAGAGCCCTTCAATAATGACGTGTTTCGTTTTCTTATTCCATTTTAGGAATTCGATTACCCGCTTGAGGTCAGACAATATGAAGCCTTGTCGATGAAGTCCGGTATCTACTTTGATGTGAATCTTGAGTATTCGCTTGAATTTCTTTTTTTTCAATTCTTGTAATTGTTCAATACTGGAAACAGCTATTTGTATGTCGTGGGCTGCCGCATCTTCCATGCGCTCATTGAGCGTATGTCCTAAGACGAGGATAGGGCAGCGAATGGAGGTTTTTCGAAGCGACAACCCTTCGATGATGGAGTCGACCGCTATGTAATCAATCCCGAGCTTCTGTAGTTCTTTTGAAAAATCTATATGAGAGTGACCGTAGGCGTTCGATTTAACGACACCCAGCAGTTTCGTACCAACGGGGATACGCGAACGGAAGATTTTGTAGTTATGGAGAATAGCCTTACGGTCTATCTCAATCCAGGTACGGAGACCTCGGTGGCTGGGTTTGGGCATTTATGGACATTCTACCACTGTGTCTGCGAGGCAAATTTGCTACAATGGCAGGATGTTTGATCTATCTGCATTTAAGAAAGCTGCGCTCGAGAAAGTGGATTGGCTGATGATAGAGATGCAGACCTTGCGCACCGGGCGCGCATCACCCTCGCTTCTGGACGGTGTATTCATAGAAGTGTATGGCTCGCGGATGAAACTGAACCAGGTCGCGAATATCACCATTGAAGATGCACGTACCTTGTATGTAAATCCCTGGGATCGCGAACAGGTAAAGCCCATAGAGAAAGCTATTACGCTTGCGGATTTAGGGGTCTCAGCAGGTTCAGACGACAAAGGGATTCGTGTCTCATTTCCGATGCTTACCGAAGAGCGTCGGCATCAGTTGATACGGTTGGTGCGAGGGAAGCTTGAAGAAGCACGCATTCAGCTCAAAGGGCAGAGAACGAAAGCCATTGCAGAAATAGAGAAGGAAGAAGTGAGCGATGACGAAGCGAAACGTCTCAAAGGAGAGGTGCAAAAGATTGTCGATGAAGTGAATGGCAAGCTTGAGGCGGCGACCGAGAATAAAGAAAAAGAGCTCGCAAGCTAGTGAATAGAATGTAGAATGTAGAATGTAGAAAGTAGTCGAGGAATAGCGAACACACGATCTTTGAATCGTTCCATACTACTTACTACGCTCTACTTTCTACTTTCTGACAATGTCTATACTCATCTTCATCGTCATACTGGTCGCTCTCATCGTAGGGCATGAATTTGGGCATTTAGTTGTGGCGAAACTCTCGGGTATGAAGGTTCCTGAGTTCGGTCTGGGGTTTCCGCCAAAATTGTGGGGGAAGAAAATAGGGGAGACGGAATACACCATTAACGCTTTGCCGTTTGGTGGGTTCGTCAAGATCTTCGGCGAAGACGATGCTGATGCCGCAGATCCGCGCGCTTTTGCTAAGCGTCCGCGCATCCTTCAGGCAGCAACATTGTTTGCAGGACCATTTTCCAATCTTTTTCTTGGGTTTATTCTCTCTACAGCTGCTTTCATGGTTGGCATTCCTGCAGTTGTGGGAGATTCAGAAAATGCTGCATACGTGCACGATGCTCATGTGCGCGTCATTCAAGTTTTGCCTGGAAGTCCTGCTGAGAGCGTTGGCATAAAAGCGGGTGATGAGATTATTTCTATTACTACTGGGAGTATTGAAACGAAGATTCAAAAGCCAGAAGACGTTCTTGTGGCAATAGGAGAGGCAGAGGGTTCTCTTACTGTCGGAGTGTTTCGAGGCGGTATGGAAACGAGTTTTAATGTAACTCCAGCGAAAGGCATTGACCCCGATAATCCTGAGCGACTCGTTATCGGCATTGCGCCATCGTTAGTAGGCACGCTATCGCTTCCCTTGGGGAAAGCGCTCACTGCGGGTGTGACGGGCACTTTCAATCAAACTAGAGACATCATTATAGGATTAGGAAATCTTATTGGTCAGGCTTTCACATTTTCAGCAGACCTCTCGCATATCACGGGACCCGTTGGCATCGTTTCCTTGGTAGGGGATGCATCAGGGTTTGGTTTAGGCTCGATTCTTTCTCTCGCAGCGCTGATTTCGATGAATCTCGCTATCGTGAACTTGCTCCCATTCCCCGCGCTTGACGGAGGACGGCTTGCTTTTCTTTTGGTTGAGACAATCTCTCGTCGTAGGATTCCTGCAAAAGTTGCCGATGGACTCAATATTGGAGGATTCGCGCTTCTCATTCTCCTTATGCTTGCTGTTACCGCGCACGACATTTTCCGCTTACTTGGTTAAATACAAAGCTCAGGTTCACACAAGCAAACCTGTCGTCTTTGGTTTATTTTTTTAAGAATAAGGTCGAAATGACCTGTGGTGCTATTGTAGGGAAAGGATATGGAAAACAATAGATTCGTGACGAAGAAGATAGCGATACTTGGGGGAGGGCATATGGGGTGTGCGCTTGCAATTGGTCTGGTCAGAGGCAAGACCGTGCAAGCCTCTCAAATTACCGTGAGCAGTCCGCACGCGCAAAAAATCAATCATCTGAAAAAGTTTGGCATTATTGTTACTACTGACAATGTTACTGCCACCGCCACTGCCGAATGGGTGTTTCTCGCAGTGAAGCCAGGACAGGTGAAGGAAGTGCTCAAAGAGATAAAAGATTCCACTAAGAAGAGACTAATAATCTCACTTGCGGCGGGCGTAACAGTGGAAGAGATGCGCGATCAGACAAAAAGCTCAAGCGTGTCATTCGCACGAATCATGCCGAACATTCCTATCGCACACAATCAAGGAGTTGTCGGGTTATTTGCCGGCAGGATCTCAATGAGAGATCAGTCGCAGTTGAAACAAGTGCTCCGAGGTTTAGGATTCATTCTTGAAGTGCAGGATGAGGCAGAACTTGAAATTCTTACCGTGGTCTCTGGTTCAGGTCCTGCCGTTGTTTCGTATCTAGTGGAAGCAGTAGCTCATGCGGGAGAACGCTTAGGACTTTCAAAGAATACGGCAACCGTTTTGTCCCAGAACACCTTCAAAGGAACTTCGCTCTACTTGGAAGCAGACAAAGTTTCACCAACAGCGCTTATTGAGTCGGTTGCAACGAAGGGTGGTATCACCGAGGCGATAGTGGCAAGTCTCAAAAAGGCAGGAGTAGAGCAGAGTATTGTATCTGCGCTAAAAAACGGATACGCAAAGATAAAAAAGGTACGAAACTAAGGGGATCACAGCGCCTCTACAGAAGGTTGGTTTTGTATTAAGGTCTGGTTTTGGAGTAACGCTTTATTCGCTATACTGGAGCTCTCATGAAGCAATCTCAGCTATTCACTAAGACTCGCAAAGACGCTCCTAAAGACGAAGTGTCCGAGAACGCGCAGCTTCTGATCCGTGCAGGCTACATCCATAAGGAGATGGCGGGGGTCTACGACATGCTTCCACTCGGGCTTCGTGTTTTTAAAAAGATAGAGAACATCATTCGCGAAGAAATGAACGCGCTCGGCGGACAAGAGGTTTCTTTTTCAGCACTTCAGAATCCAGAACTCTGGAAGGCGACTGATCGCTGGGACGACGCCAAGATAGATAATTGGTTCAAGACCGAACTCAAAGGCGGCGGAGAACTTGGTCTTTCTTTCACACACGAGGAACCTATGACGAAAATGATGGCATCCCACATCACGAGCTATCGCGATTTGCCGCGCTACGTCTACCAGTTCCAATCTAAATTCCGCAACGAGCTTCGTGCGAAGTCCGGTATCATGCGGGGTCGCGAATTCGTGATGAAAGACCTTTATTCATTCTCCCGCTCGGAGGACGAACTGAATGCTTTTTATAAAGAAGTCGGGGTTGCCTATGAAAATATCTTTCGCCGCGTTGGTTTGGGTGATATCACGTATCTCACGTTCGCCTCAGGCGGTGTGTTTTCGCGATTCAGTCACGAGTTTCAGACCGTATCGACCGCCGGCGAAGACACTATATATATAGACACTGAAAAGCGAATCGCAGTCAACAACGAGGTGATGACGGAGGACGTACTAGAAGAGCTCTCGTTGGAGCGCAATCGCTTAGTTGAAGCAAAATCGATAGAAGTAGGAAACATTTTCAAGCTTGGCACTAAATATGCTGATGCGCTCGGTCTCAAGTATAAAGGCGAGGATGGGAAAGAGATGCAGGTGCACATGGGTTCCTACGGCATCGGCGTGGGGCGTCTCATGGGTACGGTAGTTGAAGTTTTGTGCGATGAGAAGGGAATCGTCTGGCCAGCAAACATTGCGCCGTTTCAGATTCATCTGGTGGAGCTGTCTCAAGGAGATGAGAGCATAAAATCTCTTGCTGATTCTCTCTATCAAGAACTCGAGGCTGCTGGCATTGAAGTTCTCTATGACGACAGGGATGCGCGCGCTGGCGAAAAATTTGCAGACTCAGACCTTCTCGGCATTCCATATCGCGTAATCGTAGGAAAGCAGGCAACAGAGAATTCTTTTGAGATGGTTCGACGATCGGATGGATTGAAGGGAGTAGTATCACGGCAAGCGCTCATGAAAGGAGACTATGGCTTTTAAACTTCCTAGAAAAATCGTCGAGCGCTTCTCACGGGATATCGGCATAGACCTGGGTACCGCGAACACGCTCGTGTATCTCAAGGGTAAGGGAATCGTCATCACTGAGCCGTCTGTTGTTGCATTGAATCAGAAGACTGGACAGGTTGTTGCTGTTGGGGCAGCAGCGAGAGACATGATTGGTCGCACTCCGACACATATCACCGCCATTAGACCTCTCGTTGAAGGTGTCATATCTGACTTCGAGGTAACTGAAGAGATGCTTACGTATCTTATTCAGAAAGCCCAGAGTGAGCGCATGCCCTTGGGACCGCGTGTTGTCATCGGTGTTCCATCAGGCATCACGAACGTTGAGATTCGCGCTGTGCGGGATGCAGCAAGAAATGCGGGCGCACGCGAGGTGTTCATTATTGAAGAGCCGATGGCGGCAGCCTTGGGTGCCAGACTGCCAGTTGAGAGCGCTGTTGGAAGCATGCTGGTTGATATCGGTGGCGGCACCACGGATGTTGCCTTGATGTCTTTGGGCGGCATCGTGCGCGCGAAGAATATCAAGGTTGCAGGAGATGTATTGAATGACGACATTGCGGCGTACATTCGGAGCGAGTTCAAGATTCTCATTGGAGAGAGAACCGCAGAAGATGTAAAGGTCGCTGTAGGTTCTGCAATCAAACTCACCACTCCACTCGAAACGCATATTCGCGGTCGCGATTTGGTGACCGGTTTACCACGCGAGATAGTCATCACTGATGCGGATATACGAGAAGCAATAGGCTCATCTATTGCGTCAATCGTTGAGGCTATAAAAGAGGTCATCGAGACAGCACCACCTGAAGTAGTATCGGACGTGATGCGCCTCGGTATCTTCTTGACTGGCGGCGGGGCACTCCTCCGCGGTCTCCCTGAGCTTTTAGCGACAGAGTTGAAAGTACCCATTCATGTTGTTGATGACCCACTCACTACTGTTGTTCGCGGTACTGGCATTGTGCTTGAGGACATCGCGAAATATCGTGCAGTATTAGTAGATGACGATGATGGAGCGCTCGCGGGATTCTAGGTTGCAGTTGGGTATTCTTTCCGGAGCTTTAGGGCTTGGGGGGTTAGCATTGGTACTTTTTTTCACTTTTCATCTAGGTGCGTATGTGCGTGGCATATTCGTAAGCATTGTGGCGCCGCACCAAGCTCTGAATGCCTACGCCGGTCTTTCAAAAGATGCCCTCATTGAGCGCCTAACGGCAACGGACTCTGAACTGAGTCGTATCAAATACCAAGCGCTTCTCTACGGCATCCTTGCAGATGAGAATACTGCGCTAAGAAAATTAGCAAACGCCGCAACTGTTTCTCCAGGGCTTACTGCTCGCGTCATAGTGCGACCTCCGCAGACCAGTTACGACACACTCATCATTGATCTGGGGAAAGATGCTGGTGTTAAGGAGAACGATTTTGCTACCTATCACGGCATCGCGCTCGGGCGCGTGACGGCAGTTGATGCTCAGAGTGCAACGGTGAGCCTTTTCTCAACCTCTGGCAAGGAGCAGGATGCAATTCTCGGTGAGCCACGCGCAGTTGCTGTAGCGAGAGGCTTAGGAGGAGGCGCCTTTGAGCTCTCAGTGCCCCATGACGTAACGGTTGCGGCAGGAGACGCCGTTATGTTTCCGGGAACCGAATCGTTGATCCTTGGTATCGTAACGAGTATTTCTGCTGAAGCACGTGATGCTTCCAAGGTCGTGCATTTTGCGAGCCCTCTCTCGTTTGCTGAACTTGATTTTATTCGAATCGTCTCTAACCCATGATGGTTCACATCGGGCTCACGCTGGCATTTTTCATCAGCGTGTTCACGTGTCCGTGGTGGCTTACTATTTCTTTAGGGATTCTTCTTCTTTCTTTATTTGAAGCAGGTATTACGGTGATTAGTGGCGGTGTGCTCATGGATGGAGTATTTGGCGCCCCGCTGCCGCTTTTAGGTGGGTTTCATTATCTCTACACCGCACTCTTCATAGTCCTCGTCGCATGCTCGTGGTATCTTCATCGGACTCTCTCCGAATAACTTTTTACACCATGCTCAATCGGTTCTTCAGCAGAAAAAGACGATATCAGGAAATAGAACCTGACGAAATTTTGATTGACGCCGCGAATCTTCCTGCCTTTGATACGTCCAGGCTCGAAGGAAGAATCGAACGACCAGTTGGTGCTGGAGTCTTCCGTGGATTTCTTGCTATGACTCTTTTGGTAGGGCTCGTTTTTGTTGGCTCTTTGGTGAATCTACAAATTTTACAGTACCAGCCTCTTGCTGCACGTGCTGAGGCGAACAGGCTTGCGCACTCAATCATCATCGCTGACAGGGGTCTCATTACCGATCGCAATGGTGTGGTGCTCGCAGGCAACAAGCTGACAGCGCCGAACGTCCTTGCATCTTCGACGGAAGCGACAAGTGCACCGAACACTTTTGCGACGCGCGAATATCCTTTGGGTTCAGCGGCGGCAATATTGGTAGGCTACGTGTCATACCCGAAAGCTGATCAGAATGGATTTTGGTATCAGGAAGAAACACAAGGCGTTGTAGGTGCAGAATCTCTTTACAATGACGCGCTTGCGGGCACGAATGGTCTGAGTATTTCTGAGACGAACGCACAGGGCGATGTGGTGTCAGGAAGTATGGTTCGTGTCGCAGAGCCGGGGAAAGACATTCATCTTTCAATTGATGCCGCTCTTCAGAAAGAAATGCATGATGCGATTGCGACGAGATCAGAAGATTCAAACTGGCGTGGCGGCTCCGGCGCCATCATGGATGTGGAAACAGGAGAGCTCTTGGCGGTGGCGAGTTATCCATCATTTGACCCTGAAATCATGTCGAGTGGCACTCCGAAAGATGCCGTTGCAAAATTATTGGCGAGTGACCGCTCTCCATTTCTTGATCGCGCAGTTTCCGGTCTCTACACTCCCGGCTCAATCGTAAAACCTTTTATGGCAAGCGCGGCTCTACAAGAGCAGGTGATTACGCCCGAGAAACAGATTCTTTCTACCGGTTCCATTTCAGTTCCGAATCCATACGACCCTTCAAAGCCTTCTATTTTCAAGGATTGGCGTGCAAACGGCTGGGTTGATGTTAGGCACGCGCTCGCTGTTTCGTCCGACGTTTATTTCTATGAAGTAGGGGGCGGGTATCCAGGACAGGCAGGTTTAGGAATCGCCTCGATTGAGAAATATATGCGCATGTTCGGTTTCGGTAAGGAGACGGGAGTTCCGCTTCCCGGAGAGGAGTTCGGAACTATTCCGGATCCCGAATGGAAAGCTAATCTTTTTGATGGGGAGCGATGGTTTTTGGGAGATACGTATCACACGGCAATCGGGCAGTACGGGTTTCAAGTTACCGTGATGCAGATGGTGCACAGTATCGCAGCAATCGCTAATGGCGGGACGCTCATTACGCCGGTGATTGAAGCGGGACAGACCGGGTTGCATTCGAGTGTCGCGGTGAGTGCGGATAACTTACGGATAGTGCGTGAAGGAATGCGACTCGCAGTCACGGAAGGCATCGCACAAGCACTTGCAGTCCCTGGCGTCCACGCTGCCGCAAAGACAGGAACGGCTGAAGTTGGTGCCAAGAAAGAGTTTACGAATTCTCTTGTCGTCGGGTTCTTTCCCTATGAACATCCGCGCTATGCGTTTGCAATTGTCATGGAGCGCGCGCGCGCGGGAACACTTCAGGGTGCGCCTTCAGTGATGGGGGAGGTGTTGCGCTGGGTTGTTGCTAACCGTCCGGAAATGGCAAAATAATTTCTTAGCATTTTCCCCATTTGACGTTTTGGCAGTGGAGGATACAATATCGCAGACACTATGAAAGCACGTGCCAAAGGCGACCAATCAGAAGAGCAGAATCTTCTCTCTCAAGAAAAGTTTGATGAATTGAAAGCAGAGCTTGAGCGTTTAATTACGACCACCAGACGAGAAATTGCTGAAAGTCTCGAGTACGCGCGCTCCCTTGGAGATCTTTCCGAGAACGCTGAATACCAAGCTGCACGCGAATTACAGGCCGCAACGGAAGAACGCATTCGCCGCCTGGAGCACATTGTTAAGTCAGCTGTTATCATCTCAGAAAAGAAGAAAGGCACCGCAGGCTTTGGTTCGAAAGTAACGATACGTAAGAAAGGTGAGAAGACTGAACACTCCTACACTATCGTTGGTAGCGAAGAAGCGAACATGCGTGAGAACAAAATTTCTCACCTCTCACCGTTGGGAGAAGCGATGATGAATAAGAAAAAAGGCGAGACGTTTACGTTTCCGACTCCGAACGGTAGACAGGAATACACAGTCATCAACATCGCGTAGTCTTTGCTATGTCGGGCACTGAAGGTGAGCCGGTCAAAAAGAAAAAAGATAAGGGATGGTTTTTGCGTCGAGTCGCACGACGGGACAAGGTTCGTTCTTTTGTAGAAAAACATCACGTTAATGATGGTGATGTTTTGTATGTGCACTACAGTACGGTAGGAGGTGGAATTGAAATCATGGAAGGAGTATGTCGTCTTTCTCGCGGCATAGGCAAAAAGATTCTTGGTATCGTTATAGGAGAGGTTCCCATTCCGCTCGAGATGATACTCGACATTAAGCTCGTGAAAAGGAAACGATTAGCAAGGAACAAAAAAACCTGATTTCAGTTGTTATACTTTTTTATTTTTGTTCAGCAGCTGCAAAAGGCATCATGAGGGGAGGAACAACAGCCTCCTTGAGGAACCATGTTGCAAAGGCACCAAAAAAATTAACTACCACATCCATTGGCGGGACAAGCTTTATTCCTGATTCTTTAAGTGTGATTGTCTCTCGCATATCTTAACTTTTAATATATCACACAAAAATACAATAAGTCAAATTCCTTTCACTATACGGCAGCGAGTCGACCTCTATTCTGCTAGAATGCTGCAATGTTCTGGCTAGACAGGGTATATGGGCAGATTGAAACATCGCTCAAAGACAAGATTGCATCTGGGCATACGTTCATCGTGCGCGATGAGAAGACAGCCTCTGGCAGGGTGCACGTGGGTTCTATGCGCGCGCTCGCGCTCCATGCGGCAATTTCAGAGCGTCTAACGGAAGCTGGTATCTCTAATGTCTTTAAATACGAGATAAATGATTTTGACCCGATGGATGGGTTGCCTGTTTACTTGGATGCTGCGGTATACAAGGAGCACATGGGTAAACCTCTGTTGAATATCCCGTCTCCTGATTCGAGTCTTGCTCCAAACTTCGCTGAATATTTTGCCAAAGAATATATTCAAGCAATTCATGACGCAGGATTTACTCCTGAGCTCTATCGTGCGAGTGAACTGTATCTTTCAGGACGAATGAACGGCGCTATCCGTACAGCTCTTCAAAAGGCGGCAATCATCAGAAAAATTTATAAAGAAGTATCCGGCGCGGATCGTCCTGACACATGGTTGCCTATCTCGGTCATCTGCGAGAACTGCGGGAAGGTCGGCACGACGAAGGCGACCGAGTTTGATGGAGAGAAAGTGAAGTATGCGTGCTATCCGACAGCGGTCAAATGGGCGGAAGGCTGCGGACATACGGGAAGTGTTTCTCCTTTTGATGGAAAAGCGAAACTTCCATGGAAAGTGGAGTGGGCTGCCAAATGGATGGTGGTCGGCGTTGACGTTGAGGGTGGAGGAAAGGATCACTACTCTAAAGGCGGTGCGCGCGATGTTGCACGTCGCATCTCGGAAGAAGTATTTGAATACCCTGAGCCATTCGGTATAGCGAATGAATTCTTTTTAGTGGGTGGAAGGAAGATGTCGTCTTCCAAGGGCGAAGGTTCGTCGGCGCGTGAAGTCGTCGATCTGTTGCCTCCACAAATCTTCAGGCTCACGCTTTTCGGAAAAGATATGAATCAGCAGATTAACTTCGACCCGGCGGGCGATACTATTCCTGTTTTGTTCGACACCTACGATAAGCTTGCAGAAAAATATTGGAGCGGCATCGTGGATGATGATTCGAGACTCTTTGAGTATGTACACTCACCGAGTGAGCGGGAGATATTGAAGAGCAGGAAACGGTTTCTTCCTCGATTCTCGCAAATTGCTTTTCTGGTTCAGATGCCGCATCTTGATCTTCAATCTGAAATCACTAGATTAAAAGGAGAAGAACTTACACCCTTGGATATAGAGGAATACGAACTTCGAGCAAAGTACGCCTTAATTTGGCTTGAGAAGGCAGCAGCAGATGAATACCGTTTCTCGCTTGCAACTCAAAGCGTGCCGGAAACAGCGAAGAATCTTTCTCCAGAGCAGAAGAGTGCCTTGTCTGATTTATTGGTGTTCTTGGAAAATCATGAAAAACTGACCGGCTTGGAACTTCACACGGAGCTTCATGAGATACGAAAGCGCCATAACCTCGAGCCAAAAGTATTCTTCGGTGCGATATATCAGGCATTCTTAGGTAAAGACCATGGACCGAAAGTAGGTTGGTTTTTGAGTGTGCTCGATAGGGAGTTTGTTATTAAGCGCATCAAAGAAGTTACATAATATGAAAGAAAAAGAATCATCCGGTGAGAACGTATTGTGGCTCGACGGAGAAAAGAAGGTCATTATTGACAGAGAAAAAGACTCTTTCGACCAGCGTCAGGAGATCCTATTGTATCGAAGTGCCGGTGTCTTAGGCTTTCTAGATTCACTTTTACGAGGTCCTGAAGGCTATATCCGATCAGATACTCACGTAACGGCTCATCACGGCGGGACAGGTTGTTAAAGATTCGGGAAATGCGATTTTTTGAAGGGTGCTAGACCCCTGAGGTTTCGCCTTAGGGGCTTGTAGGCATCTCATGCAGGTACCTTGAAAAAAACGGTTTTCAGGATATGATTTACCAAGGAATTAAATAAAAAATATATGAGCAGACTGGAAAGAGTTTTGGTAGAAGAACCTTCAATCCCTGGTCACCCTTTGGTCTCATCTATTGAGCCGAGAGTGGTAGCGAGGGTTCGAATAAAGAGGGAAGATATAGTTCATCCTTTCGTGCCAGCGGACTCTGTACCAGGTCATTTTGACCCCGAACACCGAAACCGAAAAAGCAGATAAATCAGTCAAAAAAACATCAAAACCCCTCGTTTAAAGAGGGGTTTTTAAGTGTTCACACTGAGCAATCTTCTGACCCGAAGTGCCTGCACTGAGATATTCGAAGTGTGGATAAAAACCATGAGGTGGGGGAGAGTGGCATATACTTATCTTTAAGTGGGATAAAGTGGTATAAGCATTTTTTCTCTCAATCTTCACACCATGCTCATAGGCGAATACACACATTCTCTCGATCCAAAGAAACGCCTATCGCTTCCAGCAAAATTCCGGAAAGAATTAGGTAAAACCGTCATAGTCACACGTGGTCTTGATCATTGTCTTTTCATCTTTTCAGCAGTCGCGTGGAAAAAATTAGCAGGAAAGTTCAGCGAGCTTTCAATCGGTTCCACTGACACAAGAGGATTCAATCGCTTCATGCTCTCAGGCGCTGTGGAAGCAGAGATAGATTCTGCTGGGCGCATTCTCATACCTGACTTCTTGAAAGAATTCGCACAATTGAAGACGCAGGTCGTCTTAGCGGGCGTGAATGATCGCGTTGAAATTTGGGATCAGAAACGATGGGAAACATACAAGGAGCGAATTGAATCTCAAGCAGATGAGATGGCATCGAAGTTGGGCGAGATAGGGGTGATTTAGATAACAGGTTTTAGGTGTCAGGTGCGAGCTTTCAGGAAACAAAAGCAAAAATGAAAAAGACAGATACAACAATCAAAGAGGTCAAACACGAAACAGTACTCCTCGACGAGACAGTTGACGGGCTGGATTTGAAAAAAGGTGATACTGCGATTGATGCGACCGTAGGGACAGGAGGGCATGCAGAAAAGATTTCTCGAGTACTTGGCGCCGCAGGAACGCTCGTCGTCGTAGATCTTGATGAAAATTCGCTGACCCGCTCCCGAGAGCGTCTTTCGGATGCTACCGGCAAGGTCATCTACGTTCAAGGAAATTTCCGCAACCTGAGAGTGCTTGCCGAGCGCGCCGGCATCACGAGTGCTGAGGGGATCGTGTTTGATTTGGGGTGGCATTCCGAGCAGCTCGCTGCTGGTCGCGGACTTTCATTCAAGAGCGATGAACCGCTCGTGATGACATTGGGTTCTGGAGATACTCATCTCTATACCGCAAAAGACATCATCAAGGATTGGGATGAAGAAGAGATTGCACGCATCATCCGAGAATATGGGGAAGAACGTTTTGCAGGTCGCATCGCTCGCGTAATCGTAGAGGCACGCAAGAAGCACGAGATTGAGACCGCGCGAGAGCTTGCAGACATCATCTCTTCAGCAGTACCTGGTTTTTACAGAAGAGGAAAGATTCATCCTGCAACCCGAACATTTCAAGCGCTTCGCATCGCGGTCAACGATGAGTTGAATGCTTTAACTCAAGCCTTGAAAGAAGCTCTCGCGCTTTTGGCGCCTGGTGGAAGATTGGCAGTCATTTCATTCCATAGTCTCGAAGACAGAATTGTGAAGCATGCCTTTCGTGACGCAGAGGATGCGGACGCCGGAATGCGCATTACCAAAAAACCCATAGTGCCGAGCGAAGCGGAGAGGAAGAAAAACCCTCGCGCAAGAAGTGCCAAGCTCCGCATTTTTGAGAAAAGTAAATCCCAAAACCATGAAAACTAAAACCACGAAAAACATCTCATCAAGCCAA
>CAYNOO010000007.1:0-57790 GCA_964398865.1 uncultured Candidatus Saccharibacteria bacterium | reverse complement strand
AGGGAGGTATCTACGAGCGTGGACACGCTTGTAGGTTTGATTGAGCCAATCATGATTGTTACTTTAGGCTTGGGCGTCGGCATACTCTTGGCGTCCGTACTGGTGCCGATATACAACCTTTCTGCGGCAATTTAGGATCCTTATCCACATTTGCTGTATAGCTCGGTATTCGAGCCTATACAATGAGAAGTGAACCCAGGTATACTTAGTTTTCTTAATTAATAAGCCCTCCTTTCGTAAAGGGAATATCCATAACAAAAACGTATGTACAGCATTAAAACAAAACGAGGCTTTACCTTGATCGAACTTCTCGTCGTCATTGCCATCATCGGCATTCTTTCGTCAGTAGTCTTAGCATCTCTCAATACCGCGAGATTGAAATCACGTGACGCGCGTCGTATCTCGGACATCAAGCAGTTGCAGATAGCACTTGCACTCTATTCTGATTCCAACTCCTCTCTGTATCCTCCGACTCTCGCAACTCTTGCTCCTACCTATATTGCCGTTGTTCCGACTGATCCTGTGGGCGGCGCTGGTTATAAATATGCAGGACTTGCTGTTTCGCCTGCGACAACTTGCTCGGGTTATCACTTGGGTGCAACGCTCGAAGATACCTCAAACGCCGCACTTACCAGCGCTCCACACGCGGCAGCAGGTACCGCTTGTACTGGCTCCGCGGCTGACTTTGCGGGCACGAGTCCAATCTTTGACGTGAAGCCGTAAGTAAACATTTCTTCGACTCACACTGATGCATATTTCTAGGGCACAGCGAGGCTTTACCTTGATCGAACTTCTCGTCGTCATTGCCATCATCGGCATTCTTTCGTCAGTAGTCTTAGCATCTCTCAATACCGCGAGATTGAAATCACGTGACGCGCGTCGTATCTCGGACATCAAGCAGTTGCAGATAGCACTTGCACTCTACGCGGATGCGAACTCCTCCGTATATCCAACGACATTAGCTGCACTTGCTCCTACGTACATTCCCGTGCTTCCAACAGACCCTTCGGGTGGTGCTGCGTATAAATATTCAGCACTTCACACAGGAGTGCCTGCAACCTGTTCAAGCTACCACTTAGGCGCCACGCTTGAAGATTCAACAAACCAAGCTCTGGGTGGCGACCCAGACGCGGCAGTGAGTACGAAATGCACGGGCGCTTCCAACGATTTTGCTGGTGCGTCAGCTGCTTGTACCGTGACGGTAGGAGCTGACAGTTGCTACGACGTGAAACCCTAAAAATTCTATCCAAAATAAAAAATCCCCAATTTGGGGATTTTTTATTTTATGCACTTCATACAATGTTTTTCGGGCACGGTATACTCCGTGGGATAGTCCTTTGCATGACCTTATGCGATAGGGGGGGGTGTATGAAGAATAGTTTTTTCGATTCTCGGGTGTATCCCACGGGGTATACTTTCACTTATGGTGGGAATCTGGCTCCTCGCTTTTCTATTTTTCTTTGGTCTTTGCGTGGGGAGTTTCGTGAATGTACTCGTGCTTCGTTTTGGTTTCGGACAGACCCCGATGCCACGCTCTCACTGTATGGCGTGCGATGCGCCAATTCTTTGGCACGACCTCATTCCTTTAGTTTCATATTTCGTACTTCGCGGTCGGTGCCGCTCCTGCGGAAGCACCTTTTCATGGCACTATCCGGCAGTTGAATTAACGGTTGGCATATTGTTTCTCCTCGCGTTCTTTTTGATGCCGCCAGTGTTGTCGCTCTGGTCTGTGCTCGCGTTCGCTGCACTTCTCATGTTTCTAACCTCTCTGCTTGCGCTCGTTGTCTATGATTTGAGGCATACGTTAGTGCCGATGCCATTCATATATGCGCTCGTCCTAAGCGCGTTTCTTGCAGCTCTTTCGCAGAGCTTCTTTGTCGGCTCATATCTTCCGATGGGGGATGCGTTTCTGGGCGGAGCGGCTCTTTTCGGATTTTTCTTCGCGCTTGTTCTCGTAACTGGCGGTCGCGGGATGGGAATGGGCGATGTGTATGTGGCTGGGGCGGCAGGACTACTCCTTGGGTTATTCCGCGGCATTGAAGCGATAATGTTCGGCGTGTGGTCTGCGACGCTCGTGTATGTAGCGTTGTTTCTTTTATCCTCCATCCGTTCAAAAAAAAGATTGTTACGCTTCCTACCACGGGTTACCATGAAAACAGAGTTGCCGTTCGTGCCGTTCCTGGCATTCGGCATAGGGCTCGCACTTTTCACGAATCTTTCTCCTCTCTCTCTTGGCGCATGGCTCACGAATATACTATTCCTCGGACACTCATGAAAAAAATATTCACCCTGAAAGGCGTCGTTCGGGGACTTACGCTTATTGAGCTTCTCGTAGTGATGGGGATTTTTTCGGTCATCTCGCTCGTCGTTCTTGCAAATCATTCGCGCTTTAACAGCTCTGTGCTTCTGGGTAGTCTTGCGTATGACATTGCATTATCAATTCGTGAAGCACAAGTGTACGGTCTTTCAGTGAAGGAGTACGGTAGTAATTTCCAGGTCGGTTACGGGCTTCGTTTCGCGAGCGCGTCCTCGTACACGTTTTTTGCTGATACGAATGCCAATAAGCGTTATGACAGCGGAGTTGATTCAATAGTACAGACGTTCTCGGTCGGGCGAGGGCACACCATACAAAGTTTTTGCGGCATCACGAGTGCCGGAGTCGAAGAGTGTTCCAATAGCGCATCGAACGCCATAGACCATCTGGACATTGTTTTTTTCAGACCTGACCCCGACGCTCTCTTTTCTTCCAATAGTTCGACTCTATATTCGCGCGGGAAAGTGGTGGTGACCTCACCCTCGGGAGAGACGCGCACTATTAGCGTTGTCTCCACGGGGCAGATTTCAGTAACGAATCCCTAAGTATGAAAAATACTTCGCAAAACATGCGTGCAAAAGACCACTCCGGGGCGTTTGCCCAAGTCTTAGTCTTTTGCACGCATGTTTTGCTTCGCAGAAATGGTAAGAAAACAGCGCAGGCGTTCACGTTGATTGAGATGATGGTTGCGGTGAGTATATTCGCGATTGTGATGATGGTGGGCGTCGGGGCGCTCTTGTCCTTAGTCGCCACAAACCATCGTGCCCAAGCCATTCATTCGGTCATGAATAACCTGAGTGCAGCCGTCGAAGGCATGTCACGTTCGATTCGTGTTGGCACGCTCTATAACTGTGTCACGTCCGCTACGACACCTCCATCGGCGCCACCACCTTCCACTATCGCGACCCCGCAGGATTGTGCATCAGGGGGAGCGCACCTCATGGCATTTGAATCTTCGACAGGTAGTCTCACTGACGCTAATGATCAGGTAGTCTACCGTTTGAATGGCAAACAGCTTGAGCGTTCACTTAAAGGGGGAGCCAATGGCAGCTGGGTCGCCATTACTGCGCCGGAAGTCTCAATAGATACCTTTGATTTTTATGTCGTCGGTTCTGCAAAAGGGGATGGCATACAGCCGCGGGTCCTGATGCGCATTAAAGGTTCTGCAGAAGTGCCCGGAGGTACGACTACCTTCACGGTGCAGGCGAGCGTTGTTCAGCGAGTGCTTGATATTTAAAATTTATGAAAATCCTCAAAAAGAAAACAGCAAGAGCTTTCCCTTCGTCAAGCGAGAAGGATGCGGAAACTTCTGGTTTCCGTAATCTTCGAGTGCCGACGAAGCAAAGCCGCCGCGGCTTTACATTGATTGAAACTTTTGTAGCGATCACCGTCCTTCTTGTTTCTCTCGTCGGACCTCTCTCGATTGCTGCGCAGTCGCTCAGGCTTGCGTACTATGCACGCGACCAAGTAACGGCGTTTTACCTCGCCCAGGAAGCTGTCGAGTATGTGCGTGCCGAGCGCGATCAGAATTACCTTGCGAATACGCCCTGGCTTACGGACTTGAATGATTGCGTTGGTGCATCATGTATCGTTGATTTTCCGCGATTCACGCATAGCGTCTGCGGTGTCTTAAGTGCATGTCCGCCCGTGTATGTGAGCACAGCAACCACGCTCTACAATGAAGACGCAGCAAGCGGACCCGCGTCTCCCTTCACGCGAGTGCTTTCCATTACTCCCGTTGCAGGAACTACGGATGAAGTGATGGTAAAAGTTACTATTTCATGGGTATCGGTGGGCATCAACAGATCATTCCAAATCACTGAGCACCTCTTTAATTGGGCGGGATCATGAGTATGAAAAAACCAGATTCACGAAAAAAAACTCAACGAGGTTTCACCTTACTTCTCGCGGTTTTGATTGGGAGCATTCTGATTGCGATTGGCTCGGCAATTTTCAATATTCTTTCAAAAGAAATTATTCTTTCATCTTCCGGTCGCGAATCTCAGTTTGCTTTCTTTGCAGCTGACACCGGCATTGAGTGCGCACTGTATTGGGATGCGAAACATAACGCGTTTGCAACCACATCCCCGCTCACTCAAGTCGCCTGCGGCGGGGGTTTGGCTGACGTGACACACACACCTGGAGGTACACAACTTCGACCAACATACACCAGTGTGTTCTCGTTCCCGCTTGATGGGGGGGTGGCGAATCCCTGTATCACTGTTACGGTCATCAAAACCTTCTATCCGACCGAGACAGTCGTCGCCTCACAAGGCTACAACACGTGCATCACCACCAATCCGTTGCGTCTTGAGCGCGCAATTAGAGTGCAATATTAGGATCGCAATTGTTCTTAGAATGAGTGCGCTACTATGATAGGCGCATGGAAAATCAAGTCTGGGAAGAAGAAACGCTGACCTTAGTGAGGCGTGTGCCCGCTTACGAGGGCGTAGATACCTATGTTTTTCGACCAGCACGTCCCGTGCAGTTTGAAGCGGGACAGTATGCGCATGTTCGTCTCTCGGGCATGCCGCTGGAAGAGAGGTCAGTGCGGGAATTCTCGTTCGCATCAGCCCCTCATGATGAAGAGGTTTGGTTTGGTGTTGATTCGCGCTCAGAGAGTTCATATCAGCGCGCGCTCAAAAACCTGCAGCCGGGCGACACTGTCGCGCTTTTCAAGATAAAAGGTCATATGCACTGGCCGCCGCAAGACACAGGAGAGGTTGTGATGATTGCGGGAGGCGTGGGCGTTACGCCGTTCCGGTCGCAACTTCGGGATTTTGTAAAAAAAGACCTACCCCTCGCTCCGACCCTGATACATGTTGCGAGTGGAGAATACTTGTACAGGGAAGAATTCTCAAAGATGCCTATTAAATATATACCGATACGGCGCGAAGAGCTCTCAGCACGCATTCTTGAATGTACCCGTCAGCATCCGCTCGCTCTCTATTACATCGCAGGTTCCCCAGGTTTCGTACACACCGTACTCGCCATGCTTTCAAAGTGCGGCATTCGGCGGGTAGAAGGGGACGAATTTAAGGGTCTCCCTGATTAGAGTTTTTACATCTCATGAACACTCTTTCGATCACCGTAACAAAAATTTCTCCCACGCATCACACGTTTGAATACAGGCGAGCTGATGGAACAGGAGAATCTTTGGAACTTGAGACCAAGACATTTCTTTTCCATGATTTCCTGCATTTTGCAGTTGAAACGGAAGCGAGTCTTAAAAATTCTTTTTATGGACTTCTTTTTGCAAAAGAAAGCTACGCCTTACTCTCTGCACCTATGCCTGAAAACAACTTTTCAAATTCAGAAGTCGCGATGACTGAGCGGGTAGTTGGGGCGCTCACGGGAGTCATAAAAGCTAATGCCACCCCTGAGCAATTTCTTGCGGGAATGAAAAATCTACTTGATGCATACGGAGAGTTGATGCCGGAATGGCTCACGAAAGATTTTGTTCTCAGAGTGCAAGCGCATATGCGAAATATCTTGGGAGAGTGGAATGCGACAGCTTTCGGTAAGGCGCTCCAACTTCGTTTTGAGATGCCTTAGATATCTCGATGTCTCATTTCACTTACATCTTGGAATGCGCTGATAAGACGTTATATGTCGGTTGCACGAATGACCTAGAAAGAAGGTTGAAGCAGCATAATCACGCCAAGGCAGGGGCACATTACACGAAAATCCGCCGACCAGTGGAACTGAAATACGCAGAAATGTTTGCCACTCTTGCGGAAGCCCGAGCGCGTGAGGCGAGTATAAAGAGATTATCTCGAGAACAAAAATTACAGCTGATACGCGGAAGTATTGCGGCGTGAGCTCGCCCAACCCTCATTTTTGTATGTAATGAAGTGAGATTTTGCGGTATGGTGTTCCAATGACGCAGGATGATGCACTGACTATTCTGAAAACAGGGGCGAATGTCTTTCTTACGGGCGAGCCTGGAAGCGGAAAGACGCATACGGTGAATGAGTACGTCTCGTGGCTTCGCTCTCACGGTATCGAGCCTGCCATAACCGCATCAACGGGCATCGCAGCAACGCATATTGGCGGCATCACCGTGCACTCGTGGAGCGGGATAGGCATTGCACAAGAGATGTCAGAACGCGACATAGACGCCGTAGCAGGGAAGGAACACGTGGCACGGCGGATAATGAAATCACACATACTCATCATCGATGAGATTTCCATGCTTTCAGGAGAGACGCTGGCTTTGGCCGAGGCAGTCATTCGAGAAGTGAAGAGGAATGACGAGACGTTCGGCGGCATGCAGGTCATATTCGTTGGTGATTTTTTCCAACTTCCGCCTATTTCTAAACACAGATCTTCGCGCGCATCGTTTGCATTCGAATCCCCCGTGTGGAAAGCAGCAAACCCAATCATCTGTTATTTGACCGAACAGCATCGCCAAGAAGACGGAATTTTTCTCTCTGCGCTCGCGTCTATCCGAGCGGGTTCTGCTGACGAAGAAACCTTGCTGTGTTTCCAAGATAGAGCAGTAGCGTCGAACGATGTATCGCATAAAATTCCACGTCTCTTTGCGCACAACGTGGATGTCGATCGCATCAATGCGGATGCGCTCGCCAATCTCAAAGGTCAGCCGTCAACATTTTTTATGACTACACAGGGTTCCGACACTCTCGTTGCGGGCTTAAAGCGCGGCTGTCTTTCACCGGAGAATCTGTTTCTTAAAAAGGATGCCGTCGTGATGTGTACGAAAAATAATCCGACCTCAGGATTTGCAAATGGCACACTCGGCACCGTCGTCGGCTTTGATGAGATGAGCGGCTATCCCGTTATAAAGACGAAAGAAGGACAGGTTCTCGTCATAGAGCCAATGGACTGGGCGGTTGAACAGGAGGGAAGAGTACGCGCACGAATTACGCAGGTGCCGCTTCGTCTCGCGTGGGCGATTACAATACATAAGAGCCAAGGAATGAGCATGGATGCGGCAGCAATAGATCTTTCCGGAGTGTTTGAGCATGGGCATGGTTATGTGGCGCTTTCTCGCGTGCGAACTCTCGCCGGGTTGCATTTGTTGGGTTGGAGCGAACGGGCGCTTCTTATACATCCGCGGGTTGCGGAGCAGGATATGCAATTTCGCGTGCGCTCCGAAGACGCCAAGATGGTTTTCGAGGAGATGAGTGATGCGGAGAAGAAAGGTATGGAAGATAATTTTGTGCGCGCATCCGGTGGCACTGTTGAAACGAAAGTGCCGACAAAGAGTGGAAAGCAGAAAGGGAGCACGTATGGTGCAACCCTTGCGCTCATAGAAGAAGGGCACTCTCTTCACGACATAGCGAAATTGCGGAAACTGAAAGTTCCGACACTCATAGGTCATCTAGAAAAACTTCTAGCACAAGGTCTTTGTAGGGTAGAGGACATCGAAGGATTGTTCTCACCGCATATCATCGAAGCGTGCCCCCTCATTCACGGGGCGTTTAAGGCGGAGGGTGCTGAGGAGCTTTCCCCAGTGTTTACGCGTCTCAAAGGCGCCTACTCTTTTGAAGAATTGCGTATTGCGCGCTTATTCTTTAAGTGATTCAGGAAATGTGTATTATAAAGAATCGACATGAAACCCGTGTGGTAGGCTAAATACATGGGTAATAGAGGACTGTGGCTTGGAATCGGGGCTCTGGCGGCAGTTATTGGAGCGGGTGTTCTTTTCTTCTACCCGCATACGGCAGTGACGCCTGGGGTTGCATGCACAATGGAAGCGAAAATGTGCCCTGACGGAAGTTCGGTTGGTCGCACAGGTCCACAATGTGAATTTGCCGCATGTCCCACGCCGACACTTGCGTGGATTTTTAGTGATAAAGGAACTGATGAGGCGACCGGCGTTCCTCACACGCAGGTGTCATTGACCATGAACGACAAGCGCTATGACGCAGGTACGTACGAAGGGAACTGTTCACAAATTGCGAGTGCAAATTCAAGCTGGCAGCTTTTAGCTGGCGAGCAATCCGGAGTCATCTGTTGGTGGGCTGGCGGTGGCATAGAGCTCGGCGTATTCGAAGAGAACGGAAAACTACTCATTAAGAAAGGTTTATTGGATGAAGGAGGTGAGCAGACCCCGGGACTCAGAGGAAATTTTGAAACACTTCTCCCGTTGTTGTAATGCGTCACTGAACAGTCCATGATTGTTGTACCGATTCGTCCGGCAGTGTGAAGTATGATTCATCACCACCATCACTATTATTCTGACGGCTTCGCGATTTTTTTTATTGTGACGCTCTTGGCGCTGATTACCTATTCAGCGTTCTCGAATCCTTATGGTCGGATGAGTCGTGTCAGAAATCCCTTCGAAACGAAACTTCAAGGAAGAACCATACGGCTCTTGAAGCGTTTTTCTTTGAAAGTATCGACTTCGCTCTTTTGGCGTACATTCGCATATGCGAAATGCGCATGGCATATCATCTCGAATGTGAACGCTGGAGATAAGGCGAGGAGTAGGAGCTTGGAGGGTGTCATACGCGACATTCATACAGTGCGTTTCAATCCGAAAAGACCATATTTGATTTCCGGGGATCACTTTAATGTTTTTTATCCCCGGAATCTCGGTGTTTTCTATTATGCGATGTTGGATCCGAGAACTGCGCTTGGCAAGAGCGATTGGCAGAATCGTCAAAGAATCTATTTGCAGACGGTTGCGTATGCTATCGCTGCATTTGAAAAAAACGGCGATTGTACGACGACTATAGTACCGGTTGGCGTGCATGCAGTAAGCTGCATCAACATATATCACTATCCTTCCGATGCCCTCTATGGCATCCTCTTTGGGCTCGGTGCGCTCATAGATAATTCTTTTTTCAGGAAACGCTATCCGTTTGAGTCCGAAAATGGTTTCCGGTTGGACACGAAAGAGGCTGCGGAAACCCTTCTTGAAGAGAATCGCGAGGTTTTAGCAAAATTAATAACAAAATATTACCAGAAAGTTTTTGATGAGAAAGCAGGATTAATTCGAACCGACATTCATATATCGTCTGCGAAGGACATCACGATGCGCAGCAGCTCCTTTTATGACAACGTCATTTTTTGGAAGACGTTTGTTCTTGCGCGCGAACTTGGTCTTGAGGAAATCCCGCACGTTGACCTTTCCGCTCTGAAGGCTCGGATCCTTACTACCTACTGGAATGAAGAGAATGGCTTTTTCCTCGAAGACAGATCCCCTGAAGGAATTGCGGGGAATTATTATTCCGCTGACTGGCTTGCAGCATACTTCACAGGGTTTCTTGATGCAGCAAAAAGCGATGAGCGCGTGTATCTTGAGCGGGCGGTTCTCTATACGATGAAAGAGGAAATTGATATGCCTTTTCCGTTACGTTACCAACAGACTGATAGGGCATCGCGTCAGGTAGCAGTAGTTCGTTTTGCTGTGGCTTCCTATGGCGGAACTGCTATCTGGAGCTTCTGGGGTGCGGAATTCATAAAGCTTTTGGTCGTATTGTCAGAATATGAGACAGAAAATGTATTTTTGGAGCGCGCAGCTCGACATATCGCTGCATATGCAAAAAAGATGGTTCGCTACCACGGCTACCCAGAGGTATATGACACGGCGGGGAATATGCTCCGTACCCCTTTCTATAACAGCGTTCGTCAAACCGGATGGGTGGTCGGTTTTGAACAGGCAGTGGCGATGTTCAAGTCAATGTCAGCGCGATTAAACGCGGCGCAAAACGTTGCAGCATTTGAGCAGGGAGGGGACAGACGAGTTCAGATGCCAGAGTCTGTGTCATGATACGACTATAGGTATGGGAGGCGTCAAAAGGGCAGTGAGTCGGGGGAATGTAACGCAGTGGGTAATTCTTGGGCTCGCGTTTATATTCCTCTCTGGGCTCTGGCTCTTCAATCATCCTGCTCTCTTTGCGGGGTTTTCCAATGATGTATCTTTCACTAACGCGAATCATCCCCCAAGTGACTGGCGCATATTTGATTCTAAGGAATTAGGAATTTCAGTTCTTTATCCGCCGAGCTATATACCTGATTCCTCATACGTATATACCGAGCTCGGTCCACGAAGCGGAATAAAGGGAGTGAAATTTACAATTCCAGATTCGTATACTACAGGGACAAACCTTTCGCATAGCGATACAGGCGTTTCAATAGAAGTGCTCCCCGGGGACGATACCTGCGCCGGAACCAGTTTTGTAGAAGAAGGACTCGCATCCACTACACTCACCGAAGAAGGCATCACCTATTCCATTGTGAAAACTGCCGGTGCCGGTGCCGGTAATTTCTATGAAGAGACGGTATACGTGATTACGGGGAGTACTCCGTGCACGGCAGTGCGCTACTTCATTCACTCCACTAATATTGGCAATTATGAGCCGGGTACCGTTACAGCATTTGATAAACAGGCGCTCCTGAAAGAGTTTGATATGGTTCGTCGCTCGCTTATACTCACTCGTTGATTACCAAAGCTCTTCATCTATTCCACATCCCCGGTAAGGTTTACTGAGGGAGTTCGTCTTTAAAGTGGTGTGAGTGAATGTTTCTGCCTGACTAATAATCGATAATGGATTTTTTATGCTCGAAACTATCGCAATCATTCTTATTGTTCTATGGATACTCGGAGTCGTTGGTGTGTACACTATTGGATGGTTCGTTCACCTACTCTTAGTTGTGGCAGTTGTCATGTTCTTGATACGCATCATACAAGGTCGCAACCCTATTAAATAAAATGTCACTCTACGGCGAAATCCAGAGCGCTTTTTTGCTATACTAAGCTTTATGAAAGGAAAATCTATCGTTGCAGTCTTCGGTGTATTGGTACTCGCATTTGTTTTTGGCAGTGTAGCTGTTTCTGCAGATGCGGCTGTAGCAAAAGCTCCGGCTTTGGAAGTGTCTGGTTGGCTTCCGTACTGGAGAAAAGCAACCTCAACAGCTGACGCCTTGGCTCACTTGAGTGCGTTCACTGAAATAAATCCATTCGGTTACACGGTGAGGGATGATGGCACCCTGTATGACGCCATGAAGATAGATGAAGCACCGTGGCCTGAGCTCATCGCGGCTGCAAAGGCGAAAAAAATTCGCGTCATTCCTACCGTGATGTGGTCCAATGGGGAGGCGATAGATAGGATACTGAGCAACACGAAGACTCGTATCGCGCTTGAAGACGCTATCACCGCGCTTGTCAAAGAAAAAGGTTTTGACGGTGTCGATATAGATTTTGAGGGGAAGCATGCGGAAACGAAAGATTATTTTTCGACGTTTCTCAAAGGCTTGTATCAGCGTATGGGCAATAAGTGGGTCATGTGCGACATAGAGGCGCGCACCCCCATATCGTCGCGCTATGACGGTACACCTCCGGCTGACGCTGGCATGTATGCGAACGATTACGTCGCAATCAACAAGTATTGCGATCGCGTTCACCTCATGACGTATGATCAGGGTTCGATAGACGTGAAATTAAATAAGGCGGCAGACGGCTCTCCGTACGTGCCTGTTTCCGACCCAAAGTGGGTAGAGAAAGTTATTACTCTTGCTGCGCAGACGATCTCAAAGAAAAAACTAGTGATTGGTGTTGCGACATACGGATACGAATATAAAGTCACGCCGCTTTCTGAATACGGATATCGGTATGATTTACAGTGGGCGTTCAATCAGAAGTACGCCTTTGATCTCATTGCGCAGTATCAGACGAACTTGAAAAGGAATAGTGCAGGAGAGTTAAGCTTTACGTACATCCCGAGCGTGATGCCCACTACAAACCCTGCCAATACTGATCCGCTCTTGAACCTCGCTCCGATTGCTACGACTTCTTATTCTGACGGAGTTGTTTCTCCAAGCGTACCTGCTGTCTCATCGTTTAACATCGTATGGTGGAGCGATGCAAAAGCGATTGAAGATAAGATCAATCTTGCGAAAAAACTAGGGGTGCGTGGCATCGCCATCTTCAAAATAGACGGAGGCGAGGACCCGAGTCTCTGGGACGTGTTAAAGAAAATATAACCCTGACTCTGACTTTTAGGAATATCTGCTGATTTTACTGTGAGGCGATACTCCTTTATTATGGGGGTATGGCTATCCGGATTGATGTCATTCCAACGATTCCGGATGCACGCGCTGAGGTGAGGTTGAAAGCGTTTCGCGCGCTCGTGGGAAGCGGTGTTACGTCTGTTCATATCGCCGACTCATATCTCATAGATGCAGATATTTCGAAAGCCGCGTCGAAGAAAGCGAAAGATGCGCTGACCAACCCTCAAGTCGAAAAATCAATCATAGGACGCTGGAAGCCAGCGCATTTTTCTTTTGGAATAGAGATAGGGTATCTCCCCGGAGTTACCGATAACATTGGCACAACTGCAGGAGAGACCATTACGGATGCGACGAGGCGCGCTTTCAAAAAAGAAGAGCGAGTCTACTCCTCTCAGACGTTTTTCATTGAAGGCTCTGTTTCAGAAGCACAGGCAAAGAAAATAGCGGCATCGCTTCATAACCCGCTTATTCAGTCGGCGCGCATTTTTGATCAGTCGATTCAGAAAGAGGGTGGTGCGGTTTTGATTCCACGAGTCATCCTTTCAGGCTCGTCACGCGTCCTCGCAGTTGATCTTGAAGTCACTGACGCAGAACTTGAGACATTGGGAAAGCTCGGCATTGAGGACAAAAATGGCACGAGACGAGGACCGCTAGGACTTGATCTCGATGCCTTGAAAGCTATCCGGAATCATTTTCGCCGTGCTGGGAGAAAGCCGACGGACGTTGAGATTGAGTCGTTCGCGCAGACGTGGAGCGAGCACTGCAAGCACACTATATTCGCAAACCCCATAGACTCTGTAAAAGAGGGAATCTATCGGACGTATATAAAAGGTGCGACAGCGCGCATTCGTGCGAAGAAAGGGAAGAAAGATTTCTGTGTTTCTGTTTTCAAGGATAATTCAGGTGGCATCGAGTTTGATAAAGAGCATGTCATCACGCACAAGGTAGAAACTCATAACAGTCCGTCAGCACTCGATCCGTATGGCGGGGCGATTACTGGAATTGTTGGAGTAAACCGCGACTCTCTTGGTTTTGGTCTCGGTGCGAAACCTGTTGCCAACGTATACGGCTTTTGTTTCGCATCGCCAGACGACACGGAGCGTTTGTATCGCGATAGAGAACTCACTCAAGAGATGCTCTCGTCTCGGCGCATCGCGGAAGGCGTGATTGCTGGCATCAATGCGGGCGGCAATCAGAGCGGCATACCGACGGAACATGGGTTCACGCTCTTTGACGAGACCTATCGCGGAAAGCCGTTGGTGTTCGCAGGCACGGTAGGAATCATTCCGAAAAAGGATTCTCGTGGGCGAAAACTGTATGAGAAGAAGGCACGTCCCGGAGATTACATCGTCATGATTGGGGGTCGAGTAGGTTTGGACGGCATCCATGGCGCAACGTTTTCTTCCGTTGAGCTTGATTCAGGTTCTCCTGCAACAGCAGTACAAATCGGTGATGCGATCACGCAGAAAAAATTCTCAGACGCGATAGCAAAAGAAGCGCGGGATCTAGGGCTCTATAGCAGCATTACCGATAACGGCGCTGGTGGTCTCTCGTCCTCTGTTGGTGAGATGGCACGGGAGTCGGGCGGATGCAGAGTAGAACTTGATAAGGTGCCCTTGAAGTACCCAGGGCTCGAGCCCTGGCAGGTTTGGATTTCAGAATCCCAAGAGCGCATGACTCTTTCTGTTCCGAAGAAAAAATGGCGCGTATTCAAAAGCCTCATGGAGCGCCGCGGAGTGGAAGCGAGCATAATCGGTGAGTTCACGAAAAGCGGCTCATGCGTTGTCACGTATTCCGGAAAAAAGGTGATGGATGTAAAGCTGGATTTTCTCCATGACGGGCTCCCATCAAAACATCTCGTTACGAAAAAGCCTGTGCACGTAGAAGAAAAACTTGAACTTTCAGAGCCAAAAGATTTCTCGTCATCGCTCATCCGCTTACTCGCTTCTCTCAATATCGCTTCAAACGAATTTCTCGCGCGCCAATTCGACCACGAAGTGCAAGGCGGCTCCGTACTAAAGCCCGTACAAGGCGCTGGGCGCGTCATGGGCGATGTATCGGTGTTTCGTCCGCTTCTTAATTCTGCTCGTGCGGTAGTCCTTGGCAGCGCGCTTGCGCCGCATTATTCCAACAGCGATCCATACAAAATGGCAGCCGCTGCTATTGATACCGCGGTACGCAATGCCATAGCAGCAGGAGCCAACATTGATCATCTCGCCCTCCTCGATAACTTTTGCTGGGCGTCGTCTGATGAGCCAGAGCGTCTATGGCAGCTCAAAGAAGCCGCGAAAGCATGTTACGACTATGCAATTCTCTATGGCACGCCCTATATTTCTGGCAAAGACAGCATGTTTAATGATTTCAAAGGCTACGATGAGAAAGGGAATTTCATAAAGATTTCAGCGCTGCCAACGCTCCTTATTTCAACGATTGGCGTTATCGCGGACGGAACTAAAGCGATTTCTATAGATGCGAAAGTAGCGGGGGACTATGTATATCTCCTCGGAGAGACGCATGACGAACTTGGCGGCTCTGAGTATGCACGCATGCAAGGCGACTCAAAGAGAGGCACTATTCCCGCAGTGGATGGAAAGAAGAACATGAAACTCTACCGTGTGTTTTCGCGCGCAGCATCGAAGGGATTGGTTGCCTCCGCGATTTCCGTTGGTCGCGGCGGACTTGCACTTGCACTTGCAAAGACGTCTATGGCAGGGAAGTTTGGTATCGAAGTGAATCTGTCAAAAATTCCAGGCACCACGGGTCGTGCGGATGCAATTCTATTTTCTGAATCCCAAGGTCGCATCGTGGTGACTGTTGCTCCACAGAATGCAGGCGCGTTTGAAAAACTTTTCTCCGGTATCGTTCTCAAAAAAATCGGTGCAGTGACGGAAACAGAAAACATTTCAATTACGCTCCCGCAGGGCAGAAGCGCACACCTTACCCTCAGCAAGGCATTGGAAGCTTACCGTTCAACATTTAAACACTGGTAACTATGAAAAAAATAAAAGTTTTAGTCTTTTCCGGATACGGACTCAACTGCGAAGAAGAAGCACGCTACGGCTTCGAGCTTGCGGGGGCTGATGCAGAGATTGTGCACATCAATGACGTTATTGATGGGAAGGTCAAATTGGAAACCTATCAAATTCTCGCGTTTCCGGGCGGATTCGCATACGGTGACGACACTGGCTCAGGTAAAGCATATGCGAATCGAGTAAAAAATCATCTTTGGAAACCGCTCCAAAAATTCATCAAGGATGGCAAGCTCGTGATAGGCATCTGCAACGGCTTCCAGATATTGACCCAGCTCGGGCTTTTGCCGGGCGCGCTCACGTTCAACGAATCTAATCGCTACTCAGACCGATGGACGGATATGGTAGTTGAAGGCATTGAGAGCCCCTGGCTTAAGGGAATGACTAAGCTCTCAGCTCCTATCGGTCATGGAGAGGGGAGGTATATCGCTGATAAAAAAACACTCGCGGCTTTGAAAAAAAATAAAGCCGTAGCTCTCCGCTATGTGAAAGGTGAGACTGCGGACTATCAAGATTTGCCAGCAAATCCAAACGGCGCCACTGATAATATCGCTGGTGTTCTTGCACATAAGGGGCGAGTATTCGGTCTTATGCCGCATCCTGACCGTGCGCTTTTCACTACTAATCTTCCAAACTGGCCGCTTGCAGCGGAGAAGGCAAAACGCTCAGGCGAAGCGTTTCCGATAAACGGTCCTGGGCTTCAGATATTTAAAAATGGCGTAGCGTATTTCAAAAATTGACTTTAAGTGTATTTTCGCTAGAATAAAAAAGTAAGTATGAGTATCGTAATTTGCGCAATGATGATGGCAATGATGATGCCGATGAGAAGGCTGGTCTTGCGCACTGTATCCATTTAGTTCACAAAAGCCCAAAGCAAGACCAGCCTTCCAAACCCGCGGAGGCTTTTTTATTGTAAAAAACCATGACAATCACTCAACCAGAAATAAAAAGGAGCTTTCTTGAGAAAATTACACCCTCATTCATTTCAGAAGCGATAGCTCAGGGCAGGAAAGCTGAATGGCAGAGCTTTTATGAGGAGATACGAAAAGATACATCTGTTGTTCATGTAAATGATTGTGCTGATGACGATGCGCGCACGCGCCTCACTGCACGTTCGTCAGAAATCTTAGGTCGTAACGCTGGGTTTATCGGCGTTGAAGATGATCTTGCGGGAGGGGTGGGAATCATAACGGCACTGGATGCTCTTGATGGAGCTTCCGACCCAAAGACTCGAAAGCACAAAAACGTAATCCTCGCGAATGTTGCTCCACGCGAAGGGGAAGCAGCCAAGAAATATGAGAATGGGAGTCCGTTCTGTTATTTTTGGCACGGCAACACTCTCGTAGTGACTACGGTAGACGGTCTCGCTCTCTCTTTAGTTAAGAAATTCAATCTTACTGATGCCGTGCAAGTGCTTGATACTAACGCGACGCTTGCAGTACTAAAGAGAAAGGGGATGATTTCCGTGGACGACGAAAAGCGTATCAGAGAAACTCAATTCCGAAGCTATGAATTTTCTCCTCGCATCGCATCATATCTCCTCCGCTATCACGACATTCCGAGCGCGGAGAGGAAGGATATAAAAGAAATTCCTGATGCACCTCAAGCGGTGTGGCAGGTAGATAAGTTTGCAAAATATGGCAACGCTAAGACCACGCTTCTCTCTGAAGATGTATTTTCCCCAGAGATAGTGCATGCACTTAAGAGTGGAAACGGAAATGGCTCAAAAGATTCGGTAGGAAGCCTCAAAACGAAATTTGGTACTCTGCCCGTGTATCGTCGACTTAAGGATGTGCCGACCAGTAATGTTGCTGTCATTGTCGGAAGCTCAGGGCTTGGCGATAAAAGACTTCTTGAAATTGTCGTACAAGGTGGCAGTGCAGGCAAAAAATTCGGATTGTCCGCTGGCAATACCATTTTTGATTCGCCCGAATAACCTTTTGGCGAGTAGAATGACACCTTTGGAATACATTGATATAATCAATGTATAAGTTAATTTCTATGAACAAACCACTCGTCGGCATCATTATGGGATCAGATTCGGATCTGACCGTAATGAAAGCCGCACTTGAGGTACTCCACGACCTTGGAATTGAATCCGAAATTACTGCCCTTTCTGCACATCGCGCACCCGAGGCTGTCGCGGAATACGCAAAAACCGCAGCCGAAAGGGGTCTTAGGGTTATTATCGCGGGAGCTGGAGTCGCCGCACATTTGCCCGGAGTCATTGCTGCATTCACACCGCTTCCCGTTATCGGAGTTCCAATAAAAAGCTCGGGCACGGGAGGCATCGACTCCTTGTTTGCAATCGCGCAGATGCCACCAGGGGTTCCTGTTGCAACTGTTGCTATAAATGGAGCGAAGAACGCAGGCATCCTGGCTGCGCAAATGATTGGCACTGGTGATAGCGCCACGCGAGAAAAAATAGTTGCTTTCAAAGCGAAGTTGGAGAAAGAAGTTTTAGAGAAAGCGCAAAAAATGGAAGAGAAAGGTTTTGAACGGTACATAAAGGAAAACCTCTCATGACAGAGCAGTCTCTCTACGCTAGATCCGGAGTTGACTACACAAAACTAGAACCCTTTAAGCAGGCGATGATCGCAGCGGGCAAGCGCACAACCGCATTTCCAAATAAGAGGAATGTCTTTATCGCGGAAGACGTGATGCATGCGCATGGCGCAGTGTATGAATACAGGGGTGCAGAGGAGCATATTTGGTGCACGACGCAGGAAGGGCTGGGAAATAAAAACTGGATTGCCGAATGGATGTATCAGCATGAGGGAACGGGCAAAACCTACTACGACGCCATTGCGATAGACACCGCGCTCATGATTGTGAACGATGTTATTGCGCAAGGTGCGATGCCGGTCGTGTTTTGTGATCACATAGACGTTGGTACCAGTGATTGGTTTGCGGACGATAAGAGGAATAAGGATTTGGCGGAAGGTTTCTACAAAGTGTGCGAAGAAGTTGGCATGGCGCTCCCTGCAGGAGAGTCAGCCCCGTTGAAATATCTTTTGAAATCAGAGCCACCCGTTACTGCAGCCCCGTCTCTTTCTGGTTCCGTTACCGGTATTATTGCGCCTAAGAGCCGTCTTATTACTGGCAAGAAGCTTACGGCGGGCGACCACATCATCGCAGTTGCGTCATCAGGCTTGCATTCAAACGGCGTATCCCTTGTTATTCAAAAAGCTCTTGAATTGCCGGATAAATTTCTGACAAAACTTCCAAACGGCAATACGCTCGGAACAGAAGCTTTGATTCCTACCCGCTCTTACGTTGCACTTATTGAAGCCTTATTGGAAGCAAAAATAGATATTCATGCATTGTTGCCAGGCACGGGGAGTGGCGTAGGGAAGCTCGCCTTTGATAAGCGTGCCTACACCTATCGTGTTCACTCATGGCTCAAGGTGCCAGATTTATTTATGTATTTTAAGGATGCACTCAACATTCCTCTAAAAGATTGCCTGAAGACATTTAACTGGGGTGCAGGATATTACATTTTTGCCCCCGCCGAGGAGGTGGAAAAAATAATTTCAATAGGAACAAAAGTAGGCTATACATTGATGGATGTGGGAGTAGTCGAGGAAGGAAAGCGTGAAGTTATTTTTGAACCTGAAAATATAACGCTCCCGCCGCCGGGAGAATAAATGAGTATATGAATGTAATCAAAGAAACAAATTTTGTAGGTTTAGGAGAAAAGAAAGTTGGCAAGGTGCGCGACATCTATGAGCAACCTGGTCAGCTTATTTTAATTACCACTGACCGCCACTCATCGTTCGACCGAATTATTGCGCACGTCCCTCATAAGGGAGCGGTGTTGAACTTGATGAGCGCGTTTTGGTTCGAGATGACGAAAGACATCGTGCCCAATCAGCTCATCGAAGTTCCTGACCCAAACGTCCTTATTGCGAAGCGTGCCAAGCCTTTTCTTGTCGAAGTGGTGGTGCGTGGATACCTCACTGGTGTGACCGATACCTCTATATGGACCAACTACCAGAAAGGGAAGCGAGATTTTGGCGGCATCACCCTTCCGGATGGCATGACGAAGAATCAGCCCCTTCCTCGCGCAATTATTACTCCGACGACAAAAGCAGGGCACGATGAAAACCTCGACCTTTCGGAAGTGGTGCCGCGAGGGCTTGCAACTCTAAGCGAATGGGATGAGATGCAGAAAGCTGCGCTCGCGCTTTTTGCTCGCGGACAAGAACACGCTGCTTCAAAAGGATTCATCCTTGTTGATACGAAATATGAGTTCGGTCTCTTTGAAGGGAAAGTCATCCTCATAGACGAGGTGCACACGCCGGACAATTCTCGTTACTGGCTCAAAAGCTCTTTTGAAGAACGCATTCTGAAAGGGGAGGAGCCGATGGCATTTGATAAGGAGTTCTTGCGCATCTGGTTTAAAGAAAATTGTGATCCGTACAACGATGCCGTATTGCCAGAAGCTCCAGTGGAAATGGTTACGGAGCTTTCGCGTCGCTACATTGAGATATATGAAACCCTGACGGAGCAGAAATTTGCGATAGACGAGAGCCTTCCTCCCTTGGAGCGCATGGAAAAGAACTTAGAGAAGTATAAATTGTAAGAAAATGTATGGCAGCTTCATTTGAACAATTAGTAATGGAGAGTGCCGCTCCGACTATTGTAGAGGGTACTAAAATCGCAGCCACTTTTCTTGCTCTCTTGTTAGGCGGAGCTTTGTTCGCGGCGAAGTTTGATTCTAAAAAGAAGCATATCCGAAAGACAGCTTGACTGAGAGCTTAGAAACGCTACTATTGCCCGAGAAATCAGCCACAGAAAGGGTAAAATACGATACTTGACAATAAATTACTATTCTGTTATTATGCACATATGTCAGTCGAAATGATACAAAATATTAAGGAAGGAGCGATTTTTGCTGCGGAAGTCTCTATTCCTATTGCTGCTGCTGCCTTAGCGTTGTCTGGATGGAACAGAGCACGGGCATTTGCAGTAGAAGTACGGAATGACATTGTTCGAGATGAAGAGATTGCCTTGGAAATGCATCGGCATCCCGAGCTTACACGCGCTGAAGCAGAAGGTTTTGTAAATGCCAGAGATGAGATAAAAGCAGAAGATGCTACATCGCTAAAGAAGTCCGATTTTGCACTCAAGCTTGCTGCATAGTTGGAGTGCAGATTGCACATCGCGGATTATCGAGGTATTCTCTAAAAAGCTCCGCGCGGAGCTTTTTTCTTAGACAATATGGAAATCAGAAACATTGCTATCATCGCTCACGTCGACCACGGTAAGACGACTCTTACGGATGCGCTTTTAAAGCAGACGGGTGTTGGTGAAGAAGGCGTCTCAATGGACTCCAATAAACTTGAACTTGAGCGTGGTATCACCATTTACGCAAAAAATGCCTCTGTACCTTATAAGGGTACCAAGATAAATATCGTTGACACTCCCGGACACGCTGACTTCGGTTCTGAAGTAGAGCGCGTGCTTCGCTCAATCGACTCAGTGCTCTTGGTCGTTGATGCCCAGGAAGGACCGATGCCCCAGACCAGGTTCGTCTTGAAGAAATCGCTTGAACTAGGACTCAAGCCAATCGTTGTTTTGAATAAAATTGATAAGCCGGCAGCTGATCCTGCACGCGCTGAAGAGCAAGTTTTGGAGCTTTTCTTAGAGCTCGGTGCCAACGATGAACAGGCGGATTTCCCAGTGGTGTACGCGATAGGTAAACAAGGTATTGCTAAGACGAAGCTCGAAGATGATTCGAAAGATTTGATGCCGCTCTTGGATACTATTCTCAAGCACGTTCCTCCGGCATCAAAATCCTCTGCTGACGGTGCACTCTTGATTCAGCCGTTCAACCTCGCGTATGACAATTTCTTGGGACGTATGGCGATTTGTCGCGTCTATCACGGGACAGTAACAACGGGGCAGTCGGTATTCATAAAGAAGCCAAATGGAGAGACTCGAACAGGAAAAATAGTAAAGATGTTTACATTTAGCGGCTTGAAAAGGGTAGAGGCAGAATCAGTGAGCTCGGGAGACATCTGCATGATTGCAGGTCTTTCTGATATTTACATCGGTGAGACAGTCACGAACGACAAGGATGCGGAACCGCTTCCAGCAATTTCTGTCGACGAGCCAACGATTCAACTCAACTTCTACCCGAACTCTTCACCGTTCGCTGGCAAAGAGGGCAAGTACGTGACCACTCGCCAAATTCGCGAGCGTTTGGAGCGAGAGTTGGAAATAAACGTCGGACTTCGAGTCGATTTTTCATCAGGCGAGACATTTTTGGTGTCTGGACGCGGAGAACTTCACATCGCGATTCTCTTGGAGAATATGCGTCGCGAAGGGTTCGAACTTCAGGTGTCTCAGCCAAAAGTCATCATTCATGAGGAGGATGGAAAAAAGATGGAGCCGTTTGAAGAGGTTATCGTTGACTCGCCAGCTGAATTTCAAGGACCCATCATTGAGAGACTTGGAGTGCGCGCGTTCGTGATGCAGAACCTCGTGACGCACGGCAATTCGGTGCGGCTCACGTTTGAAGGTCCGACGCGCGGACTTTTAGGTTTCCGTAATCAATTCATCATTGATACGAAAGGCGAAGGCATTCTCTCATCGCGCTTTGTAGGTTTCAAGCCATACGCTGGTGAGATAAAGAAACGCTCGGTGGGTTCCATGATTTCTATGGCAGCAGGCAAGGCGCTCGGTTTCTCACTGTGGAATCTTCAAGACCGTGGCGTTTTGTACATCGGTCCTACTACCGAAGTGTATGAAGGTATGGTGGTAGGAAACACGTCAAAAGGGGAGGAGATGTCTGTGAATCCGACAAAAGGAAAACAGTTGACCAACATGCGCGCTTCCGGCTCTGACGAGGCTATCAATATCACGCCTCCCTACATCCTCACTATTGAGCGCGGCTTGGAAACCATGTCGGAAGATGAGTTTTTGGAGATTACTCCATTGAATATTCGCCTACGCAAACAATTCTTGTCAGAAAGCGACCGCGCGAAAGCGAAGCGGAGCTAGTAGTTTGGTATACTTGCCTCAATGAAATGGGGTATTACCGCAGTCATCCTGGCGATTGTCATAGTCGGCGGGATTTTTTTATTGAATCAACCTTATTCAAAACCCGCTACGGTGGATACGAAGCAGTATGAGGGTCATGGCATCTCTTTTTCATACCCGGCACATTATTTTCTTGAAGAAAAAAATACAGGAAATGCAGAACGTGCTCGCTATTCCATAATCCTTACCGAGGATAGTGAAGAAAATAAAGCAGTTCGAGAGGGGAGAGCGCCGGGTCGTGATGGTCCGACAGCAATCGTGATAGAGATATTCCAGAATGACCTTGATTATAGAACGGCGGAACAATGGATTAAAGAAACGAGCGATTCCAACTATAAGTTGTCGCCTGATTCTGTCCTCACGGCTCGCGAAGTAGGCGCTCTTAGCGGCTTTGCATATCGCTGGTCGGGTCTCTATGAGGCGAGGACAATAGCTGTGGCTAATGATTCTTTTGTATATTCCTTTACTGCAACGTATCTCACACCAGAGGACCTCATTTTAAAGGATTTTGAGACACTTCTTCAGAGCGTGAAATTCAATTAAGCGAGGGGTATACTGGTTCTACTATGAAAAAGAATACATACGTAATTATTGCAGTAATAGTTGCCGTGCTTGCGTTAGGAGGATTTGTCTCTTATCAATCATACAAATCAGCGGGACCAGCCGTATCTAGTGCGCTCGACGGTTTTGCAACGTGTCTCAAAGATAAAGGTGTCATATTCTACGGCGCATTCTGGTGTCCTCATTGTCAGGCCACGAAGAAGATGTTCGGCGCTTCGGCAAAATTACTTCCGTATGTTGAGTGCTCCACTCCTGACGGAAATAATCAGACACAAATCTGCATCGAGAAAGGCATCAAGCAATATCCGACATGGAAATTTCCTGACGGGTCAGAGTTGACTGGCGAACGCACCCTTGCAGAACTCGCTGAAAAGACAAGCTGTGAGCTTCCAGCGGAATAACCTATGCTCGCACTTGAGACACTCAATTATCTGACTGCACTTGCAACTGTTTTAATGCAAGTGGCATCCGTTGCACTTCTCGTTATTTTCTTTTGTAGAAAACAAGCTTGGGCAAAGGGAATTGCTAAGATTTTTAGCGATTGGGGCTTGTGGCTTTCTTTACTCATCGTTGTAGCGGGTACTGTGCTCAGTCTCGTCTATTCGGAATACTTCGGCATCATCCCGTGTGGACTCTGTTGGCTGCAGAGAGTCTTTCTTTACCCGCAGTTGGTTTTGTTTGCTCTCGCCGCTTTCAAGAAAGATCATCACATCGTCGATTACTCCATCGTACTTTCGTTCCTGGGTGGCGTGGTAGCACTCTACCAGCACTATCTTCAGATGGGTGGGCATGGCGTTCTGCCCTGTCCCGCGTCTGGCGCTGGCGACTGCGCGAAGCGGTTCCTCTTCGAGTTTGATTACATTACATTTCCGCTTGTCGCATTCTCGTCGTTCGCACTTCTTTTCGTCATCATGCTTTTTGTGCGACAGAAGCGCACGACTTAACTTAGATTACACATGCAGATCAAAGAACTCGGGCATGTTGTCCTCTATGTTTCTAATATTGAGAGGTCAGCAAACTTCTATCGCGATACGCTTGGCTTCAATGAGATTGCTCGACAGCCTGGCATTGCCGCTTTCTCATCCGGGCGCACGCACCATGAGCTTCTTCTAATTGAGATAGGGAAGGAGTCGAAAGCGAAAGGAGCTCTTGAGACGGAGCTCTACCACATTGGTTTCAAGGTTGGCGATACCACCGATGAATTGAAGCAGGCATATAAAGAACTACAGACCAAGGGGGTTGAAATAGTGGGCATGTCTGATCACTCTGTTACACATTCGCTCTACATTCTTGATCCTGATGGGAACGAACTTGAGTTGTATGCAGATGTATCGGATGAGTGGAGAGATAATCCGAAGGCGGTCATGAAGCCTACGCGTCCATTGAATCTTGACTAATGATATTTCTTAGGATATAGTCAAGGCACTAATCAATCTCCAAATCTTGGTTTAAAGGGCTTTATCCTCGAACACAACTTTTGGAAAACAAAAGTTATGAATAGAGGAAGTTCAAGTAGTAGTGGTAGTTTTTCTGGTTCTCGACGTCCGCGCTCGAGTTCTTTTTCTTCTGGTCCATCCGGAGGGAGACCTGCCTATAGAGGTGGGGGAGGGGCTCCTTCGACACGCTCAGGGCAAGCGGCACCACGTTACGGCAGAAGCCGTCCATACATGGGCGGTGGCGGTCGCCCCCCATACAGAGGAGGCGGTGGCAGTAGAGGCGGTCGCTCCTTCGACAAATACATTGATGCTTCGCGCTTCGTGAATAAGGCGGTTATTACCGAGAAGGTAGAGCATTTTGTTCCTGAACATGCGTTTGCTGATTTCAAGGTAGATGAGCGCCTTAAGGCTGCTATCGCGAAGAAGGGCTACGTGGTTCCGACCCCTATCCAAGACAGAGCAATACCGCACATACTCAAGGGCGAGGACGTCGTAGGTATCGCAAACACCGGCACCGGAAAGACGGCGGCGTTTTTGATTCCACTCATCAACAAGATGCTTCTAAATCCTGAGGAGGAGATACTCATCATGGTCCCCACCCGCGAGCTCGCGCTCCAGATTGAACAGGAATTTCGAGGCTTCGCCCCGGGACTCCGCATCTATTCTGCATGTTTCGTTGGCGGCGTATACATTGGGAAAGACTTGCAGAAGCTTCGCCAAAAAAACAATCTTATCATCGGCACACCAGGAAGACTGAAAGATTTGGTTGAGAGACGCGCCCTTAACCTTTCGAAGTTCAAGACCGTCGTCTTGGACGAAGCTGACCGTATGCTCGACATGGGTTTCATCGCCGATATGCGTTTCATGCTCTCTAAGATGGAGGCGGAGCGTCACACGCTTTTCTTCTCCGCAACGCTCACAAAAGAAATTGAACGTCTTATTAAGGATTTCCTGAAGAATCCTGTAACTATTTCAGTGAAGACTCAAGAAACACCAGATTCTATCGACCAGGATGTCATCAAAGTCGGTGCCGGAGACACAAAAATTGATCTTCTCTTGGATCTCTTGAAGCAGCCAGAGTTTGATAAGGTGCTTATCTTCGGAAAGACGAAGCATGGTGTTGAGAAGCTCGCAAAAGCGCTTGTTGCTATGGGGGTGAAGGCTGAATCAATTCACGGCAACAAGACACACGTGAAGCGACAGAAGGCGTTAGATCTCTTCAAACGCGATCATGTACAAGTGCTCGTTGCGACGGATGTCGCTGCGCGAGGTTTGGATATCGTTGGCGTGTCGCATGTCATCAACTTCGATATTCCTTCAACCTATGAAGATTATGTGCACCGCATTGGGCGCACTGGTCGCGGTGGAAAGAAAGGGAAAGCGCTCACGTTCGTCGAACAGAAAGGTCCTTCGCGAAGATAACTTGTGAATCGACACGCTGACTTCATTGACTCAGGTTGCTTTCTCGCGTATTGTCAATAAGGTGATAAGCCGTTAGCAGTCTGAAAGAAATAATTTTCTACACTATGGATACAGATACACCAGTCGTACCGCCTGCTCCCATGGAGCCCGCACACGAAGTTCCAGCCCCGGCGATGCCAGAGGCGCCAACACCAGAAGAAGCTGCCCCAGCGGCATAGTTCTCAAAAACAAAGCGGATTACTCCGCTTTGTTTTTTTATTCAGCGATGTTGTATACTTTATTAAAGAGCGTATGAAAAAATATCTTCTCATTTTTTTGGTGGTAATCGTCGCGATAGGCGGGGCGGCTTATTTTTTATTTCCTCACCAGGCTGATGCTCCCGCTACATCCGTGGGTGCGAGCGCTCCCAAGTACCTGAATGCATCGATTGATGACATTGTTGTCGCTTCACCAAAACCTGACGAAACGCTAGGTTCTGTCGTTGACGTTTCTGGACGCGCTAGAGGACACTGGTACTTTGAGGCTAGTTTCCCCGTCGAGATTACTGACGATACTGGCGCAGTAATTGGGCAAGGTGTAGCGACAGCGCAAGATGATTGGATGACTGAAGAGTTTGTCCCATTCACCGCAACGATTACGCTGACCGTCCCCTATATCGGTTCCGCAACGCTTATTCTCAAAAAAGATAACCCCTCCGGCGAAGAGAGTCGTGAGGCTTCCGTGTGGATTCCCATAGCAATCCAATAAAGCTCTCTCATGCACAATATTGCGCATACGAAACATAGGGCAGTGATAGTCGCCTTTATCATACTTATCCTAGCGGTAACGATACTTGCAGTATGGCCTGACGCTCGACAAGTATCGAAAGATGCTGAAAAGAAGAACGCAGGCATCATTGCGACGGCAACCTATCAATGTGCCGATAATAAATCAATACACGCGGTGTATACGAGCAATTCAGTGCAACTTGAGCTTAGTGACTTGCGTGCACTGACGCTTCCACAGGCGATTTCAGCATCTGGCGCCAGGTACGCGAGTACGGATGAGCATTTCGTATTCTGGAACAAAGGCAATACCGCTTTCATACAGGAAAATAATATTCTTACCTTTACTGAGTGTGTCGAAGCAGAGCAGCTTCGCTGACCAGGTTGATATACTAGAATCCATGAATATACACCCCGCCTTCGTTCATTTTCCAATCGCACTTTTAACGTTTTACAGCCTTGTAGAACTTCTACCTCTAGTACAGTTTTTTCCGAAAGTGGCATGGACGCAGATAAAGCACTTCCTGCTTTATGCTGGGACGCTCTCTATCCTACCTGCAATGGTGACCGGACTCATGGCAGCGCAGATGGATGGAGAAAACGTGGTTCTTCCTTTCCACCGTGCCGGGGCATTCACGATACTTGTACTATTCTCAATTGCTTCTTTTCTTGCACTTTGGAATCATTTCCGCCCTTTCACCCATCAGAAGCTCTTAAGAGGTTTTCAAAAATTACTTGCGACCCTCGGACTTATTGCTCTTATCGTGCAAGGAGCTCTGGGCGCTGCTATGGTGTACGGATACCACGCTGACCCAATAACGAGCTTTGTGAGCTCTTTCTTCGGTTTTCACCACTAGTCGCTATGGGAGAGGGAGGTTGTCATTGCGGAGAAATTCGTTTCAAGACGGATACAGACCCTACATGGGTTGGAGCTTGTCATTGCATCGATTGCCGTAAGCTAAGCGGCGCGCCATACACCGTATGGGCGGGATATGATGCAAGCGCTCTCATTTTTCTTCAAGGAATTCCAAAGAAATATCAATCATCCGCTAAGGTGGAGCGTTCTTTCTGCGAAACGTGTAGTTCTCCGGTCACCTATTCGTACGTAGATTCAGCCGATACCGTTTTTATGCCGGTCGGAGCGTTTGATAATCCTGATAATTTTCAACTAGAAAAACATATCTGGGTTTCCCAAAAGCTTCCGTGGGTATCTATTACCGACGGATTACCTCAAGAAGAATAGAAGGGAAGGGAGATTCATTGATTTGACACATCGCGCTGGAGGTGTTATTTTAGAATCAATCATATGGCTGAAAATTTAGCTGCGGAACGAGGACACGCGACAGTAGATCAAGAATACACACCAGCTCAGAGAGCTGGAAGAGCCGAAATCTCTGCATTATCAATTAAGATCCGTCACTGCAGCCAAAAACGTGATTCTGCTCGGTCAAAAATGCTTGACGAACTTTTCCCGTTTCCTGTAGATGCACCTTATGTCGCAGAGGCTGCGCGATGTAATCGGTTGATAAGTCAATATAGAGCGCAGATAGCTGAGATAAATGCTCGATGTGGCTTTCGTTACTTCCTTCTATAATATGGCTCGATCAAGTTTAGGTGCAGGATGAGAAGGTCCGGTGTGGCAATACCCAACATTAAGAGAACAAGCAGAAAATTATAGGCGGAGAGCCTCTGACTTTAGAAGTGGCGGAGATTCAAAAAGAGCCCGATATTTCGATCAGTACGCCGCCGCGACAGACCCTCAGAGACCATAACCAAAAGAGCCACCAGAAGTGGCTCTTTTTTAAGGTATGCCACTGATTTGATATATCAAATCAGTGAGAATTTTGGAGTTTTTTAACTAACTATTCACTCACTGTGAGAGTGCCCCACATGCCCATGGCGCGGTGGTTGCCAACCGAGCAGTAGTACTGGAAGGAGCCAGTCTTATCTGCTACGAATTCAATCGTAGCCTTTTCTCCACTACCAAGAAGTGGCGTTCCAACATTGAATTCGTCTATTTTGAGATCGTGTGTGCCTACTGAGTTTGCGAAGGTTATTTTTACGTGATCGCCCTTCTTCACCGTAATGGCATTTGGTATGAATGAGAAGTGGTCGCTTGCAATGGTGAACTCTTTTACTCCCGCGCTCGTGTCAGAGGGAATTTCTCCAGTTTCCATTCCTCCCGCTGGAAGCGCGGACGTATCATCGGTAACAGGAGACTCATTCTCGTTAGGAACCTGTGTAGCCGGATGTTGTGAAAAGTAGTACCAGGCACCCAGGGCAAGAATTGCAAGAACGATGACTATGATGAGTGTGTTTTTCTTCATACTACAACGTTACTTTTTATTATGCGCTCAGTATAACGCGCGCTTATTCTGTTGGAAGTGCAGGCTGTTTTGCTGGTCGTATCTCTACGGATGTTGCAGTGACGCTCTTATCGCTATTAGGCGTGCCGGTAACCGTGACATTCGTTCCTACCGCCAAATCAGTGAGAGAGCCGTCTGTTGATTTCGTCACTTTCGTTGTACTTCCCATAAGAACAATCTTAGTGCTCCCGTCTGGCATCTTAAGCGTCATACTCGTGTCGTCTTTGGAAATAATCTCTCCGGCAGTGAAGCCTCCCATGCTGCGCATTCCGGTTCCTGCTCGTTGCCCGGCAGTAAATTGACCTCCTCCGTTCGCACCCATGAAGCCTCGCGTGCTCTGCGTTTTAGCATAGACTGTGCCGCCATAGAATGAAGCGCCCAAAAGAATAAGTACTGCTACAGTTGCGATGATTGTCTTAGAATGATTCTTCTTTTCTTTATCCATAATGAATAGATGAGAGTAATGCTAGTACTACGTTCTTCTGTCAGTTTTGGGTGCTATTCATAACGCAGTGCTTCTATGGGGCTTAAAGAAGCCGCCCGGCGTGCTGGGTAATATCCAAAGACGATGCCGATAAGAGCTGAAACTCCGAACGCCAGAAGAACGGAAGAGAGAGATACACTTGTTTGTAGTAAGCCGGTCAGATTGACAGCTAACGCAATAAGCCAGCCCAACACGATACCAATCGTGCCGCCGATGAGCGTGAGGGCGATCGCCTCTATAAGGAATTGTTTCTCGATGTCGCTCTTTCGTGCGCCAATTGCTTTCCTTAAACCGATTTCGCGTGTGCGCTCTGTGACGGTAGTGAGCATCATGTTCATGATGCCGATGCCTCCGACGACGAGCGAGATACCAGCGACTGCCGCGAGGAGATAGGTAAGAGTATTGGTGACGGAAGAAGCGGTTGAGAGTATGTCGTTCTGATTTAATACGCTGAAATCTGCTTCAGTTGAGTCGCTGATGTGGTGTCGCTCAAGAAGTAGATTCGTCACGTCTTCCTGAACCGTGCTCATGGTTTCAGATGATAGAGCTTGTACTGCGATAGTTGAAAGATATTGGTCACCCGAGAAATAACGTTGCGCGCTCTTTACGGGGATATAGACGACGTCGTCCTGGTTTGAGAAGCTGCTACCGCCCTTGGGTTTCGTGATGCCGATCACTTTAAACTCCATTCCCCGTATGCGGATGGTTTGTCCTACTACTCCCGTAGCGTCAACGCCAAAGAGGTCATCGCGTGTTGTCGGTCCTATCACTGCGACTTTTGCGGCCGATTCATTCTGGGTATCGGAGAGGAATGAACCCTCCTCCACTTCTATGTTGCGCACTTGAGGATACGCTGAAGTAACACCGGTCACTGAGGTGTTGGTGTTGGTTCCTTTCGCTGTTATCTGATAGCGTCCAGAAACTTCAGAGTCAACTGCTAGCACGTTGGCGACTGTGTTTGCGATTGCGTCCGCGTCTCCTTGAGTAAGCGTCTTCGCACTTCCACGCCCAGCGCTTGCCTGAAAACCTTGGCTTCGTTGTGCTCCCGGAGTGACCTGGATGAGATTAGAGCCTAGCGACTGTATGCTTGAGGAGATTGATTTAGAGGCACCGGTGCCGATAGACACCATGGCGATGACTGAAGAAATGCCTATAACAATGCCAAGAATAGTAAGCCCCGAGCGAATCTTGTTTGCTGAAAGGGCGGTGTAGGTTTCCTGGAGGAGATCTTTAAGCGTCATGGTGTAGAGCGCGTTTCCGCGCGTGTGACTTAGTGTCTGAGAGTATCTCACCATCGCGGAGCGTTATGATGCGCGCGGCATGCAGGGCGACATCGTGTTCATGCGTGATGAGGATGATAGTGCGCCCGTGCGATTCATTGAGTTCTTGAAATGTGCCAAGTACAATCTCACCGGTTTTCGTGTCTAGGTTTCCAGTGGGTTCATCTGCAAGAATAAGCGAAGGCTGATTAACGAGAGCTCGTGCGATGGCGACTCGCTGTATTTGCCCTCCTGAGAGCTCATTGGATCGGTGTGTGAAATACGTTTCTCCAAGACCGGCGGCGCGAAGAGCATCACCAGCCCTTTCCATGCGTTCTTCTTCGTGCACGCCTGCGTACACTAACGGGAGCATCACATTTCGAAGTACGGTGGTGCGAGGTAATAGATTGAACGCCTGGAAGACGAATCCGATTTTGTCTTTTCGTACATCCGCGAGCTCTTCGTCGTTCATGGTTGAGACATCCTTGCTATCAAGGAAGTACGAACCCGATGTGGTGGTGTCGAGGCATCCAAGGATATGCATCAAGGTTGATTTGCCTGACCCTGATGGTCCCATGATGGCGACGAATTCGCCTTCGTTAATGGTGAAGGAGACTCCTTTGAGTGCCTGGAAAGCCATATCGCCAGCGCCATAGGTTTTCGTGATGTTCTTGATTTCAATCATTTTCCTGATGTTGATGCCCTCTTTAGAGACGTATCTGAGTCGCTCCTCCCGTGAAGCCTCCTCCCTGCGTTCCGGTTCTTGCGGCGCTGCTTTGTGTAGGTGCTGTGGCGCCAGGAAGAGTGATGCGCGTAACTATTTGATCGTTTTCCGAAAGACCGGACACGATCTCTATGTTAGTGTCATCGGAAATTCCTGTCTCTACTGCAACTTGCTTTGGAGGTATTTTTGATATGACCCCTCCGGCTCCTATGTTTTCAAGAGGGGGATTGAACACCTGTACATAGCTCACGCCATTTTGCGTTTTCACAGCACTTGACGGCACCATAAGAGCGTCTTGCTTAGTGGCGCTTTGGATAGTGGCATTTACGGTCATCCCTGGCTTCACGCGCGCATCCTGCGTATCAAAGGTGATCTTAAGGTTATAGGATACGACGCCTTGGGACACCGTACCCACGGCATCTATCTCCGAAACTTTCCCGGTTAATGTCAGGGTATCTATTGCGTCGAAAGAAAGTGTTGCCTTATCTCCGAGCTTTACCTTAGCAGCGTCCACTTCATTCAAGGTGATCGCGGCAATCTTCTGAGTGGTGATAATGGTTGCTATTGCACCTGAAGCGGTATCTCCTTTTTTTGCTGATACCACAGAAAGCATGCCATCGAAGGGGGCGACCACCGTGTGCTCTGAGAGTGCCTGTTGGAGCTGCGCAAGATTCTGCTCTTGTGTCTTCAAGTTGTTCTTAGCGATCTGAAGGCTGATGGGATCGCTGCCATTCGGATTACCTACTTGGAGAAGCGTTATATTCTGTTCGGCGGTCGTTATTGCTTGTTTCCCGGTCGTGAGCGATTTCTTTTGGGCGAGGAGCGTGGAGAGATGGCTATTAACGCTTGTGAGATAGGTGCGCGCGTTCGTCTGCAGAACGCTGACGGCTGTAGGGAGCTTGCGATTGTTCAGCTCTGCAAGATCAGTCGCGGCGCTGAGAAAATTCAATTCGCTTTGCAGTGATTGCGCAATCGCTGTCGTCGTATCTATTGATTTTGAAAGAAGAGTCTCCAGATCGCTTGCAGAAGAGGAACGCACTGTTTGCTTGTACGCAAGGATGCTTGCATCATATTTTGTTCTCGCGCTTAGGTAATCAGCTTTTGCACTGTCGGCAAACGTGGTTATCTTTACACTGTCATCAGCCTTCGTGAACATGTTCAAGAGGACATCCACGTTCCATTGTCCGCCGTTTGTGCTGATGTCGTGCCCATAGAGTATTCCTTCCATACCGGTCATCACTTCCGGCAGATCGAGATATGTGTCAGAGAGCTTGTTATAAGTATCGTTATAGTCGGTTACCAGATCTTCTTTTGCGGCAGCAAGTGCTTCCACTTGTTTCTGATAGTCTATAGGCGCCGCCGCTTCATCTCTCTCGAGCTCTAATCGAGAAGCTTGTAGTGATTGCTCTGCATTGGCGACGGCATTCTTGGCGTCGGTATTGTCTATAGCGATGAGTGCTTGCCCCGCGTAGACGTAATCACCAGCTTTTACAGCAACCCATGTTATCTCGCCAGACACCTTAGGTTTTATATCTATCTGATTTGAAGTTGAAACCTGACCGCTGGCTGATACGCTCGCCACGATCGTGCCTCTCGTTACCGTGCCGAGCACGTAGCGCGTATCGCCTTTAGTGCTGGTGAGTGCGCTATATCCCCAGTATCCTCCGCCCAACAGAACTAGGAGAGCGACTGCTGAAATAATCTTGTGCGCAACAATGTATGTTCGCACTTTCTTAAATGAAAAACCTGATATTTTTTTTATGAGTGAAGTCATGCGATAGAAAGGTTATTGTTGATTGACGGGTATATCGAATGTGCTCGGCGGAGGTAAGAGTCGCACCAATGCTGCCTCTACTTCTGCGTTATCGTTCGGTGCGCCGATAACAACCGCAAATTCTCCTGGCACGATGTCGCTCGTAGTCGCAACGCCTTTGAGGCGTCTGATAGCGGTGTTTCCTGTTAGAAGGATTACTTTTTCGCTATGATTCTCCTCTTCAATCACGAACGTGGGAAGTTGGACGCTCACTATCTTTCCTATTGCGCCGTGAGCATTCGGAAAATCAGCAACGAACTCGTGAGGAAAAGGACCTTGAGCTACTCCAAATGCACGATAGTAGTTATCACCCATGCGGTATGAAAAACCAGCTTTATGAAATCCGACGAATACGCCCGCTTGAAAGACCACAAGCACAGCGAGCGCTATGCCGACTCCGATCACGCTTCTCTGGAATGCTTCTGATTCAAAGAGTTTTTTTGTATCCATAGTTATGTTGCGAATGATTTTTGCCTATTAACGATAGTATCGGTGTGCTTGAATAGCGCGCGAAGCGAAGCCATAAACACCAGCACAAGACTAAGCGTCAGTATTATCCCGTTGATAGGGGCTGATTCTATAACTGCAAGTCCGAACTCATGCCACGAAGACATAAGCGTTCCGCCGTCAGTTACTGTAAGTGATACGTAATCGTAAAATGCAGAATGAGCGATTTCCTGTAACGCGAATGTTACCGCAGGAATGAAAGCGAGAGCCGATGCGACTACTGTTCCTCCAAAGAGACCTGCGCGAATACGCTCACCGACAAGCCTTGCTCTCGCTATACGTGTGAGAATTCTCTCTTCCAGATGCCTGCTCGGAAGGGGATATTTGGCTTTTTGTATTATGTCTCGCATGCTCTTTCTACTACGGTATTTAAGTACTTTCGGGTGCAAGGAGCTCTCGGAGGGCTTTGAGCGCACGGCGGTCTCTGCTTTTTACGGTATTGAGGGGTATTTTCAGCATCACGCTTATTTCTTGGAGCGTGAATTCCTCCCGGTAATGCAGTGTCAGTACTTCACGATACGGTGTCGAGAGTCGACTCAAGGCATTTCCTACGGTTTCTACATCAATCGCCTGGTCAAAGATTGTTTCGGCGTTATCCGCCGTATCTCTTAGGGTATGTTCAAAATCTTCCTCTATGAGCGGTCGGGTCAACTCTGCAAAGAGGGCAGGTTTTTTCTTTCGCGCATAGTCTATGGTGGTGTTTCTCGCGATTGCGAAGACCCATGCTTTGAAAGGGGAGCCAGTCCTGAAGCGCTTCAGATGCTTCCATGCTTTAAAGAATGTTTCTTGCGCGACATCTTCAGCATCCTCCTTGTTTCCCGTAAGGCTTACTGCAAAGTTGTATACCGGGTTTAGATACCGTTTCATCAGCTCTGTAAAAGCAGGTTCGCTACCTTTGATAGAGGACAAAATTAACTCATCATCCGTCGGCATCTAAGCATCAGTATGCCATGTCTGTCTTCTGCATGACGAGAGCAGTATGTTATACTTTTCCTACTTGTAGGATATTCAGTTTATTTTCTCTAACGATTACTACTATAAAAACATAACCATGGAATACGATATTCTCCCCCCAGCAGACATTATTGAAAAAACAGTTGCTAGTTTTACGCCGCGCGGCGTTTCAGTCTATCTGGTGAACACCAAAGAAGAGGCTCTCGAAAAAGTAAAGTCGCTCATTCCCGACGGAGCGGAGGTTATGACAGGCAGCTCTACGACATTGCAGCAGATAGGCTTCGTGGATCTTTTGAAGTCTGGCGCCCATCCTTGGAAGAATTTGAAAGAGGCTATTGTTGCGGAGAAAGATCCGAGTAGGCAGACAAAGCTCCGCAAATTGAGCGTATCGTCCGAGTACTTCCTCGGTAGTGTTCATGCCATCACCGAAGCGGGTCAAACTGTAGTAGCTTCTGCTTCAGGTTCTCAAATCCCATCCTACGCGTTCACGAGTGACAATGTCATCTGGGTAGCTGGTGCGCATAAAATAGTGCCGACATTGGAAGCCGCATTTGCCCGCATTCGCGACTACATCTATCCTCTAGAAGACGCGCGCATGAAGTCGGTTAGCGGTGGGGGTAGCACTATTGCCAAGATGCTTATTTTCGAAAAAGAAATCATGCCAAATCGGCACATACACCTGGTTTTAGTGAAAGAAGTTTTAGGCTTCTAACAATTCGGCGCTTAGCAAGCGAATATGTTGTCGTAAGGTATTTTGTGCCACAATAACTCCTGTATGCGAGGAAAGATTGCGTATCCGCGAGTTGGAGTTTCTGATGTGCTTCGCGCCATGTGGCAAGGGCTGCGACCTGATGGATGGCTCGCGGTCGCCACCATTCTTTTTTTCTTTGTCGCGACGCTTCGAGACGTCTTCGTTCCGCTCCTCTATAAGCAATTCTTTGACATTGTCAGTGCCCCGGGTGACCAGAAGCTCGCTGCCACCGTGCTTCTCGGGCTAGTATTTCAGATTCTTTTTTTCAATGCAGGACGTTGGATAGCGCGCCAGCTCGGATTCTTGGGTCTTCAAAAACTTGAGCCGGATACGATGGCGCGACTGCGTCAAAATTCATTTGACTATATAGCCAAGCATTCCCACTCATTCTTTGCGAATAACTTTACCGGAAGTCTCATTCAGAAAGTGGGACGTTTTGCGCGCTCATTTGAACGCCTTGCTGATACAATTACATTTAACTTCGTTCCGCTCTTGGTGAGCACGGTCGGTGCCATTATAGTCACGTGGACTATCACACCGATACTCGCGATTGTGATTCTCGTTTGGGTCGTGGTCTTTTTCGCATTGAATTATTTCTTCGCCATTTGGAGGATAAAGTACAACATTGAACTCGCCGCGGCAGACTCCAAGACCACCGGAGTTCTCGCAGACTTGCTGACAAATCAGAATGCGATTACGCTTTTCGCTTCGCTCAAGCACGAATCAGAACGATTCGGAGACGTTACCCGAGAACAGGCTCGCATAACCAGAAATACCTGGAACGTGAACTCATGGTTCGATGCCATTCAGGCGGCTATCATTTTTATAGCGGAATTCTTCATTTTTTACTTCGGTGTTCAATTGTGGGCGGCAGATGCTATCACCGTTGGCACATTCATATTGGTGCAGGTCTACATCATCCAACTTTCTGGGCAGCTATGGGATTTCGGGCGCGTTGTTCGAACGGTGTACGAAGTATTTGCAGATTCAAAAGAAATGGTGGAGATGCTTATGCTTCCGCATGAGATTACCGATATACCCGGAGCCAAAGAGTTAGAGGTCTCTGCTGGAGCCATTACGTTCACTAATCTCACTTTCACCTTTCAAACAGCAACTCCAGTTTTGAGAGACATACAACTTTCAATTCCTGGGGGGCAGAAAGTCGCACTTGTCGGAGCGTCCGGCGCAGGGAAGACAACGATTGTTCGTCTATTGCTTCGTTTGCATGATGTGACGGGAGGGTCTATTCAAATTGATGGGCAAGATATTCACACCGTTACGCAAGAAAGCTTGCATAAAGCTATCGCACTCGTGCCGCAGGATCCGATTCTTTTTCATCGCACGCTTCTGGAGAATATCCGCTATGGTCGCTTGGACGCTACCGACACGGAAGTAAAAGAAGCGGCACGCCTTGCACACTGTGACGAGTTCATCGCCGGATTGCCACTTGGGTACGATACGTATGTCGGTGAGCGCGGCGTTAAGCTCTCCGGTGGAGAGCGTCAGCGTATCGCCATTGCGCGCGCGATTCTAAAGAATGCACCGATTCTTATTTTGGATGAGGCGACATCGAGTCTTGATTCTCATTCAGAATCCCTCATACAAGACGCACTTGATACCCTGATGCAAGGAAAGACCGCTATCGTCATTGCTCACCGCCTTTCAACTATCCGTCGGATGGATCGCATCGTGGTTTTGGAGAATGGAATGATTCGCGAAGATGGCACGCATGAAGAGCTGCTCAAAATTCCTTCGAGCCTTTATGCCATGCTTTGGAATCTTCAGGCAGGCGGTTTTATTCCCGAGGAAAAAGTAGAAGAGAAACTCCCATGATTGTCGGCATCACCGGGACTATAGGTGCGGGGAAAGGCACGGTAGCAGCGTATCTTCAAGAAAAAGGTTTCAAACACTATTCGTTATCTGAATTTCTTGCGGCAGAAGCTTCTCGGCGCGGACTTCCAGCAACTCGAGTTAATCGACGTATTATCGGAAACGAGTATCGACACGTGGGCTCTACGAAGTTAGTTGAAGAAGTTTTTCATAATGCCACGACGGACATTGAGCGGGGAGTGAATGTCATTATAGAGCCGGAGCATACGCGCGCCGAAGTTGAATACATTCAAAGCAAAAGAGGTGTAGTGATTGCGGTGGATGCCTCGCTTGAAGTGCGCTACGAGCGTATACAAAAACGCGGCGAGGCGAAAGATCATGTAAGTTTTGAAGAGTTTGTTCGTGAACAAAATCGTCAGATGGTGTCTTCAAATCCTGACGAAAACAATCTAAAGGACGCTATTACTGCGGCTGATTTCCGGATTGAAAATAACGCCTCCTTGCATGAGCTTTATAAAGCCATTGATGGTATTCTTGAGAAATTCTCATGAATCCCGTTAGAGGCTGAGACGTTATGGAATATATACCCTACAATAGAATAATGATATCGATTGAAATTTTACAGAGCACCTATAACGTACGGATGCCCTCGGCATCCTGCCTCTAACGGGATGAATCCACTTCAGTTCAAATACCCGGGGCGCTTTATTATCATCGGCAAGGATGCCGGCGCGTCTGTAGTCTTGTACGGCGCAACAGGGCGGAGTCCGTCGAGCTTAGCACGCCGATTCGTGCGAAGTGGAAACGGAATTTTCATGGGCGGTATCAATGACGTCGTGAAAGAAGGAAATCCGGAACTTCTCGAATATCCCGCAGTTCGTATTTTTGAGAATGGCATCTTGGTTGCCAATGGAAAACACATTGAGCACATCACTGAGCTGCAATCGCGCGATGCGCGCCAGCAGCTTTCATACGCGCTCGCAGAAGAGGCGTACGAGCCAGATGAATATCGGACGCCCCGCATTACCGGATGCATCATAGAATCTGGAAATAAAACAGATGCCGCGCTTCATATCGTGCGTTCAGTTACGAATGGCATCGACCGCGCGTCGTGGAGCATTGCACTTGAAGAAGGAAAGGGTTCATATATAGGAACGTACATTGGAGAGGATGTGAAACCAACACCATCGTTTTCTGGCAATCCACTTCCTGTAGAACTTAATTTCGGTTCCGCTAGGGCGGCAGCGCAAGCACTTTTTGACGCGTACGCTCCCCAAAATGGGGTTACTGATTACCGTGTCGGCTTTGTCGCGATATATAAAAAACTTGGCGAGGAGCTCCAAGTTGTTATCATGAATCGACAATAGCCATCAATCTATAACTTTCATGACACCTCAAGAATTTGAAAAGGTAGTCGCTGCAGCTTTTGAGCTCGTGCCGGAAAAGTTTCGCGCAAAGGTTTCTAATGTTGCATTGCTCATAGAAGAAGCACCGAGCGATGCAGTGCTTCGTGAGAATAATGTGTCCGAGGGGCACACACTTTTCGGTTTATATCGCGGCATACCAACAACTGAGCGCGGAGACTCCTATGGTGTAGGTGCAACATTGCCTGACACAATAACTATATTTCGAACTCCTATTCTAGAAGCCGCTGCTCATGAGGCTGGGGTAGAGGTTGAGTGGGGGGCGCCGACCGAACCCATGAAGCGCCGTATCCGCACGATTGTTCGCGACACCATCTGGCATGAGATTGCCCACCATTTTGGGATGGATGAGCTTGAGATAGGCGCACGGGAAGACACAGGCACAAACGAATTTAAATAACGAGTTTTCAGGTGACAGGTTTCAGCTGTTAGGGTGCTCTGATATTTGTTGCTAGCCCCTTGTATCACTGTAGTACTGCAGTGATACAAGGGGCTAACGATGAATTAGGCAGTTGAGCTTTTGGGTTACGCGCTATGCGTTTTTAGAAGTTCTGCGAATTTTTCTTGGACCTTCTGGAGCTTCGGTTCGATGATGAGTTGGCAATAGCCTTGGTTCTTGTTCCTTGCGTAATAATCTAAATGTTCTTGTTCTGCTGGGTAGAACGCGCCAAGCGGTGCCACATCCGTCGCTATAGGTTTGCCTTCTTTTGAAGATTCGTTCAATTCTTGTATAAACGTTTCAGCTTCTTTCTTTTGCGTTTCATCAGTATAGAGAACGATGGAGCGGTACTGAGTGCCTACGTCGTTACCTTGTCGATTCACCTGCGTTGCGTCATGAGTTCCAAAGAATACCGTGAGCAAATCCTTGTAGGTAATCTGTGATGGGTCAAATTCTATCTTGATAACCTCTGCATGCCCTGTGTTTCCGTTTGAGACCGCGTAATACGTGGGGTTTTCTGTTGTTCCGCCTGCATAGCCCGGAGCGATCGAAGTAACTCCGCGCAGCATCTTGAACACCGCCTCCGTGCACCAAAAGCATCCTCCTCCGAAGACCGCAATCGAATGTGATTTAGGAGTCATGATTCAAGATTAACAGTTGTTAGGGTTGCGTATGTGCTTACGGATTGGAAGGAACAGGAAAGCACCTATGAATTCAAAACATGTCGTCGCTATGACTACCGTGGGGAAGCCAAGTGTCGTCGCGAGATATCCGCCAATCGCAGCGGTTGCGGCAGATACTAAATCAAGCATGGTGAAATAGATGCCCCACATTGTTGCTTCTTTGGTGTCGGGGATGTACTTCGTAAAGAGCGCCATGAACGACGGGAATTGAAATGCATACGCTAACCCGAGGAGAAATTGTGCAGCGTAGAGTTCTATCGGGGTGGAGATAAACAGGAAAGAAAGTGGTATGAAGCTTGCGAAAATGAGACTCCCGAAGATAAACCAGAAGTCGTCGCGGTCTCCGCATATCCTGTCTATGATGGCGGCTGCAGGAATCTGAGCGATGCTCTTGGTAATGAGATAAATAGCTATCGCGATGCCGGCTACTTCCGCGCTCCCACCCTCTATGAAATCGACGACGAAAAGCGAGAATATCGGTCCCAAAAGACCAGCGGCGGAAAAAAATACGACGTCTCCGAATATGAGAAATTTTATGACGGGGTTTGCTCGCAAAAGTTCCCCGAACGGGAAGAAGTGAGACCGTTTCATTTTTTCTCTTCAAGATCTAAGCACACCGAGTTTATACAGTATCTCTTCCCAGTGTCTGTCGGACCGTCATCAAATACGTGTCCTAAATGTGAACCGCAGTTCGCGCATACCACTTCTGTTCTTTTCATTCCATGCGACGTGTCCGTTTTCATTTCTACCGAGCCGGGAATAGCATCATCAAACGATGGCCAGCCAGTACCCGAATCGAATTTCTTGTCCGTTGTGAACAGGGGATTGCCGCACACCTTGCAGTTGAATGTTCCAGTCGCGTCTGTGTGCACATATTCACCACTGAAAGGCGCTTCGGTTGCCCCGTTTCTAAGAACCGCATATTCCTCTGCGGTGAGGCGCGCTTTCAGCTCTTCTTCGCTCGGCATATCCATGCTGCTCATTCTAACAGACGCTTATTTCAGATAGGAGTATAATAAAAAGCATATGAAAAAACTCTCGTTATTTGCTTTTGTAATGGTGCTCGCACTCGTTATGCCACTTGGCGTTGTTCATGCTGCGGAGGTGCAGGCAGGAAAGACTGTCTTTATTGGAGAAACTGAAGCGATTACTGACAATGCGTATCTTGCGGGCGGGCAGGTAAGCGTGTCTGCACCTGCAGCCAAAGACCTTCTTGCCGCAGGCGGTCGTATTATCGTGAATGCTCCAGTATCGGGAGATCTCATGCTTGCCGGAGGCAACATTGATGTCTTGAGTACCGTTGCTGGCGATGTTCGCATTGCGGGAGGAAACGTAACTATTGCAGAGGCGGTTGGCGGCGACGTCATTGTCTTTGGCGGCGACGTGACCTTGCTGCCCGGTGCTACGGTATCCGGCGACGTTATCGTCTTTGCTGGAAGCGTAGACGTTCAAGGTGCTATAGCCGGGAAACTTGATGTGCGTGGAGAAACCGTCACGATAAACGCGGCAGTCGCAGGACCTGTTTCAATTCATGCCACCCGCGCAGTTTCTTTCGGCGCAAATACAGCGTTAGCTAACGCGCTCACATATAGAGCGCCGTCAGAAGCAACTATTGAGAACGGTGCAAGCCTGGGTGAGCAGGTGGTATTCACAAAACAAGAAATGCCTGCCCATGATAAAAGCATGGTGAAAGGAATTCTTGCTATCCTCGGCGTCCTGATGTTCGTTAAGTTTATTGGAATGCTCACGACGGCGCTCGTAGCGACCTATGTATTCAAGAACGCTTCTCTCGCACTGTGTGCTGAAGTAATGCAGAAATTCTGGCAAACGGTCGGCATTGGATTCATCGCTATAACGGTGACACCCATAGCAATCGTTCTTCTATTTATCAGCGTTATCGGCATGTATCTGGGATTCATTCTTGGGATTTTGTACCTCTTGGCGCTACTCGTCGCCGGCATTTATATGTGTATCATTGCCGGGGCGTTTCTCTCACGATGGATAAAGAAAGAAACTCAACTCAACTGGATCTGGACGCTTGCGGGCACTGTCCTCGTCTTTCTGCTTTCCTTTGTACCCATTATCGGTTGGGTAGCGATGGTGCTTCTATTCTTCGCATCAATGGGAGCGGTCGTTATGAGTATGAATCATGATGCAAAAGCGAAGATGGATATTTAGGTTAAAATGTGGTCTTATTTAGAGGATTAAAAACTATAAACATATATGTTCAATAAAATAGGAGAAGCACTAAGAGGTTTATGGAGTTCAAAAGATTCCATGGAAGGTGATAATCGGACTAAAAGCGTTTCCGGTCTTATGGGTTCAACTGCACGCGGACATGTCGAAAAGCATATAAAACCAGAGGCGCCTATCGATGGGGATTGAGTATGATACCTAAAGTCGGTGAAAGTGCTCCAGACTTTACACTTCCAGATCAAAACGGGAAGGAGCACACTCTTTCGAGTTATAGAGGGCGCTTTGTTCTGCTGTATTTCTACCCCAAGGACGATACGACCGGATGCACGAAAGAAGCGTGCATGATTCGAGACGCATTTCCGCGCTTTGAGGGAGTTCACGCTCATGTGTTCGGGGTTTCTGCCGACTCCGTGGAAAGCCATAAGAAATTCGCTGAAAAATATCAATTGCCATTTTCTCTTCTAGCCGACACGAGCAAACAGGTAGTGGAAAAATACGGCGTATGGGGAGAAAAGAAGATGATGGGTAAAACGTATATGGGAATTCGACGCACGTCATTCCTGGTTGACCCGAACGGCATCATAAAAAAAGTCTACGAGAGCGTGAAGCCCGAGGTGCATGCAGAGGAAGTTCTTGCAGATCTCCAAGTTTTCAATGCCTAAGGTTTCTCTCCGTGCTCTACGCGCAGGCAAGATAGTCGCGTATCTAAAAAAAGCGTATCCAAAGCCCAAGAGTGAGCTTGTATACGAAACCGAGTTTCAATTTCTTGTTTCTGTTGTTCTGTCTGCACAGTGCACTGACAAGGTGGTCAATCGCGTCACAGAGCCGCTTTTCAAGAAGTACAAAACGGTTTCCGATTTTGCTCGTGCAAGACCCGGCATATTTGAGAAGGAAATCTCTTCGGTGACCTTCTATAAGAATAAGGCGCGGCACATCATTGCTGCAGCGAAAAAAGTAGTATCAGATTTTAAGGGAAGAGTGCCGAGAAACGAGGAAGATCTCGTGACTCTGCCGGGCGTAGGGTACAAAACGGCACATGTCATTCTGAATGAGCTTTTTGGCATTGCCGAAGGAATTCCCACAGACACCCACGTGAAGCGGTTTGCGAAGCGGTTCGACCTTGTAGATTCCAATGATTTGAAAAAAATATCCAAAGAGCTCGAAGTGCTCATTCCGAAGAAAGACTGGAAATACGTGAACAACGGACTCGTGCTCTATGGGCGCTATGTGTGCCCCGCACGCAAACATGATTGCAAGGCGCATCCGCTGACGAAGCTGTGGCCAAAAGCGAATACTCACTGGCCAAAAGCTAGTTAAGCTTGAATCTGGAGGTTCGCGGGTGTTTAATGCTCTTTATTATTTTCTTTTCAAAACATTAAAAAACATGAGTGAACAGCATGAAGGCGGACTAGCATTTGGTGAGGTTGAACGGGCAACGGATTTTTCAAGTGAGAAACGGACGGCAGCACTAGCATTTGGTGCCGGTATTTGGGATGCTGCAATGAAAATTGCTACAGGTGCTGTAGTAGGAGCTGGGGTTGGGGCCCTACCAGCAGTAATCACTGGCCAGCCAGCCTATGTAGCAATAGCGGCGGGCGTGGGTGGCATATTGGGTGTAAAGCCTGCTGCAAGTAAACATAAATCCTGGAGTTTATCCAGAAAATCCCCAACAGCTTAAGTTTATTTGACTTCTGTTTATATTAGAGTATAGTAAAAGCATGGGTGCAGAACATGAACATGGAGAAAATAACGGGCGTGCTATTTTAGCGGCGGAATCTGTAAATAGTCTAGAAAAGAAAGCGGGGTTTTCTAGTTTTTTATCTAAAGTGAAGCTGGGCGGGCTGATTGGGGCACTTGTGGGAGGATTAGCTGGAGCTGCTACTTTGGATGTTTTAAATATTCCTAAAGGTATGGTAGTTGGCGCTGGAGTTGGTGCTGCCCTGGGCACGGGCACACATGGTGTGATGCGGCTAGTGAAAGGTCACTAGGCTACCTATTTCAACGCCCTGAAAATTCAGGGCGTTTTTATATGCATATACAATAAGAGCAAATGGCGTCCAAGCTAGATTCTAAATCTCTTCGTACATTTCGTTCCCTTGTGCGAGCTTTTTATAAGAAAAATGGACGCCACACTCTGCCGTGGAGGAAGACAAGAGATCCGTACAAGATTTTGGTGTCGGAGATAATGCTTCAGCAGACCCAAGTTGATAGGGTGATTCCGAAATACAAGTTGTTCCTGAAAAGATTTCCCACCGCGCGCGCCCTTGCCGCATCGTCTCTCGGCGACGTGCTGCGGGAATGGCAAGGCTTAGGATACAACCGCCGTGCCAAAATGCTCTACGGTGCAGCAAAAGCTGTCGTGGCGAATCATAGAGGAAAGATTCCTCGCTTATATGATGAGCTCATCGCGCTCCCTGGAGTGGGGACATACACTGCCAAAGCTGTTCGGGTATTTGCATGGAATGAACCGGAAATTCTGATTGAAACTAATATCCGCACTGTTTTTCTCCATCATTTCTTCCCAATAACAAAAAGAAAGGTGACTGATAAAAATTTACACCCATATATGGGTGAATCACTGGATGTGAAGAATCCGCGCGAATGGTACGCGGGATTAATGGACTACGGAAGCTATTTAAAGAAGTCTGTTCCGAATCCTTCAAGAAAAAGCGCTCATCATGTAACACAGAAACCGTTCAAGGGGTCGAACAGGGAAGTGCGCGGCGTACTACTTCGAACACTCGCGACGCAGCCGCAGACACTCTCAAAGCTTGTCGCGGAACTTTCTTTTCCTGTCGAGCGAATCAAATCTCAAATAAAAGCCCTTTCGAAAGAAGACCTCATTGTTATCAAAAAAGGAATTGTAAGCCTCCCCTAAAGAGTGTCTTTGATGCGAAACGAAAGCGGAATGCCGAGGAGGATTATCGCTCCGAAGGCAGCGAATGAGTATTCAAAAGGCGTATAGAAGAGCATGATGCTTCCGAGCACCGGTCCTAAAATTGTGGCGCACTGACGAAGTATCCGAAATACGCTTATAATTTCACTATCTTTTGCCTGTACTTTTTTGAAGAAGTACGCTTCGGTCGCGATTTCAAGAAGTGCTCCGCCTACGTGGATGCTAACAACCAGAAGCGCGAGCGCGATTAGTCCTGCACCATGAGCTAGAGATAAGCCAATAAAGCCGGCACCAGCAATAGCGAAGCCGGCGATGATGAATTCTTTCTCTCCTAACTTCTTGTCAGCCAGGTAGCCAATGGGTACTTGAAAGAAGATGTATGGTGTCATGGAAATCGCCAAGATTGCACCAATCGCTGCCCACGAAAGCCCTGCATGGTTATGCAGATAGAGCGGAATATAAATATTGCTCCATACAAAAAGAAACTGAAGCAGGAAATGAGCTCCCATGACAGCGGCGAGAGATTTGTTTTTTAGTATCAATGCAGCAGCCTCCTTCATTTTCATGTTGGTGTGCTGTACATGGGTGATGCCGGAGAAAAATCGGAAGGATATATATGCGCAACCCAAGAACGCTCCCGCTCCGATGATGAATACACGCCAATAGTCGCCGTTTGTAAGTGCTCCTGAGATGATGAGCGATGCTATAGCAACTGCAACACTCGAGGCGGTTAAGAAAATAGCGCGTGATGACCCAGTAGCCTCCTCTTTCCCATCTACTATTTTTTCAAGAATGACATCAAGAGCTAATGCGACGATCCATCCTGAAATCCAGGCGACGATAAACAGAACAACAACGACGAAAGGGATTTCAGGTTTCAGGGACAGACCTATCAGTGCGAAGGCAGCTAAACATGCTGCGATTATGAGGACACGATGGGTACGGAATGTGCGAAACAGGTGCGAAGCACTGAGAAGTGCAATGACTGCAAGTATGGATCCTATGGAGAAAATGAGTCCGACTGCAGATTCCGGTATATAGGTGGCAAGGAACGTGGAATACACGAGGTAGGGAAGATACACGCCCATCGCACGAAGGAAGTTGGCAACGTGGATGGCGTTTCCTGAAAAATATTTCATTTACCCTGCATTAAACCATATCACTGCGGGTGCAGTTTTGTTACTTTCGCTTTATCCCATTTTTTCAAAGCGCAAAACTCACAGATATATGTTATATGACCGTCGCGCTCAATCGCATGAGATGCCCATACGCTCGAGTGGAATTCGCAATATGGTGGAAGCTGTTCCCGCCATCTTTCTTGTGCACCGAGTTTCATATCGTAAGCATATGAGTTAGAGCTTAAACCCTCACGAAGAGGACTTTGAACCTAGAAAGAACTGAATTATTTTTTTGAGGTTCTGTACCTACACACCTATCAGGACGGGTATGACCATGGGTCGTTTCGATGTTTTTTGGAAGAGGTAACGTTCGACGGTGTCGGTCAGATTGGTTTTGATGTATTCAAGGTCAACCGGATTCATGTTGGCAGCCAGATCCTCCGTTGTCTTCTTGATGAGCAGTCTGGTTTCTGAGAGAAGCCCTTGAGATTCTCTTAGGTATACGAATCCGCGCGAGATGATGTCGGGTGATTTTTTCAGTGTGCCGGTGCGCAAGTTTACTGTAGCGATGATGACAAACATACCATCTTGCGCTAATGATTGCCTATCGCGTATGACCACCTCCTGCATGTCGCCGATGGAGAACCCGTCTACCATCATTGGGTTTGCTGGAACCTTTTCCTTGCGAACTCTCATGGTAGTGCCGTTCTCAATCTCAATGACATTGCCGTTGTCAGACAGGACGACATTATCTTTCGGGAATCCCGCGGCTATTTGTGCGTTCGCATGATATTTGAGCATCGAGAAATATCCGTACGCCGGCATGAAGAATGTTGGATTCACTTTCTGTCGCATCCACACGAGCTCTCCCGTGTTGCCGTGTCCTGTCGAGTGCACGTCCGAAGAGCGATAGTGGATTAGGGAGACGTTGTGACGCAAAAGATTGTCTTTAAGCTTCTGCACTCGCACTTCATTTCCGGGAATGACAGAAGAGGAGAGGATTATGGTGTCGCGTTCAGTGAACGTGATGTTTTTGTGTTTTTTCGTTGCGATGCGCATCAACGCGGCAGTGTCCTCACCCTGGGAGCCTGTCGCGATAATGACAATACGGTCAGCGGGGTAGTCGTTGATATCCTCTGCACGAATCATAGTTCCGGGTTTCGGAGTGAAGATGTTGGCGCGCTGCGCTATCTCGATGTTTGTCTTGATTGACCTGCCTTCGGTGATTATCTTCTTACCGAGATTCTCTGCCGTTTTGATGATGTGGATCATGCGCTCGAACTGCGAAGAGAAGGTGCCGATGATGAGACGCCCTTTTACTGACTTGATGATGTCTTCGAGTGTTGTATAGACGCGCGATTCAGGAATCGAGAAACCATCCCGCTCTGCATTCGTTGAGTCTGCAATGAAGATAAGGTTCTTATCGCGACCAAGTGCTCCCCAGGTTTTATCTTCCTTGGGGGTAGGTATGCCGTCTTCATGTTCGAGGCGCAAGTCGCCGGAAATGACGATGTTGCCGTGCTTTGTTTGTACTGACAAACCCATCGCGTCCGGAATCGAATGAGTAACCGGGAATGTTTTCACGGTTACCGGTTCTCCTCCGGGCAGGCTTATTGAAACGCTTCCTCCTGGTTCAATTACCTTTAGGTTAATCTCTGCCAGATGAGGAAATTCTTCCTGCCGGCGCTTTATCATCAGAGAAGTGAGGTACTGCGTATAAATTGGCGGGTTGCCAATGCGGTCGATGATGTAGGGGATTCCTCCAATGTGGTCGAGGTGACCGTGCGTGATGAAGATGCCCAAAATTCTATCCTTATTTTCTTCGAGGTAGCGGGTGTTAGGGAGAATATAGTCCACACCTGGTGTCGCTTCTTCGGAAACGAACTGAAAGCCGACGTCCGAGATGATGATGCCTTGAGGGAGCTCGAACACAATCATGTTGCGACCGACTTCCTCGACACCCCCTAAGGGAATGATGCGGATGGTGTCTTCATTCAAAGGTGGGAGTATGACGCGATCAACCGCGTTCATATCGCGCGATACCGCTTCGCGTGGCGGGGGAGTTGCCCGCATAGGACGCGAGTTAGATCGAGGACGCGAGTGTCTGCGCGCACCGTGAGCAGGGTGCGCGCCTTGCGGGCGTCTTGGACCGCGACCAGGAGAGGCAGGTCTGCCTGCAGGATTTGTAGATCGTGGCGGGTGACCAGCAGATCTGCCCGGAAGCGCGTTAAAGGGGCGTGCGCGACCAGTGCGAGGCTGTATGCCGCGTGAGGGTCTATTGGGCTGCGGATTCGCGCCTCGAGGTGGTGTATTCATATTTTTTAAATTTTGTATTAAATAATTTTTAACTTTAGATAAAGTGATGTGAGCCCGTCAGTATTTTTTCTATTATATTTCTATTGTCTGAAAATCGGCCAGACACGTTCGGTCTTCAGGTACCAAGTGTCTGCGGCATTGAAGCGGTCACTCGGTGTCCCAATTGTGCTCATGGACATGCCTTGGAGGTCTGCGGGTGTTACGTATACGAAGTATGGTGTATACAGAAACACAGCAGCAGTATCGTTGGTGATGTCTTCAGCAACATCGTGAGCCTTTTCGAGTCGAAGCGACGGATCTGTTTGGGTTCTGAGTGTCGCTAGCTTCTTGTCGGTATCAACGTTTGCGTAGAGAGCGATATTGAGTCCTGGGTCATTACGCTGGCTCGAGTGCCAGAAAGCAAAGAGATCCAAGTCACGACCGATGACGAGTCCGAAGAGTAAGGCATCATATTTGCGCGGTCTGATGACGCCAACGTTCAAATCATTTTGGTCAAAGAACTTCAATTCTACTTCCGCGCCCATCTTTCTCCAGTCCTCGGCGACCATTTCTGCGCTCTGCTTCAATTCCGGCACGTTCGAAGTTGTGAGCGAGAAGGAAAGTCTCGTCACCTGCTTCTTTGTGCCACTCCCCGTAGTTTTTGTGAAAACACCGTCTTCGCCAGCTTTCCAGCCAGCTTTCACAAGGATTGCTTGTCCCTCTGAGATTCGGGTTTCTTTGGAGCGTTCGTCCCTAGGAGCGCTGCCAACAGAATCAGGAGGAAGTGGTCCGTCTATTACGGAGCCGTGACCTCCCAACACTGTACTCACCAGACCTTGTTTGTCAACCGACACATCCAAGGCTTGCCTCACTGCCTTCTCGGCGAATATCTTATTCTGGCTTTGATTGAAAAATACGCTAAACACTCGACCGAATATGGCCTCATGTATCGTATGCAAACCAACCAATCCGCTTGTGTCCACTGAATGAGCCGCATCTATCTCTCCCTTATTGAGGGCGCTTTTCACCTCGTCGGCATTTGCATATATCTTGAAAATGAATCGCTGTATGTAGGGTATGCGTGTACCCTCTGAAACTGCCGCGAGACGATACTCAGTGGGAATACCAGAATTATTTCTCTTCAAGCTCTCCACCTTGTAGGGACCAGAGCCTATAGGGTTTGCATTTATGGTGCTGAATGGAAACTCTTCCGATGTCACATTCTGCCAGATATGCTTAGGCAGGATGCCTAATGTCATGTTTTCAAGAAATGGAGAGTAGGGGCTGTTGAGTGTGAAGGATACAGTCTTAGGATCGATAGCCTTTACTTGCACGCCTTCCCAATCAGCTCGGCGCGGACTCTTGATGTCAGGACTTTCTGCCGCCTGCACCGTGAATACCACATCATCTGCTGTCACTGCTGTGCCATCGTGGAAACGCGCTCGGTCGCTCAGGGTGAAGGTATAGGTGAGCTTGTCATCGCTTATGACGTAGGAGCTTGCGAGGTCAGGGGCGAGTGAGCCATCAGGGTTTGCGCGCAGCAGTCCTGAAAAGACAAGCGTAGTAAGGTCGCGATCAGTATCAGAAATAGCGAGAAGAGGATTTATGAAACGGGGGGACTCAGCCAAACCTTCAATATACGTGCCACCTTGTGCGGGTACTTCTACCGCAAGAGCGAGCGAAATAGAGGCAAGCATTGAGGCAGTAGCAAAAGCCATTACGCCGCCCAATATTGCAATAACAAGCCAGTCAAACGGCTTCAATACGACGGACGCCGCTTCAAGTTTGCGAAGCGTGCCCGATGTTCGCGGCTTTATGAGTGCACGTAGAAATGCTCGAAAGGATGCCATTTGTAGATAGAGAATGAGACTTCAATGGCGCCTAAGGGCGCTTTAAAGTACTAACTTAAGCCGTAATGAGCGCAAGCAATGCGGAGAGTGCAAACAGTACCGATAGAACGATTGAGCTTTGGAAAAGAAAAAGCTCTGCCCCACGTCTGGTGTAGAAACTCTCTTGCGTGCTGTCGCCAAAGGCACCTCCCAAGCCTGCCCCGCGCTGTTGGAGGAGAATTGCTCCGATGAGAAGTATTGAGAGAATCACTTGTACCCCCGGAAGGAGGCTGTGTATGAGAGCCATAGTGCCTACCAAAAAGGATAGCATGCTTGCTCGTTGAGAGGCAACTCAGGATGTTGGGAAACTTGACCCGCTCTTTCCAGGTTCGTATACTGGATATCAATAGGTATTTTATAACTGTAACGACCTAACAGCATTATGGCTAAAACGAAAAAGAATTCGTCTGCGAAGAGTGTTCATATAGCTACGGGAGTTCCTGTACAACCTCTTCATGACCGCGTAGTTATCAAACCTCTTTCTCCTGAAGAAGCTGGCACCCGAACCCTTTCTGGGATCATCATTCCTGACAGCGTGAAAGAAAAACCTGAACAAGGGAAAGTCGTCGCGGTTGGTCCTGGTAAGTGGGACGAAGACGGAGAACGCCGCATTTCAGTGTCTGTAAAGATTGGCGACAAGGTTTTGTTCTCAAAATACGGCTATGACGAAGTCAAGGTGAATGGCATTGAGTATTTTATCGTTAATGAAAGTAATATCTTAGCAATTCTTAATTAAAGTATGCAGAAAGCAGTATGCGGTTGGCAGAAATGTCCTACTGCAAACTGTCTTCTACCAACTACACACTAAAAAACTATGGCAAAAAAGATTCTTTTTGAAGCAGATGCGCGCAATGCCGTAAAGACTGGCATCGATATCGTGGCGAAGGCAGTGAAAGTCACTCTAGGTCCTCGCGGACGCAACGTGATTTTGGACAAAGGCTACGGTGGTCCGCACATGACCAACGACGGCGTAACTATCGCGAAAGAAATCACGCTCAAGGATAAATTCCAGAACATGGGCGCTGAGATTGTGAAAGAAGTCGCCAACAAGACAAACGACATGGCGGGCGACGGCACGACGACTTCAGTGGTCTTGTTCCAGGCGCTTGTTGACGAGGGAATGAAGCATACCGCCATGGGCTTGAACGCTATGGGCATCCGCACTGGTATGGAGCGTGCTGCAGACGCTGCAGTAAAGGCTTTGAAAGCTATCGCGAAACCAATTTCTGGCGATAAGGACATCAGACAGGTTGCGACAATCTCAGCTGAATCAGAAGAGATTGGAAAGACTATCGCTGAAGTCATTAAGGAGGTTGGACAAAACGGCGTCGTTACCGTTGAAGAATCACAGTCATTCGGCATTGAGAAAGAAATCGTTGAGGGTATGGAATTTGACCGCGGCTACATCTCTCACTACATGATTACGAATCCTGAAAGAATGGAGGCGGAGTACCGTGATGCAGCGATTCTCATCACTGATAAAAAGATTGCCTCGATACAGGAAATTTTTCCGGTGTTGGAAGCTGTGGCGAAGTCCGGCAAGAAAGAGCTTGTCATCATCGCGGACGATGTAGAAGGCGAGGCGTTGACGACGTTTGTTTTGAATAAATTGCGAGGAGCATTCAACGTGCTTGCAGTAAAAGCACCAGGCTATGGTGATAGGAAGAAGGAGACATTGCAGGATATCGCTGTAACGGTAGGCGCAACAGTCGTGTCTGAAGAAACAGGCATGACCCTGGATAAGGCTGACATCTCCGTCTTAGGACGTGCGCAGAAAGTTATTTCGACGAAAGACTCCACGATAATTGTTGGCGGTAAAGGAAAGAAGTCTGCCATTGATGTGCGCGTAGCATCGCTGAAGAAGCAGCTTGAGATTACTGATTCAAAATTCGATAAGGAGAAAATTGAGGAACGCATCGCAAAGTTGTCGGGCGGCGTTGCTGTCATTCGTGTTGGTGCTGCGACGGAAACCGAAATGAAATACCTCAAAGACAAAATTGAGGATGCAGTGAATGCAACGAAAGCCGCCATCGCTGAAGGCATCGTCCCTGGGGGCGGTACAGCGCTGGTAAAAGCAGCAGCAAAAGCGGAAAGCTCAGCCGACTGGAAGAATATGTCCAAGGAAGAAGAGATAGGCTATCGCATCGTTCTCTCAGCTTTGTTGAAGCCGCTTAAGCAGATTGCGATGAATGCAGGCAAGGAAAGCGGGGAAGTCATCGTTGAGGCAGTGAAGAAAGCGAAAGGTTTTGCCGGCTATGACGCGGTAAAAGACGAAGTAGTTCCTGACATGATGGCGGCCGGAATCATTGACCCTGTCAAAGTGACTCGCGGCGGCCTTGAGCACGCAGTTTCTGCAGCAGCAATCTTGCTCACAACAGAAGTTGCCATTGCCGATGAGCCAGAAGAGAAAAAAGAAGGCGCTCCAGGCGGCGGTATGGGAATGGATTACTAATTTCACTCGCGTCTGCATTAATACAAAATCCCTCGCATTAGTGGGGGATTTTTATAAGCTATTGACAAATACGGTTTGTGGGACTAACTTGGAAAGAAGTGGTTCGTTTATTCGTTTTAATTTTTTAAATAGTATGGCTGGTGAATCTGCTCCAGAAAAAGAAGAGAAGATGTGCGCGCGTTGTACTGTAAATCCGGCAAGAAGCGACAGCAGTCTTTGTACTGGTTGCATGAGAAAGGTAGCGTACCACGATGCGTAGAAGGTCGGAGCAAGTGTAATTTTAAAAATCCCGCGAAAGCGGGGTTTTGCTATAATGCAGTATATGCCAGAACCAAGGATAGAAGATGTTCCGCCTAGACCCGAATTTCCCCATCAGCCATTTACGCCTGATGATGTAACTGGTGTAGTACCTCCTGGAGGAGGAGGTGAGGACGATGATTCAGAAGAAAGCCCAGGAGCAGTGCATTAAGCTCCGCTCGTGTTAAAATTGACAAATAGTTACGCTATTCGCTAAACACTAACCTCTAAAATTTACCCTATGACACCACTCTATATAGTTCTTGCTGTAGTTGCAGTCGTCCTCGCATGGCTCGTCGCTAGCTACAACGGCTTTGTTCGCTTAGTAAATCGTGCAAAAGAAGCGTGGGCTGATATTGATGTACAGATGAAGCGCCGGTACGACTTGATTCCAAACCTCATTGAAACAGTGAAGGGTTACGCTGCACATGAAAAGCAGGCATTCGAGAATGTAAGTAACGCTCGTGCCGCAGCTATGGGTGCTTCGTCCGTTGCAGATCATGCGGCAGCAGAGAATATGCTTACAGGTGCTTTGAAAAGTATATTTGCTATAGCCGAAGCCTATCCAGATCTTAAAGCAAACCAGAACTTCTTGGAGCTTCAGCGTGAACTTTCAGATACAGAGAATAAGATTATGGCATCGCGCCGCTTCTACAATACGAACGTACGCGACTTGAACACTGCCATTGAATCATTCCCAGGTAACCTAATTGCTTCTTCATTCCACTTCTCTAAAATGGAGTTGTTTGAACTCAGTGATACTGACTCTGCAGCGAAGGAGCCCGTGAAAGTCTCATTCTCGTAATATATTTTATGGGTAAATTTGATAAGTTCGTTTCAGGAACAAATGGAGCGGACTCCTTAGGGGGTCGTCTTGTAGAACAGGCACGACGTGAAGTTGCGGAGGACAAAGCCGCAGGCGTTCGGTCTCCTGTCGCAGAAAGTATTTTGGGTAAAGGAGGAGAGCAAAACGCAGGAGCGCCAAATGAGGATCATGGCGACGCAGATTTTGTCACTGATTCAGACGGCAATTCGCAGGATGTTCGATAGCTCTTCTTCTCAAAGCTGGAACCTGACACTTATAACCTGAAAGCTGTTCACCATGTCATCCCTCTACCAAGATCAAGAATCAAACATCCATAAGACATGGCTTCTCATGGGTGTGTTTCTTATTGTTGTCATTGGCATCGGGTGGGGGATTTCCTGGTACTACAATTCTTCGGCGATTCTGTATGTCGCTGTTGGCTTTGCGCTCGTGATGAACATCGGAAGCTACTGGTTTTCTGACAAGATAGTATTATCGATGACCAAGGCTCGCCCCGCTACTCGCGAAGAGTTTTTTGATTTCTATACCGTTGCAGAAAATCTTGCAATCACCGCTGGTCTCCCGTTGCCGAAGCTCTACGTCATTGATGACCCTGCACCGAACGCATTTGCGACCGGCAGAGATGAAAAACATGCAGTAGTGTGCGCTACGACGGGACTCCTTGCCATGATGACTCGTGTTGAGCTTGAAGGCGTCATTGCACACGAGATGAGTCATATAAAGAATAAGGACATGCTTCTCATGACTGTCGCGGTCGTTCTTGCAGGCTTCATTGCCATTATTGCCGACATGTTTATTCGCATGTCGTTTTGGGGTGGGGGAAGTCGTGATAATGACAACAGGGGAGGTGCGATTTTTGCCATCATCGGAATTCTCGCAGCAATCCTAGCTCCTATTGCCGCGCAGCTCATTAAGCTTGCAGTGTCTCGCAAGCGAGAATTTTTGGCGGATGCTTCTGGCGCACTTCTTACACGCTATCCGCAAGGTCTTGCTTCTGCCTTGGAGAAAATCAGTTCCTACAGCGCTCCGATGCGAAATGCCAATACTGCAACAGCGCACCTCTTCATTGCGAATCCTTTCGGTGCTGGAGCCGTGCGCGGTTTGAGCAAGCTTTTCATGACTCATCCGCCAGTAGAAGAGCGTATAAAAGCGCTTCTTGATTGAATACCCTGCGCGCTAGAGTTCTCATCTCGGATTTCTCAAAGCAAAAAATAGGGAAGTGATTTGATATATCATATCACTGATATGATATATCAAATCACTCTGGGTTGTGAGAGAAAATAAATACATCAGAGGCTGCTTTTCAAAATCTTTTCCAGAATCTTTACTGCAACTTCAGCTGCAACACTAACCCCAACACCTTCCACAAACTTGTTGCCGATTCGCACGATTTTCTCTCCTGCTTCGTATTTGAATGACATAGGCGTTTTGGATTAATGCTCATAAAAGTGCGACCTTTCATACATTAAACTTTTATGAAGAAGTTCTGGTTACAAACTGCAATCCTAAATTAAAAAATACCCTTTTAGGGCAACTGATGAGCTCACCTCACACATGCGCGAGTGCACTCGCGCATGTGTGAGGAACGGATGTTACGCGAGAGCTTCCTTTTCGTGACCCCCGTAGGTTTCCACGAACAATCCTATTGCTCCACGATTCTTACGACGCTCACCGCCAGTGCGTATTCCCACTGAACGTTCTCCTCTTTCGTAGCCCATATAAATGTGGAAAGTTTATTTTTTATAAAGTTTCGACCTTTCATTTGTTAAACCACGATGAAGATGTGTTGGTTACAAAAAGCACAAGAACCGCCAATGTGATATATAGAGAGGCACGGAGGCGTCGCATAGCGGTCTAGTGCGCACGCTTGGAAAGCGTGTGTAGGGAAACCTACCGAGAGTTCGAATCTCTCCGCCTCCGCTTTAGTAAAATTGGATACTTTTTGGTATCCAATTTTGGTAAGACGGCGGAGAGATTCGAACTGGGAGGGGGTCGGGGAACGGGAGTTCCCCGTGTAGGAAATTCATAAAACCGAGGGTTTTATGTCTTGTGAGCGTTCTCTCCGCCTCCGCCAGAAGAAAAAAGTATCGGAGGTACGTCGCGGATTCGCCTCCGGCTTCCGGAGGAATTATTAAGAGAATGTATAATTAAACTATGGCAACAATCAATCCTTACATAAACTTCAACGGCAATGCCGAAGAAGCATTTATATTTTATAAATCAGTATTTGGTGGAGAGTTTACAAAAATTACTCGTTTCAAAGACCTAGCAAGCTCTGAATTTCCAGTGGAAGAAAAGGATGCGAATAAAATAATGCGCATCGTTCTGCCTATCGGTGGAAACATGCTGATTGCCAACGACATTCCGGAGAGCATGGGGCGAGTAAACGAAAACGAAAATAGATCTAAAATCGCTATTACTGCAGACAGCAAGGAAGGAACAGAAAAACTATTCAACGGACTTTCAGCGGGTGGAGCAGTTGAAATGCCCATGGCAGAGAGTCCTTGGGGGACGTATTTTGCGATGTTTAGGGACAAATACGGTATTGAATGGACGGTGGAATTTGAACAAAAGTAACAGCTTAGCCAGCGTCGCGGCTCGGGGCTGCGGGTACTAACTGCGCACGGTTCGCTCGATTATCAACTCAGAACCTTAGGTATGGCAAAGGTTCTTATTTCTTATATTCCAAAATATCACCGGGCTGACACTCGAGAGCCTTGCAAATTGCCTCCAGTGTCGAGAGGCGAATTGCTTTTGCCTTTCCGTTTTTCAATATAGAAATGTTTGCTATCGTAATGCCGACTTTCTCGGCAAGCTCGGTGACGCTCATCTTCCGCTTAGCCAACATAACGTCAATGGTAATGATGATTGCCATAACGTTAAACGGTTAAGTCATTCTCAGATTTGATATTCAGGGCATTTTGCAAGATTCGTTCAAACATCGCCGCTGCGGTGGCAATCACAATCGAACCGAAGGTTATGAGAATGCCCATAAAAACTCCGCCTGCAGCATCATCACTGCCATGGTTCAACATGATAAAAATTTCCTCTATCACAACAAAACCAATGATAGTCAGCGCGCAATATTTTATAGTCCGTAGAGCGTTCACGGCCGGTTGCGAAAATATTTTGTTTTGTCCCGCATACCCCAACACCTTGACTGCCTGATAGAGCGCTACGAAAAACGGGATAGACCCGATATACACAAGGGCTATAAAGGGATCAAGGTACACCTCAAAGAATGTCGAGTGCGCATTTATGCCCTCGAGGTGAGGCTCCCAAAGCAGAAGAGCAAGGGCGCCAATGCCTAGAGCTACAATGACTACCTGAAGAAATATTGTTGAGCTTTTTTTCATGCGATGTAGCGACGTTGTCGTCCCAGCTGATCCTACGGGATCATGTCGCGTATCGTCCTTATGACGCGACGCGAGGGACGACTAACGAAATTATGCGATCCTCCAACTTTTATAATTTTTAATATCTCTATCTTAGTTTATTGTTTATCGTTTGTCAATATATATTTATCGTTATATGTGGATAGAGGAAATTCTAATAACTGCCGACGACCCGCCAGAATTACTTAGTGTCAGAGGACCCACGTTACACTGCGTGCATGTCTTATGAAGATAAATTTGCAGCACTTATTAAAACCGATAAGTATCAGGTTTTTCTCTTTCTCTGTCCTACGAATTTACCCTTTAGCTTTGCGACACATCCTTGGTTTCTTATAAATCGCAAGGGCTCACTAGCGCGTTTCGGGGTAGGTAGAGATACTATTGCGACACGTTGGGAAGTGCTTTTTAGGACTGAGAAAAATCACGCAAGTTGGGGACACTTACATAAAAACCTTTTCCCGCCATTTCAGGGAATTGCAATTTTACCTTTCTCGAATAAGTTTTTTTGGAAAGGTACATTACGCGGCTACATCGAGGGCGACGAAGGATCCATCGCCCAACAAATGGCAGATTGTATCGACTCATCTAAAGAGGAATACCCATACTGCAATACGTATTCACTTTTTGGTCCCAATAGC
>CAYNOO010000006.1:54516-58236 GCA_964398865.1 uncultured Candidatus Saccharibacteria bacterium | reverse complement strand
TCCTTTCCGGTTTCGGGCTCGCCGTATCTGCACTCAAAAAACATCTCTCTCTAGCGGATTTCTATACACGACACCTCCCGAAATTGTATGTCCCGTTTTGGATAGTACTGACAACACTTGTCATCGCGGACACTCTTTTTCTTCGAATCAACTATTCATGGCAATACCTAGCACAAGCTTTGATTGGATTTTTTCCTCACGCGGACCTTTTCCAAGACATCAACTCACCGTTGTGGTATTTCACATTCATTCTTTTCTTTTATCTAGTGTTTCCTTTCCTCTTCCTAAAGAAAAGACCTCTGGTATCAGCACTCCTCATATATGGCTTGGCGCAAGGTGTCTTTCTTCTCCATATGCCTTTTCTTAAAGATGTAGAGCACCTCTACGCACTGCATCTGCTCGCATTTCCTCTTGGTGTGGCAGTTGCTGTTTTCTACAGCACCTATTCAAAACAACGAGAGCGCGTAGAAAAATATGTCGCGAGAATGAGTCTCTGGGTCAGAACTGCAATTATGATCTTCGCTGCTGGGATTTTCTCTTATTTCGCTTATTTTTCTGGCATAGGTACAGGAATTCAGGAATATATCAGTATCTTCCTGGTTCTTTTGCTAATCAGCCTTTTCATTCTTAATCGCTTGCGTTTTTCTCTCTTGTATCTCTGCGGTATCTATTCGTATGAGCTCTATCTCATACACTGGCCGGTTATGTCGCGATATGACATCCTTTATAAGACCTTACCGGCATGGCTCGCGACAGCGCTTTATATTCCACTTATGTTAGCTCTCAGCTGGCTCTTGCACCGATTAGCTGCAGCCATACTTAAACAAAAGGCTGCAAGAAAGATTGCACAATAAAAAACATCCGCTTACAAGCGGATGTTTTTTATTGTGCCGAGAAGAGGCTTATCTCTTCGTCGTTGCTGTAACGATGTCCCCTCGCACGACTCCGTACGAGTTTTCAGCGACTACGCGATAGTAATAGCGCGTGTTAGCTGAGAGACCAGTTACCGTAGTCGAAACCGAAACATTCGATGTCCCAGAGCCCGCCACGTTGGTTTTCGTGGTCGAACCTAAGAGAGAGCCTAAGAGCGAATCTACTCCGTACTCAAACCAGAAGCGAGTTGTGTCGCCGTTCGGGTTTACTTCGCCGTTAAACCTCATTGAAACCGTAGCGATATTGCTTGCGGCATTGGTATCAACGCGGGGAGAGCCGGGAGCTGCAGGTCCCGTTGTGGTGAATGAAAGGATAGAGCCATTCACCGTTCCGAATTGGTTACTAGCATTCAAGCGGAAGTAGTACTTTGTCAGCGGCTTCAAGTTTGAGATAGACACGGAGGCTGCAAGAGAGCTGCCTCCATTTCCTGCTCCTTGAAGCGCAGTCGCATTACCCAGATCGTTAGTTTCACCATACTCAAACCAGTAGCTCGTTGCTACGTTGTTCGGATTTACTTGTCCGGTCAGGTTTGCAGTGGTGCGAGACACGTCTACCGCCTTATTAGTCTGCGTCGTTGGCGCATTTCCAGTCGGTGGAGGGTTCGTGTTCGTTGTAAAGCTTAAGGTAGAGCCATTCACAACTCCAGAAGCGTTCGAAGCGCTCAGGCGATAGTAATACGTAGTGTTTGCTGCAAGTCCCGTGATATATGCTGGCGTAGGAATGGCGATGAAGCCAGAGCCAGCAGTCTGCGAAACGCTCCGTGTTCCTAGACCTGTAGTCTTACCATATTCATACCAATACACGGTTTGGGCGCCATTGGGCGTTACTTTGCCGGTAACGAGTGCTGTGGAATTTGAGACAAAGACATCGGCACCTGTAGTAACAGCAGGAACTGAGGGTGTTGCCGAAACGGCAGGAGTCGTATTGGTATTCTCTGAGGGTGTTGATGTAGCAACCGTAGCAGGTGAGTTCGTCTTCGTGCTGTATGCATAGACGAGCCAGCCTCCTACAAGAAGGATGCCTACGACTAGTATTGCGATAATCGTATTTTTGCTTATATTCATATGTTTTTCATTTTTAAAATACAAGAATTAAGTTAATGAGGGTATACGACCTTAGGTACACTACCCCACACTATGACGTTTTAAGGCTGAGTGTGTTACAGCAGCAAGTGAGGGAGAAAATGGAGAATGCGTTCTCATTTTTCCTGAGCGAAGCTGCTGAAAGCCCTGCTTACAGCGACGAACGAGAAGGAAAATAGACATATTTATGAATATTTTCTTCGAGTGAAGTCGCTGAAAACTCGTTTACAACGACGAACATCGATACCTAATGCCCTGAGTGATCACCACTTGAGTCTCCGTCAAAGATATCCGGTCTCGCTTCCCCTTCAACTGAAATCATGCCCCATGCTCCTTTATCAAGTCGCGCGAGCGCGTGGTCAACAAGCATATAATTGCCGGGAACATCTGCGGTGAACTCTGCAATGGTGGCACCGCCAGCCGGCACCAAAGTAGTCTGAACATTATGAAAATTTGACCCGCCCATCTGTGCTTCCGGATACACTGTATCGAATATCTCGCCGATCAGATGAAAGGAAGAAATGAGGTTTACTCCGCCATTCCCGAAATAAACCCTCACTTTCTCTCCTTGCTGTATCTTGATCGCATCTTTTGAAACGGAACCAACACGACCGTTAAACACGACATACTCAGGGTTCCCATCGAGCATTTTCCCTGTATCAATGACTTGAAGCCCTTTGGAACCCCGCGCCCCTGCTGTGTAGAATTCACCTTGCATAACATAAAGCTCTTTGTCTACTGGTGAAAGACCTTCTTTGGGCTCAACAAGAATAAGCCCGTACATCCCGTGCGCCATGTGATTTGCAGCATTCGGATGAGCACAATGATATACGTAGAGACCAGAATTAAGTGCTTTGAATTTCAGCGTTTTGCTTTCCCCGGGCATCACATCAGTAACTGTTGCACCACCGCCAGGTCCAGTTACCGCATGAAGGTCAATAGAATGCATGTGTAGACTCGAGGGATCATTGTGAAGTGTCAACGACACGCTATCTCCTTCTCGCACACGTAGAAAAGGTCCGGGAACCGTACCATCAAATGTCCAATAATTGAGGATGACCCCAGGTGCCACTTCCCCGATAACTTCTTTCGCCGTGATATTAATTTCAACTTCAGCTTCACTCGCGCGAGCAAGAGGTGGCGGAACATCAAGAGGGTTGCGCGCGATATCGGATACGCGCTCGAAAGAATCAAGTTTCCTGAAAAAAGCAAAAACACTTTTAAGCGGCAATGTAGGTCCGTCAGCAGGACCATACGTAGTGATGCCGAAAGGATACTCGAGATTCTTTGGGACACCAACGGGAAACCAAAAGAAGAGCATCGCGCCGATAAAGAACGCGCTTAAAAGAAGAGTGTTTCTTAAAGAAGAATAGTGTTTCCTTAAAATGACGTACAAGAAGATAACCGCCGCTATGCCCGCAAGCACGAGCCCAAACCCTTGCACAATGAGGTAGGAGAGCAGAGACCAAAGTTCAAAAAATGTGTTCATACAAGCTGTTAGTACGGAATCTGGCAATCTTCAAAACAGTGTGCACTCCGATTCAAGGTATACACACGCTCCCGCCCGCGAGCCTCACTTTCGACGGCATCCACAGAGCGGAGCACATTCAGATGATGCGTCACGGTCGGCTGACGCAGATGCATGTGGCTCGTTAGCTCGCTCACCGTCATACCTTCTTTCGCCTTGCCAAGCATACACACCAAG
>CAYNOO010000006.1:0-54506 GCA_964398865.1 uncultured Candidatus Saccharibacteria bacterium | reverse complement strand
CATATCGGCTCCTGTCACCGACGACCTTAAAACAATCCGGGCAGAGTTCCTCTTCGCCGCTCTTGACCCACGCGGGTCTTTTATAGCTCTTGTCGGCTTTACGGGAAGCCGTTTTTGTTTTCTTCGCTGAACTTTTCCCCAGCTTTTTTGTTTTTAAACTCATAGATAACTATCGATGTGTTAAATTCATAGACCCTTATCAATATATCACTCCCCACCCCTATGTCACAGAATTCATCCACAGTATCCATTAGGACAATCGTAAAGCGGAACGGCACCCGCGTGCCATTCGACAGGAAGAAAATAGAAATGGCGGTAGAACGCGCGATGAAAGCCACTCTGGAGTTTCGGGAAGGTGCGCCTCTCTTAATCGCGGAAGCCGTAGAGAAAAAATTGTACAAAGCAGAAGCTGCAGTATTCCCACCCAGAGTCGAGCAGGTGCAAGACGAGGTCGAGGAGGAATTGATGCTGCAGAAATTCCCTGCAACCGCGAAAGCGTATATCCTCTACCGAGCAGAGCGTGCAAAGGTGCGCGAGTCGAGAGGCGACGTGCCCGAACATGTGCGCGCACTCACCGAGGAGAGTAAAAAATACTTTAAGGATAATCCCCTTGGAGAGTTCGTGTACCTCCGAACATATGCGCGCTGGATTGAGGCGGAGAACCGCCGCGAGACATGGATTGAAACGGTTGACCGGTACGTGGCATTCATGAAAGAAAACTTAGGCACGAAGCTCGGCGACGAAGAATACGCGGAAGTGCGAACCGCCATACTCAGGCAGGAAGTAATGCCCTCGATGCGTCTCATGCAGTTTGCAGGAGAGCCAGCGCGTCGCTGCAACACCTGCGCATACAATTGCACGTTCACGGCACCGTCATCACTCAAGGACTTCGCGGAAATCATGTACCTTTCGATGCAGGGATGTGGCGTCGGTTTTACTGTCGAGAGCCAGAACATAGAACAACTCCCGCAAATACAGAAACAGACCGGCACCACTCTACCTGTACACACCGTCCTCGACTCAAAAGAAGGCTGGTGTGATGCGCTGACTTTGGGACTTAAAGCCTGGTACAACGGAAACGATATCGAATTTGATTATGGAATGATCCGCCCGGCTGGTGCCCGGCTTAAAACTATGGGCGGCAAAGCCTCCGGACCGGAGCCTCTGCGCTCACTCCTTGCGTTCGCACGCGAGAAGATCCTGCGCCGGCAGGGACGACGCTTGCGCCCAATTGACGCGCACGACATCATCTGCAAGATTGGCGAATGCGTTGTATCCGGCGGCGTGCGACGCACCGCCATGATCAGCCTTTCTGATCTTGACGACACAGATCTGCGCGATGCCAAGAAAGGACAATTTTTCCTTACCGAACCATATCGTTCAGTCGCCAACAATTCCGCCGTATATGAAACAAAGCCCTCAAACGCGGCATTGATGGAAGAGTGGGTGGCACTTATGAAAAGCGGATCCGGCGAGCGCGGTATATTCAACCGCGGCGCCTTAGGCAATACCATGCCGAAACGCCGAAAGTCCTATTTCAAGAAAGTCGGTTTCATAGCGTCGGACGGCACTGTCCAGGGCTCAATCGGGACGAACCCGTGTGGCGAGATCATTCTGCAATCAAAAGAATTCTGCAACCTCTCCGAGCTCCTCGCGGGGGCGGACGCTACGCACGGGACTCTGGTGCGAGAGGCCCGCCTCGCTGCGCTCATCGGTACCTGCCGATCAGCCCTCGCAAGCTTTAACTACATCTCGAAGGAGTGGACGAAACACTGCGAAGAGGAGCGTCTGCTCGGCGTTTCGATTACCGGTCAGTGGGACAGCGATATCGTCCGTCTACCCGAAACCTTACGTGCGATGCGCGACATCGCTGTGAAAGCAAACGCCGCATACGCAAAACGGTTCGGCGTGAAAGCATCCCTCTCAGTAACCGCGGTAAAGCCTTCGGGAACGGTTTCTCAGACTTTCAACTGTTCATCGGGCATCCATCCGCGCCACGCACCCTATTACATACGGCGCGTGCGCATTTCCGCGACCGACTCCCTCTTTAAGATGCTCAAGGATCAAGGCGTCCCCTATTATCCTGAAGTTGGGCAGAATGCAGAGACCGCTACCACGTATGTGCTTGAATTCCCGGTCAAGTCGCCTGAAAGCGCGAAATTCAAAGACGATTTTTCAGCCCTCGAACAGCTCGAATACTGGAAGCTGGTGAAACTTAACTATACGGAACACAACCCATCAGCAACGATTTCAGTTGGCGAAGACGAATGGATAGGTGTGGTTGATTGGATACAGAAAAACTGGGACATCATTGGCGGTCTTTCCTTCCTACCGCGCTTCGACCACGTCTACCAGCTCGCCCCCTACGAGGCAATAACCCGCGAAAGGTACGAGGAAATGGCAGCGAATTTCCCTAGGATAGATTATTCAAAACTGGTCACCTACGAACATACCGATGAGACCGAGCAGAAAAAAGAGCTCGCATGCGTCGGGAATATCTGTGAAATTGACATGATTATTCCCGCAGAAATGCAGGTATCGGCGTAACCATGCTCTACACCAGAAAAGGAGATGACGGTACCTCAGGACTCTTCGGTACAAAAGGTCGGCTGCCTAAGAACAGTCCTATATACGACGCGCTCGGAGCACTTGATGAACTCAATTCCCTCTTGGGGGTCTGCCGAGCACGATTAGTCTCGTACAGTCTTTTTCAATTACATGATGCCGTACAAAAATCCCAAGAATCACTCTTCATCATCCAAGCGGAACTTGCTGGAGCGGAAAAAATTCTTCCTCAAGAGCACGTAGACATGCTTGAAAATGCCGTTAACTCAATTGAAAAGTTAATCGAGAATCCTCATGCGTTCGTCGTTCCGGGTGCTACAGAGCTTTCAGGACTATTGGATTACGCTCGTGCAGTGTCGCGGAGAACCGAGCGCGCAGTCATCAGTGTGCGCACTAACCACATCATTTCAGGCACATCCATCGCATATCTCAATCGCCTTTCGAGTTTTCTGTATGCTCTGGCGCGGTATGCTGCGGCAGAGGCACACGCCAAGGAATCCTCACCTTCGTATTAATTAATAAAAGATTTACCAGTCACAGCTATGAAAAAGAATTATTTTAAGCTCGCCCTCCTCATCATCTGCGCTGCGGCGCTCATCGGCGGAATTTCTTTCTTTACAAATAAAACGACCAGCACCCCTGTCTCTCTTTCTGAAAGTAAAGCCAAAACGATATCCCTATCGATTGTTGGCGTATATACCAACGAGCAGGTTGCCGTTCTCGAGGGAGACACCGTCTTAGGGGTACTCCAAAAACTCAACGTGAAAAATCCTGACCTGAAGGTCTCTACGAAAGAATACTCGGGATTGGGAACCTTGGTGGACGGTATGGGCGACTACAAGAACGGGGTTGAGAATAAGTACTGGCAATACAAAGTGAACGGAGTGATGCCGCAAATCGGCGCTGATGCGTACCAGCTAAAAGACGGCGACACTGTTGAATGGTTCTTCGCGAGCTCGGAAGACTAGAACTAGAATCTAATTATGCTAAAAAAACTTCTTGCGATTGTCAGCCTCATTGGGATAGGGATAGCGGGGCGCCTCCTGCCGCACATGCCGAACGCGACACCAATAACTGCAATAAGCGTTGCTGCTGGCAGATATGTCGGGAAAGCGTGGGCGATTAGCGTACCAATCGCGGCAATGCTGCTTTCAGACTTAGTAATTGGTCTCTATGATTGGAAAATTCTCTTGAACGTCTACATCTCTTTTGCGCTCATCGGGGTGATGAACATGATGACAAAAAGATACCGAAAAATAGCGCCTACAGGCTTTATGCTTATAGCCTCCGCTCTGCTATTTTTCTTAGTTACCAACTTTGCGGTCTGGGTTTTCTCACCCTGGTATGCAAAAAGTGTCAGTGGGCTTTTATATGCATACGAGCTCGGACTACCCTTCCTCCGCAATATGCTGGCTGGAGACATCATCTACACAGCAATTCTTTTAGCGGTATGCCAACTCCCCTACACAGTAATCGCGCTTAAAAAACTTATGAGCAGGCGTTTCGGAGTGGGGGTGAAAATATAAAGGATTCGCCTCTCGTCGCTGCTGCGACTCGAAACCTACGGTCGCTCAAGAAAAATGTCTCTTTAGAAAAGCTCTCCCGGAGCCTGATTTGAGATATTTTTCAAATTCAAATGCTTTGTATTTATCTTGAAACGCCACGTACTGTGTTAGCTCAATGGGGCGACGCTCTTTCGTTGCGGGTACATAGCCTTTCAAATGACGTTCTAGACGTTTCTCAATATTTTCTGTGCAGCCAGTATACGGCTTCTGATCTGCACACCTTAGAATATAAACGTAATACATATTCGTCTTCGGCTTTAGCGGGTTTCACCCGCCGTAGTCCGACTAGACGAGGCAAGTTCCGACTTCGCCAAGGCTACGTCGGACGAAAGCGGGCCCACAAGGATTCGAACCTTGATCGACGGTTTTGGAGACCGTAATTCTACCATTGAACTATAGGCCCTTGAGATGCACAGTATAAATGAAAAAAGGGAAAAAGTATTTCCCTTTGAAGCACCGAGATACCTCGTCTCTATTTCTTCGCTTCTTTGAACGTCACGCGTTTGCGCACCACTGGGTCATATTTCTTGAGCGCCATCTTGACGTTGGCGAGCTTCTTCTTGTTCTTGGTGGTCCAAATAACGTGCCCCGAAGCCGAGGATTTCATCTTGATGAGATTGTCTTGAGACATGCCGAGTACTATACCCCATGAAATAAGAGCCTGCAAACGCGGGTCTTTTAAAATTCCTTATACCTTATCTTAGTTTGACAGCGCTAGAGATTAGCTTTAAGTTTGCTTGATGAACGAACGGGGACACGAACTTACCATACACACTCCAGAAAAGGCATGCGGTCGTTGCAACCACCTGTGTGATGCTTCGCGATGCCGCTGTATGCAGGGAGACAGCAGACAAAGAGGAGGGAGTTGTTCTTGCGGAGGATGTGTTGGGTTTTGAGAAACAAAAAAACCATCTAAAATTGCCTCTTTATTGAGGACGCACCAAGAAGGTCTTTGATTTGCGATTGTAAGATTGCAGAGAAGTGGCAACCAAATGAGGATTAGAATCTAGAAATTCATTGAATGATTTGTACTCACCCATCCCTTTGATATCAAGGTCATTGAGTTTCCAATCGTCAAGACAGATAATAACTGGCTCAGTAATAAGCGGGGCTACGAAATCAAGAACTGCCTTTGACGAGCTATAAGTGTCGCAGTCTACAAAAACAATTCCAAGCTTCTCAAGATTAAGTTTCTTTTTCGTATCATCATTGAGGGTCTCGTCATACCATCCCTTCACCCACGTAATCTCATCGGGATTAACATCTCGCTTTCTTAGGGCTTGCTGCATATCCTCAAACGAACAGGAATAGAAACCCTCTTTCCAAACCCCACCATCCTCATTCTCAGAACCTGGAGCCAAACCTTCAAACGCGTCAAACCCGAACATGCGCATTGACTTTACTCCTACGGCTTCACGCGCCTTGTAAAGACTTCCGATTGAGCTGCCATTAAAGACACCGAACTCTAGATAGTCACCAACGTCGTCTCCTTTCAGGCGTTGAAGTTCGGTAATGCAGCCTGTAAAGAACGGGGTTAGTTTTTCAGGGGGCACCAAATTAACCTGTGCAATATCCTCCACGGGTCCTGCAGTCCACGGAGAACGCGGGACTGGAAAGAATCTTCTATAGACTGCTTTCAGTCCTCGTTCAAGGGGACCATATTCAAATGACGGCTTTTCTCCCATTTTTGTATTATATAATTATTTTGGGGTAAGTCAATATTTCTATTATCTCGCGTTGAGGAGTAAACTTTGCGGAGCGGGAGTATCTCCTTATTTAGTAACATAAACAGAGAAAAATTATGCTTGATGAGTCAAGAGATGCGAGGGGTTTCAAGAAAGACTCTAAAGTAGAGGCTTACGACAAATGCATAGAAGACTGTGCGGGTTTGTCGGGAGCCGCGAAAATGAGCTGTTTGAAACTTTGCGAAGAAGACCTCGCCTAGCAAACGTCACTATAACGAAAAATTAGCCGCATATGCGGCTAATTTTTATTTATGTGCGCCGGGTTGGAATCTCACAAGATTCAAAACCGTCGGTTTTAAATGTTTCCTCCACGGGGAGACAATACCTCTCCCCGACCCCCCTCTTCTCGTTCGAATCCAACCGTTGCTTCGCAACAAAAGAGCCAGGTTTCCCTGACTCTTTTCGGCGGTGCGCCGGGTTGGATTCGAACCAACGAAGACCGAAGTCAGGAGATTTACAGTCTCCCCTCGTTGACCACTTGAGTACCGACGCAAATTCTGGGTCAGCGACTAGCCTAGCACCTTTTTCTAGCTTTTTGAACCTGAAGCGCCGACTTTGGCTCGATGCGATTTTGTCGCTCGTGCGCTCTTTACGACATCGAAAACGAACTCACTACCCTTCAGGCTGACGCTCACGGTACCTCCTTCCATAACACCTCGCGAAACCATAAACGACGCGACCGGCGTCAAAATCTTTGACTGAATGAGACGCTTCAAGGGTCTTGCGCCATACTGCGGGCTATAGCCCTCCTTTGCGAGATACGCATACACCTCGGGGTGGATATCAAGCTTGATGTCTTTCGAAGCAAGCCTCTCTTCTACTATCTTCACCTGCATATCGACGATATCTTTTATCGCTTCAACCGACAGGATGTTGAAGACAATAATCTCGTCAAGGCGGTTCAAAAACTCAGGTCTAAAGTAATCCTTGAGGCGCCCCATGACTTTTTCTTTTGCCATCTCATACTCGGCAATATCGCTTCCGTTCGCTGAACTAAATCCGAAACTCGACATCTTGTCGATGAATTCAGCGCCGATGTTCGAGGTCAGAATAATGATGCTGTTCTTAAAGTTAACCTTTCTCCCCTTCGCATCCGTAAGGTGACCGTTATCTAACACTTGAAGCAGGATGTTGAACACTTCAGGGTGTGCCTTCTCAATCTCATCGAAAAGGATGAGCGCATACGGGCGATGACGAACTTTCTCAGTGAGTGAGCCTCCCTCTTCATGACCAACGTATCCTGGCGGCGAACCGATGATCTTCGACACGGAATGTTTTTCCATGAATTCGCTCATGTCGACGCGAATGATTGCGGACTCATCGTCAAACATAAACTTCGCGAGCGCTTTTGAGAGTTCGGTTTTCCCGACGCCGGTGGGACCCAAGAAGAGGAACGAACCGATAGGGCGATTCGGATCAGCAATACCTACGCGTGAGCGCTTCACTGCATCCGACACGAGTCGTACCGCATCGTTTTGACCGACAACAGCGGTTTTCAATTCGTCTTCCATGCGTGCGAGTTTCTTCGCTTCAGCTTCGAGCATGCGCGACACTGGTACGCCCGTCCACCGGCTCACTACTTCGGCAATGTCGACATCCGTCACTTCTTCTCTGAGCACGCGGCGTGAACGCTGGAAGCGCTTGAGCTTATCAAGCTCGCGCTCCAAATTCTTCTCCAAGGTTGGCAGCTTGCCGTAGCGAATTTCCGCCACGCGTGCCAAATCCGCTCGCGCTTCAGCAGATTCTGCTTCAGCACGAAGCTGGTCAAGCTCCTTTTTAGTGGCACCGATTGCAAGCAGCACTTCTTTCTCATTCTTCCACTTCACTTCTAAATCAGCAGTCTTCTCGCGCAATTCCGCAATCTCTTTTTCAATAGTCTTCATGCGCGCCTTCGTGTTCTTTCCGACATGCGCATCTTCATCCTTACGAAGCGCCTGGAATTCAATCTCCAGCCGACGAATTTTGCGATCAGTCTCCTCAAGTTGTGGCGGCTTATTCTCAAGGGATATTTTCAAGGCGGACGCGGCTTCATCGATTAAATCCACTGCCTTGTCCGGAAGGAATCGGTCAGTTATGTAGCGGCTTGATAGCTCAACCGCAGCGACAATAGCCGCGTCTGTAATGCGCACTCCGTGATAGAGCTCATACTTCTCGCGGAGACCACGCAAAATCGCAATCGCATCTTCCCGGTCAGGCTCTTGTACGAAGACAGGCTGGAAACGTCGCGTAAGCGCAGGGTCACGTTCAATGTGCTGCTGGTATTCCTTTAATGTCGTTGCACCGATGACCCGGAAATCGCCACGCGCCAGTGCAGGTTTGAGCATATTGCTGGCATCCATGGCACCTTCAGCAGCGCCTGCTCCCACAAGAGTATGAATTTCGTCAACAAACAATATTACTTTTCCATCAGATTTTTCAACCTCTTTCATAATGGTCTTCAATCGCTCCTCGAACTCGCCGCGATATTTGGTACCCGCGATGAGCATGCCGAGATCAAGCATCAGAAGCTCTTTACCTTTTAGAGATTCTGGTACGTCATTCACTGCCATGCGGCTCGCTAGCCCTTCTGCAATTGCAGTTTTTCCAACGCCCGCCTCTCCGATGAGGATGGGATTGTTTTTGGTACGACGCGACAATATCTGAATAACACGATTGATTTCTATATCGCGACCAATGACTGGATCAAGCTTATTGTCCGCTGCGAGTTTCGTAAGATTCCTGGTGTACTTACCTAAAGCGCGCATCTTTTTAGGCGCCTCTGCTTCAGTGGTGCGACCAGCACGAAACTCCTGCATGACCGATACAACGGCATTGCGATCGATGCGGAAGCGGTTGAAAATCTCAGCAGCAGGACCGGGATGCTCAAGTATCCCCAAGAAAAGGTGTTCGACAGACACGAACGATTCATTGAAAGACGTCGCAATCTTTACTGCAGCTTCGAGCGCCTGCGCCAAGTCTGGTGTGAGATAGAGCTGATACGACGGCGACAATACTGAACCTGTCGGAGGAACTTCTAGAAGCTCAATGACAGAGTCAGTGAAAAGAACAGTATCGACATCAAGTCGCTCCAGGATGGCAAGCACGATTGATTCTTCCTGCATCACCAGAGCACCAAGCAAATGGAGCGAACTCACGTGATTTTGTCCGCGTTCAATGGCGAGCTCATGCGCTTTGCGCACTGCTTCTTTCGCTTTTGTTGTGAAATTTCCGAATGGAGGAGGCATAGGTTCTTATTATACCAAAAAACGAAGCGCAAGGTAACGCATCAATTCTTAGTTTTTAAAAAACCTACATTTATTTTTTAGAAGAAGTCGAGCTGGCGTGCGAAGCCGAGAGAACCGTCAGAAAATCGCTTGCAGCTATGAATGTTCCGCTGCCGCCAGAGAGTTGCGACACCCCCGTTGAGATACCCACCAAGTCCCCGAAGATGTTTACGAGCGGGGTTCCCGGAACGAGTGTGGCATTTATGTTCGTGTCGATGCTTCGAACCGATATGGCAGATGCCCCTTTTGTCGGAATAACATCAATGAATGAGGTGTGCGAGGCTACTGCGCCAATCGCTACTCGCTCTTGAGTCACGCTCACGAGTGCCACTGTTGTGGCACCGAGCTTTATTGCTCCTACGTCGCCAATCTTGAAAGGAGTCCCGAGCGTTGTTGCTGGGTCTTTCGGGACGAGAGTCGCGATACCGATATCAGGAAAGCGTTGCGATACCGTATAGACGGCGCTCGTGCCGCCAATGATTACGAGATGTTCCTTGTCAACGATGTTCGAGTCTGTCACGAGAAGTGCTGGACCAATCTGTGCAGCGAGACCCACAATAGCTGAGGTAGTTGCAACACCCTCGAAAACGCGACCCGTCTTGCCAAGTGAGGCAGAAATAGAATCGGTTATTAAATCTTCCTCTTTAACAACGACCGTAGTTTCTTTAGTGCTTACTGGCGTAGAGATGTTGCTCGGGACGATGGTCTGTATGGTGCGCTCTACCACTTGATTGATGGTCTGCGTCACTCCGAGGGGCGCCTCTGCCAAGAGCGACACCGTCACGATGCCAGTGGCAATTGATGTCACGAACGATACCAAAAGTACCAAAAGGACAATTTGAAAATTTGTGAGCTCTTCGATATCCATGTGGGTAGGGGTTAGTGCTTAGAGTATAGGGTATAGGGTATAGGGTTAAACAGCAAGAAAAAAATGTGCATCAATGAACTTGCTTTGCAACTTTGAGGGCAGCTTTGAGGGCGGAAACCGCTCTCTCGATATCAAGCCGAACTGTGTCCGGACCGAGCGAAAAGCGTATCGTGCCTTTTGCTTTTTTCTCATCGCCTGTGAGCACCATAACTACATGGGAAATCGCCCCGCCGGCTCCGACGCACGCGCTTCGTGGAGAAACCGCAATGCCTGCCTCATCCATGAGCACCGAAAGATAATCTCCATCAACTCCATTAATTGCGAACAGCGCATTTGATGCAATACGACGCTTGGGGTGTCCAATAAGTTCAGCGTCGGGAACAGCCGTGCGCACCAACTCAATGAGATAATCTCGAAGCTCACGTATCCGCGTTTCCCGTGCCACTCTCCCCTCTTTTGCAAGAAAAAAAGCAACTCCCGCGCCCACAATGCCCGGTACATTCTCGGTGCCGGGACGAATCCCTCTCTCTTGAGTTCCGCCGCCAAAAACCGGTGATATCGGTACGGAAAAATCACGGTATAAAACACCGACACCCTTCGGACCACGAAGCTTCTGCGCATCGTAGGAAACTAAATCGGCGTGAAATGGGTGCGGACTCGCATCAAGATACAAGGGCGACTGAGCAGCATCAACGTGAAATATTGGAAACGACGCCTCCTGTACGAGATTTTTGAAAGCACTTACTTCCCTACCTTTCCATCTTGTTATTTCGGTGCTGATGTCAGCAAGTGGCTGAATGGCTCCCGTTTCGCTATTCACGTGCGCTAACGTCACGAGTGCTGTTTCAGGTTTTATTGCGCTTGCAATAGACTCAGCACGAACGATGCCATCAAAGTCCGGATTTACGTAGGTCACCAAAACGCCCCTGCCTTCAAGCATTTCAAGAGTCTTCAAGATAGAGCTGTGCTCAACGCTTGTTGTCACAATATGCATTGCGACATACGCGATTCCTTTCGTATGTAAAGCCTCAATAAGTCCGAGAATAGCGAGATTGTTAGATTCAGTACCGCCAGAGGTGAAGATGAGTTCTTCTGACTTCACACCGAGCGTTCGAGCTATTTCGCTTCGGGCATTCTGGATTGCCTCGTACGCCCTTCGTCCTTCAGTGTGGGGAGCGCTCGGGTTGCCAGACAAGTCTTCAAGCGCAGCAGACATGGCTCTCGCCACTTTCGGATGCACGGGCGTTCCTGATGCATTATCAAGATAGATGCGATTACTTGAATAAGACATACAGTCATAATACAGGGCTCTCGCTTGAAAACGTAGGCTATAATCCAGAACATATGGAAAGCGCTACGGTCGTATTTCAAAACCTTCTCCAATCAATACAAGGAAACCTATTAGTCTCTGGACTCACCGTCCTCGTGCTGTTGGCGCTCATCCAGGAGTTTTTTATCTTTCGGAGATTACAGCGATTGATGCAAGGACAGGACGGAAAAACACTTGAAGGCACAATACAAAAACTACATGAACGCACCTCTCTACTTGAGACTCATGCAGTGAAATCAGAAACTGCATTTGAGAACATCAACACACGCTTGGAAAAAAGTATCCGTGGAATAGCAGTTAGGCGATTTGATCCATTTGGGGGCGAAGGTGGGCAACAAAGCTTTATCGTGGCTCTTATAGATGAGGGTGGAAACGGAACCGTGCTCTCAGGCATCCATGCTCGCGATGGAGTACGCGTCTATGCAAAAGCCTTGAAGAAATTCGTATCGGAACGTGAGCTATCCGAAGAAGAAAAAGCGGCAATCGCGGACGCAAAAAAAACCCTCTCAATAGATTTATGATTCAGGAAGCACGATTCATGAATATGCAGATCTGAAAATCTCATTCTTGAATCATGAATCTTGATTCTTGAATCAGCTCCATGATTTGCTTAAGAGGCGTTTTCGTGTTTCTCTTGCACTATGACAGACGCGCCTAGTAAGAATCTTAAAGAATGCCGCCAGCCGGTCGTGGCTATCGTGGGACACATCGACCACGGCAAGACGACGCTTTTGGACTACATACGAAAGTCTGCAGTTGCCGCTAAGGAAACGGGCGGCATAACACAGCGAGTATCAGCGTACGAAGTCACTCATACGGGCTCTGAGGGGACTCGCAACATTACATTCATCGACACTCCGGGTCACGAGGCATTTCAGAAAATGCGAAGACGCGCCGGAGCCGCAGCTGACATTGCTGTCCTTATCGTTGCAGCAGACGATGGCGTAAAACCCCAGACTATTGAAGCGCATAAAGCTATTCAGGAAGCGGGCATACCCTTCGTCGTGGCATTCACCAAAATCGACAAGGACACTGCAGCGTTAGACCGCGCAAAAGAAAGCGTAATGAAGGAAGGTATCTATCTTGAGGGCTTAGGCGGCGAGATTCCTTTTGTCGGCGTGTCAGGAAAAACAGGCGCCGGAGTGCCAGAACTCCTTGACCTCATCGGGCTCGTTGCTGATTTGAACTCCATAACCTGCGATGCAACGCTAGACGCGGAAGCGATCGTCATCGAATCCGCCCGTGATCCGAAAGCAGGCGTGAGCGCAACCGTCATTGTCCGAACAGGAACCTTAAAAGTCGGAGGCTTTGCGGTGGCGGGCAGCGCAACAGCACCTCTTCGCATACTAGAAGATTTTACCGGAGCGAAGGTGAAAGAGATTTCCTGCGGAAAGCCGGCACGCGTGACGGGATTTGATTCAGAGCCGCGCGTGGGAAGCACGTTGACGGTCGTTGCCACCAAAAAAGACGCTGAAAAACTTGCAGAGGAATCGAAGCAAGGCGCGCAGGTAAAGAGCCGCGACGGCGCTACCGGAGAGGGTGCGGAAAAACGAACGCTGGTGCGACTTGCATTAAAAGCTGATACCGCAGGTTCTCTTGAAGCACTAGAACATGAGCTCGCGAAAGTGACTGAAGAAGGAATTGAACTCCATATCGTATCCGCAAACGTAGGACCAATTTCGGACAATGATATCCGACCATTCATCGGATTCTCCCCTGCTATCGTACTTGGCTTCAACGTAAAAGCAGACGCTTCAGCAAAAGATCTCGCAGAGCGTCAACGAATCACGCTTGAAACGCGTTCAATAATCTACGAGCTTGGTGACTGGCTCAAAGAAGAGATAAAGAAATATAAACCAGAGAGTGATGAGGATATGATTTCCGGCACTGCACAAATCATCAAGCACTTCTCAAGTGCAGGCGCGAAACACGTGGTTGGCGGCAAAGTCCTTACGGGCATCATCCACCTGAAAGACCAGGTGGTCATCGCTCGCCGCGGCATTGAAGTCGGCACCGGAAAGGTAGTGAACCTCCAGATGCAACGCGCGGACGTTAATTCCGTGCCCGAAGGAATGGAGTTCGGGACGCAAATCGAATCAAAGGCTGACATCGTTGCGGGTGACACGATAAGCGCAGTGCATAAAAAGTCATAAGACCCTATGCCACGAGATCAGATACATAGGGATGAACGATTCATTTCGGCGTTAACCGCGGCAGCGGCGCTCTTCATAAATCGCGAATCAAACCGCCGCTCGCTTATTACTGTTACGAAAGTAGAAATCGGTGACGGCGGAAAAACCGCGCGCATATTTGTGAGCGTCCTCCCGAAAGAACAAACGCATGCGGTTGCAGATTTTTTGTCGCGCCAAAGGCAGGAATTTCTCAGCTTCTTAAAGACGCAGGCGCGACTTCACACCGTTCCCCGAGTCACCTTCCTTCCTGACCCTGATATGGGTATCTCTGTCGAAGAATCAGAAAATACAGACGTCGACGAGAATAAGAACGCATAGTATTGTTTAAGCTCAGAGTGTGCACACGCTCACTCTCTTTCTCGTCGGACCTGGGAAGCAAAGCTTTCCAGACCTCTCTCGAAAAGAGTGTCTGCGCGCAGATCACTCTCTTTCTCGTTCGGCCTGGTCGTCAAGTGGTAAGACAAGGGACTGCAAATCCCTTATACGGGGGTTCGATTCCCCCCCAGGCCTCCGCAGAGTAAAGCGCTAGTGCGCTTTACGTGGGGGAATCGAAAGCCGGAGCCATGTTTTTCGTTTCGAAAAACCGCGAGGCGGGGTCGCGACCGAGCCGAACATGGGTGAGGCGAGAGTTGTGACCGATTCCTCGAATTTTATGTCCTTAGTCCCAACTGCCATAGCTTAAAACCGACTCATCGTGGTAGAAATAAGAAACCCGCCCGGGTGATGAAATGGTAGACATAGGGGACTTAAAATCCCCAGACCTTAATCGGTCGTGTGAGTTCGAGTCTCACCCCGGGCACAGCACAAACGTAGGCTATACTGCCTCGCATACATGACTCTTTTTCTCATACTCGTGCTCTACGCGTTACTTATACTCGTCTGGCTCGTGTGCTTTGTGTTTCTTCTCTTACTCACTTATGGCATTCTCACCACAAGAGTTCCCTATGTGCCTATATCGCAAGACGTCATCGATGAAGTAAAGAAAATATTTCCACTGAAAGCTGGAGATAAGTTTTACGACCTAGGTTCCGGAGACGGGCGCGTTATAGCAACGATGGCTCTGGCATACCCGGAAGCAAATGCTTTCGGCGTGGAGAAAGCACCACTACCTTACACATTCACGCGGATGCGTTTTTGGTTGAAACCTTTGAAGAACGTCAAAACCTTGTTTAAGAATTTCTCACAAGTCCCACTGAACGATGCGACACATATCTACATGTATCTTTACCCAGAGGTGGTAGAAAAACTCTTGCCAAAATTTAGAGCGGAGTTAAAAAAAGGAACGCGAGTCGTTTCCTGTGACTTCCCTTTTAAAACTAAGGAGCCGTCAGAGAAAATTATCGTTGAAGACAAGAGACGCAAGCACACGCTCTACGTGTACGAGTTTTAGCTGGTTCTTTCTGCTTACTTATTTTTATTCAGGAGCAGAGAAAACTCCATAATCACCTTCGCGCCAGCTCTCCAACCTGTGCTTATGTGACCAACGTCCCTTACCGTTCCCAATATCGGTATGTATATGAGGAGCTTTACCAAATACATCCCCGCAACCTTCACCAAGAAAGAAAAAAACACCACACTTTTTTTCTAGGAATTCTCCATTTTCAGAATTCCAATTATTCAAAATGGATAGCATATCGGGATAATCAGATGGTTTAGCAATAGTAGACACTGTTTGCCAGACCTTATAGAAAGGAACTCCGACTAAACTCAACATATCGTCCAGAAAAAGCGAGCGACCTCTTACTTTCTCTGGAAGGATTAGTTTTTCAGACATGCAATATAATTTTTCGACAGGTTCCTTCGAGCGACAATATCACTCTCGAACATAGAGTCAAATAGTCATCAAGCTTGCTAACTCCTAATTACCATTGATTCGTAGCGGAAATCGGATACTATAGGCGAATCCTCTTAGGAAGAAGTTTCTGAGGGGAGGAAGTCAGAAGAGAGCTACCGCCCGTAAGGAAACCTTTCGGACGGGTCGTTCGAAGAAAGTTCGCTGACGCTCTTGTTTTTGTTTCGTCGAGTCAGAATGAAAGCACAGCTTTCCTCTGTCTCTCCTTAATCAAAAACACTGCTTCGCAGACACTTTCCTTCTCACTACCGCCCGTAGCTCAGTTGGTAGAGCGACTCCCTCTTAAGGAGACGGTCGTAGGTTCGAGCCCTACCGGGCGGACAGAGATATGTTAAAGCCGGATGCGAGAGCATTCGGCTTTTAGATATCTCCCTCCCGGTAGGGCTCGAAAGGCGGAGCCGGTACACAAGACGAGCGCAGCGAGTGCTTGTTGGCGAGCCAGGGCAGGAGCCACTTAGTTTTTTGCGAATACCTGAAGCAAAATACTTAGTGAGCTGCGCCGAGCCCTACCGGGCGGACGAGAGAGTGAAAAGGGCGATACTGAAATCAGTATCGCCCTTTTCCGAACGAGGTCGCCAGGTATGCCTACATACCGGGCGGACAAACTAATCAGAAATTTTATGTGTGACCGAACCCTTTAATCATCAAGTCCCTCCACCACCGAACGAGATTTCTGACAATACGGTCCAAGCGGAGTGTTATGGTTCATCCATTGCCACTTCTCATCTCCATAACGAAAAAGCCTCACCGATCGACCGCAGATGCAAATTTTTTCCTTCTCATAATATTCAGGGATTGTATCTGACTTTTCATGAGCCATGGCTTGCTATTGTACATTCTTTAGATAGATTTTCTAAGAAAAAAGATACTAGTGTACAATCCCCTCTTGGGCGGATGGCGAAATTGGCAGACGCGCCAGCCTTAGGAGCTGGTCTGGGAAACCAGGTGGAGGTTCAAGTCCTCTTCCGCCCACAAAAATAAAGGGGTCGGACGCGAGAGCGTATGACGACTATTATTTTTGGGCGGAAGAGGACTTGAAGGGCGGAGGCGGCGAAGTCGTGAGTTCTTAGCGAGCGCACGCCGAGCCGGGCGATTAGCAAATCGTGCCGAGAGGCTTCGAGAAAATTTGCGAGCGAGCGTAGCCAAAATGGTTAGTGACTCGTGACCAAGTCCTCTATCAAATACAAAAACCCCGCTCTCGCGGGGTTTTTTGAATCCTAGGTTCTGTAATCTACTTCGGCAAACTGACACCAAAGGTTCCAGTAACGGCAGTAAGAATACCGATAACAGAAACCATGATGAAGAATCCGATAAGCCCCCAAAAGATATGGCGCGTACCTTTTGCTCTTTCTTCTGGCTTGTCCGCGCTCGCGATGAATATCATGATTCCGCCAACGAAGTAGAACATCGCCAAGGCAAACAGCAGTGCCATGATTGGCGTCAATATGAGCTCTACAATCTTGTTGATGAAGCTAGAAAGTACATCCATGGAATAGTTCAACGCAGCTCTCTAAGACATCGCTGAGTCAAGAACAAAAAACACTCGAGCAGCGCGGCACATGCAATGCCAGCAAAGGATTTTAGAATCCTATTGTACGGTGCCGCCTCCGTTAGGATTTGGAGTTACTTTAGGAATTTGAATGGTCTGAGGATTCTGAACTTCCAGCGTGCTCTGAAGGGCGTTGATGATACCGAAGACTGAAAGCATTACGAAGAGAGCGATAATACCCCAAATCATTATGCCAAGACCTTTTTTGCGCTTTTCTGCATCTCCTGCACCAAAGATGTAGGTGACAAGACCCCAGAAGAACGCGAGAAGGGCGAGGGCAACGACGATTGGAGTAGCTTGACTGATGAGCTGACCAATTTTCGTCAATGCGTTATTGACGTCGCTTGCAGCAAACGCAGCGAGAGGAGCCAACGCTGCAGCAGTAGCGATACTTATTCTTAAAAATCCTTTCATATAGTTAAAAGCTGTTTAAAGCTATGAGATAAATATACTGAATAATAAGCCAGGGCTAATTGTATCACTTCCCTGCTTTCAAGGGAGAAGGGCGAGCTGGTATGTGGATACCGCCGAAAGGCACAGTTCTTCTGATTATTTGTTTATCTTCGGAATCTGAAGGCTCCCTCCCCCAACCTGAAACGTGCCTTGAAGTATGTTGATGATTCCAACAATAGAAAGCATCACAAAAATAGCAACAATACCCCACGCCATCAAAGGGATTCCCTTCTTTCTCTTTTCAGTGTCACCAGCACCAAAGATGTACATTGCCAAACCCCAAAAAAACGCGAGCAGCGACAGGGAAACAACTAGAGTGGTTGCGAGCTGAATAGTCGGTCCAAGATTCTTCAAAACATCCTGTATGGTGGCAGCAGCCGCAAATGCGGCAAGAGGCATGAGTGAAATAACGCCCGCAATTCCTACCCGAAAGAGATGTTTAAGCTTATTCATAATTTTTATTGTATCACTCGCTCATTTATATTTTTTGACGAAGAATCCAATTATATAGGCGTACCTGGGCTGAAGGGATCCGGTGAAGAAGACCGAGGGGTGACTCCGGAGCCTCCCGGTGTTGAAGGACTTGGCGTCGTGGGACTAGGTGTAGTTCCTCCTGGGTTCGCTGAACTACCTGGTGAAGCGGTTCCCGAAGGGATAGATGAACCGGAGGAACCAGACGGCGCAAATGTGGAGCTGCTCTGACCAAGAAGGGTATTACTTATGATATTGATGAGCCCTCCTAAAGAAAAAACGATAGTGATTGCAATAATGCTCCACACAAGGCGCGGAACCGCCTGCTTTCTTTTTTCAGCATTATCTGATTCAGTAATAAGTTTGTAAATGTTCCAATAGAAAAGTAGAAACAATAAAGCCCACGGAACCGACATCGTAACGACGTCTGTCATCGTGTTGATGATGGAGGTCAGTGTTTGTCCAGTAGAAGCCGGCATACAAAATATCCTCTATGTGCCCTGCTGAATCTGCGCCACTGTCGCTTGAATTGCGAGCGCGAGCGCTTGCGCACCAAGTACGATAAGAGCGCCTATAATCGCCCAGAAAAAGAGACTTCTTACTTCTTTGAGCTTTTCCGGATTCCCTTCGGCGGTGATGAACTTAAATCCTATGAATACGATGAAAAGCACGATTACCGGGAATCCAATCTGAATAACTAACTTAAGGATTCTCTGTAAAAATTCCCACAGGGAATTGTATCCGAGGGGATTGCAAAGCCCGCCTGTGCTTCCGCTATCACACCCTGCTGCAAACACAGCAAGCGGTATAAAAAAAGGCAACGCGAGAGGAATGATTCGTGTAAGAGTTTTTGTCATATTTTTATGCTCTGCTTCATCCCGTTAGACACTATACCCTAAGCTCTATTCATCGTACCCCAATAAGTGCGCGCAGCTCGTCGGATGCTCCCGAGGTCGCTTCACTGACGCGAAGTTTACCAGACGATACACCTTCAACCATGCGCTTGAATATTGAATCGGTCGCCGACGGGTTAGGATCAAGAAACGCGAAAGAGAGTAGTGCTGCGCTATCAAACATTGAGCCGTATGGATCATTGGGGGCATATTCTACGCCATCTCGCCGTACTGATGGAAGAGATATGAGCGACCGCAATGACTTTTGAGCGTTTGCACTCGTAAGCGCTTGCGCCACCATGAGTGCGCCACGCGGATTAGAACTTCCTCGCGGTATAGAAAGACCGGTTAGTGTAGCTGCAACTCCTGAACCGTTTCCGCGAATCGCAGGCACTGGCGCTACATCAAAATTGAGATTGGGGTTGGCTTCGCGCATGCCGGAGAGCTCACTGACTGAGCCGAAATAGACAGCAAGTGAGCCAGCTAAAAACGCATTCCTTGATTGAATTGCTGAGCGGTTCCATGAATACACAGGTTTCACCGGATCAGAAAAATCGGTATAGAAACGAACTGCAGAATCAACAGGTGGTACTCCCCCTCCTGCTGTACCCTCAGTGAACACAGAGACATAAGCGCCCTTCCCATCAGAAACAACAACACTGTTACCAAGCTGACGAGCGAGCGTCAAAAAAATCGCTTTTGCATGCCCGACGTTATCCCACGTGCCAAGCGCAACGGCATTCTGAGTTAGTGTTCCGTTTTCTTGTGATTTCGTAAGGCGAGTCGCCATATCAGAGAGCTCATCCCAATACCGCGGAGGCTGCGCGATGCCAGCATTCGCAAAAAGTGTTCTGTTCCAGTACATGACCAGAGGATCAACAGTGAACGGAATACCTTTTATCCCATCGTCGTAGAGAAATACCTCTCCTGCTTGGATGAACGTATCTTGAAATCCACGACGACTGATGCTGCTATAAGGAATAGATGACAGTTTGTCACTCTGAGAAAGGAGATACTCCGCGGGGAATATCACCAGATCAGGTCCCTTGCCTGCAGCAATGGCTTCTACCAAATCCGGAATGAGCTCAGTGTCCGGAACAAAGCGGTATGACACGTTGTCATACGTTGAATTACCTGACTGCAAATCCCCAAGTACACTTTCAAATGTATCTTGCGGTAGCGACCCCCACACGGAAACGACACCCACACTATTCTTATTCAACGAGGTGAATGTAGCAAAAATAATTACGGCACCAACCGCAAGCGCAAGGAAAATTCCGATAACGGCGACATTAAAAAGCTTCATCCCACTAGTATAACGTTAGTATTGAAGTTGCTATTCATAGATTCTGCTAACAGTAGGAAAATAAATCAACTGTTCAAGGTCGCGAGGAATGCAAAATGATGGGTTCCGGCAGGCAGCATGTCGCTGGTAGAGAATCCTGCTTGCCTGAAAAAACGTAAGGCATCTCCAGGCGCCAAAACCGACTCATGGGGAGGTCCCATGTTCTTAAACGATGACATCCAATCGACCACTAATGCGGTGCCGCCAGGACGGAGAACTCGCGCCACTTCGTGAACGAAGCGCTCACGCTCCGTGAGCTGATGAAGCACATTCGCGACAACGGCAACATGTAGTAAATTTTCCCGGAGTGGAATGCTTGTATTCAAGTCAGACTGGAGTGTATGAAACTCCGCTGGGTATCTCTCCCCTCCTCGACGGATTGCATCAAGGGATGAACCTAAGGCATCAATGGCATAAATAGTTCCTTCAGCTCCAAGCTTTTCCGCGAGTGCGAATGAGTAGTGCCCAGCGCCTGCACCAAAATCTCCCACCCGCGCGTGCGCGCTAATGGGAAGATGAGAGAGAATATCTTTAGGGTTGAGGAACACTCTTTCTATTGTACTTAAAAGCGGCTCTTGATGCCGCTTCTCTGTGTATAAGAAAAATCAGGCTCTGAAAAAAATAATTGCTTTCGCTAGAACGCAGTGAAAGCGGCAATCCTATCACCTTCGCGAAGCTTCATGATGCGCACTCCTTGGGTAGCGCGAGAAAGAACCGGGACTTGCGCAAGTTCGGTGCGTATTACCTGCCCCTTTTGGGATGCAACGATAATCTCACTCATTTCAGGCGTCACTACGCGAGCAGCGATGATGGAGCCGGTCTTCGGAGTTACTTTTCCAGTCTTGATGCCAGAGCCGCCGCGCTTTTGTATCTTGTATTCTTTCGCGGGCGTACGCTTGCCGTAGCCCATGTCAGCAAGGACAAGCACTTCGCTTTCTTTCTCACTCTTAATCACATCCGCCGCTATTATTTTGTCTTTGCTTGCGAATTTCATCGCGCGCACTCCGCCAGCCGTTCGTCCCATCTCGCGGATATCAGATTCTTTGTAGCGTATTGCTTGTCCGCCAGCTGTTACCAGGATGACACTCTCACCTTTCTCAACGGGCAAGACGGCAATGAGACTATCCCCTGGCTGCAGCGACATAGCAATGATTCCCGAGCGGCGCACATCCTCGAACTGATCTGCTTTCACTTTCTTCGCAACACCCTTCTCCGTTATGAGCATGAATGAAGACGTTGCTGATTTCTTGGTGAGAGCAACAATAGAGGTGATGCGCTCCTCGGAAGAAAGCGGAAGTACGTTCATGATGGACTTGCCTTTCGTAGCACGTCTTCCCTCTGGCACTTCGTACATGCGCGTTCGATATACCTTTCCGCGATCAGAGAAAAAGAGAACGGAGTCGTGTGTCGAACCCTCGAGGAATCGCGTTACGAAATCCTCTTCTTTGGTGTTGAGGTCAATAACACCCACACCGCCTCGGTTCTGCTTCTTATATTCGCTCGGGGAAGTTCGCTTTACATAACCGGTCGACGTGAGGGTTAGCATCGCAGCCTCGTCAGGAATGAGGTCTTCATCCGACATATTCTTGATACCGCCCTTCACGATGCGGGTGCGCCGTTCATCTGCATATTTTTCTCTCAATGCCAAAAGCTCAGCTTTTACTACTTTCATTATCTTCTTAGTAGAAGAAAGTATCTCCTCAAGTTCTTTGATGAGAGCCTGGATCTCTTTGAGTTCGTCTTCGATTTTTTTGCGTTCCAATCCTGCGAGTTTCTGGAGGCGCATCTCAAGAATTGCGGTCGCTTGGCGCTCAGAAAATTTGAATTTCTTCTGGAGGTCACCATGCGCGCCCACCACGTCTTTCGCAGCCTTGATGACCTTGATGATTTCATCAATGTGGTCAAGCGCTTTCTTGAGACCAAGCAAAATGTGCTCACGCTCCTGCGCGCGCTTCAAGTCAAACTCGGTACGACGCTTCACAATAACCTTCCGGTGTTCTATGAAGTGGGAGAGAATAGCCGAAAGCGAAAGCGTCTCAGGAACGCCGTCTACCAGAAGAACCATGTTGTAGTGGAACGCGTCCTCAAGCTGCGTGTGCTTGTAGAGATAATTCAAAACCTGCTGCGGCTGTGCGTTATTTTTTAATTCCACGACTACACGGATGTCCGTAGTCGACTCATCACGCAAATCTCTCACGCCTTCGAGCTTCTTGTCACGCACCAAATCCGCAATAGTGACGATAAGGTCAGCCTTATTGACGCGGTACGGGATAGACGTAATGAGTATAATGTTATTTCCCTTCTTGTCTTCGGTTATCTCTGCATGCCCGCGCACTACAACAGGACCGCGACCGGTTGCGTACGCGTGCGCGATATCTTTCGAATTGTATGCGATGCCGCCAAGCGGAAAATCAGGACCCTGAATAAAACCAAGAAGCTCATCAACGGAAGCGTCCGGATTATCAATGAGATGCACCGTCGCATCCACGACTTCACCAAAGTTGTGAGGTGGTACGTTCGTTGCCATACCAACGGCAATGCCGAGCGTGCCATTCAAAAGTATGTTGGGGACGCCAGCCGGAAGCAGTTCAGGCTCTTGGCGAGTGCCTTCATAGTTGGGACGCCACACCACCGTCTCTTTTCCTATGTCATTGAGCATCTCGATAGTCATCCGAGACATCTTCGCTTCTGTGTAACGCGGCGCAGCAGCGGGATCGCCGTCAATAGAACCGAAGTTTCCTTGACCGATAACCAAGGGGTAGCGCATCGTGAAATCCTGGGTCAATTTCACCAGCGATTCATACACTGCCGCATCGCCATGCGGGTGATAGTTACCAGTAACATCTCCGGTTATCTTCGCGCACTTACGAGTCTTACCGCCAGGATTCAAACCGAGCTCATGCATCGTGTAGAGGATGCGGCGATGCACCGGCTTCAAGCCATCGCGTACATCAGGGATGGCGCGTGATGTGATAACCGACATCGCGTAGTCCAAATACGACTCGCGCATTTCTGTAACGATTGAACGTGAAATGACACGAAGGCCTATGTCGGCCTTCGGGGTGCTATCTTCGGACACAGATTCCGCTTTCTTTCGAGCCATGTTCTCCCCAAATTATAGCATTCCTGCGTCCTTAAAACTATTTCTCTAGTGTCGAAAATTATTCTGAAAATGGAGCCTGCAGGGTGCCCAGGGAGGCTTCTGGGGTTGTCGTAGCAACAGATGCTTTGTGAAAGTCAGTGGATAGGAGCGACACGACAAAAAACAAGAACCAGATAAAAGTTATACAGCCAACAATGACGACAGTAATGATGGCGGTGAATTTCTCACGGGCGCGGTGGGGAGCGCGACGCAGCTTTTCAAGAGCCTTGAACATACTCTCTTATCTTCTAGTTTGATGAATGAAGTTATGAAAGAAGAATCACGTCACCATCCATGGCAGCAAGTTCTTTTGCGCGAACGGTAAATTTGTCAGTGGCTTTAGCGTCGGTGCTTCCCTCCGCTTTCAGGAATGCCTTCAGAGCCTCATCCTTCCCTACAGCGTACGGAATGATTGCTTTCGGCTCTATAGTAGTGACCAAATCGTGTGCGGCTTTCGCATCAAGCGTATCCGCGCCTATTGGAACGAGCACAATACCTATGTCATCAAGCTCACTTCTCACTTCCGGAGGAAGTTTTGAAGAAGAAAGGGCACCAAGAGCAAGAACGCGAATACCGTCCATTTCGATTATATATATAGTATTGCCGACATCCGACATCACGTCGCCATAGTTACCTGGCGTTGAGTATCCGGAAATGATTATGTCCCCTACCTCATAGGCTCCAGGACCTGACACGACGAATGGCTCTTTACCTCCATGAGTCGCTTGCTCTGCACCGTTCCAATCCTCGTGAGGTACCGAAATAATGACGACGTCTGAACCGAACTTCGAAACCTTATGTTTTGAGCGAGCGGACGGCGGATTAAGAGCGATAGTTGTGTCGCCTGAAGAAATCTTAAAACAGTAGCCGCCTGCGCGTTGAATGACCATGCGGGGATTATAGCACTTGTGATTGCAAACGGGTCAGAAAACTTTCTACGAAATTTATTTTGAGGTCTCTTTTATTGTTTCAGGTCCTGGAGGAGAAAATTCTTCAGGAGGAGGAATGCCTGCAGCGTCTAAGTCACTCCCAAAAAATCCCATGATTATTTGTAACCCCAAAACAGTATCCGCCCGGCTTCTAGCATCATCAGGATCACCCACACCGTTGTAGGAAGTATCCACCCAGTCACTTAAAATATCCATATCCCCCAGTATCCTTTGCCGATGGCTTTCTTCCATATGATTTCGATTCTACGTCTGTTCAAAAAAAAGCAAATACTGGCACTAAAAGTACGAGTATGCTATAAATCTTTCATAAAGCCCTCGGGTTTTTTTATATCACTTCGGGCAAGGATAACCCTCCGTTTAGGAGAACCCGCCTGATTACTGATTAAATGGCTAAGAAAAAAGAAATAGTAGTACCTGTGACAAATGAGGCGATGGAGAAGATTCTTCTCGAGAGCGTCATCCCACCAGCAGAAGGAGACACGGTTGAAGGACCGGTCATTTTCATTGGTTCCGGAAAAATTTACATCGACCTCCCGCCTTTCGGAACAGGCATCATTTACGGACGTGAATATCTCTCAGCACGCGATGTCTTAAGAAAAGTCGCTCTGGGTGACACGGTATCTGCAAAGATTGTCGGAACGCACAACAAAGAAGGCTACATAGAACTTTCCCTCAAAGAAGCACGCCAGGCGATGATCTGGTCAGACGCTGAGAAAGCAATCGCTGCCGGCACCATCTTCGAACTTCCTATAAAAGATGCAAACAAGGGTGGACTCATAATTGCATGGCAATCAATCCAGGGATTCCTCCCGGCTTCACAGTTGAAGCCTGAGCATTACCCGCGCGTCGCAAACGGCGAGAAGCAACTCATCTTGGATGAATTGAAGAAACTTATCGGCACTAATCTTTCAGTTTCCATCATCACTGCAGACCCACGCGAAGGAAAACTCATCTTTTCAGAACGCGGAAACTCTAAGGAGACACGTGGAACCCTCGTTGACCGCTATGCGGTCGGGGATGTTGTTGACGGTACCGTTACTGGCATCGTCGACTTTGGCATCTTCGTCAAAGTAGAAGATGGGCTAGAAGGCTTGGTGCACATCTCCGAAATTGACTGGGGTCTTGTTGAAGATCCTCGCGCATTCGCTAAGGTGAACGAAGCAATTAAGGTGAAGATAATCGATATAAAGGACGGCAAGATTTCCCTCTCCCTAAAGCAGCTTCAAGAAGACCCATGGGTTATCGCAGCTGGCAAGTACAAGAAAGACGATGAAGTGAATGCGGCAATCATCAAATACAACAAGTACGGAGCACTCGCCTCAATCGAGGAAGGTGTTGCGGGACTAGTCCACGTTTCGGAATTCGCTTCAGAAGCCGAGCTTCGCGAAACGTTGGGTCTTGGAAAGACGTATCCATTCAAGATTACGCTCTTCGAGCCGAAAGAGCATCGCATGACGCTCTCGTACGTGAAAGCGAAGAAATAAAAAGCAATAAAAAAACTCCGCTTTAAGCGGAGTTTTTTTATTTACGACTCAGAACATCAATTAGTTTTCCGCTGGATGTTTTTTCTGATTTCCTCAACTTTTGCTATACCTTGTGCGTACATCTTTTCAGCCCGAACTAGCTCCATCTTATCTATCTCTTTCCTTTCATATTCGCGACGTCTATCCTCTATCCAAAAATCCCAGTGTTCGTGCACAGCCTGCACTTGCCTCAATTCCTCTTCGAGACCAATCTCTCCCTTATCTTCTCCTTCAGGACCTGGTGCCATATTCACTGATTGTATCAAATCATCTTGCGACGGATGGCGCGGCGACGTTCCTCTATCGCCAGAAGTTCTTTCTCGTATCCGTCCGCGCTCCCCTGAAGCCACGCTACACGGTCATTTCCTTGCAGACCTTGGCGGTCAGCATCCTGCCGAACATCAGCCACTGCCGCTTCCAGTGCTTTTTCATCAAGCAATATCCCAAAGAGCCGTTGTTCGATAGTAGGTGCTCTTTCAAGTCCTCCCATAGACCCTATTAATTATACCTGTTCATTGCCATTGAATACCCTTCACTCACAGCAACCTCAGTCGCCTCCCCTACTTTCTTCCAAACTTTCGGCATTACCTCGCGTTCTTTCTTCGAGAACTCTCCCAAAAGAAAATCGAGTACTTTCTTTTCTCCTTGAGGTTTCTTCATCTTTCCTGACGGAGTCGCTGGTGATACGCCAAGCCTCAGTCGCGGAAAATCTTTTGTACCGACCGCACGGATAATCGACTCAAGACCATTGTGTCCACCGGAGCTTCGCCCATATGAAATCTTGAAAGAACCGAATGGAATATCAAGATCGTCATAGAGCACCAAAAGGTCGAGTGCTGCTTTTTTTGACCTTACAAGCGCGCGGACAGTTTTGCCCGAATTATTCATGAATGTATCAGGCAATACGAGTAGCGTTTTTTTCTTTCCGCACTTCCCTTCCGACACATGGGCATTTAATTTCTTATCAAACGTCCACTCTGAAAAACCATACTTCTTTTGAAACCACGTGAGAGCAACACGCCCCGCATTGTGGCGCGTATGCTCATACTTTTCTCCAGGATTACCAAGTCCAACGACGATGTTCATTCACTACAAGTGTATACGAAAAAAATATTTTTTGCATGAATAACATTGCGCAACAAAAAAACCTTGCGCGCAATGATTGATGAGCGTACAATTCTTCGTATGAATGAAACGCGAAGTGCAATCGTCAACGACACAATCAAGTTCGCACTCATCGCCCTCCTTATTGTCATCCCTATCCGTTGGTTTATCGCGCAGCCGTTCGTCGTCCGCGGTGCATCGATGGTGCCAACATTCCAAAACAACGAATATCTCATCGTCGATCAGCTCACCTACCACTTTCAGGAACCCAAACGCGGCGATGTCATCATCATGCGCTACCCTAAAGACCCAAAAACATTCTTCATCAAACGCATCATAGGTTTACCCAACGAGACCGTAGAGACTGAAGGCAAAAACATCATCATTCGGCACGGAGCAGGTACCGATTCACTCACCATTGACCAGTCATTCATAGACCCATTGCGCATGCGTGATGAATACAAGACCTATACGCTCGGACCAGATGAATATTTCGTCATGGGCGACAACCGCAATGAGAGTTCCGACTCCCGTTCATGGGGCAATCTTCCACGTGAGGACATTGTCGGTCGTCCAGTCTTACGCCTCTTCCCTCCCAACCGCATAAACGTGCTTCCTGGAGCAGTGTCGCTCGCACAATGATGCTCTCGTATCTTAATTACTAAACGCTACCCGCTAAAACCTAATCTCTATTCACTATGCGCTCACTTGAAAGAGGAAAAACCCGTGAATCACTAGAGCAATCAATCGCACGCATTGCGTATGCATATGGATTCACTGCGCAACCTGCAGCAATTCCGAAGCGTGCGCTTGCGGCAGCGAATACCACTGATTCGAAAACAGCGGCTTCAACTGCACTCGTGAGTCTTGCAGAGAGCGGCAAAGGTCCTGCCCAAGCATGGGGAGTATCGCGGAAAGGCTCCGGTACCCTCCTTTCGTTCGGCATCTTCTCAACCCGACACGCTATTGCCCCCGCGATAGTCGTAAAAACAGCACTCTCCATTGCAGACGTCGCAGGCTTCACTGAACTCTCTGTTTTGGTCTCGTCCGTGGGAGATGCAGAGTCAAGAAAGAGATTTACGAGAGAATTGGGTAATTTTTTCAAGAAGCATCCGGAAGCGATACCTGAAGATTTAAAGCAGGTTGTTCCGCATGATCCTGACCTTGCCTACCGCACGATGCTTAATCGCAAGGACGCTGCTGTAGAGCAGATGCCACGTTCCATCGATTACCTTTCTGAAAGCTCACGAAAAACCATGCTCGCAGCTCTCTCCCTTTTCGAATCAGTCGGCATTGCCTACTCAATCCAGTCGCGCCTCATAGCCGAGCCAGGCATTGAATCAGAGCTCTTGTTCGCGATAGAAGGGACCGATAAGCGGGGTGAGCGAGTGCGTATTGCCACAGGCGGCAGATATGATGAATCTGCAAAGCGAGCACGAGGCAATCAAGCCGAGCCCGCAGTTGCCATGAGCTTGGAAATCCAGGGAAGAGTTGATGTCGATATGCTTGAGGAAGAACCGGCATGTTTCATTGTGCATGTGGGAGACGCTGCAAAGCTTCGTTCTTTTGCACTCTTGGAAGCGCTCTGGCGTGCTCATGTTGCCGTAGGGCAAGCACTCATGCTGGAGAATCTCCGCGACCAGGTGCAAAAAGGAACCGAATCAGGAAGTAAATTCATTGTCATCATCGGTCAGCGTGAAGCACTGGATAATACCGCAATTGTGCGTTCAGTCGCGACCCAAGTACAAACCACAGTCTCCATTGAAAAACTTGCGACTCACGTGAATCGCGGACGAAGCTAGAATCTATAAGCATTCGGTTGCGTATCTAGTGCTGCTGTGCTTTAATACACCCCACAATGATTAACGTTACAGTCACGAAAACCGGGAGCGAGAACTCTATGAGCTTGGTGCGCCGCTTCTCTAAGCGCGTGCTCGGAGCTGGCATCATCCGCCGGGTAAAAGACAACCGTTACCGACAGCGCGAACTCTCAAAGAGCAAACGCCGCGCAGGAGCTCTCCGCCGTATCGCCAAGCACGAAAAGACAGCGAACTTGGAGCGTTTAGGTCTCGTTGATCCAAAAGCACGCACTACGAAGCGCGGTCGATAATTTGAAAATGAGCTTCGTTCTAGGAAACAAAGCACGGCATCCGACCCCTCGGATGCCGTTTTCTAAAATAAAGAAAATAGTCTTGGGCGACGCTTACGAGTTGAATGTTGTATTCATTCCTCCACGAACAATGCGTGAACTTAATCTTCGCTATAGGAAGAAAGACGCTCCAACTGACATCCTCGCATTTCCCCTTTCAGAAAAAAACGGAGAGCTGTACCTGTGCATGCAAATGGTAAAAAAGAAGGCACCGGAGTTCGGTATGAATGTGCGCGAATACCTCGGATACCTCTTTATCCACGGTATGCTTCACTTGGAAGGACATGATCATGGTCGTACAATGGAGAAGTTAGAACGTAAATACTGTAAGGCGTGCGCGTTCCCTACTCCGTCGTAGAAAACCTGTCTTCGCCTGTTCAAAAGAAATGGCATCCCGGATTGCAGTTGGCATCGATGTGGGCACCTACCAGGTGCGTGTTGTCATTGCGCGCGAATCCGCAGACCGCGCTTCCCTCTTCCCTAAGATAATTGGCACCGGCTACGCAGAATCAAAGGGCTTACGGCACGGCTACATCGTGAACGCTGACGACGTGGCGCGCTCAATACGCATTGCCGCTGCGCAAGCAGCAGAGTTCGCGGGCGTAAAGATAAAGACAGCATTCCTCTCCATCGGCGGTATCGGTCTTGATGAAGTACGCGGTCGTGGCGACGCCATCATCGCGCGCGCTGACGCTGAAGTGACTGACCTTGATATAGAAAAAGCCATTGATGCCTCACGTGAAAACGTATCAGGGAGGCTCGTCAACAGAAAAATACTCCACACCGTCCCTCTCGTATTCTCCATAGACGGTACTGAAGTCTTGGGTCGTCCGCATGGTATGAAAGGCACCAAGCTCTCAGTTGAGACCTTATTCATCACGTGCTTGGAGCAGCATGTGAACGACCTTATAGAATCAGTAGAACGCGCAGACATCGCCGTTGCCGACACGATGGCGTCACCCTTGGCAGGTTCCATCATCACGCTCTCGAACGCAGAAAAAAAAGCAGGATGCGTTCTTGCAAACATCGGCGCTGAGACGGTATCGATCGTCGTTTTTGATAACGGCATGCCCGTATCGTTAAAAGTTTTCCGTATCGGCTCAATGGATATCACAAAAGATATCGCGCTCGGTCTCCGCATCTCGCTTGATGAAGCAGAGCAGCTAAAGCTTGGAGCCATTACGAACGCTTCCTACTCAAAGAAAAAATTTGATGACATTCTTACTGCACGACTTATCGATATTTTTGAACTCATTGATGGTCATTTGAAGAAGCTCGGCAAAGATCAACTCTTGCCGGCGGGCATCGTCCTCTCTGGCGGCGGCTCAGGCATCGGTCCTATAAAAGAGATAGCGGAATCAGCACTGAAACTGCATTCAAAAATTGCATCGCTTAATATCGCCTCTGACGCAAAAATAAAAGATTCTTCATGGGCAGTCGCCTACGGGCTGACCGTATGGGGTTTGACTGGTGACAATTTTGCACGCCCTGCCGCTGGCATCGCTTTGAAAGACATGGGCAATTCCGTGATGGGGTTCCTACGACAATTTTTACCTTAACGTTTCGCGCGCACTGCTTTTAATAAAAGAGAGTCGACTAGCAATCAGTTCATTTTTGATTCGTATATAACGAATCAATTTTAAATAAAAGTCAAACATTGCATCGATGGTTCATTTTCTCTATGATGAGGCAACTAGCAATAAACCCTTTAAAAACATGCCACAGGTACATTCAGAAATGGAGTCATCAGCCCGCATCCGCGTCGTCGGTATCGGCGGTTCCGGCAAGAACGCTATCAACCACATGGTCACCTCAAAAGTGAAGGGGGTTGATTTCATCGTCATCAACACAGACGCACAAGACCTGCAGCAATCGTCAGCAAAAGCAAAAATCCACATCGGCAAGAATCTTACGCGAGGTCTCGGTGCTGGAATGAATCCTGCCGTAGGCAAGCGTGCTGCTGAAGAAACACAATCTGAAATTCAGGACGCACTTCGCGGCTCCGACATGGTGTTCATCGCCGGAGGTATGGGCGGCGGTACCTGCACGGGTGCCGCGCCGATCGTCGCAAAAATAGCTAAAGAAACCGGTGCTCTTACCGTCGCCGTCGTTACGAAACCATTTTCATTCGAAGGTCAGCAGCGCATGCGCCTCGCAGAACAGGGTCTTGATGAGCTTCGTAAGGAAGTTGATGCATTGATTGTCATCCCGAACGACCGCTTGCTCGCAGTCGTTGACCAAAACACGACAGTACGAAGTGCATTCGCGCTCTGCGATGAGGTTTTAAGGCAAGCTGTTGAAGGCGTTTCAGACCTCATCACGACACCAGGCAACATCAACCTCGACTTCGCTGACATCAAGTCAATCATGGAAGATGCAGGCTCTGCTTTAATGGGCGTCGGTATCGCTCAAGGAGACAAGCGCGCTGAAGAAGCTGCTCGCCTCGCCATCAACTCCCCTCTCCTCGACATTTCAATCAACGGTGCGAAGGGTGTCTTGCTCTCAATCGCTGGAGGCGAAGACTTGGGTCTCCTTGAAGTCCAGGCAGCGGCGCATATCGTCACTGAATCAATCGATAAGAACGCGAAAGTCATCTTCGGCACCTCCAAGGATGAGCGCCTCAAGAAGGGCGAAGTTCGCGTTACCGTGATCGCAACCGGCTTTCCTGAAGAGACAGGCGGACACGCTGGTCAGCCACTCTTCCAGATAGGAGCTAAGAAAGATAAAAAAGAAGAAGACGGAATGGGGAAAATATACAACACCGTAATGCCATCTCGCGCGGACGACGAAGAAATAGTGCCACCAGTACGCCGCGACGTTCCAACGCCAAAACCAGCTGAAGAGGACGATGAATGGGCAGCAGTGCCTGCATTCCTCCGCCGCAACCGTAAGAATTAGTTTGAAGTTCTTAAGTTCAGAGTCAAAACAAGAAAGCCGGAATCATCCGGCTTTCTTTCTTATTTCGCAAGTTGTGGATTTTGTTTTTTAGGCTAAAAGCTGTAAGCTGGAACCTGAAAGCTGACAGCTTTTTTATTTTATGCACGACCTAGCAATAATCGGAGGAGGACCTGGCGGCTCAGCAGCAGCAGTCTATGCCGCGCGAAAACTCTTGAAGACCGTCCTCATCACTGATTCGTTCGGTGGACAGAGTATCGTCTCAGCGGAAGTCCAGAATTGGATAGGTACGCCAGCAATCTCCGGCGAAGAATTGGCGAAAAATCTAGAGGCGCACGTGCGCGCATACGCAGGATCTGTCGTTGATATCGTAAAAGGAGAACTCGTTGCAAAAGTCATCTCGGAAGAGGGTCATTTCACATTGATGACAAAAAGCGGTAAATCATTCACTGCGAAAACCGTCCTGGTAACCACGGGCGGTACGCGGAGGAAGCTCTCGGTGCCGGGTGCTGACACGTTCGACAACAAAGGAGTCACGTATTGCGCATCGTGCGACGGTCCCCTCTTTTCTGATATGGACGTCGTGGTCATCGGAGGCGGCAACGCCGGCTTTGAGACAGCCGCGCAGCTTTTGGCATATGCGAAAAGCGTTACGCTCCTTCATCGTGGAGAGCAATATGCTGCTGACCCTGTCACCGTAGAGAATGTTCTCGCGCATCCTAAAATGCGCGGCGTTCTGAACGCAGAGACTCTTGAGATTACCGGAGATAAGTTCGTAAACGGAATTCGCTACAAGAATTTGGTCACCGGTGCGGAATCTACCCTCGCTGTCGCGGGTATTTTTGTAGAAATCGGTATGGTGCCAGCAACTCAATTCGTTGATGGACTTGTGGATTTGGATCAATACAAACGCATTATCATCGACCACAGAACACAGGCGACTTCCTGCACTGGCATATGGGCTGCGGGTGACTGCACTTCAAGCTTGTATCACCAAAACAATATCGCTGCAGGCGACGCAGTGAAAGCGCTGGAGGATATTTACGTACACCTGAAGACAAGGTAGATATTCGGATTTCTTTTATTTTTACAACGTGCGAGGTAAACTATCTAAATAAGGTTTCAGGTGCCAGCTGCCAGGTTTTAGCTTTTCTAAATTCAAAGCTGAAAGCCGGAACCCGAAAGCTGACACCTATTTAATTATGAGAATCTTTGTTTCAGGATCGCTCGCGTATGACCGCATCATGAACTTTAAAGGCTTATTCGGTGACCACATCCTGCCGGAAAAGATTCATGACATAAACGTCAGCTTCTACGTTGAGGCCTTGGAAGAGTCCTACGGAGGCACCGCGGGCAATATCGCCTATACGCTTTCCTTGCTCGGTGACGACGCAGTAATCGTAGCGAACGCCGGCAACGACTTCGAGCCTTATCTCACATGGATGAAGTCGCACCATATTGATACGGGGCGCATACGCGTGAACGGGAATGTCCGCACTGCTTTTGCGACCGTCATGACCGATCAGAAAGATAATCAAATAACTGCTTTTTATCCGGGCGCAATGCAGTTGCCCTATACTTTGAGCGAGCACACTATAGATAAGGATGCATTCGTAATCGTAGCTCCCGGTAACCCCGATGACATGCTCACCGTTCCCGAATTTTGCCGCACGCGCGGCATACCGTTCATGTACGACCCTGGGCAGCAAATCACCAATCTTTCAGGTGACAGCCTCAAGAAAGGCATGGAGGGAGCAAAGGTCTGTATTGTGAATGATTATGAACTCGCCATGGTCACGAAAAAGACGGGATGGAGTGTAGAAGACATACTCACGCACGTAGAAATTCTCGTGACCACCTTTGGTGCGAATGGTTCAGAGATACGGAAAGACGGTATGGTGATTAAAGTGCCTGCTGGCATTCCAAAAAATACGAGCGACCCTACTGGCGCTGGAGACGCCTATCGAGCAGGTTTCACACACGGGCTCTTACGCGGATGGACATTAGACGTGGTGGGAAAACTTGCAGGACTGGTCGCGTGTTATACAGTTGAGCTTCGAGGAACGCAGACTCATATATTTAACCCCATCAGTCTTGCTGCCCGTTATAAAGAAAACTTTAAAGAATCATTACCCTCATAATCTATATGGAATTCGACATCAAAGATAAAGCTCTCGCGCCTCTCGGTAAAAAAAGAATTGAGTGGGCGGAGCGCGACATGCCGGTACTGCGCGATGTTCGCGCGCAGTTTGAAAGAGAACAGCCGTTCAAGGGTCTCAACTTTTCAGCATGCTTGCACGTGACTGCAGAAACGGCAAACTTGATGCGCACCCTGAAAGCCGGCGGCGCAAACGTGCTTCTGGTCGCTTCCAATCCCCTCTCCACGCAAGACGATGTAGCAGCAAGTTTGGTTGAAGACTATGGCATTCCAGTGTTCGCCATACGCGCTGAAAATAAAGAAACCTTCTTCTCTCATATCGAAGCTGCCATCGCACATAACCCCGTCATTACCATGGATGATGGCGCAGACCTCATAACGACCATTCACCAGAAACACCCTGAAAAAGCATCGCAAATCATGGGAAGCATGGAGGAGACGACCACTGGCGTGATACGCCTCCGCGCGATGGCAAAAGATGGAGCACTCAAGATTCCCGTCGTCGCCGTGAACGACGCAAAGACGAAAAACCTCTTTGATAACCGCTACGGCACCGGTCAATCAACCTTGGATGGCATCATCCGGGCGACTGACGCGCTTATCGCAGGCAAGGTCGTCGTCGTCGGAGGATACGGCTGGTGTGGACGAGGCTTCGCGATGCGGGCTCGCGGCATGGGAGCACGCACCGTAGTGACTGAAGTCGACTCAATCAAGGCACTCGAGGCAGTCATGGACGGATTTGAGGTCATGCCAATGTATGAGGCTGCGAAGATTGGCGACATATTCTGTACACTCACCGGCGACATAAACGTCATCGATAAAGCGCACTTCCCGCTCATGAAAGACGGTGCCATCCTCTGCAATTCAGGACACTTTGACGTGGAGATAAACCTGAAAGCACTTGAGGCGTCTGCGGAAAAAGTTACTAAAGACGTGCGTAAAAATGTCGATGAATACTTGGTGGGTGGAAAGAGACTCTACGTCATAGGCGAAGGACGTCTTGTAAATCTCGCAGCCGCCGAAGGTCATCCAGCATCCGTCATGGACATGAGCTTTGCAACCCAAGCACTCGCCTCATCGTGGGTTGTAGCGAATAAAGATTCCCTGAAACCTCAAGTGTATGAAATTGACCCAGAGATAGAAAACCGCGTTGCAAATCTGAAACTCGCCTCAATGGGTATTAGCGTTGACGTGCTTACCAAAGAGCAAAAACACTACTTAAGTTCGTGGCAAGAAGGAACCTAACGCGAAAACTTCTCGTGCCTTAGATAGGTGCTTTGATTTTCTGTTCTTTCTGTCTTTTAGTCAGAAGAATTTCTGGTTCCCCTCTCTCATCAATACGCGCGAAAAATAGATGCTGATCTAGGGCTCCCTCTACAATTTCCTCAATGGGTCTATTTAAATCGGATTTAGCTCGCTCCTCAGGCCACGGTGTTCGTTTGAGTTTGTCGATAATGCGCTGCGCATAGAGGTGTTGTATTTTCTTACGGCGCTCATATTTTGATTCAATACCTTTTACTTCACCTTCTCGCTCGCTCGCTATATAGGGGTCAACCAAGAGCACTGCATCTCTGTCGAAGTGGAGCATTTCCTTAAAAGCGTACATAAAATCTTCATTGCCTCCGATGGACTCCTTTTTACTTTCAGCGCCCTCAACTGCAATTTCTCCTGAAAGAGCGTTGTCTGCAATACCTGAAAAGCGAGTGTGCGGGGGCACAAGCGAAAGAGCGTTGTTGGGAAACAGGCGGCTTAGGTTTTCAAACGTGATGTTCGCTTTTCCGTCAGCGACTTCGCGAGCCAGCACTGTGTCATGAACCCCAGCCAGAAGAGACCCTGCAATCGCCAGATTACCTGGTTTTTCTTTTTGCCAGCGTTTATACAAAATTTCCATTCCGGCCATTTGGCGAAATAAGACTTCAGGTCGTTGCGCAAGGTCGTAGCTTGCAAAGATGGCGCTTGCGGTTTCCGCTTCGGAAGCAGGGACGTTTTCATCCAAAGCATTCAACATGTCCACATAGCTGAATTCTCCTTTAGATTTACTCTTGGAGCCGACCAACACTTTACCTAAATGCGCACGCCTCTGAGTCTTTTCCACATCCGTCTGAATGATTTCCAAACCCGAAGCGTCGAGCATGTTCGCACCCTCTTCTTTCAAGTCAGAATTCGTAATCAGCCTAAGACGTGGAGGTTTGTCAGTGAATTTAGCGAGTTTCTCAACAAAGTTTTTTACCGTATCGACTTGATGCCGAAACACCTCTAAAGAGGCATCATCAAAATCTCCAACCTTGAAAACCCGGATACCAACAACGCTGTTGGATAAATCAGTCTCCTTGTCTGGAGAGAAAGTCCCCTCACGTCTTCTTCCCTTTTCGCTCATTATGTGTTGAAATATATCCTAGTTTTACTACTGACACAAGTATCGGTTTTTAGAGAAATTATTTGTCTTCATCTGCAATGCGCCAAAGGTACCAGGAAGCAACAGTACGGTATGGACGCCATGATTCAGCTAGGTACTCCATTTTCTTAACATCAGGAAGGCTTTTTAATTTATACAACTTCTGAAAACCCTTACGGATGCCCAAGTCTCCTGTCGGCAATACATCCGGTCTATTCAAGGCAAACATGAGAAACATGTCCGCGCTCCATCGACCGATTCCTTTCACCGCGATTAAGTGCTCCCGTATTTCCTCATCGCTCATTTTCTTGAATTTTTTTGGCTCAATGGTGCCGTCTAAAAATTTCGAAGACAAATCTTTTATATATTCAGTCTTTTGACCCGAGAGCCCTGCACCTCTCATTTTTACAATATTCGTCTTCAATACTACTTCCGGCTTCGGGTAGCCAGTTCCTGGAAAGAGTTCAAGAAATCTCCTGAGGATTGTTGCAGCAGCCTTACCCGATAACTGCTGGTACACGATTGAGCGCACCAGCGCCTCATATACATTCCGTGCGGGTTTGAAATCAGGTTTCGGATTTCTCTTTATTGCTGAACTCAAATTCACATCTTTACGAAGATGTTTGAGTGCGCTCGTTAGTATCACTGGATTCATTGCGGGCGGAGAGGGAGAGATTCGAACTCTCGGTACAGTTTCCCGTACGCCACATTTCGAGTGTGGTGCCTTCGACCACTCAGCCACCTCTCCAATTTTGCTCCGCAGAAATTTTTGAGTGCCTGAGTAGTCGAACGAGTTCGCCCTCCTATGACCTGCCTAGCGGCATCGGTCATTCCCGAAACGGGATCGGAGGAAAAACAAAACTAATTGTTTTTCCTCCACTCAGCCACCTCTCCAAAAATTCCTTATAGAACCTGGAGATTCTAGCATTTTTTTCCTAAAATGCTATATTTTCCATCACGGCCCTATCGTCTAGCGGTTAGGACAGCTCTCTTTCAAGGAGCAAATCCGGGTTCGATTCCCGGTAGGGTCACAAGGCGAGGTTCGCAATGCAGATTATTCTGTGTCGCCAACTTCGCGTTATTCATATGGAAAAAAATTATAAATACCTGACAGCGTTGAGTGTTTTTTTCGTTTCAGTTCTTTTGATTTCAAATGTAGCGTCAACAAAAATCGTTGACTTCGGATGGTTCACCTTCGATGGAGGAACGCTTCTCTTTCCTCTAAGTTATATCTTCGGTGACATCCTTACTGAAGTGTACGGATACAAAAGATCCCGAAGCGTCATATGGCTCGGCTTCATCAGTGCGCTCGTTATGTCGGCAGTGTTCATGATAGTGGGCGTGCTGCCGCCTGCAGCTGATTGGGGCAATCAGGCTGCATACGACGCCATTTTAGGTCTCACCCCTCGAATAGTGTTGGCGAGCCTGTTTGCGTACTTCTGCGGAGAGTTTTCTAACTCGTTCATTCTCGCAAAGATGAAAATATGGACAAAGGGAAAAATGCTCTGGACGAGGACTATTGGCTCGACGCTGGTGGGCGAATTGGTAGATAGCACCCTGTTCATCCTTATAGCTTTTGCTGGCGTATTGCCGGGCGCACTTCTTCTCACACTCATAGTTTCCAACTATGTATTCAAAACTGCTGTGGAAGTATTGTTCACGCCTTTAACATACAAAGTAATTAGCTTTCTGAAAAAGAAAGAACAAGAGGATTATTACGATACAGATACCAACTTTAGTCCTTTTGCGGTGAAATAAATAGAGCCAAATACCGTCATCACAGTAATGTTCATGCCAAATCGGAAAATAGTGAGAGGAATATTTTTTACCGTATTCGGCTTTTTTGCATTAGTGGGTCTTGTTTTCACCGCTGTCTTTGTCGGCATGCAGTTCGGGCTCCTCAACGTCCGGGGGACGATCGCAGAGCGAAATCAATTCTTTGGGGGAAGTGCGGATAAAAATCCGTGTCTCGATGCCAAACACACGGCATGCGCCTGGAGTGAGACTCCTGAATGGGACACCGTCAAAGGCGGACTTCTTAAAGACACCGAGACTATTGGGCGCGTATCAGCCGAAACTAGCGTATCGGAGCGCATGATTGTGACTGTCGTCATTCCCGAGCAGATTCGTTTTTTCACTTCAGAACGTGAAGTATTCAAAAGCTACTTCGAGCCACTAAAGATCTTGGGGTCACTTTCTCAGTTCTCACTCGGTGTATCCGGCATTAAGCAAGAAACAGCAGACGAAATTGAACGAAACGCAGAGGATGTCTCGTCTCCCTTTTATCCCGGAGCCGATATGCAAAAACTCATAACCTACCCTGAGGGTGTTGACCACGACGCTGAGCTCTATAGACGCCTCACCGATCCCAAGGATCATTACTACTCATACCTCTACACGGCACTATACATAAAGGAAATAGACGCACAGTGGAAACGAGCGGGCCATGACATCACGGAGGAGCCTGGCGTAGTGGGCACGCTCTTCAATATTGGATTCAAAGCCTCGGAACCTAAAGCCTCTCCTCAAGTTGCCGGAGCTCCAATAACGATAGGCGGCAAGATATACTCGTTCGGACAGCTTGGCGCGCTCTTCTACTACTCTGACGAACTCACCGACGTCTTTCCAAAATAGCCCTCTAGCAGGGATGTAACTGTATAAGAAACTTAAATCAGCCAGCGGGCGATCACAAAACCTGCAAAAGCTCCATAACGAATAAATGTCCGACCGGACATTTATTCGTTATGGAGTAAAAACTGGTAAAATTAAAAAACAGACTCGAACAAATCTAGAAATCTGTCAGATATGAAGAATTTCTTCTGAGGGGATTGCTCCTTCGCGGAGGATATGGGGAAATTCGCTGCGCGCATCTACAACAGTTGATGGCAGTGATTCTAGAAGAGTGCCCGCATCGATTACGCGGTCAATAAACGGAGCAGAGCTGCCGAACTGTGCGAGTATTTCGGGTACAGAATGTTTTGATTCCATATCACTCACGTTTGCAGAAGTCGCCGTAAACGGTCGTCCAAGCTCGCGCGCAAGATTAAGGCAGAGCACGTGATTCGGAATACGAATACCTATGGTGCCGGTACCTGCAGTAAGTTCCCCAGGCAAAGTATCTTTTGCATTCAAAATGAGTGTGAGCTTACCAGGCAAAAATGCCTCAGCAAGTTTTGCCGCGAGCGGCGTCACTTCGGCATATTCCTCTGCCATCGTCATATCTGCAACAACTATAGAAATCGCTTTACCTTCTTCCCTACCCTTTAATGTTCGTAATTTCTTGAGCGCTTCTCTATTCAAAGCATCTACTCCGAGCCCATAGAGGGTGTCAGTCGGATAGAGAATTACTCCGCCTTGTTCTAAAATTTGAACTGGGTTCATGTAAAAAGAAGTCCGTTAGGGACTTCTTTTATTTTACCTTAACTGAGCACACTGATTTCCGAAACTTATTAAGCATGCCCGTGGCGCCCATTTGTGCGCACTACCGTCTTACTGGCACGGTCATTACCTCTCTGCTTTTGAAAACCTTGCCATCTTTTTTGGCGACGACGCTGAGCCTCCTCCTCCGCTCTTCTGGTTAACTCTTCACTGGATAATTGTTCACGGTTACCCATATACATGAAAAGCGTGTGAGATGTTTATCAGTAAAGCGCGTCTAAATCGCCTATTTCGGCACGCACAATTCTCTCTTGAACTTGAGGCAAGCTAGAAATAGGAGATATACGACGCTTTTCTAGAGCAGCACGTGTTTCTGCACGATGCGCCTTCGCCCCAAATCGACTTCTTCGGTTATCGCTTCTGCCAGAAACCGGAAACATCCCCTCAAAACCGCCATCCCATGTCATATGATGAATATAAAAAATTAAATAACAAGAATCTACAAAATCACTATACTCTTCTTCACCAGAAATTCAATAATAGATTGTTATATAAAATTGCCTTGAAAAAAGGCTTTAAACAAGCTATTCTTTTCGGACTTGCCAAAAGGTAAGACACGCGTGGAGAGCAAATGCTCCCCACGCGGGCGTTCGGAAGAAATGAACTATGCGCCGCGAGCGAAACACTCCCCGCGCTACGGTTCAGAGAGCGTACACATGAAGCATGTGATACCCTCCTCTTCATCTTGCGCGGTTAGCTCAGTTGGTAGAGCATCCCCTTGACGTGGGGAGGGTCAGAGGTTCGAATCCTCTATCGCGCACACTTCGACTCGAAGACTCGCTCAGTGTAAACACAGAGCGAGAGTACAAAATGGAGAAGTACCCTGAGCGTGTCGACGGGCACTTCGACTCCCTGCGGTCGCTCAGTGCAAAAAAAATTGGCAAGTATATTATTCCTGACCGAATCCCTTTCCCTTATGCATCCTGCAAGAATCCCCCTGCCTGGTGATTCCAGAGTTCTGAATACGTGCCGCCTGCTTTCACTAGTTCTTCGTGAGTGCCTTCTTCAACGATTTTTCCCCTATCCATGACAATGATGCGATCCATCTCTCGCAAGGTTGAGAGACGATGCGCGATTGCAATCACAGTTTTGCCTTTCATGAGTTCTCGCAAAGCGTTTTGTATTGCAACTTCGCTTTCACTGTCTAATGACGCCGTCGCTTCGTCCATCAGAAGAATAGGTGCATTCTTAAGAATTGCTCGCGCTATAGCGATTCTCTGACGCTCTCCGCCTGAAAGCTTCACGCCGCGCTCGCCGACAAGCGATTCATATCCTTCTGATAATCTCTTTATGAACTCGTCTGCCTGTGCCAGGCGCGCTGCCTCTTCTATCTCTTCTTGTGAGGATTCAGGTCTGCCATAGGCGATATTCTGGCTTATAGAGCGATGAAACAAGAGAGGCTCCTGAGGTACAACTGAAATAGCCCCCCGTAAAGTATCCTGTTTTACTAGAGCAATATCAGTACCATCGATGGCAACCATGCCACCGTTCAAATCATGGTGATGCAAAAGAAGTCGCATGAAAGTCGACTTACCGGCTCCAGAGCGTCCCACGATACCTACGCGCTCCCCTGGCGCAATAGTGAGACTGAGCTTTTCAAACACTGGAATACCGCTATAACTGAAATCAACGTCTACAAAACGAATTTCCCCTTTCGAAACCGAGAGCTCAATTGCATCAATGCGATCTGGTATCTCATGTGGCTCAATGATTTCAGTCAGACTCTCCTGAATCTCACCCCATGTATTCGATACCTTATTGAGGTTGCTCCCCAGGCTTTGCAACTGACCCTCGATCCTGAAAATGATACTGATGACAAGAACGATGTCACCGAGGGATATCGTGCCGGAATGCATAAGCCAGACGGCGACAAATATCATGGTGCCGCCAAATATGAACTGCAGTATGTTGTTGAGAACGAGTATCTTCTCGCCGTACGTCCAATTACGAATCCCGGCTTGGCGCCGTTTTTCAATCTTTCCTTCAAGGCGGCGCATCTCGAAAGAGCGGCGCGCATACTCTTGCATGGCGGTGATATTGGACAAGAGGTCGACCGTCATGCCGGTAAGTTCAGTATCAAGCCGCTGGACATACGCCGACAAAGGGACGCGTTTCCTGATGAAATAGGCATTGAGCATGGAAACCACGAAAACCCATAAAAAGAAGATGAGTGCGATGGGGGGCGACACGATATAGGCAATGATGAAACTTGCGATGACCGAAACAAAAAGCTCAAGAAACTCCCAAAGAATTTGCTCGACGATTTCGTGCATGCCAGCCGTCGCATGACTGATCTTGTTCACTATCGAACCAGCAAAACGATTTGAAAAATATGCACGGCTATGAAGCGTTACGTACGATGTAAGGGTCTGGCGGGCGGTTGCACGAGAGCCATTTGACCACCGCATGCCAGCAAAACCGGATACCCGCCACAGAGCCTTGGCGGCAAGCAAGAAAAGAACATAGAGTGTCGCTGCAAAAAGAAGATCTTCATAGGAACCACCAGAGGAAAGACCCGCTGCTGCATCCGCAATAAGCTTAAAAACATACATGATCGAAGCAGAAAAAGAGCCCGCAAGAACAACGGCGATAAGCGCGATCGTTGCAGGTCGCCAGTGAGGCTTAGAACAAAATAGGAAGAATTTTGCAGGGTTCGTACCTGTTGGAAAATCTTCACGCCAGATTGATTTCATGCAAGTAAAAAGTGTGCCCTATAAAACTTAAGCTCTTCTATCGATTGCAGGATGTCATCCTTAGCACGATGTTTCTTCTCTCCGCGAATCTGCTGCCACTTTTCATACAGCTCCGGCTTCCAGCGCTGCGCGAGCCCCTTCAAAGTAGAGACATCAATGCAGCGATAATGGAGGTACGAATCAAGCACCGGCATCTGGAGGCGGAGAAACATCCTGTCCATATGTATGGAGTTCCCACAAAGCGGACTTGATTGAGGGGTGGTGTGGGCTTCTATAAAGGCAAGTACTTCCATCTCGGCTTCTTCAGCTGTAACTGTGCTCTGCACGCAATCTTCAATAATCCCGCTTCTTTTATGAATTTCTTGTACTTCTGAAGGAATACCCTCAAAGGCTCCGCGCGGCGCGTGAATGATGATATCCGGTCCCTCCGCGACGAGATTAAGATCGTTATCGGTGATAACCGCGGCAATCTCTATAATTGCGTCCTTCCGAACATCTAGAAGAGAGGTCATTTCAAGGTCCATCCATACCAAAAGGTCATTTCTTTGCATTCACGTTATAATACAACGAAAATCGGATGAAAATACTTTCGATAGAAACCAGTTGCGACGAGACGGCGGTAGCAATCCTTGAAGCTGAAGGCACCTTTGAAAACGCGTCATTCGACATTCTCGGGAACGCACTCTACTCGCAAGCAGAGCTCCACGCTCCCTACGGAGGAGTGTATCCCTCGCTTGCGAAGCGCGAACACCAAGGCAATCTTGTACCGCTTGCTACAGAAGCGCTGAAAGGAGCAGGTCTTTTGAAAACAAAAAAAGAGAGCACTGCACTCCACGAAGACACTCTCAAAAACATTCGTGATGAAGCATTCAAGAATGATGTAAAAATATTTTTGGATACTACCGAGCGACCTGACATCGACCTCATTGCGGTAACCCGAGGACCTGGGCTTGAACCAGCGCTTTGGACAGGTATTAATTTTGCTGAAAGTCTGGGACGAGCGTGGAATATACCTGTTGTGGGGATAGATCACATGGAAGGGCACATCGTTTCAGCGTTGCTGACAGCAGAAAAAAACGCCGATGTTCCCGTTTCTAAACACTACACATTAAAGGTTGCGCGCTTCCCTATTCTTGCGTTTTTGATTTCCGGTGGGCATACGGAATTCGTACTGATGAAAGAGCCGTTTGTCTATGAGCATGTGGGGGCGACAAAAGATGACGCTATTGGTGAGGCGTTTGATAAGGTGGCGCGTCTGCTGGATCTTCCCTATCCAGGCGGACCCAAGATTGCTGAAGCTGCATCACGTTCACGTGAGAGAGACGAAAAAAACGAGATTACCTTCCCGCGACCAATGGCGCACGATGATACCTGCGATTTCTCATTTTCGGGTCTAAAAACCGCGGTGCTCTACAAGCTCCGTGGGATGGATAAGATTGATGAGAAAAACAAGGAGCAGATAGCAGAGGCGTTTGAGAATGCCGCGCGCGATGTCGTAGTGATAAAGACGAAGCGAGCGCTTGAAGCGACTAAGCCGAAGGTCCTTGCGGTTGGCGGCGGAGTTTCTGCAAACGTGGAAATTAAGCGAGCGCTTGGGGAGCTAGTGAATCAAAACTTTTCTGAAATTAGACTCGCCTTCCCCGATCCCACACTCACTGGCGACAACGCCATTATGATTGCTGCCGCAGCGTACCTCCGGCATGCCTCAGGAGTAACGATGCCGAGTGATTTGTCTGCGCTTGGGAATTTGAAGCTCGGAGAGTAATATCTTATTCATGGATCCGAAATTCCTACAACCCTACAATCCGCAGGAAACCGAACCCTCTATATATACGCGCTGGGAAGAAAGTGGCTATTTCAACCCTAACAATCTACCGCCCATCGACACTGCAAAGGGTAAAGGCGAGCGCTCAGAGCCATTCTCAATGGTTCTCCCTCCCCCAAACGTCACCGGCATCCTCCACATGGGCTCGGCTCTGATGCTCGTCATCGAAGACATACTGGTTCGCCATGCCCGGATGGACGGCAAGAAAACCCTCTGGATACCAGGCACTGACTCGGCGGCAATCGCCACTCAAGCAAAAGTGGAGGGAGAAATTTATAAAAAAGAAAAGAAAAACCGGCACGACCTCGGGCGTGATGAACTCTTGCAACGCATCGATGCGTTCGTAAAAGAGAGTGAAAAAACAATAGTGGAGCAGATGAAGCGCGTCGGAGCATCTTTGGATTTCTCGCGCTATGCCTACACGATGGATGCACCCAGGTACCATGCCGTCATGGAAGCGTTTGTGCGCATGTACAACGCTGGTCTTATTTATCGCGGCAACCGCATCGTGAATTGGGACCCTAAGCTTCAGACAACTGTCTCTGATGATGAAATTGATTATGTGGAAGAAAGTGTTCCCTTCTACTATTTTCACTACGGACCTTTCGTAATCGGCACTGTTCGCCCTGAAACGAAATTCGGCGATAAATACGTCGTCATGCATCCCGATGATGCACGTTATAAAGAGTGGACGCATGGACAGACAATAGAGCTAGAGTGGATTAATGGTCCAATCACTGCAACCATAATCAAGGACGATGCGGCTGACATGGAAATAGGTTCAGGTGTCATGACCATCACGCCTGCGCACTCAGTGGTGGACTTCGAAATAGCAAAACGACACGACCTCGATATTGAGCAGGTCATAGACGATCGCGGTATTCTCTTGCCTATTGCCGCAGAATTCCAAGGGACACACATCAAGAAAGCGCGCCCGCTCATTATTGAGAAGCTGAAAAATAAAGGTCTCATTGAGAAAGTGGATGAGAAGTACGTTCATAACATTGCGACTAACAGTCGCGGTGGAGGCATCATAGAACCTCAAATAAAACGCCAGTGGTTTGTGGGCGTGAACACGGAGTTTGAAAAGAATGGCAAGAAAACAACTCTGAAAAAGATGATGCTGGAGGCAGTCGAAACTAAGGCTGTTGAAATAAATCCCGATAGATATGAACGGGTCTATTTCAACTGGGTCAACAATCTTCGCGATTGGTGTATCTCACGCCAAATCTGGTTCGGACACCGGATTCCAGTTTGGTACCGCAAGGACGAACAAGGCAACGTTCTTGAAACTATGGTACGAGTCGACGGTCCCTCCCCCGCCGAAAAAGCGGCGGGCACGTGGGAACAAGATCCAGATACCTTAGACACGTGGTTCTCATCCGGTCTTTGGACATTCTCTACTCTCGGCTGGCCTAATGAAACAAAAGATTTAAAAACCTTTCACCCAACATCAATTCTTGAAACCGGATACGACATCATCTTTTTCTGGGTAGCACGCATGATTTTGATGAGTGGTTTTCTTTTAGACGAAGTACCGTTTAAGAAGGTCTATCTTCATGGTTTGGTTCGCGATGGACAGGGTCGAAAAATTTCAAAATCCTTAGGCAACAACATTGACCCACTTGATATGGCGGCAAAATACGGAATGGATGCCGTTCGTGTTTCTCTCATTGCCGGAATGGCTCCCGGAACTGATAGTCGAATTTCGGAAGATAAGATACGCGGCTACAAGAATTTCGCTAATAAAATCTGGAATATCACGCGGTTCATACTTGAAAGTGGCGGGAGCACAAATGAGGCGACATACACAAAGGAAGACGCTGCGCTCGCTGAAGAAGCTGGTGAGCTTGCGCGAAATGTTTCTGAACACATCGAAAAATTCAGGCTCGATATCGCGTTTGACCTCCTGTACCACTTTATCTGGCACAGATTTGCAGATGAGATATTGGAACAATCAAAACCTATATTCAAAGGTGAAGACGCTGGTCAAAAATCGTCGCGTAAAAGACTTCTCTACGATACGCTTATCCTACTTCTCAAACTCCTTCATCCCTTCATGCCATTCGTGACTGAAGAAATCTGGGGGCGTTTACCCGGAGAGAAAACTGAACTCTTGATGGTAGCGCCCTGGCCAAAGAGTTAAAGTAAAAAGCTCTTCCTCCCCACACACTAAACCCTATCTCCTCGTTAAGGCGTTAGAATACGGGCATGGTGTCTTTTCTCCTCGAAGCGCAATCGGCTCTGTTTGCTTTCATGATTAGTCTCGTGCCAGTCCTTATCTGGCTTGGCTTCTGGCTTTTTGAGGATTCGAAGCGTCCAGAGCCACGAGGTCTTATTTTCCTCGCATTTCTTTCGGGTATGGTGGCGGTTCTTATCGTGCTTCCCTTCCAGCAAGTCGCTGCGACCTACCTCACCATGGGATTCCCACTCATCCTCATATGGGCAGCCATCGAGGAAGTGACGAAGTTCGGAGTGGCATACGTGATGGTGCTGAGAAAGCGCGACGTAGATGAACCTATTGATTTTGCGATCTATCTCATAACTATTGCCTTGGGTTTTGCTGCGCTTGAGAATGCACTCTTCATCTTCCATCCACTCATCGATGGGCACTTCTTTGAAAGTCTTGTTGCGGGCAATCTGCGCTTTGTCGGAGCAACCTTGGTGCACGTACTCTCCTCTGCCGTCATCGGCGGAGCGCTTGCCTTCGCTTATTATCGGGAACGCGTTCAGAAAATCTGGTATGGGTTCATGGGAGTTATCCTCGCAATCGCATTGCATGCGTTCTTCAACTTCCTTATAATCATTACTGGCTCAGACGGCACGCTCACAGTTTTCTTAGGAGTGTGGTTTGGCATCATTTTCGTCCTTCTTGCGCTTGAACGGGTCAAAAGTTTACAGCGCCCCCTCTGGTGGGAAAAGATATTTATGAGACGAAAAAAATAATCACTCTAGCAGTATGGCAAAAAAACCTTCGTTCTTTGATAGACTCACCGGCGCGAATTTTGATAATGATTTTGATACATTTGAAGAGAAACCGGATACACGAACACCATCTTACGATGAGGAAATAACCTCGATAGGCACCCCTCCGCACGAAGAGCCAGGCGCAGCACAGCTGACCGTAGACGTGTACCAGAATGATTCAGACATACTCATTCGCGCGCTCGTTGCAGGAGTTCGCCCTGAAGATTTGGACATCGCCATAACCCGCGACATGGTGACCATACAAGGCAAACGCGTAGACCAGAAAGAAGTAAGTGAAGACGGGTATGTTTACCGTGAGCTCTATTGGGGCGCATTCGCCCGTACTGTCGTCCTTCCTGCAGAAATTGACGTCGATGCCGCTGAAGCGAGCGAAAAGCATGGGCTTCTCACTCTCAAATTACCGAAGATAAACAAGAACCGTCAGACAAAACTGAAAGTCAAAGGATAAATAAAAAAACCGCCCTTACCCTTAAGGGCGGTTTTTTGTTATTCAACAACAGGCAACCCGCCCAAGTCCTCTTTCTGAATCTCTTTATATTTAGGATTCCTCACAAGTGCCGGCTTGCCATCTTTCTCGATCACGTAATAAGCGAATCCTTGCATTTGTTGTACCGGCTTGTAGTCAGCGTGCCCCGGCAAGGAAACGGGATCACGCTCCTCAAAATCAACAGGACTATCATCAGCCGTTACAAAATAAGTATTCCCTGTATTCACTACGAGGTGTCCAAAATCTTTCGGCATATATACACTGTCTCCCGCCCCCACTCTAATCGCACGGAACTCTTCAATGACATCCGCTTGCGGGTTTCCGGACGCGTCAACGGCACGTTTCTGCAGAAGCGCGATTCCTTCACCGAGAATTATCCAATAGTTCTCATCAAGATCACCCACGTGGTAATGCCCGTAGGTTTTTATATATTCGCCCCCCACGAGACCTGGTTCCCACACCGTGACGTTCCGCTGGTCTTTGCCCCCGCGAATCATGTAGTAATGAATGGCAGGTCCTGGAGCATCAGGCTTCATCAAGACTTCCTGCATCTTTTCGTGCGAACGGGAAGCGTAGTGTTTTGGAACATCCTTAAAGTCCATACAAAAAAATTATTTCTATTGTTCAATAATAACAAGTATCTTGAGACAAAGAAACCTGTCACTCTAGGGTGAAAAGAAAGTGTGAATATGGTAAAGTCTCTCGACGCCAGTGTAGGAAAAACACCGGGCCGAGATAGCTCAGTTGGTAGAGCGCTTCCCTGAAGAGGAATAGGTCCCCGGTTCGAGCCCGGGTCTCGGCACCCATTCAGAATCTTGTAGAGTCTTATGACGAGAAAAGACGCTTACCCCCGACGGTGCGACGCTGCGTCGACTGCTTTATTCCAAGACGAGACGGGCTCCCTGTTTGTTCAAGAGCTTGGCGATTGATACACAAACAGCAGTCCTTTAGGGGTCGAGAACGCTTAGCGTTTTATGAGGCTGCTGAATAAAACGGTTAGCGATTCGTGACCGAGCCCCCGGGTCTCGGCACACTTCGACTCGAAGACTCGCTCAGTGTAAACACTAAGTCCGTTTTTTATTTCGGCTTGGTACCGAATTGCTCAAAAAATTCCTGCACTTTTGAGAAATCCATGGTTGTAGTGTTGCTGACGGCAGTCGTCGTATCCTGAACTTTCTGATATGTATCAAGCACTCCTTGAACATACGGCTGGATGTAAAGCCAGGTGAGATAGGGTATGACAACAAGGAAGATAAACCACATAATCGCTTTCAGGATGCCGCCAATGAAAGCGTCACGGCGCATAGCTTTCAGTATCTTATTGTTCTCCTTCGTAAGCTCGTACATCTCAGTCAATTTTTGTTCGTCCATGCAAAAAAGTATAGCACCGTGCTAGACTAGTCCACACACTAATCAGACCTTGCCCTCATAGCTCAATGGATAGAGCTACTCCGTCCTAAGGAGAGGATGTCAGTTCGATTCTGGCTGAGGGCACCTATGAAAAAACCCGCCGAATGCTCCCGATTTTGTTAGTGCGCAGCACTTAGAAAATCGCAGTCCCCTTGGGGGCGGGTTTTTAATTACTCGGTGATGTTGAGAAGTTCTGAAAGTTTCTCTTTATCAAAACCGATGACGACGTCGTCCCCTATCACGGTGACGGGCACGCCCATCTGGCTCGTTATGTTGAACATTTCTTGACGCTTCTCAAGGTCTTTCGATACATCGTAATTCGTATACTCAATACCCTTCTCTGCGAAGAATTCTTTCGTCATCTGACAGAAATGGCACGTAGGTGTGGAATATATAGCGACTGTCTTTTGCTGTGTTGGCTGATCCATAATTTTTCTATTTTTAAGTCTGGATAGTATAGCATTTCGTACAGAAGTGGAGAATCGAGGTCAAGTCGCTAAGCTCATGCTTCGCCCAAGCTCGCATTCACTAAGCGTAAAACCTCTCGGCACGATTTTCTAATCGCCTCCCCGGGCTCGACCTTCGACTCTTCCGCTTCGCTTCAGAATCGGCTTTGCGGTCTCCGCGTTTCGATTCTCCCATCCCGCTACAAAATATAATCGCCAGACGTATCCACGTCCGGCTCAGTATTTTTGTGCGGGATGGGAGAATCGAACTCCCGCCCGATGCTTGGGAAGCACCCGTTCTGCCACTAAACTAATCCCGCAAATTCTTGCCTATTCTACAGGATGTAGGCTAAAAAGGCTCTATCACCACGGCCACCAGTCGAAAAGGTCATTCCAAAATGCGTTTTTTCGGGTACTCGTAGCCGAAGCAGGGTCTGTAGCAGCAACGAGCATGATTTCCTCTTCTCCGGGCTTTGCGACTGGAAAACGTTTTCGCACCTCCTCTTCGATTCCACGAGATGTATCTAACTTTTTCAAATCCTCATCGAGGGTAGTTTTCCGATTTGAAAGATCGGAAAGTACGCGAACTTCATTCATATGCTCAGCGCTCGCTTCGCGCTCTTTGACATAGATGTGCCAGGTCGCGAACGCAAGCAATACCAGAAGCACGCTCCCTAAAGCAAACCCTGCCCAGAGCACGATACGAGTAAAAAGCCGTTTCCATTGATTAGGAGTCATGGTAAGAAACTGCCAGCTGCCAGCTATTGGCTTTTGGCTTAACGCTAAAACCTGACAGCTGGCACCTGGAAGCTCTTGCATTGTATAATGCCCCCATGCTGTTCGATAAAAAACACAAAGGAAAGGTTCAGATAGTGTGGAGTGTAGTGGCGGTCTTGGTTATCGTCAGTATGATTCTACTCTACTTCCCAGTCTTTAATTAGTCCCTAGTTATTGTCCGGCTTCACCATTTTCAAGAATACCTCTTGAGGTATCTGCACTTTGGCATGACCTCCGCGGCGTTCTTTTCCCTTCTTTTGCTTTTCAAGAACTTTCTTTTTTCGGGACACGTCGCCTCCATACAATCCACTGGTTACATCCTTGCGCATTGCTGAGAGCGAACGCGAAGCGATAATGCGCCCCCCTGCTTGCGCCTGGATCTTCAACACGAACTGCTGACGTGGCAGTGTGTTCGCGAGTTTTTCTACAACCGCACGCGCTTCTTCTTCCACTCGACGCGCAGATACGATACGCGAGAATGCTGGCACTAATTCCTCTGCCACAAGAATATCAAGTCGTATGACGGTTGCGGGACGGAAATCACCGAATTCATAGGAGAGCGACGCAAAGCCAGAAGATACACTTTTCAGACGGTCAAAAAAACCACGCATAAGCTCACGGAGCGGCATCTCCGCCTTTATAAATAGCCGGTCATCGCCATATCCTGATAAACCAAAAAGATCAGCGGAATGTATCGTCGCTTCATATTCATACAGAAGCTGGGTCATGGGCGACAGGAACTTCGGCGGAGTGATGATGGAGATGTTTACCCACTGCTCCCGAACTGAAGCAATCATGCCATGCGGTGGAAATTGCGTAGGGGTATAAATCTGCTCTGTTTTGCCTTTCGTATCAGTAACCTCGTACATGATAGAAGGTGTCGTGATGATCGGCGTGATAGAGAATTCGCGCGTCAGGCGCTCCGTCACTATTTCCATGTGGAGCATACCAAGGAAACCGCACCGAAAGCCTTTACCGAGAATGGAGGAGCCGTCTTCTTCAAACGACAGAGCTGCGTCCGATAGCTTGAGGCGCATGAGAGCTTGCTTTAAGAGCGTAAAGCCATCTTGGCTGTCAGGATACAAAGATGCCCATACCACCGCCTTAGGGGTGCTGTAGCCCTCATAGGCGGGCAAGTTCGAGTTCCCTGCCTTAATGGTGTCACCCACAAGCGCAACTCCTGGCTCTTTGATTCCCGTCACCACATACCCGATATCGCCCGCAGAAAGAGACGGCGTGGGGAATTCACTCGGCACGAGCCACCCTGTCTCAAGAGCAGTCATCTTCTTCCCCACTGCCATGAAAGAAATCGTCTCTTTAGCGCGCACCTCTCCATCGGTTACGCGCACATACGCTACAACTCCTCTATGCTCCGAATATGAAAAATCAAAGACGAGTGCACGTCCACCCTGACCGGTTGCCTGATACGTTGTCGTGGGCGACGGGACGCGCTCGACGATAGCCGCAAGTAACTCCGCTACTCCCTCCCCCGTTTTCCCAGACACCGACAACACCTCACCCTCATCCACATCAAGTAAGCGCGCAAGCGCAGCGCGAACCTCCGGAACGCGCGCTGCCGGCATATCAATCTTCGAGAGCACAGGAATGATGACGCAGCCTGCATCCCGCGCCATTGCTAAGGTTGCAAGTGTTTGTGCCTGAACGCCTTGGGTTGCATCAACGAGCAAAACAACACCTTCAACGGCAGTGAGCGCCCGCGATACCTCATACGCAAAATCTATGTGCCCCGGGGTGTCTATAAGGTTGAGAACGTAGTTCGTCGACTGTAGCGCGTAGTTCATTCGGACAGGCTGCATCTTGATAGTGATGCCGCGCTCCCGCTCCAAGTCCATGGCATCCAGCACTTGTTCGCGCATCTTGCGCGCAGGCACGGTATTAGTTACCTCAAGCATGCGGTCAGCAAGAGTGCTCTTGCCATGATCTATGTGCGCGATAATGCTGAAATTTCTAATGTGATTCATATATAAAAATAATTTTTCGATATGGCATTCCGCCAAACCCGGATACGGAGAAAGAAATCACACCTTCAATCCTTTCTTGAAGGCGTGAACGACTGAAGTCTGAATCTCTTTCAATTCTTGACTCTTCAGAGCAAAAAGGACAGCGAGCCACAGAATGCCGCCCACGATGCCGGCACTAAGGGCTTGAGTGAAGATACCGAAGAATGTAGTCGTGGGCAATAGCGGAGCTGAAACCTGTAACACCTCATAGGCTCCTGCTGCGGCAATGACTGACGCTGCGAAAGATGACCCCAAAGTCTCCAACACCGCACCCTCAAAACCGAAACGCCGCGCAAAGAGGTAACCGAAGAGCACGGCGATACCGATCATCGCAAAAGAGTAAACAATCGGAATCATAAGAATCGCTGTTCCCGGCACGTCCGCGACTCTAAACAACGACTCTATGAAAAACCGCGGCATCTCCGTAGAGCCTATCCACGCCACAGCAGCATATGCCCCTAAACCTGCCACAATCGCACCCCCTACGTTCACGAGGATTGGAACAAAGGTCGAATGCGCAGCATAGTAGCTCCTGGAAAAAATGAGTATGACTGATTGCGCTATGAGAGAGACGGCGAAGCATGCGAGCACAGCTGCAGTGAGACGTGTGTCATCCCATGAGAATGCGCCAGTGCCAAGAATGACGCGCACAATGTGTGCGCGAAGCACGATAATAAATGTAATGGCAGGAAACGTCCAAAATACGATATGCCTGACGCTCGCCCACACTTCACGCATGAAGAGCTCTCGCTCACCTTTTGCTATCAAAGCTGAGAGCGCAGGAAATATCGCAGCGGCATAGGATACACCAACGATAGTAAGCGGAACGGATTGTAAGTTAAATGCAAATGCGAGCACTGATACCGTTCCCGCTGCAGTCAATGATGCAATCGAGGCAAACACGAGAAGGAGTACCTGTTGGGCAGAGAGTGCGAGCGCACGTGGCATAGATGGGAGTGCAACTTCGACAATGGAGGCCCGCAAGGACTGGAAGGAAGGACGTACAATATGGCGAGCGTGACCCAGTATAGGAATCACTTGTGCTGACACGTGCAACAATGCGCCAAGCACAACACCCCACGCAAGACCCGTAATGCCAAATAGTGGATACAAGAACACTGCACCCGCAATGATACCGACGTTGTAAAGAATTGGCGCAAGCGCAAATATAATGAATTGGCGCAACACCTGAATCACGGACGTGGCGATAGAAGAAAGCCCTAACAAGACCGGCTGAACCAGCATGATGCGCGAGAGTAGAATCGTGTCGGAGAGGACTGCCGGCGAAAAACCAGGGAAAAGAAGCGGCACTATGAACGGCATCGCAAAGAACAAAACTCCGCACACCACGATTGCGCTCACGCCGAATGCAAAGAGCACGTTACCGACAATTACTCCCTGAGCCTCCTTATCCCTGCCCGAGAGAAGTGGCACTAAAGCGAACGAAGAGACGAACAAAGTAAGAAATGCAAATATAAGGTCAGGAATCCTGAAAGCCGCAAAATATGCGTCGAGTACTGGACCTGCACCGAAAAGGTGCGCAAACGTTCTATCGCGAACGAGAGCTAATACTTGAGATAGAACAGAAAATCCTGCCAATACATACGCCGCCTCATGCAAGCCTCTAATTGGTCGGGTCATTGCCCCGAGTACAGCACGAACCATACGTTACTTCCCTACCCCTGACTTAGACACCGGCTGGAGTTTCATCGGCAGGAGCCACAGTACCGTTAATGAATGGGTTCTGACCTTTTTCAAGAGCATCTATCACACCAGTCAATGTCGCGTTATCAGGATTCTTCTCTTTGAGCGCTTTGAAAAGCACCATCGCCTCATCGCTCTTGCCTAAAAATACATCGGCTTGTCCCAAGAAAAATGATGCATTGGCAAAGTCTGGCGTAATAGCAAGCGCGGCCGTGAAGGAATTTGCTGCATCCTGGTAGTGCTTCGCTGAGAGCTGGAGGAGACCGAGTTGATATTTCAAGGATGAATCTTGCGGTGTAAATACGATAGC
>CAYNOO010000005.1:0-62223 GCA_964398865.1 uncultured Candidatus Saccharibacteria bacterium | reverse complement strand
CTCGCCAGAGCATTCGCTTTGGGGACAGAGATACGATGTATGCCTTCTATCCAAAGAATTTTCGTGAAGCCGAAGAGAAATATCCCGTTCACGAGGAGAAGCACTATAAGAGAGCTACTCCATCCAACCTGAAAAGGATTTGCTCCGGTAAGGAATGCTAGAGAAAAGATAACGGGAATAGCCACTGCCGTTCGCACAAAGAGCACGCTTTCGCTCGAGACCGACTTACGAGCCCGTTGTTGAAAGAAATTTCCAAACGGCGCCACCACGCACGCGGCTACAATAAACAAGTCCCCCAACTTGAATGAGCTCATATTCGGATAAAGAACGGTAACGGCGCCGACAATCATGAGGAGTGCTCCGACGAGGTGAGCAGTTGGCGCCTGCTCTTTGTGAAAAAGATGGAACAAGCAGTAACTAAAAAATATTTCTGACAACGCGAGTATGCTCGCGTTCCCCGCGCTCGTGTGCTGGAGACCTATGAAGAAAAATATATAGTAGATGACGCCAGTCAAAATCGCTGCGGCAAGCACGTCAAAAGTCACTCTCGGATCAATAACCTCTCGCCATTTCTTTCGGATCGTCAGAAGAAAGGCAAAAAAGAATGCAGAAAAAAAGGTGCTCCATCCTAACGAAACAAGCGGACTCAAAGAAGAAAATGAGAGAATAGTAATGACAGGGAAAAGCGCCCACATCGCTGCTTCAGCCAGGATGCATAACTCTCCGACACGTTCACGGTTGAGCTTCATGATTTGAACAGTATACGCGAGCCAAAGCACAAGATGGTACGATTAAAAGCATGGAAATAGTTTTAAACTCTGATTCTGACGCCCTTACAAAGCAAGCAGGAGAATCTCTCTTAACCCTATTAGAAGATCGCGATACACCCACCCTCCTACTTCTCTCAGGAGGCTCGATGTTCCGCGTACTTGAGTACACGAACATTTCTATCGATGCAAGACATATAACTATTGGCGTATCGGATGAGCGGTTCACAAAAAACCCGAAAGAAAATAACTTTCTACTACTCAAAGAAACGCCTTTTTATAAGAGCGCCACTGCCAATGGCGCTGGCGGAATAAATACCGGAATCTCTTTCGAAAGCGTCGAAGCCCTTGCTATGGCAATGGAAAATGCCTGGAGACAATGGTTAGAAAAAAACCCGAGGCGTCGTGTGGTTGCGACTTTCGGCATGGGTCCAGATGGGCACACCGCAGGAATCATGCCGTACGCGGAAGATCAAGAACTTTTCGACATACTCTTCGAGGATGAAAGGAGGTTCGTAGTTGGCTATGACGCGCGCGGCAAAAATCCTGTCCCCTTGCGAGCCACCGCAACACTTCCCTTTCTTCGCTCACACGTTGATGGAGGGGTCGTATACGTGACGGGAGCGGAAAAAAAATCACCGCTAGAGCGTGTTCTCACACCAGATGGAACCTATGCAGAAACTCCGGCTCGAGTGCTTCGAAATATACCGAACCTCACTCTCTTTACTGACATCGCTCTTTAGAAATTCGCGCGTGATATGATTATTTCGTAATAAGGGACACATGGCTACCTGGCACCAAAAACACAAAGCAGCCCTGACAGTGGGAGAGAAACTCTCAGACACGGTAGCGACGGGAATGGGTTCCTGGAAGTTCATCATTATCCAGACCTTAATTGTTTTCGCATGGATGGGATTGAACATCATCGGCATCCTGCAACACTGGGATCCCTATCCGTTTATCCTTCTAAACCTGCTTTTCTCGACTCAAGCCGCGTACGCAGCACCAATAATCATGATGGCACAAAATCGCCAATCAGAGCGCGATCGGCATCATGCTGAAGCCGACTACGAGACAAACAAGAAAGCGAAAGAAGAGATCGAAAAGCTACAGTTGAACTTGAGTCGGATAGAAGTGGAGAAACTGGATAAGATACTGGCGTTATTAGAAAAGAAATAATACCCTTACATCATGGATGCCTTGATTCAGTTTCTTCAGACCCTCGTCTCGCTCTTCGTGCATGCATTTGACCTCTTAGTACAACTCATCATTTATATACTTTCGTTCTTTCTCGTGATTGCACGAATGATTTTGACCGCACTTCATCTGGGATAAGTGACTCTCTCTCGTAGAGTAGTCAAAATCTTCATATTTCATTCACTAAGATAGTGTTGTAATACTCGGGCACTGCGTGCCGCGTCTCTCGATTAAATGCGCGAAACGCTTCATCCGCGTAATGCAACCATACTATGGATTCTATAGGATTAGACAAAGAAGCATCTGGAGCAAATGAAGCGGCTCATGCCGCTGAAGCGCTCGCTCGCGATGCGGAAGAGCGGGCTCGTCTTGCGAGTGAAGCGTCAGCTGCAGAACATGCGCGATTAGCAGCAGAAGCGAGAAAAAACGCCCCTTAATTTATTGTTCTCAAAAAAAAATAGAGGTAATTGGAATATACTGTACGCATGCAAAAAAGAAATTTAATAGGAGTTTGGATAGCGGTAGCTGCGATTATTCTTATCGTCGGAGGGTACTTTGCATATAACGCTGTAAAGGAGAAACCTCCGCTCTGGCTCATCAAGCTCGTGGCGTCTATAAAGACTCCCCCACCTGCTTTGCCTTTAGGAGACGTTGCACCTCTGAATGTGCCAGAAGGCTTTATCGCAACTATCTATTCAAGAGAAACTCCGGGAGCGCGGGTTCTCGCACGCGACCCGAAGGGCGTTCTCATTGTGTCGCTTACGGCAAGCGGGAAAGTCGTAGCGCTTCCTGACCTCGATACGAACGGAAAAGCAGATCGTACCATCACGGTTCTGGAAAATTTGAACCAACCGCATGGAATTGCATTCAACTGCCCCTCTACCGGCAACGTAAGTGCTGACCAGGATGCCTGCAAGCTCTACATCGCAGAAACGAACGCGGTAAAGCAATATGCGTATGATGCCGACACGTTCACTGCCACCTACGAGAAAACACTCATGACACTCCCGTCGGGCGATGGACATTTCACACGAACGCTCCTTATGCACCCAGACGGTAATAGACTTCTGGTCGCTACAGGCTCTGATTGCAATGTCTGCAAGGAAACTGATCCTGTGCGAGCAACGGTGAGCGCTATTGACCTTACAACCGGAGCTACTTCCCTTTTTGCAACAGGGCTTCGAAATAGCGTCTTCATGGCAATCAACCCAGTGACAGGAGCCGTGTGGGCTACAGAAAACGGGCGTGATCTCTTGGGCGATGATATTCCGCCGGATGAGGTAAACATCTTGGCTGCTGGAAAAAATTACGGCTGGCCAATTTGTTATGGACAGAACATTCACGATACTGATTTTGACAAGAATCAGTACATTCGCGACCCCTGCGCAGATGCAACACCAGCTCACATTGATCTCCAGGCGCATTCAGCATCTTTAGGTCTCGCATTCATTCCCGAAGAAGGATGGCCGGAAGATATGCGGAATGATCTCTTAATCGCCTATCACGGTTCATGGAATCGCTCTATGCCCACTGGATACAAAGTAGTGCGATACAACTTGGATGCACAAGGTAACGTGAGCCAACCATCACCTGTTGATTTTGTAACTGGATTCCTCAAAGACGTAAAAGATCGAGAATCTGCTATCGGTCGCCCGGTAGGATTACTTGCGGAGCCAGGCGGCGTCTTATATATATCAGATGATCACGCTGGAGCCATATACAAAATCAGCAGAACTTCTACTGACTAAGCCTACTGGCTAGTACGTACTAGTCTCCCGAAACTGGGAGATGCTCTTTCTTCAAAACCGCAAGCAATTCCCGTACATGACGAGTATTGCGCGGAAGCGGACGAGTTCTTTTCTTCGTGTGTACGTTGTCTATCATTGAAACTGCTAGTTTCGCCAACTCTTCTGGAGTCACCCACCGGTATCCAACATGTTTGTCTTCGGGCTCTCCGTGAGCATTTTTCGTCTGATTCACCACAATGGAGAGCTCTACGGCGTCGGGTATCCGAACGAGGAATAGGCGTACCCTGCTGCGGCGGACATTCTTTGAACGACCTACCATATCTTCAAAAAGCATATTAAATGTGTCCACCTTTTCAAGGTGAAGACCAGCTATATCTATTCCTGTCTCTTCTACAACCTCTGTGATAAGCGCACGTTCCTGCTCTTCAAGTGTCGGAATATCTCCTACCTGAGCATCAATTTTTCCACCTGGAAACTCCAAACTTCCTGGAATCCGCGACGTGCCATCCTTCTCTAAGAGTAAAAGTTGCCCTCGATAAAACAGAGCGGCGCGCACCGTTTCAGTGAAGACTTTCCGCTCTCCCCTCCCTTCTGTAGTAGATTCGCCTATATAAACTGGAGTGTATAGGCAGACAGAGGAGAAATCAATTCTGCTTATAATAGTCTAGAGCGACATCAACCAGACCCTTCGGGACAGTCTCTTCGCCTTCAAACCAAGCGCGAACATGCTCCATCTGCTCTGCCGTAAGCAATGTCTTGAGTTCGTCGAAAAAATTATTAGCTTTCCCATTATGAATTTTTCGGAGAATGTCTTCCACGTCAGTCTTAGAATCGACTTGCCGCAGTAGCCCTTCTACCCCGAACATCGAGAGGGGCGCCAAGATGTAGTGCCCGTACTGATAGTCTAGAGATGGCGAGCCGGGTTTCACCACTGCGTTCTCAGTGATTTTTTCAAACGCAGTCTGGTCATTAAACGGAGGTTCAGTTATGAGAGAGAAATCTCCGGTTCGAACAGCCGTATGAACATTGTAGAGATAGTCGACCCGCGCCTCGAGCAAATCAGACATCGTGAATGCGGTTTCTGCCCACGTTGCCTCCAACTCTTGCCAATCTTCTTCCGCAAAGGGTGCTTGTAATTTTTCGTATCCAATCAAATCAATGCGATGTCGATTATAGAGATGTGTTACGGCATGTATGAAAAGTTCCTCCGCACGTGGATGCTCGGGAGTGCGCATGAAAATACTTATGTTCGCCGTCGGATCAGGATAGATGCGTTCATTTCCTGTAATGCCTGCAGTAATGAGCACTGTGTGTGGGCGGCGCGAATCTTTCGGCACATCATTGAATAACCTGCCCACCCGGTCGAAAGCATTTTCGATGATTCCTACATATCGTTCAACTAGCTTCTCGTCAGTAGTGATGGGATACAGAATAGTTACCGAGTACGAGCTTTGTGTGGGCTCAATTACGCGTGACGTAAACGCGTCAGAGCGAATCAAAACCCCTGTCATACCTTTTTCGAAGGTTGCCCACCCCGTACCCTCTTCAGTCGCACCAACCGCTTGCCAGCCTTGAGGTACACATACTCTTTTGCCTGCATGCTCAAAACTCTTCAGGGTCTCGCCAGACCAGATCCGGTATCCTTGCGAACCTGCCACTGACTTCTGGTCTTCAATCTTGAGACAGTTACTCGAGAGAAGAGGTAGAAAATAAAGCGCCGCCAGTGCAAACAGCGCCGCAACCCCGATTCCTATCAGGATTCTCTTCATATGAAAAGTATACTACTTACTATCTTATTCAGATTTCAGCGTGAATGATTGATACTTTGGTTCCGTCTGCCGAACTCTCTGTCCGAATGACTGCCTGCAATTGATTCGCCAACGCTCCAATGATACTGGTGCCTAAGCCGCGGGGAGTTGCTTGTTTCGCTTCTGATTCCCCAATGCCATTGTCTTCGATACTGAGCGTCCATCCTGTTGTATCTGCCTGGTAGGTGACGATAATCTCACCCGCTTGATCGTTGGGGAATGCGTGTTTAATGGCATTGATAACAAGCTCCGTTGTAATGAGACCGAAACTAACAGCGGTGTCAGAAGAAACAGAGCCGACACCTGCACGCACTTCAACCGTTATCGGCTTACGCCCACCAATCATCGAGCGAACAAGACTCTTACAAAGCGCCGTCAAATAACCTGCGACTGGAATCTGTTCACCTATCCCAACTGGGTCAAGTTGCCGCTGCACTGTTGCAATCGACATGATGCGTTCATGCGCGTCCTCAAGATGCAATCGACTTTCTTTAGAGTCAACGGTTTCTGCTTTCAAAAGAAGAATGCTTGCGATGAGCTGCAAGCTGTTCGCGATGCGATGACTCATCTCTTTAAGTAGAAGATCTTTTTGAATGAGAAGCTTTTCTCGCTCATTCTCAAGTGTTCTCCGGTCAGTGATATCGGCAATAGAAAGCAACATCTTCTTTCTGCCATTCTCGTATCGTATCTCGCGAGCATTCAAAACCAGCGTGCGTTGTCCAAAAAAAGGAAAGTTATGCTCAACTTCATATCCCTTAACAACCGTATGATCCGGAATTACAGACTCCAGCAAGGTTCGCAATGCGGGGATATTCCATTGTCCTCCTCCGATATCGTAAAACATCTTCTCATGCGTATTCTCATGCGTGAGATCAAATTTCTTATAGAAAGAATGGCTTGCGACGATGACGCGCAAATCCCCATCAAGTACTATCAGCGGCTCATGGATCGTTTCAATGATTGCTTGAGTGAGTATATGACCGTCCTTGGGATCACTCAAAGGGTCAAAAGTCTTCTCATCTATGTTCACTTGTTTCATAGTATACCTATTTGATGAGAATGCGAGATGAATCTTTTGTGAAAACGTATGCGCTCTGGCGTGTTACGTGAATGCTCAAGCGAGAGACGCTCCAGGGCTAATTAGATGACGAGACGATACCCAACACCGCGAACAGTCTCGAAGCGAGCTGAGCTCGTACCAGCATGAAGTTTCTTGCGTAGGTTCTTCATGTGCACGTCGAGCACATTGCTGTAGGTGACCGCATTAAAGTCCCATACTTTGTCCGAAAGCTGTTCCCGAGTGAATACTTCACCGGGTCTGCGAAGAAAACATTCAAGAAGGGAGTACTCCTTGAGGGTGAGTGGAACCTCCACATCGCCGAACGACACACGATGGATAGAGGTGTCTATCGTGATATCGCCGACGGTTTGTACGACCTTTTGAGAAACCGTCGGTCGTCGTGATATAGAAGCAATACGAGCAACGAGTTCCTCTGCCGAAAACGGTTTTACTACATAATCATCAGCGCCAGAATTAAGTAATTCGATCTTCGCTTCCGTCTCGCTTCGACCAGTCAAGATGACAATAGGTGTCGTGACACCCTCTGCTCGAAGACTCTTGGTGAGGGTTAGACCGTCCATGCCAGGTAAATCCAAGTCGAGAATTATGGCATCGTAATCTTTATGGTAGAGACGTATACGCGTCTGCGCATCCGCGCCATCCATGAGTACATCAGTGGCATACCCTTTAAGTTCAAGGATATGCTTGAGATTTTTTGCGAGTTCCGGCTCGTCTTCGACAATAAGTAAACGCATAAAACTCATAGTAGCGTACTTCTATCTCCATGAAGAGAACATGAAGAACTCGTATCAATGTCCTCACGCTCCTTCCTGTTCACTACTAGGTATGCATTCCTGGCAAGATAAAAGCCATTCACTCAATCTTCAGTACCCTCTTGTCATGATGAGAAATAGTTTATTAGTTAATTAGAATCTCATTTAATCATTCAGTTAATGCGTTAAGACAGTATGAAAAAAATAATCTCAGAAACAGCTCGTAAATCACTCGCGATGTTTACGGTGCTCATGTTAGTGTTCGGAACCTTCGGAGCAATCATTCCGACAGCGTCTGCCGCAGAGGGCGACGTAACCGTGACCATCAATAAATATATAGAGGGTGCACAGGCAACAGCATTGAGTGCAAACAGCACAGATTTCCCCATGAGCGCTACATGGAGCGCGGACAATATAGGAGCCGGCACAGGCTCATATGCTCTCGGCGCTGCTAATGCAATTCCGTATGAAGCGATGACAATCGATATGTCATCGGGAGCTGACTATGCGACTAGTGAAATCCTTGATGGAGCAGTCGTTGGTGCAAGCTGCGAGGGTGCACAGCCTTTCGCGCTTGTCGGATACACATTCGGCGACACTTTGGCTGAAGCGGCAGCGGGAACTCCTTCCCTGGTCTCACCAAGCTTTGTCGACATAACGACGAGCAAGTTCGTTATCGTGTGGAATCATGATTGTTCAGTAGTAGAAGCACCGGCAACAGTACAAGTGACCATACACAAGTACATAGACGGAGAACAAGCAAGCGTTTCGTCCGGAAGGGGCGACGCGTTCCCAATGAGCGCGACCTGGAATGATGCCACCGGAATCGGTGCAGGAACCGGCGAATACGAATTGAATAACAGCTCGAGCCCTGTATATCAGGCAGCGACTGGAGAATTCAATGCAGGAACTGACTACAGCACGAATGAGGTAATCGGCGGAGCGGTAGTTGGTGCAGATTGTACAACCGAACAGCCTTTTGCCCTTGTTGGATATACATCCGGCGATAGCTTGGCAGAAGCAGCGGCAGCAACACCAAGTCTCACCGTACCGAGCTTTACAGGACTCACGAGTAACAAATATGTCATCGTCTGGAACCATGATTGCTCGCAGTCAACAGGAGAAATCGGGGGTGATGTTTCCGGAGGCAGCTCACTACATGGCACGCTCGGCGTGACCTCGATTGAATCTACAGACACCAGTGCAACAGCAAACGGAACATTCGCTGACGGTTGGAAGTACACCTTCCACATCACTGTTCCGGACAATGAAACGAATCTCGCTATGAAGTTCGCAGATTGGTTCAACGCTTCCGGTCCGAGCAGCATCGCAGCTGGCGGCAATATGCGCATCTCTTCAGCAGAGGCGGATAATGCTGGCGCTACAGTACTCATCACTGCCGCAAACACCTACTCTTTACCTGCGCTCCACATGACCGGAGACCTTGATCTCGGTATGCCTGGGTTGCAAATAGCAGTATTGGTAGAAGTGGCAGTACCGACAAACACGGTAAATGGTTCGTACACCACAAGCTACGGAGTGCAGACTCTTCCCTAACGCTCTATGAAAGCAAAAACCATTCTTTCTCTCGCACTTCTTCTCTCGAGCGCAGTCGCGTTTGGACCCGCTCTCGCTCATGCATCGGAAGTAACAGGCAATCTTTCTTCGTCTAATAGTTCCGCGCCTAGCTCTGGCTCTGGGTCAGAAGTGGGCGGAACATTCGGCGGCGGAAACAGCTCTGGCACTACGGCAGGAGGCGGGAGCACCGGAGGCGGCAGTACTGGTGGGGGTAATGGCGCGAGCTCGCTCTTAGGGGTAGTTTCTGGAGGAGTATCTGGAGGCGGCAACGGAAGCGTGCTCGGTGCATCCACGGTGAATAATGGCGGAGGAGGAGCTGTTACTCAGGGATCCGTTCTCGGAGCTTCTACCCAAAATCCTAACTCACCTTTGGGTGACCAGGCTGATTCCCCGATAGATCAAGGCACGCTTGCTCTCGGCACTGTGAACAGCCCAGGCAATCAAGGAGATACTGCTCTCACTGCTGCAGTGGCAGCGAGTGGCATTGAGATAGGATGGTGGTTCTGGCTCCTACTCATCTTGCTCTTGGTCGCCATAGGTGTCTACACCTATCGGCGCTATAGGCAAGAACATCGCTAAATAAAAACTAGCGAAGTAAAAACAAACCCCGCATATATGCGGGGTTTGTTTTTTTCACTGTACAACAGCGAATGCTCGAACCGGGCTCCCATCGCCTTCTCTGATTTTCAAAGGCATTCCGTAAAACATAAACTCATCGGGAAGCGCTTCCGTATTAGCAAGACGCTCAAACACTACAATATCTTCCTTCAGAAGCTCTTTCTCAATTCTCTCGTCAATCTCGTAAACACTTGAAAGCCCCACAAAATGTGGACGCTCTTTTTTAATCTGCGCGACAGTGCTCTCATCAATATTCTGATCTCTAAAAATAACACCGACGTCCGGTGTCATCACAATTCCCGACTTATACAGAACAGCACGACCGCAAAAGGACGACAACGAATAATCGTCAAGGGTCTTCCCTGTCTCAATGCCATGAATCGGTGCGTTTACGTGCGTACCATCGTGTGTGTTTATTTGCACGCGTCGCATATTCCAACCCTTCTCTTCAAGGGTTTGAACAAGCTCTATTGAAGCTTCCGGATCGCCAGGATACACCGGCATCCCCGTGTAGATAGGCAACGTGAGGTCTATGATTTTCACGTATCAATCATAGCAGAATCAGATATGCAAACCTGAAGTGCTATTGAGGAGTGCCGTCGCCTGTTGGAGCTGGAGTGATGGGGTTAGGTACCGTGACATTTATATTCGTATTGTCTGCTGGTGCAGGCGCTGATCCTCTAAAAAACCCGTTCTGATATAAGAGAACGCCGCCAACGACAAGCGCGATAATAACAACAAGTGCAACGACCCATCCTGCTGAGTCACCTCCATTCTTGTCGGGAGAATTTGTGATAATTGTATCTGCCATAAAAACTTTATATAAATTTATAAACTCTATAATAAAAGCATACCTTGCATTGAATGAAGAAGTGGTGAATGATGAAAATACCTCTGGGGCGCGTGTAAGAAGTCCCCGCCTGAGACGACTATCTTATAGATAACAAACGCAATCCATGTACCTAGTACCCGAGCGCGGTCTCCGCGGTTCAAAAAACCCTTTCTTGTATTATTTGGTCGCGGTGCCCTTAACTTTCGCGGCGCTAATTCCTATCCTTATAGCAGATATTGTTTTTGAGATCTATCACCAAATCGCCTTTCCCATCTATGGCATACCTCGAGTAAAACGTTCACAGTACATCCGTGTCACCGACCGAGAAAAACTTCCCTACCTTTCCTGGTACGAGAAGTTAGGGTGCGCATACTGCGGTTACGTGAATGGGTGGTTGCACTACGCATCCACGATTGCCGGCAGAACGGAGAGTCATTTCTGCGCGATAGCTCATCTGGAAAAGCGTGGCTATGTGCCATCCGAGCACGAAAAGTCATTCATGAAATACGGTGATGATGCTGCACTCAAGAAGCGCTACTTCGCGCATAATCTCAAACACGGCTCTGAAGAATCCGATACGTAGAGCCTACATCCCTTTCGGCTGTAGCATTCCCACTCTGTTGCCTTCCGTATCAGTAAACGAAACATAAAGACCAATGCCCGGAATGTCATCAGGCTCTCCCGGCTTCTGTCCGCCAAGCACGGTGCCGCCCTCTGCAGTGACCGTCTTCATCGCCTCATATATGTCATCAACTGCGATAACGACGGATGGCTTCTGATCATCCTTGGTGCGCTTGAACAGACCGCCGTTAATCCGACCTGCCTCCTTTATCATGCGATTCTCGTCGGTTTCTGCTGTCGCCACCACGATATACTCACCCATCTCGGACCCGAGCATCTGTGGCTTCCAACCGAATGCTTTTGCATAAAAATCAGCTGCGCGCTTAGCATCCTCATAAGGCATCTCGAAGTGGACTACTGGATTCATTTTCATACGATTTAGCTGATTGAGCGAAATCAGGTCATCCCAGCTGATCCTACGGGATCATGTCGCGTATCGTCCTTATGGCGCGACGCGAGGGATGACCGAAATCGACTAAGACAAACCAATCTGCGATTATTGATTAAGTTTCCTAAAGTATAACAAATGTATACTTTTTATTTTTGCTGTCCCTTTAAAAGAGCAACATATTTTTGACTTTTTAATTTAATGTGATATTATGCGAATCAACGTATGTGGAGAACACCTGAATTTCTAGATTTACCATATAGACCTCATAGACCTAAAAAAGAAATTCCCTCAGTAAGGGAATCTTTTGATGATGCCCTCCCTACCCCTGAAGGCGAGACATGGAATCGCGTCATCGTGGTTTCAAATCGCCTCCCCTTTAGAGTCTCTCGTGATGGTGCGGGAAAGCGCAGCGTAGTGACGAGCTCTGGAGGATTAGTAACCGCCATGTCACCGCTCTTGCGAGAAGGGGTTGCTGGTAAGTGGATTGGATGGCCAGGAACCGAGGAAGAAGAGGGCTTGGAAGAAGCCCTGCGCTCAAAACCAAACGGTCAATATGAGGTAGGCGTTGTTCATCTCACGCCACAGGAAGAAAAACAATATTATCAAGGGTATTCCAACAAAGTGTTGACTCCTCTTTTTGAAGGAGAAATGGATAAGGTTGATTTTGAAAACGCCAATGAACATTGGGATGTATATAAGCACGTACAAAAAAGTTTGCTCAAAAAATACAGGAAGATATGCGCTCTGGCGATATCATCTGGGTACATGATTATCATTTGGCTGGGGTCGGTAAAGAATTGAATGCTCTGGGCGTCAAACAGCCAACAGGTTACTTCTTACACATGCCATTCCCCGACAGGGAAACCTTCGCGCGTTTACCTCAAAACAAGGAATTCTTGCAAAACCTCCTAAGCTACGACATGGTAGGTTTGCAAACAGAGATTTTCAAGAAAAATTTCATTGACGCGGTGCGAACATACTTGCCAGAAGCCGTCGTTAAACAATTTTCCGATACAATTACTCTCATCCACATAGGAGAAAAGACTATACGACTTGGTAACTTTCCTATAAGCATAGATCCCGAAGAGTTTGAACGACAACTAAAAGCGCCCGACACAACACGAAATGTAGACCGATTGGAAAAAGTCCTGCAGAAAAACGATGTACAACTGATATTTAATGCCGGTCGATTAGATTACACGAAAGGATTCTATGAAGAATTGCTCGCGTTTGATCGTCTTTTGGAAAAACATCCAGAACTGATTGGAAAAATAACCCTATATCAGCTTGCTTTCCCGAGCCGCGAATCCATTGAAGCGTATAAAGAATATAAAGAAAGCATCGCGAAATTAGCAAAGCAAATAAACGAAAAGTACAGGCCGCTTATAACTCAAGGTGTTTCCGACGAAATTGATGCTCCTTTCCAACGTTATCCAGGAATGCCAGTGAGACAAGTGCACGGACAAATGGGAAGATCTCGGTATTTGGCACACTTACATATTGCCGATATCCAAAGCATCCCTACAAAAGCTGACGGCATGAATCTGGTCTCTAAAGAAAGTGCGGTGGTCGGTAAACCTACAACAGTACAAATTCTTGGAAAAGCTGCGGGGGTCGCCGAGGAATTTGGCGAGTACACTCTACTCGTTGATCCAAAAGATACTGAGTCATTTTCAGATGTCTTGTACAGGGCGTACATGATGGAAGAATCAGAAAGACGGGAACGAAAAAGCAAAATGCTAGAGGCTGTGAATACCAATGATGTTTTTAGCTGGTGGTCAAAAGAACAAGAGCCAGCATTTCAGCAAATCTGGGATGAAAAAAGAATAAAAACTTCTCACTAGAAATACGGATTTTTTAGATGAAGACTTCGTAAAGCTTCTTCAGAAAGCATCTGCCACTTTTGGGCGCTAATGTCGGCATCAGTAAAAATATGCGAGAACTGACCTTCATTCGGAAGCTCCGCAAAATCATAACGGGGTGCCTCGCGCAACCATTCTGTAGTTTTTGACATTCTGTCAAAAACTTCACTTTGACTTGCATGCGCCGCGAAAAGATTTCTTTTAAGCTCACGTTGCTCTTTTGTAAGCGGCAGCTCAAATACTTCCATTCCTTCTAGTGGCACAAAACGTTGCCGCACACTCTTTCCCCCTTCTACCCTATAGAGAGGAGCTTCAATTATGTTTAGGGCTACGTTTTTCTTCTCCAGCAACGCCTTCGCAGCATGTACCGCAAACGCGGTCGCGTCATGGTCAGGATGACCGCCTTCGTATGAGTGAGTCAGTGCGAACTTGATATCGTGCTTCAGAAAAAGCTCAACGAGTCTCTCTGCGCTTTCAGCCAATCGAAGCGCTGCCTCTTGGTCGGCGAAACCAAGAGATACCCGCAAGCCCGTGTGCCCTGCGATGTTGAGTGCCGTGTTCAGTTCTCGCTCTCTGACATCCGCATATTCCTGCTGTGTTTCAAACCCTTTCTTTTGCCACTCTTTCGGATCCATGGGTGCTCCATCGGTAACGTGCACCATCATGCTATTCGGAAACCGCATGAGCTGCGCGCCAAAGGCTATAGATTCATCATCTGGATGCGCAACGACCACAGCAACACGCGAATCCATTGAGATAGATTCATGTGCGCGGAGTTTCTCCAAAAAATCCCTGCTACTCAATGGTGATTCTTTGCTTTCAAAAGTTGGCTCTCGCATATATTTCTTCTGCTTTCTCCTTGTCTTACTTGTTACTGCGATACTCCCTCGGTTGAATCTCAACAAGAGTGCCCGCAGGTACGCGGTTAAAAAGTTCCACCACGTCGTGGTTCCGCATTCTAATGCACCCATGAGAGGCAGGCTGACCAATGAGTCCCTCTTCTGGTGTGCCGTGGATATAGATAAATCTCGTGTGAGAGTCCACACCCTTTCCCTTATTCATATTTTCTTCTCCTTCAAGCCACATGATTCTAGTCGTAACACGGTCTTCTCCGGTCTCGACAGGCTTTCGCTCTATTGCTGCTACCTCACCGGTTGCCTGGCGTGCATTAAACACAGCACCTTCCGGAGCACCCTCGCCTATCTTTTCCTTTATCCGATGCGTTCCCCAAGGCGTTCTTTTACTTCCTGACTTTGTTCCAATGCCGTACTTGCTCGTAGATACCGGATATATTTCTATGATTTGCTCATTTCGGACTACATATAACTCCTGCGCTTCAGGATTAACCACGATTGCATATTCTCCAGATTGAAGGGCAAATTTCGATTCTAGTTTTGCAACACTCTCTCGAATTTCACTCCATGCTTTTTCTTTGTGCTTTTTGTTTTGTTCAAACGCATTAAAAACTACTGCCCCAGCGCCTAGCGCAGCCGCTCCTCCGACTAGAGTAAAGAGTTTCCTTCTACTCATACCCCTCTGCGGCGCATTCTCCATTAATCGTATAATGCTACATTAAATGATTAATGTCAATATTTACTAAATGACGGTATACTTAAAGCATATGAAAAAAGGAGCGTGGATAGCGATTATTATTGCAATCTTAGTTGTAACGGGAGCGTTTATTTTTATTCAGAAAGCAGAAGCCCCTACTGTTGTAGGAGACGAAACAGCGGATGTTTCTATCGAACTCCTTAAGAAAGCGACATTTAAGGTTCCGGACTCCGATACAGCCGTCAGTCTCGTAAACGGTGAAGCATCTTTTGAGCTAGCCCCTGGCTCCGCCGCAGAAGGGACCGTTCTGCTTTTAGATGAAATGACAGCACAATGGAAAAAAGATGGACGAACAGACGTCAGCACAATTCTTGCAGTGAATACCGGAGGCACAGCAACATTTCTCTATCTCGTATTATTTGATATAGAGGGCGATACGGTGACAAAAAAATCAGAAGTATTCCTCGGGGATCGCATCAACATAACGCATATCGGTGTAGGTGAACTCGTACATGATTCTGGAGCTGACTACCGCGTCACTGTGCAAACAGTGGTGCGCAAAGACGGTGAACCTTTTGCCGCAACGCCAAGCGTACAAGTAACGAGAACGTTTTATGTGACTAACCAGACACTAAAGGAGATTGAGGTTGGCGGAGATGACACTTAAAAAACGGGAGGGGTGAAACCGGGAGAATATTTTTACATTCCTGGAATCGACAGGCACTCCATTACCTCAATTGCTTCACCTGGAAATATCGTGAAGTGAGGGTGGTTTAGAAATAACTTTGCAGCTTCTTCGTGCGATTCAGCTTGGACTATTGTATACGCTCCTATTTCATTCTTAGTGTCGGAGAGACCACCAGCATCTATACGTTTGGTCTTGCCGAGCGGAGCCCCGCCATCCAAAATAGAGGCTTTATGTTCTGTCGCCCATTGTTTCCACGCAGCCATACCAGCCGCATCTTTTTCTTTTTTGACTCCTTCATCCATGGCACGATATTTGGCGAGAGCTTCTGCGGTTCCAAGATATATTGCTAAGAATTTTTTCATATACTACGTATTTTTTGCTTTAGGTTTAATACGTAAAGTATACAAGGCACATAATGAAATTCGCCTGAGCTTCAACGATGAACGCAACCAGCCCAACAACAAGGACGACGCATTCCGCCTTTCAGCTTCGAGAGAGCCTTCTCAATACGGATATTCCTCGTTTCTACTTTTTTGCCAGAGGTAATCCAACAAATCCACTCATTTCGCGCGAGTGGCGTAATATCTTCCCATGCCGCTAGTGCTGCAGGCGTTGAAATAAGAACCTTCCGTAAATCCGCGGGCACACTATGCACCACACCCGTAGCGATCTTGCGGTGAGCTGGTCGAACTGTTGCTTTTTGAGCCATAGTTTTATTTTAGCAAATCTTCCGGTTCTAACGGTCCACGGAAATATCTAGAATTACTATAAAAAACTTGAAGACACCCCAAATTATTCCTAATCATAGTTTTTTACCCTCACGTGTAAGTAGCATTCCTACCATTGCAGAGTTAACGACTATCATCGCAATTGAGTGCAAGGTTGTTGCTATGTTGTAAGCCTGAAGTGAAAAGAGAGCAAGAATGTGACGTACCACATTTGAGGCAAACAAAACTGGGGTTTCTGTCGAGGATTGAGCCCAAGTTTTTCGCAAGGTCGGTATGAAAGCAAGAAGATCTATACTAACCGCTATGACGACAGAGAGCGTCGGATCGTTAGTGAGCACCCACGGTATAAGTCCGGCTAGAGCCACAACAAGAAAAATAGTGTCTGTCTTTGTAATTCCTTTGAATCCGAATTTCAGAGAAAAGAAAAAGATAATAATGGTAAATATCTCTGACGCAGCCGCAGGAAGCCCCCCTATCCCCGCCCCCTTTGCGAGCATTCCAAAAAGAACGGTTCCCGAAACAACGCTCCATATGAACCACGTATAAGGATGCGGTTTTACGCGACCCTTCAAAATATCCCAAAGATACGGGAGGTTACCTGCAATCGCGAGAAGTGCGGCGATTATCGCAAATGCTTCCTTCACACTCTAAACACTATCACGCAGAAAAATTCTCATACCCTGCTTCCATTTGTTAAGAATGAAATTATTGATTCTGAGAATTGAATGGGGTTAGAGCTTTTTTCATAAGCCAAAGACCATCAGCAGGTTTATTACCCTCAAGCTTAGAGGTTTAAAGAAAAGACGATTACTATGGGCACAAGTGCTAGTGCGATTTGAAGTCCTAAGGCAATCAAAGTTTCACGCGGCTTTAGCTTGAAGCATTTGAATGCAAAAAATACTATCGCGAATGGTTCTGCCAAAAGCCATAATTGAAAGAGGTGCGCTCCAGTACCTTCATCGCCAGTCGGGTCAGGTGGGATGACTCCGAGAAAGTAAAGCCCAAGCACAGCCAAAATTCCAAAAGTGAGCACGATCGGGATCCACGCACTCGGACGTCTGAGTAGCGTATTCATAGAAAAAATATTACCAAACACCAGGACCATCTCCTTCCAAGTACCACGCGTTATTGATTTTTACGATTTTTATCGTTTGCCCATCACTAGTTTTACAATCCCCATACGTATCGGTGCGATCAATAAGCTCCGTGCATCCTCGGAATGCATAGTAGTTTTCAAAAGTGCTGTGCGCGACATTGAGTGTATGATTTTCGTACAAGAAAAAAGCAACTCCAGCAAGCGCGACGGCAAGAATACCTACAATGATCGTTTTGTTTTTAAACATACGTGTTTTCTTTTATAACAATACTCACCATGAAAAGGTTACCGTTTACACTGAGTTTGTTTTGGTAATGCGAATTAAAAACCAGGCGCACGCTGCCGCAATAAGCGCAGCAATTCCTCCAAGAAGGAACGAAAGATGGTAACCCGAAAGGAGCGCGGTCAATTGTTCGGTCCCTTGAGAGATAAGCAAGGCACTACGCAACGCCGCGAGTGAAGCAAGAATCGCAAGTCCCAACGAGCCGCCCATCATAAAGGCAGTATTGAGGACGCCGGAAGCCAAACCTGATTCTTCTTCGGGAATTCCATTCGTGCCGGCAAGAAGAACGGGATTAAACGCAAGCCCCGCACCCAAACCGAGAAGAAGCATCGCTGGTAAAACGGAAAGAGCGAAATTCCCTCCGAGGGGTGCGAACGCGAACAGAAAAAGTCCGAGTGCAACGAGAACCATCCCGACGGTGAGCGGTCCTTTGATTCCAAACCGTCCGACTGTTTTTGCTGAGAGATCAAATGAGAACGCCGCCATAATGAGATTCGCTGGAAGAAAAGCAAGTCCAACCTGGAGTGGAGTATAGCCGAGCACCAATTGGAGATAAAGCGCCGAAAGGAAAAACCATGCAAACATCGCCGCAGACCACAGGATACCTACCATGCTTGTAACCGCGACATTTTGTTTCGAAAAAATAGAGAGCGGTACCAGAGGTGCACTGATGCGGGATTCTATGAAAAGAAAAAAGCAAAATAGTGCTATTCCGGCGCCGAGAATACTGAGAGTTTCGACTGAAAGCCACCCCGCCTGGTTTCCGTTGATGATGGCGTAGACGATCATGATGAGTGCGCCGGTTACGGTCACCGCGCCGGTTGTATCCAGACGCGGCGCGTTTGGAAGTCGCTGGCTTTTGGGGATATAGAGAAGACAAAGTATAAACACCAGTATGCCAATTGGAACGTTGACCAAAAACACCCAGTGCCAATCAAATGCACCCGTGAGAAGCCCACCTAGAAAAACGCCTATCGCGCCTCCGCCCGCGGCGATGAACCCGAAATATCCCATTGCCTTTGCCCGGTCGGGACCTTCAGGAAAGAGATTCAATATCAATGAAAACGCAATAGCGGAAACGATTGCACCTCCAAGACCCTGCACCGCGCGTGCTGTAACAAGAAACCACTGGGATTCTGCAATACCGCACAGAAGCGACGCACCGGTAAACAACACCAAGCCCGCAAGAAAAACCTTGCGATGACCGAAAAGGTCTCCTAATCGACCGCCTAACAGAAGAAACCCACTGAACGCGAGTATGTAGGCATTCACGACCCACACTAACGACGTTTCTGAAAACCCCAGGTCAAGGCGTATGGAAGGAAGAGCGACGTTGACGATGGTGGTATCCAAAACAATCATCAAGTCGCCAAGGCAGAGAATGATAAGTGAAAGCCAACGGTTGTTCATAGGTAGCTCCTATTATAGCAATTCACTCTTCCTTTCTAATCAACTGTCGCTGCCCCGCGAGCAAGTAAGCTGTCTCGCGGTCGCACTTTGAGAAAATACATCGCCCTATGTAGGGCGATGTATTTTTCTTAGATACTCTGTTTACTGGAAGAGCGGAGAGTTTGTAACTAAATTATTTTCTTTTCTTTTTGCTTGTTTTTGCGGCAAGCATCAGTGCCTTTGCCGCAAGGCGTTTTGCGGTTTTATGTGGACTCTTGTAGCTTTTTTTCGAACTGACGCCGTGGCTGTTATTCCCCATATCATCTAGTTTGATTATGCCGTGCGTGATTTTCCAGAATCATGTCGCATTGCTGTCGATTAAAATGCGACGGATTGGAGCACGACTGATTAGTGAGTATGCCTCATGATACTACATTCGGGCGCCTTCTATCGAGCCCAGAATGCTCCGCTGGCTGGAGGGTGTTAAACCCTACTTAGTTTCTGAATCAGCGCGGATAGTTTTAATGGCTTCTTGAACCGTCGTCATAAACTGTGCCGGAAAGATAATAGTGCTGTTTTTTTCGGTTGCGATTTCAGACATGGTTTGAAGTGTACGTAGTTGGAGTGCCACCGGGTGTGCGGCGATGATGTCGGCGGCTTCGCCAAGTTTTACTGCCGCTTGGAATTCCCCCTGGGCGGCAACAATTTTTGCACGGCGTTCGCGTTCTGCTTCTGCCTCTTTTGCCATTGCACGCTGCATGTTTTCCGGAAGAGTAATGTCTTTTATTTCAACCGCAGTCACCTGGGCACCCCAGGGCTCGGTATGCAGGTCTATCACATCTTTTATCTGCGCATTGATATCAGCCGTTTGTGACAAAAGCTGGTCGAGCATAAACTGCCCAACCACATTGCGTACCGTCGTTTGGCTTATTTGATTTACGGCATCATGTACATTTTCAACCGCGATGACAGATTTCATAGGATCAACGATGTGATAATACGCAACCGCCGCAATATCGATAGATACGTTATCCTTTGTAATAATTTTCTGTGAAGGGATATTCATCGTGATGGTGCGCAAGGTTACGCGCGTCATCAATTCAAAAATGGGGATGAGTACAATAAGACCAGGTCCACGCACGCCGGTAGCTTTGCCCAGAAAAAAGATAACACCGCGATCATACTCCTTAACAACGCGCAGGGATAAAAGAATGAATATGACGACTATCGGCAAGACAATAAAAAGCCATGACATTCATCCAGTATATACCTTTGAATATATTTTGCTCCGCGGGTAACTAAGGTTTCCCGACCTGCCCAAAAGTTTTCGATTGGATACAGGTCGCAATCCGGAGAAGCCACACCGGCTAAGTCGGACCCTTTGGAAACTCGAGCTATCGAGTTCCGGGCATTTCGTACGCTGAAGATTTTAATCTGTATTTTTGAGTTAATTGACTTCTTAGGTAAATCATTTATAATAGAAAACACATGAGAAATGAAGCTAGACGAAATACGTGCGACTGCAGAGCAACTGAGGGGGAGAATTTTTGTACTTGTACTGCAACTGTTTCTGAAATGGGACAGGTTTGTGAACCTTGCAAAACAGGTCAACATAAATGGGATGGATGTAGTTTTCGAACTACCAGACCATTTTAACTTCCCTTTGAAGAAACCCTTCGATACGGTTCTTTAATTGACACATAATCCTACTGGGCTCCGCGGGTAACTAAGGTTTCTCGCGGTCGCAGTCTAAGAAAATAAAAGCACCCCTTTCGGGGTGTTCTTATTTTTCTTAGATGCTCCGAGTCGTGGACGACGTTAGGACTTATTACCAGGATAGCCCAGAATACTTCTTCATTCCAAAGCTATCGGCTGACGTGGCTCTAATTAGCTAATACGTACGCACTAGTACGTACTGTTCTGTACAAGATCCAATTCTTAACTGTGCTCAAAACGTTTTCAATCCTTCATAACATAGGTCATCTCTGGATGCGTTACGTATGTTCCGCATAACAGAGCATAACAATGTTATGCAGGGTTATACCAAAGGGGTGTAGTCCTTTCTCTCTTTCGCATTTTCGGGTAGTGGGTGTTTTCCTTTTCGACTTTTTGCGGATTCGGGGGTTACCCTTACCTAATTAGATGTTTTTTATTAAAACTTTTTCGTACTTATAAAGGCTTTGAAACTTCGAAAGCAAACCTTTTACGTTTAGTGTCCTCAACTTTATAATCCCAGCCCGTACCGTACTTATCTATTTTCCGTTTAGTTATTTCTCCTGTGGAGATCAATCGCAATTTACGAGCCTTTAAGAAGCTTTTCAAATACTTACTTTTAATTATTAAAACAGTCCCATGGTCTACTATTTGGAATTTATCTTCACCTGAGCGACCACTATTAGCTATATAGCCATTCTGCCAATTTATACAATGAACAACGAGTTCCTTGCCCTTGTAGTACTCTAGAGTTCCTTTTCGTTGTTTAAGTTTTAAAAAATCTACCAAATCTGGTGCAGGAAAAATAGGATTAAAGGTTGTTTCGAAGTTAGTCTCAGAAATTGTGCCATGGGATGGAGATATTTTCCTTTCTATTTCTTCTGAGTTATGTCCATACACGGACAGTTTTTTGCTTTGGTTAGCGATAGTCGGCACTTCATTAATTCCAGTATTACGGCAATCATAATAAGGAGCGAAGACCTCTTTTTTCTTTTTTACGCTCTTTAGAGACGTCTTCGAGAAACAGGTAGATATGTCTCGGTCGAATACTTTATCCTCATATCGAATGTAAGTGTTTTCATAGAGCACAACCCACGGATTACTTAATTTCACTGAATTGAAAACATCCTCCCTTTTTATTTTTTGTTTTAACCACACTTTTGCATCGAGATTAAGATCGACAAACTTAATAAAGCTTGGTCTATCTGAAATCTTTTGATTTACAAAACTAGGGTCAAAATTCTTTTGTTCACGTAAAAAACTATCCCAACTTTCTTTCGTTAAAGGAAGATTATTAATACACCAAATTAAAAATATTTGAATCGAGTGATGCGAACAATAATGCAGTTTTGTTTTATAGCCATTTTCGTCACGATAATAATTTCTTCTCCAACGCGGAGGAACGGCTTTCCAGTAATGGGTATCTTTTTTATAACCCATCCCCCTCATTATTTGCAGAACTTTCTTTAATGCTTTTTTGCAATCGTACTCGAAAGCATTGCAGATCTCGCTCAATCTGTACTTATAACTTTCATCCCCCAAGGTGTATTCGACTCCGTGTTCACAACTATAGGAACGATAATAGGTTTCTTCGCGTCTAGTGGAAATAAAAATCTTTGGAGTTATCAAATTAATTACCTTGTAAAGTTCTTTATTTACAGAAGCATCTATTTTTACCAAATCTGCTAGAATATTTTTCGCAAAATAGGCTATCTTGAAATGTCTACAACGCTGGGCAGTATTACATATATCTGTTTTCAAACTTAGTACTCGTACAGGGGTTTTTTGACTCAAACTTAAAAGAACCTTTAAAGAATTTTCAACAATATCCAGGTTATCTGAACGCAGATTCTGTTTCAATTGTTTTATTGCCTTATCGTCAACTAAAGCACTCTTATATAACGCCGTATAAGCGCTGGATCTCCATGGAACTGGAGGGGCGCTTAGATATTTGGATATAAAAGCTAAAGTATTCATAGTTTTTTATGATTTTGAGAGAGAAAGTCGCATTGAATTTTCAACAACTTCTTTCAATGGTTGATACGCAAAACCTTTCAATTCAGGATAATACTTGTCTATCATTTCTGATGTTCGAAGTATAAACGAATTCAAATAGTAACTACTACCAGCTGCACGTTCTATTGAACATCTGATCAATTCTTTTAAGAACTTACGCTTTCCACTGAACTCTAACAAGTCCAGTCTTTTAATAATCTCTTCTGGATAATAGAAAGGCTGACCAGGGTCTTTACAGTAATTGAGGATGTCTCTCTTGGTTTGTTTGAAATACTTTTTGTCGGCATTTTGAATAGAGAATTCAAGTAAGGCAATGAGTGTAGAGTGGGTAAGAAACTCTACATTATTTTCCTTACACCATTTCCTTATGTTATTTATATTTGAATTATTTAAAACTGGAATAATTCTTGAAACCAACTCTCCAACTTTATGGCGATTATCTTCTTTAATAAAAGTATTTAGTAATTCAATAATTTTCTTAATTGATTTTTTCCGCGCAAAATATTTAACCTGATTTATTTGAGCATCTGGAATAATTTGATACTTAGACTCACTACCAGAAACAGTGGCATAGCCTTCCTTCTTGATTCCATTTATGTATATTCCAATGTCTTTAAAGTCTTTTCGAAGCTCTTTCTTACCCTTGATGAAGATTAACAGATCTTCCAAAATTCTTAAACGTTCCGCAACATATACATATCGCTTTAGATATATAAAATATTTATTAAGTAAGTTCCTTGCCAATAAAATTTCTTTATTTTTAAGAGAGTGCTCAATTAGACTGTGGTAGATCCTTTGAATATTAGCTTGCTCGCGATTATTGGTTTCTTCGTCAAATCTTAAAACATCCAATAGTGGGAGTAACTCAGGGATAATTTCTTTAAATGGGTATCGTTGCAAGGCAGTAATGATGATCCTTCCAAGACCTTCGTTCAAATTTGTTTCCCCCTTACTTGGTAGCTCAGAGAAATAATCGAGAGCCAATTCAAAGTTTGCATATGTAGCGGATTCTATAAATGATAATTTGTAATACCAGGAACCTTCAAGAACGTTTCCGATTTTATCTATATATTTAAGAATTGTGTCGAATTCTGTTCGACTTGTACGAGTCCTAAGGCAATCAATGAGATTAAGAATTCTGAAGTCCTCTTTAGTCCATAGCCCATGGGAATATTTAAGTGAATGCCTATAGATATCTTCGGCAAATTCCTTATAGCCCTTTCTATTCATTGTCCTGGCTAAATCCTTTAATCCATCACTTTTCTCTATGTTTCCTAGTTTTTCTTTAGTTTTATTACTCAGAACTCTTTTACCGTATTCTTCTATCTTCCGTTTAAGACTAGGGGTGATAGGTAATAATTGTTCAAGAATGATCTCTGAATAAGCTTGATTCTTTTCTACCACACTATTAGCAAAGAGGGTTTCAACTTCTGTTACAAATGACTCAAAGTGTTTTGGAAAGTGCGTTGCAACAGCAAATAGAGAATCTCGAATGAACGAGTTGGTATTTTCGTAGTATATATAAGTACTATCTCGAAACGGGTACTCTCTTAGTTGACGAAACTCACTTACCTGTTTAATTTCGTTCTTAAAGATATTTAATTGTGAGCGAAGAAAATTTCTAAATTCCGTCCATCCTAAAATTCCATTTCTTACTTGTAAAATATTTTTAGTTAAAAGTATATTCATCACCACAATAGAAGCAAAAGCTTCGTTTTCGTACTCTTTAAAACGCTCTTTGTGATGTTGCTTAAGCGAATTGATATAAAAATTCTTTTCATTAAAATTTTTCTCCGTAAGACTTAGCAGTGCGGCTTTTCTCAAGAAAAGCGCCTTCCCATCTAAACCCCAAAATGAATACCCTCCATGATGATACGGAGGGTCAAATTCCTGTTTTTTGATGAGTTTAGTTATACAAGATTTTGCTTCTTTTATTTTTAAGATATAGGCTACTTCGGATAGATCAAGATTCTGGTTTTCTTGCTTACTATTAGTTAAGTATTTATAAAGGACTGTTTTCTTGATAAGAGACCTGAGCTTTGTAGCGGCAACTGAATCTTTCTGTTCAAGATAAAGATAAGAATATCCAACTAGTTGGGCACCTTGAGACAAGCCATTTAAAAAAGCTCGTACAGATTTTTTATCTTTAGGATATTGAACCCTGTTTAATGCCACCATCATGTTCGCTCGAAAGCCTACAGTTGAAGGGGTGGGTTTTTGAAACCTAATATTGGATATGTAGTCAGCAGACTGACGGTATCTTCCTAAGTTTGTATGGGCTTCTAAATATTCTTGAATATTTTCCCAATACCTATGGTTATTTAGATCTGTTGACCAGAGTATTTCTCTGTTAAACGAAATTCTTGCAAGCCCATCTTCTATGAATCTCACAGCGAGACTCTCTGACAAGACATCATTATTTTGTTTCAAAAAGTTACCTATCCGAATACGCTTTAATATCCATTCTCGTAAGGTATGAATGGATGCATTTTGTATGACCGAGAGATCTTCCTCAGCCTCTCTTAGAAGATTAGGTGTTCCAATACTTACCTTAAGAAACGCATCGTCATCGTTGGTTAAGGGGGCAAGATTGCTTACTTGAATTACATATTTTATAAACTTCTCTAAATCGTTTGTAGCGTTAAAATATTTTATGAAATATCTCACTGAATCAGTTTTTGAAACATAATCTAAACGAGAAGAAAGAACTTTCTCAATAAATTCTTGATTGATTAGCTTCCTGGTAGTATTTCTGACCATCGGTTCATTTATACCGACCATAGCTAAATGAGCAGTCAAATATTTTCTAGCATATGGCAAACTAGAATGACCTGGAGTTGCGTAATATTTTATAATTTCTTTATGATATTCTTTTGCAAAATCTTTTAGTTTGTTGATAATAAATCTTCTAAAGCTATCGTGATAAGGCTCTATATAACCACCTTTCAGACTGACGAATGGGCTAATTTTTTCATTCAATGCACTAAAGTTAGGTAAGCCAATTTTTGTGATCTCATAAAGTTTGTTCTTTTGAATTTCAGTAAAATGAAAACTTAGACAACCAAGCGCGTGCTTTTGGTGCTTGTTTAAGCTATCCCAAATTGGTTTATACCAATCAAATACTTCTTTGTATTCGTGCTGGGAATCTATAACATTGTCGTACTCATCCCTTGATACCTTTTTTAGTTTTTGTGCAAGATAAAGAAGGGAGATAGCTAATCCTTTAGTTTTCTTTAGCACCTTTCTCACTTGATCTGGTGTTAATTTAATTTCCGCTAACAAAAAATACTCTTTTATTTCGGACTCAATAAATCCTAAATCTATAGAAATTTTATTTCCGCTTATTTGTCGAGGGAGATATTTTTCTCCCCAAGTGCTTAGCAGAAAAACAACACCTGGATATTTCACAGGAGGTATTGCATCCAAGATAGATTGACCTTTGTAATTGTCAGTTTCTACTTGATCTAAAGCATCTACAATAATTATTATCCTTTTATTCCTACGTTTTAGAGCTGACTCACTTACTTGTTTTAGAGTTCTTTCGAAGACTACATTTATCCAGTCCTCATCATCCTTAACACTTACTGTCTCTTTTGTTAATCCCAACTCAAAGAAACGTTGAATTAAATCTGTTTTAAACCACTTACTGCTCAAACGTTCTTTTTGATAATTATAAAGAGAGTCAACCTTTTCAAAAGGTCTTATACGGCAAAGATAGGGCAAAAAGTCATCGTTCTTTTGAGTTAGATTTGAAAGTAAAACAGTCTTCCCTGAACCTGAAGAGGCAAATAGAAAAACAAACCCTCCTTTTGTTTTTTGTTTTTCTACGCTCTGTAATATTTTCTCCTCTAGTACGCTGCGCTGAATATAATTCTTAGGAATATCAATTGCATGAACTAAGCTCGTTTTTACTATCTCTAGTAGTTCTTCAACATCTGCCTTACCGACCCCAATATCATCCTGAGTAAATTTTCTAAAAGTTCTAGTTATAAAAGCGTCAATTCTATCTTTGTCAGATATGCCTCGACCATTTAATTCTTTAGCTAAAGCAGTATCTAGGTCAGATATATTCTTCGAGGGATGAAACTCTAAAGATTTTATAAAAGCCTCAAGTTCACCGCGTTTTAAACGAGAATTAGTAAAATTTGCTTTTATATTTTTGAGTTCGTCATCGTATTTCTTAGAAAAAACTCTCCAGGTTATACCTTTTTCTCTAAGTTTTTTAATATCACCGTAGAAAATTACCAGATCTGCACCTAAACCCTTATTGCTTGAAAGTAGAAGTTTTACGTTTTTTACTTGACCTTTATGGAACCTCCAAGCTTTTAGAAATTTAAATATTGAAGTTCCTTCATATCTGCTGTTTTGTTGTCCGCTAGCCTGAATAGTAGCTTTTGTTTGCCACAGGTCGCTATATACCCATTTGCTCGCAGGACTATCAGAGTATTTAAGCTGGATGATTTCTATAGAACCATCATCGGCAAACTTTGTTATATCTTCAATTCGCCGTTCCGCACCATACTTTCTATCAGGTTTAATTTCTATTCGAGATACTCCTTTTTCTTTATTTAGTAATTTAGCAAATTCAAGAGCCGCAAATACTTTTTCAAAGTATTGAGATGTATCCTCGTTTCGATTTAGTATCAAGCGCTTAGCCATAATGCGCCTAAAGGCTTGCCTGATCTCATAATTATTAGATATTTGAGTTGCGTTTTATAAAAACATCAAGACTTTTCTTATCAATACGCCAATATCCAACTTTAACTGCCTTCAATTTTCCACTTTTTATATAGCGATACATCGAGCGTTCACTCACTTGGAGTAGTTTTGCAACTTCTTGTAAAGTATAAAATTTCTGCTTTTCCATGCACCACCATTGTAATTCTTATGCTGTAGGGTGGCAATTTCTGTCATATTTGATTTTTTCGTGGGGATAAACCCTTGCCACGGCATAACCCTAGTAGCTTTGAGATAACAGGCATTTTTTTGACTCCACGTTGAGGAACCCGATACAATTAAATTAATCAGTTACTATAGTCGCCGAGAGAAAACGGCGCCTACCGTCAAATCGTAACTGCCCAATAAAATCGTATCCGATTTTCTGTGATAGAGCAGAATCCTCTGCAAACTATCCAGGAGTTGTATTCGATTTTACGGGCAGTTTTTGTTTCTCCACAAAACCCCGTCAGTAAAAATAACGGCGAGAAATCCATTGGCATGAATACGTTTAAGCCCACTTGTTGGCTTTGCGGGTCGCCACGCCAATGGATACCTGCCAAGCCAAGAATTGGGCTTTCATGTTGAGTAACCAAGCACTACAAGAGTTTAAAGAACTCTGGAAGAAAGAACGGGGTGAAGACATCTCCGATGAGTTTGCTATGGAACAAGCTGTAAATCTGCTCACCATTTTTGATGCAATATATCGCCCGATTAATAGAACTGAATAATTGCTCTTATGAAAAATATTGATGACATCTTAAAACGCAGACCTCTTATTCAACCTCCCAAAACTGAAAATGAAGAACCTGAAAAAGAACCTTTTATTCCCTTTCCACGCTACCTCACAGAAGATCTGAGAAATCATCTCATGACATACAGAGAGCTTGAACTGTATATTTGGATGAGGCTGGATGCGAATATGTATGGAATTGCAAGGGTAAACATACACGCAATTCTCGATGATCTACCGCATTTACGAAGTATTGATCGCATCACAAAAATATTGAGGTCATTGCGACGTAAGAGGTACATCTACTACGAAGAGCGCAAGGGACGCCGAGGTTCGTTCAATGTGCGTTTTGATTATTGGTTGCTTAAAGGTGGTGAAGTTCAGAATCTCGATAGGTTCTTTGAATCTAAGGAAGTCCGAAGTCAAGACCGAGCGGAAGTGCTAGGTGCGGAAGATGTGAGGATGCCTTTAGTACCTCCAAGTCCGAGGTTAGACGGTCAGAAATATCGCATAAACACTGGGGTAAGGTTGCTTGATAATAATCCCTTTGTCCGAAGTGATAAGAACGACATAGAGAAAGAAAAAAAGAAATACGATATATCGAGTTCCAATAAAAAGGAAAAGCCTCTGAAGAAAGTGGTAACTCGCGACTTCGTGCCGAATACGACTGCCGAACAACGATGTAAGGAGATTGCATTGGAAATTGAAGACCCATATATCAACTTTGCAATGAGCGTATTGCAAAATACCGAATGGGGTGGACTGGATGTACTTGAAGAGGGCTTATCTGAATACCGAAAAGCGAAACGGGACTATGAAACGAAAGGAAAGCGGGTTAGCAATACCGCAGCGTTTTTCAATTTCTTTGTAAAAAAAGCTATAGAGAATAAGAAAACTATTCGGAAATCCAATAAATACGACGGTATATGAAGATCTCCACTATCGTCCCCACTCTCCCCAAACTATCTCTTGTCAGGTTCTGTCATATTGGTATAGTTAATCTGCTGCCTGTAGGAATTGAATTTACGCACGAGGTCTCTGCTTTTTTAAGCACCATTTGTGGGCTAAAAGGGGCAGTCGAGACCTTCCGTAAATGGTTGCCTCGTGCAATTCATTCCTGCGGGCAGCAAGGCTCCTCGTCTGTCCCTTTTCGTATGCAGGATGAAAAAAATAAACTAGGGTTAGTGTTTAAGATTCTGGCTTTTATAATTGCCATCCCCGTTTATGGTTGCATGGCAATTTTTATGATTGCCGTCCCATTGCTATTTATTGGAGGTTTATGGATGTTACTTTCTGGGCAAGTAGATACACCTGAAGAACTATGGGGGTTTATTTTCGTAGTACCTATTGCAGGATTTTTCTCAAAAGAAATATACGAGGACATCTATTACAAATACATAAGGAAAAATGATTAACGAAACTAAGACAAAATATTTTATCTATGCTCGCAAGTCGAGTGAAGCCGAAGATCGGCAGGTTGCTTCTATTGAAGCGCAGATTGATGAGTTGAAAAAGATTAGTGGTGATTCCAAGTTGGAGGTGGTTGCTACTTTTATAGAATCGCAATCAGCAAAGGCACCTGGACGAGAAGTCTTTAATGAGATGCTCCAACGTGTCTATAACGGTGAAGCCAATGGAATACTATGCTGGAAACTTGATCGTCTTGCACGAAATCCTATTGATGGAGGGCAAATAAGCTGGATGTTACAGAAAGGCGTATTACAAAGTATTCACACCTATGGAAAAGAATATACACCAAGAGACAACAGTATTGTGATCGGCGTTGAGTTCGGTCAGGCTAATCAATTCGTCAGAGACCTTTCTGTAAACGTAAAGCGTGGCTTGAGGAAGAAAGTTAAAGCTGGGTGGTTGCCTGGTGTAGCGCCAGCAGGTTATTTGAATACTCCGAGCCTAGAGAAGGGATACAAAATTATTGTTGAAGATCCAGAGAAACTTCCTCTTGTGCGCAGAATGTGGGACTTAATGCTTACAGGAAATTTCACTCCTCCTCGAATCCTTAACATTGCTAACAAAGAATGGGGTTACCGCACCACGCAAAGGAGACGCGAAGGTGGAAAGCCAATGTCACGTAGCGCTATCTACAAGCTATTTACCAATCCGTTCTATTACGGATATTTTGAATACCCAGCAGGCAGTGGTAACTGGGTAAAAGGAGAACATAAGTCAATCATCACCGAAGAGGAATTTCAGCGAGTACAATTTATTCTTGGTAAGAAAGGCAAGCCCGCTCCTAAACGTCATCTATTTGCTTTCACTGGATTGATGCGATGTAGCAGTTGCCAATCGAGCATCACTGCCGAAGAAAAGATAAAAAAGCAGAAAAATGGCAATGTTCACCGCTATGTTTACTATCACTGTACGAAGAAAAAGAACCCTGATTGTTTAGAGAAATCTATCGAAGTAAAAGAACTTCAGCGTCAAATAGACGGAGCATTGGAAGGCATTACTATTTCAGAGAACTTTAAGAACTGGGCAATAAAGCATTTACATGAAGTACGGCAGGGTGAAGCTGTGACGCACCAGATCGCTTTTCAGAACAAGCAAAAGGACTTAGAGGCTGTTACTGAACAGCTCGGCTCACTATTGCTTAAATACACTTCGACACAAAACACTAGCGGGCAGTTTATTTCTGACACTGAATATCAGGGGGTAAAAAGTAGCCTCCTCAAGCGCAAGGAATCGCTGGAGAGCGATCTTAAGGCTCAAGGTAAGGATCTAGAGCAATGGATAGAGTTGAGTGAGAGGACGTTCAATTTCGCCCGTTATGCCCGCTCGTGGTTTCTAAAAGGAGACATGGATACGAAAAGAGCCATTCTTGCCTGTCTTGGCTCGAACCTCCAGCTAGAAGGTAGAAAAGTGAAGATACAACTGCATCCCGTGTTCAAAACAATCTTTGAGAACACCTCCCAAGTTGGAGCAACAACACCTTCCGCTCGAACCTCCGAAAACCCAGTGAATGAAAGACAAAAGAGCACTTTCGTGCTCAATCGTCCTACTTGGCTCGCTTGCTGGTCGTTCTTCCGAACTTCCAATCTGCTCGTTTCCATACCGCAGCCTGAATATTACGCCAATGAGGTGCGTCAGCTCCTGAGTGCATCTCATTGAAATATTGCCACGTTGGTATTTTGGTCAGCCCAGTAGATATCCTTAAAGCCAGTAGATTTGAAGAAATCATTATGTCTGCTTAAGATTGATTGCCAATAGGACTCTTGGTACTCGGCGACTACTAGACCATAGGAGTACACCAAAAGAGTGACGTCTATTAAAGCGATATTGTTGCTACCATATTTGTCTATTTTGTTTTGAATGGGTCTTATGATGTCATCATTGAAACCATCTTCTAGACCCGATGTCCGATGCCAACTCCTGACTCTGCCGCCAGCAATATCTATCCACTTCCCCTCGGTATTACCTCTGACTGCAGTTTCACTCTTCTGAAGTATGTTAACCACGGCATCAGAATCGGGAGACCCTGTCGTTACTTGAAACTTTCTTTGCCCGTATGCAATATCAATTGGCTCAGACGGGTCAGTTTGGAACGCATCTTTGTCGATGGGTTCTTTATTTTCATTGGACAAGAAGTGATATACGGCAAATAGCTCTCGCCCCTTCTTCCCGTCGAGTCGTTTAAGATAGGATGTGCCGAAAAAGTTTAAATATGGAGTCATTGGCTTCTCCGCCAAGTATACAAAATAGTTAGGAAGGGGTGGAGGTTGAGAATCGGGAGAACGTATCTCCAACGGAGTCCCTAAGAAACCCGGATATGAGGTAAGTCGAAAAAAGTTGTTGTTAGCTATCAATATTCAATGAGATAGTTTCAGCAAAACGTCGCACTTCTTGAATAGGTATAAAGGAAAACCCACTCCAGTCATGTGCTGCCAAAGGATTCGGGGCACCTAAGGCAACTACCCCAACAACTTGATTTTTGGAGTTTAAAACTGGTCCCCCGCTGTTCCCACTGACAAGCGTTTCAATAACAGAGATTTGACTTGTTCCGTACTTATCTTTCTCTAAAGCCGTAACAGTTACCGGTGTTATTCTTGGCTTCATATTTAAACGATAGTTTGGAAAACCTAAAGCTTTATATTTATCTGCTGGACGAATAGATTCTGACTTCCCAACTGCAAAAAGAGACTTTGTATTCAAAAGGTTTGAATTGTCTATTTCAATAAATGCAAGGTCGAGGTCCTGAGAGGTATATTTTCTTTTTATTTTTGCCCGCATTGGCGCAATAGGAAGACACTGGTCCCATGCAAAAAATTCAATATCTTCTGTTTCAAGAACAACATGATTACAGGTAATCAAAAACTTTTGATTTAAAATGAAAGCTGTTCCTTTTTTTGACCCACATTGAATAACAAAAACGCGTTCAAATAATCTTTCCTCCTCGTTTTCCGGCAATCTTGCCCTTCCTTTTCCTTCAAGTTCTACAAACCTGTTATAGAGCCGACTGTAGACTTTGTCGTCCGGTCCTTTAACGTTTTTTAAATGTGCCAATTTTCCCCTAACAACTGCAACAATATCTTTACCTTTGCCCCCGTATTTTGATTCAAATCGCTTTTGCGTATCCGGCAAGTGATATTTGCTCCAAGCATTTAATATACTGCGAATTTCCCTAGTAAAAACCTTTGAGACATTTGCCTTCGTATTTACTTTTATCCCAGTTACATACTGTGCTTTTTTCCCATAGCTTACACGAGTTTTAAGGTCGTTTATGGAAAAATAATTTGAATTGATTATAGATAAAATCTCGTCACCTAAAACTAACAGTCCTTCCTTGTTCTTCTTTAGGATTTTAGTAGACAGCTTACTGCGACGAGTAGAAAACGTAATATCGTCTGCGTAACGAGTGTAATCTGCCCCTTCTCGTTTTGCGAAGCTGTTTAAAGCTCTATCCATTCGAAAACAAATCATATTTGCAACAACGGGAGAAGTTGGAGCCCCCGGAGGTAAGGCGTCGTTATGACAAAGAAGCCTAACAATTGTAGAGACAATCTCATTATTAAAATTAAAAGGAGGTGCTTTGAAAAAAGCTATCAACCGGCTTGCTGTTATTGAGGGGAAAAAATCCTTTAAATCAAAATTAAGTACAACTCTTTTATCGATATGAGGTGTCGCGTTTTGGACGATACTTCTTTGTGGAATAAAACCATACACATACGAAGGAGCTGGGTAGATATGATTTAAAATCTCTGCAAGTCGCTTCTGTAGAACCTTTAAAGCTCCGATAGGGGCGTGAATTTCACGCTTACCACCATTTTTCTTCGGAATTAGAAAAGATTTATACCTCTCAATTTTTGCAAAAGAGAGATAATTTAATGTTCGAGGCTTAGTTCCTAAGACAAGAGCCAACTCTGCTCTAGAGGTGCAGTGTCGAAAAAAATCAGCTCTACTCTTTATCGACATTTAGCGACATGTAATCCTTCCTACCGCAACTTTAACAATACTGGTAGGTAAACACATAGTGTCGAAGACAAGGTGGAGCGTAACGGCTGTACATTGCTGACAGCATCGAGGCAGTAACGCCGCGAAAAGTCGATTATATGTCGCTAAATATCGACCAAAGAATATTACCTCAACAGATGTAGTAAGTACAGAATTTTCTTATTTTAAAAGATTTCTTTCAACTTCTTTGCTTTGCTCATCGGTCAATTGTTCTCTTGTGAGGTCAAGTAAGCGCTTACAATATTCCCAGTTCTTTTTCCATTTTTTTGTTTCTTTTGACTGCTCCCAGTAGAACAAACCGAAAACGACAACAATAAAAATGACTGAGGCGACGGTCATATATGACAACAATAGTTGGTAGAACGATAGTTGGCAAGTGGCTAGGCTGAAGGGGTGAACAAAAAGCCTGTTTCTCGAAGTTTTGGGCGTCATCTGAAGGCTTTGCGCCTACGCCGCAACATGTCTCAGGAGAAGCTTGGAATGCGAGCACGTCTCAGTCGTAATTTCATCGGCATGATAGAGCGTGGCGAACGGAGTGTGACGCTCGAAACACTCGATAAGCTCGCTCGGGCGCTTGAAGTCGAACGCTCAGAATTGGCGCGCTTCTAGTTCTTGCGCTTTTGATTACTTTTGGTAACCTTTAGGTACAACGTGAAGAGCGACTCCGTACTCTTCACTTCATAGGGACTAGGCGAGTAATACCCATTGCTACGACGAGATATAGCCACGGCACGTCCACGATGAGCACCCTGTCCGGTTGCTGATTGTGGATTCAGTAACTCGCTTCCACACTCCGATTTTCCTGATAGGAATCGGGGTTTTTTTGTGGCAAACCTAAGCAATGAACTCGTCCAAGAATTTCGCACGATATTCCGCGAAGAATACGGCTTTGAAATGCCGGGACAGGATGCTGCGCGTGCAGCCGTGTGGCTCATGACCTTTTTTGACGTTCTTGCTGAAACTGCAACCAAACATGGCACAAGGAAATAAAAGCGGCTGGATAAGATTTTATCGAAAAGAGCATGAATGGATGCAAGGTTTTTCTAACGCAGAGGTTCGGTACTATTTCGCCTCCCGCCAACGTGCTGACTGGGATACCAGACACGAAACCTTTGGCACCTTCGATTGCAGGACGAAGGTTGTGAAGCAAGAGATGCTTCCTGATTGGTCGGTCGGTAGTATCAATGCAGCCAAGCGCTCTTTGCTTAAACGCGGGGTATACCAAAAAACGGATGACCCGCGCCTCTTGAAGATAACCAATGCCTCACTCTTCCTGCCAACGCGCGGCAAAAGATACGAGAAAATAATTCAAGATAGCGAAATCAACCTTCTAACTACTGAATATGATATTCAGTGGAGTGAAAACAGGTCTCGCGAGCTATTCGCAATACGCACGAATCTTGCCAACGAGAAAAGGATGAAACCGAGTTTTTATTCAAATCCGTGAGCACGAATGGTCGCTAAAGAAGCTAAGAAATTAAAAGAAATATAAAAAAAGATATGACACGAAAACCTTTGAACCCTCGCCACCGACTCTTCGTCTATCATTATTTCAAGAGCAACTTCAACGGGGCAGAAGCCGCCCGTCGCGCAGGATATGCGCATAAGTGCGCACGTCAGACTGCGTGGCGTTTATTACACCGTACGTAAAAAGATGACAATTGTTTATTTCTGTTTACAATATTAAGAGATAACTATAGTTGGTATGCAACAAAAGGCAGTCATCTACGCACGCGTTTCTTCCCGAGAACAAGAAGAGACAGGTTACTCCCTTGATGCGCAGGAGAAGCTTCTGAGCGAGTACGCCCGTCAGAAAGGTCTGGAGGTTGCAAAAGTGTTCAGGGTCAGCGAATCGGCGAGTGGAAAGCAGATACGTATCGTGTTTGAAGAGATGCTTCGGTATACCTCCACGCACCGCGTCTCTGTCGTTTTATGCGAGAAAATTGACCGCCTAACGCGCAATTTGAAGGATGCTGCAACTGTGAGCGATTGGATTCAACAGAATCCCGAACGGGAGCTTCACTTCGTAAAGGAGAACTTTATCGTAAACCGAAATACCCGTGCACACGAAAATCTCGTTTGGGATATGAAGGTGGCTATTGCCCGTTTCTACACGAACAACCTATCCGAAGAAGTAAAAAAGGGGCAGAAGGAAAAAATAGCGCAGGGGTGGCTTCCCACGAAACCTCCTTTAGGTTACAAAACCGAAGGAGACAAGGGGCACAAAATCCACGTCCCTGACTGTGAGAAAGCACGCTTGATACGACAAATGTTTGAGCTGTACGCAACGGGCAGTTATTCGATTCAGCATCTTTCGCAAGTAATGTACGAGCTCGGATTGCGAACTAGGGGCGGTTCGAAGCTTGTCCGAAGTCGTCTCGCAAGTCTCTTAGCTGACCCATTCTATGTCGGAGGGGTTGTATGGAAAGGCAGTCTTTCTGAGGGGAAACAGGAGCCTCTTGTATCGCGGGATTTATTTGACCGCGTGCAATCGGTCTTGAAATCAAAAACGAACAGTAGCAAGCATCGGAAACACACATATCTTTTCAAGGGACTTATTGGCTGCCGAGACTGTGGCGGAATGCTGACGTGGGAAAGCCAAAAAGGAATACTCTACGGACACTGTAGCCAGTACCGAAACTGCTCAAAGCGGAAATGGTACAAAGAAAAGGATTTTGAGGAAGCTATAACGCAGGAACTGGATGGTCTTCGTATTGCGTCTCCGCGCCTCGCAGAATGGGTTAGGAAAGCATTAAAAGAGCTCCACAAGACCGAAATCGCAGACCGCGATGCTTCACTCAGCGCACTACACACACAACAAGAGCGACTGAGGCAAAGAGAGAAGATGCTTTACGATGACAGGCTCGACGGGCGTGTTTCTGCTGAGACATATGATGTGAAGCATTCAGAGCTTCAGAAAGGCATCCAAGACGTTTTGGAAGGCTTACAGCGGCACTCAGAAAGCGATAAGCGTTATTACGAACTTGGAACAGACATCTTTGAACTCTCTCAACACGCAGCCGATATTTTCAAAGGCGCATCCACCGAGAAAAAGATACGCCTCTTACGCCTGATGTGCGAGGAGATATACGTTTCTGAAAATCGCCTTGTTGTGAAATTTTCGGAAGCGTTTAATGCTCTCCGGCATCTTCTCACTACACTTCCTGAAGGTTCGAAAACCCTCCAAAACTTGCCTTCGCCACTTCAAATTTTCGAACTTGAAAAAGGCGGCTCTGCGCAAGCCTACAAAGGTGCTTCTGACCCCAAGATGAATCCTCAGCTCCGCGGGTAGGACTCGAACCTACAACCAACTCCTTACACTTGTTCCCAGAGTTTCCTAAGGGCGTGGACTATATCACCATCGGTTCTCGATGTTTCGGTATCTAGTCTCTACGGTGCCCCTCACAATAATGAGAGGGTTCCCTCGGTGTTGGCTTGGCATAAAGCTTTAGCGTTCACCGATATCCCGAAATTTGCAATTCCGATTCCTCGGAAAGGCTGCCTTACTCGACAGGGAGCTGCTCTACCATTGAGCTACCGCGGAATATGTTGTTGTCAAACAACTTTCATTCCGCGGAAAGCTCAAGAATTGAGCTCCTACGACAAGCGAGGAGCGACGTGAAAGTGTACTTTCATATCGTCCGAGCGCCGTCGGAGGAAGCCTGGCTTCCAGGCTTGCCGCGGAATGTATCACTATTCTACTCAAAATAAGAGTTTACGCCAGAGCAAACCTTTATGCCCCTCCACAGAGGTTTATGCCTTATGCAGCCAATTCCAGATTTTTGCGAATACAAAGCCAATGAGCGCACCAATGAAAAAAGTAATGACGACAAGCGCGAGAGCTGCGACGAGGTTGAACGTGTCAACGAGATACACAGCACGGAGCATATGAATCCAGAAGATAAAATCAAGCACCGCTTGTGCCCAACCGAAGAGAACAAGTAAAGACCAGACGAGATGAAAACCTGCAAAAAAGAAACCAAGCGCTAATGCTGTCTTCTTTGAATCTATATGTGACATACTCTTACATTAAAACTTATAACTCTAAGTTAATTATACTCCTCTCAAGCTCCCTTGCGTCGCAAGGCATCAGTGATGATAACGGCGTGATCAAATGCGAAATCAAAATCTTTCCAATCTTTTACGAATGTGGCTGACGTGGCATCACTTCCCGCTTTGGGCTCTGCGTTGAAAGGAATACGTATCAGGTAGGCAATACTCACGACGTGCCCTCTGGGGTCGCGACCGGGATTAGAATACACGCCCACCAAATCAAGAGACTTTGCTTCTATTCCTGTTTCTTCCTTGAGTTCTCGAAGTGCCGCGTCTTCGGTACTCTCGCCTTGCTGAACAAAACCGCCAGGCAGCGCGTACTGACCAATGAACGGTTTATTCTTTCGTTGAATCAATAGAAGTCGATCTTCTGAATCGAATACGACACAGTCCACCGTGAGCGCCGGACACGTCTCAATGTCCATCTTTTTATCATTCAGATTCATATTGACCGAGCGTAGCTAAGCTATTCATTTTTGCACGATGAATGAATGTATCTTGTGCCGCTTTCACGTTTTCAGGCTTTCCGCTCCAGAGCTTCAAAGCGCTTGCCTGAAGAGCGCGCCCGTACGAGAACGAAAGCTTCCAGCGGTATGCTCCGAGCTTGTTCATCGCGTTCAGGTTTGCTGTCGCTTCTATCTCACTCTGACCACCTGAAAGAAACACTGCGCCAGGCAAATCATTGGGCAAAACTTTTTTGAAAAGATCAGTTGTCGCTTTTGCTACTTCTTCAGGGGTCGCCTTCATGCCACTCGCTTTCCCTGGAACTATCATATTGGGCTTCAATATCATGCCATCGATAGCGACTCCAGCGTTTTTCAATTCTTCAAACACAGCGACAAGGGTTCGCTCAGTCGCATCCCTACAACCATCTATGGTGTTAGACCCATCCATCAAAACTTCCGGCTCTACGATTGGCACAATACCCGCTTCCTGACACATCAGTGCATACTGCGCTAGCTGTTTTGCGTTCTCCCGTATCGCACCGTCAGTTGGCATTCCCTCACCTATGGTAATAACAGCACGCCACTTCGCAAATGCTGCACCCATGCTCGCATATTCAGCCAAGCGCGGAGGAAGTCCACTTAAGCCTTTTGTCGTGGTCTCCACAGAGTCTCCAATCTTTTCTACCCCTTCATCTACCTTGATCCCAGGCAACACGCCTGCGTCTTTTAAAACTTGTGTGAGTTTCCGTCCATCAGCGGCACTTTGCCGCATCGTCTCGTCGAAGAGTATGACACCGGAAATATATTCGCCGATTCCTGGAGCAGTGAAAAGAAGCTCTCTGTATGCGCGTCTATTATCTTCTGTGACGGGAACGCCGAGGTTCTCAAATTTCTTATTGATGTTTCCGAAGCTCTCGTCCGCAGCAAGTATTCCCTTGCCTGGGATCACCATCGCTTTTGCGACTTCTCTCAACTTTGCTCGTGCTTCGTCTGTAATCATGATTCAAAAATTTACTAAAACATTTAGGATGAATAAAATCTTCCGCGCGGGTCACGTTTATGATGCGTTGTCATGTAGCGCACCGTGCCAGACTTCCCGCGAATGACTAACGAATGTGTAACTGCCTTACTCTTCGTGAAGCGCACACCCTCGAGAAGCGGACCATCGATGACGCCAGTTGCAGTGAACGTCAGCATGTCCCCTTTCGCAAGAGTCTCAGCAGAATAAATTTTCTTGGTGTTGAGTCCGTGCTTCTTGAGGCTTACCATGTGTGCCTCACTTTTAGGCGCAAACCTGCACAAAATCTCTCCACCGAGGGCCTTGATGGCAGCAGCAGCAAGCACCGCTTCTGCGGAAGCTCCCGTGCCCATGAGAATGTCAATTCCTGAATCAAACATCGATGGCGCAATGGCACCTGCAATGTCGCCATCGGTAATGAGACGAACTCTCGCACCTGCAGCGCGTATTTCTTTTATAAGGCTCACGTGTCTGTCGCGATCAAGCACAACAACGGTGATGTCACCCACTTTCTTGCCAAGAGCTTTCGCGACTTTCTTAATGTTGGTTGCAGTGCTCGCATCAAGGCGAATCACCTTTGCAGCTTTGGGTCCTACGGCAATTTTCTCCATGTACGTATCAGGTGCTGAAAGAAGCGTGCCTTTTGGTCCAGCCACAATGACAGAAAGTGCGTTATATCTACCGAATGCGACGGAATCAGTGCACTCAAGAGGGTCAACGGCAATGTCCAATGCTGGCTTGCCTCCCTTACCTAATTTCTCGCCAGTGTAGAGTTCAGGTGCCTCGTCCTTGCTGCCCTCACCAATCACCACACGACCACTGAATTCAATTTGATTGAATGAGTCCCTCATTGCATCCACTGCTGCACCATCTGCTTTTAACTTATCCCCTTTACCTATCCAATGCGCCGCCGCAACTGCTGCGGCTTCAGTAACTCGTACGAATTCCAATGCCAGGTTTCTATCCATGATAAATCAGTTTTCTGGTTACAGGCGTCAGCTTTCAGTTTCTAATTATAAAAAAGTGCCACGGCAATCATACCATTCCAAAGATTATGAAGTAACAGCGCGCCTTTTCGAAAACATGAACAGGGTCATCCAAGCGAAGAAAACGAAAATCATACCAACGATAAAAGGCATTTGAAGACCTAAAAATCCCGCACCAATACCAGCAATAAGTGGAGCTACTCCCTGCGCAAGTGCTTGCAAGGATCCGCTGATTCCGAGTGCTGCGCCTTGCTTTTCAGAGGAAACCCCCTTACTCACTAACGCTGCCAGGTTTGCGACCGAAAGACCGTTGCCGATAGCCAGAAACGGTATAACAACATAGAGGAACACGACGCTTGGCAAAAACCCGTACGCAAAGATAGCCCCACTGACGAGAAGAAGTGAAACACGGAGAATCGTGCGCTCATTGTAAAGCTTGGTCACTATGCGAAGTACGATCGCCTGCGTAAAGATTATCCAGGCTCCGACGATACCGAAGAAAGTGCCGATACCTGCGGCAGTGAATCCGAAGCGGCTCACCAGCAATATGCCAATAAACGATGTGAAGAATCCGAAGCCGAGCTGGAGCAAGAAGGATGAGAGATATACAGGTCTCGCATCAACGTCGTTAATAGCAGACTGAATATTTCGTACGCCCTTGAGAAAATGAAAATTGTGAGAGCCGTCTCCCTTCCGGGTCTCTGGGAAGAAAAGCGAGATGGAGAGAAGATTCAGGATGCCAAGTCCTCCCGCAAGCCAGAAAGGTGCTGAGGCAAAACCCGTTAGATGCAAGACCCAACCGCCAAGAATGGGACCCACGAGAAATCCGAGTCCGAAAGCTGCACCAACAAGACCGAAATTCTTTGCGCGGTCTTTCGGCTCGGTCACGTCCGCAATTGCTGCCTGTGCAATAGAAAAGTTCGCTGCAGCAAGTCCAGCAATAGCACGGGACAGGAACAGAAGCGGCAACGAACCTATAACGATAGCGAATCCGAACATGAGCTGAGCAACTGCGAGAATGCCAACGCCAAACGTTAAAAGGCGTTTTCTACCATACGCATCAGAGAATTCTCCCAAAATTGGCGCCGCGATGAACTGCATGAGCCCAAAGATACCGGTAAGAAGTCCCGCAATGAGGTATTGTGCGCTCGTCGAGAAGCCACTGAGCAAGAACGACGGCGAGGACGGGTCAGTGAGAATGATAGGAATAATCGGGAATATCATTCCGATACCAATCATGTCGAGAAGTAACGTTATGAAAAGGATTGGCAATACTTTTTTCTGCATCCGATCACTATAGCAAACGAGCATTTATACTGTGGATATGTTCGACCTCACTGCAAAAGAGCTTTCAGTCTTGAAAAAACTTAGAACGCCGATACAAATCCAAGATTTTCTCGATACCCTCCCCATCAACTACGAAAAGGAAGGAGAAACACACTTCTCGCCCCGGCGTGTACTTCGCGAGAAAAAAGCCCATTGTATTGAGGGAGCACTTTTGGCAGCCACAGCACTATGGATTCACGGCAAAGAGCCGCTCTTGATGGATCTCACCGCGGCTCCCGAAGACGATGACCACATCGTTGCTCTCTATAAACAAAATGACTACTGGGGCGCGATTTCAAAAACAAATCATGCAGTGTTACGGTTTCGCGACCCGATATACCGAACGCTCCGTGAGTTAGCACTTTCCTATTTCCATGAGTGGTTCTTAGACGAGGGTGGTGTGAAAATGCTCCGAAGCTACTCGAAACCCCTGAACATGAAGCGACTCGGCACGAGCTGGATTACCGCGGAAGAAGACCTCTGGCATATTGATGAGATGCTTGATGCTCTCCCTCATTTCCCTCTCGTCCCAAAAGAAAATAAGAAATACCTACGCTCAGCAGACACCATGGAGCGAAAAGCGGGAACGCTTCGCGAATGGAGCAAGAAAAATAGACGAACATAAGAAATAATTAACACTCATTACTCGACCATCACAGAATGTATGAGCAGTGAATGCTATAAATAGATGATGAAAACCGCCCCTGGAATGCGTTACCAAATCAAAAGCGGAGATCTTGTCCTCGATAACCCCGAGCGTCGTTACATTCTGAAGGTTCGGGATTTGCCAGAGGAGGAGAAACCGCGCGAGCGCATGCTTCTCCATGGGTCTTCTGTGCTTTCTACTCAAGAACTTCTTGCGGTGCTCTTGAACACCGGCACAAAGAAAGAGGAGGTCATGACGATGTCAAACCGCATCATGAAAGAATATGGTGACCGATCACTCATGAGCGAGAAAAACCCTGCAGAGCTTGCAAAAAATCTTGATATACCGCTTGGAAAAGCAATGCAGATTGTGGCATCTTCTGAACTTGGACGACGTTTCTTCCTAAAGAATGAACACGCAGCTCCGACCTTGCGCACTGCCCGCGAAGTATTCGAATACGCCCAGGATATGCGGACGCTTTCAAAAGAACATCTCCGTGGCATCTATCTCAATACCCACTACAAGGTAATCCACGATGAAGTGATTTCCATAGGCACGCTCGACGCCAACATTGTGCATCCGCGCGATGTGTTTCGACCTGCACTTGAATACTCAGCGGCGGCGCTCATCCTCGTCCATAATCACCCGTCCGGTATAACGAGCGCAAGCGGTGCAGACACACTCGTGACGGAGCAGATAATCAAAGCTGGAGCATTGCTTGGCATCGACCTTATTGATCACATCATTGTCACCAATAGTGATTTCAAGAGCGTTCCCGCACCATATCGATAAAAAACCTGCACAGCGGGTGGATAAGCATGCCGCTCGTTTTTCTTGCTAGGGTATACTGACCTCCATGGGCGAGCTTGAATTCCCTGTCATTCACTCAAACATCCTAATTATTCAGGATGCAGAGGATGCGGAAGGAGAATTAAAACAATTGATATTCCATGTAGAGAATGGTGACTATTTTGCTATGCTCTCAACCTTGCTCGGGTTCGTTGAAGAAACCGCAGGCAAACTGCAAGAAAAAGATGAAGCTATGAAGATTGCTGAAATACAGATTGCACGCCTTCGCGAGAACCTAAAATATCTCCACGAGAACTACACGATTACCCCAAAAAAGAAACAATCGAACCCAGAGCCGACACTAGGTCTCTAGAGTCCATTTCAATATTTCCTGATTACTCCGCGAACAATCGCGGCGACTGTAAGCTCCCCTTCAGGGTGAATAGGCTTATAGGCACTATTCGCTGGCTCAAGATACGGTTTACCTTTCTTCATACGGAAATATTTCATCGTCCATCCCCCATCCACTTCCGCGATGACAATCTCCCCAACTTTCGCAGTGTTTGCTCTCTCCGCAATCACCATGTCACCTTCTACAATTCCGGCGTCTTTCATCGAGTCGCCCTTCACGCGCAACAAGTACGTCTCTTCACGATTAGGAATAAGATACTCATCTAACGAAATAGAATCGAGAATCTCCTCTTCTGCAGTAGCAGGAATGCCAGCCTCCACAAGACCTAATATTTTTATCTCACCTAAGACGGTCGAAGGAATAAGCCGCCCACGCCTATCTTTCTTTAGTTGCCCGCGGCGTACCAACCGGTCAACGAGTTTGAATACGGAATCTTTAGAGCGTAGCCCCGTGATATCCATTATTTCAGCGTAGGACGGCATGCGCCAACGCGATCTATAAAATTGAAGAATTTCCCTTAAATATGAGGTATCCATATGAGACTAGTATAGGCGAACGAACGTTCGCCATGCAAGCAAGTTATCCCCTACAGCTGATTCTCTATAGCGTAATAAAGGTATTCAAGCCTCTGTACACTTGGAGAAATGGAATTTAAATCTCTTGTATGGATAGGCGTCTTCGCAGGCTCCTCTATTGGCGGACTTATCCCGCTACTCTGGGGTGCTAGCGCCTTCTCCTTCTCTTCAATAATTTGTAGTTCCTTCGGCGCGTTCGTAGGAATATGGCTTACCTACAAACTCACACGTTAGTCAGTAATAGGATTGAGCGAACCTTTCTCAATCACCTCTATGAACCGAGCCGTGGCGTTCTCCCACGAGAACTGCAACGCTTTCTCACGACATTTTTCTTTCGAGAGAGACAAACACCGTAATGCGGCTTCTCTTAGGTTTTCATCAAGAAACCCATCCACTCCCGGAGTGATGATGTCGCGCGGACCTATAACATCGTGAGCTGCAACAGGAATCTTGCACGCCAGAGCCTCAAGCACTACCAAGCCGAATGTTTCAGAGCGGGACGGAAACACCAACACGTCGGAAAGCGAGAGCCAATCAATGAGCTCTTTCCCGTTCTTGTATCCCACGAATTCGGCATGGCTCGGATACATACGCTCTAACCGCGCCCTCTCCGGTCCGTCTCCGATAATGAGCTTAGTGCCGGGAAGATTGCATGCCAGGAATTCTTCTACATTCTTCTCTTTTGCCAACCTTCCAAAATACGTGAAGACGGGTCCCGGAAGCAACGGGAGGTCGGGTAAGAGATTCCGGGTAAAGAAAGCAGTGTCAACACCAAGCGGGCACAGGACGGTTTTTGTAAAGCCCTCTGCCTCAAGCTCTGTCTTTAATGTCTTTGTATGGACTATCGTTGCTCTGCCTGCATTGTGAAACCACGAGAGATATCGGTACACAAGCTTCGGTATACCGAGGCTTGTGACATAGAGACCCAAGTAAAACGGAAAATGCGTGTGGTAGGCGGTAGTAAAGGATATTTTTTTCTTGAGGCACAGGTTTCTCATGGAAAAACCAAGCGGTCCTTCGGTTGCGATATGGATGTACTCTGGCTTTTCCGCGTGAAGAATCCTTCTAAGCTTCCGAGTGGGGAAAAGCACGAGCTTGATTTCCGAATAGAAAGGAAGTGGAACCGTACTGAAAAGCCCCGGATGCACTACTGTTACCGCGAAGCCCTGCTCTTCCAGATGTTTCTTCGATTCTTCAAGCGTGACAGCGACACCATTCACCTGAGGTGCCCATGCATCGGTAACAATAAGTATTTTTTTCATTGGTACATGCCTGCCTTCGATTGAATAATAGCCTACCGCAGAGAAGAATCGTAAGAAAGTTGGCATGGGCGTTCGCTTTTTGCTACTATAGAAAGTAATGGCTGACTTAGGTGAAAAGTGCGGCGTTTTTGGAGTTTACGGAAAAGGTATGGAGGCTGCACGCCTCGCTTTCTTCGGTCTTTACGCCTTACAACACCGCGGTCAAGAAAGCTCAGGCATCGCAACATCCGACGGAGAAAACATTTATTGCCATAAGAAAATGGGTCTTGTTGCCCAAGTCTTCACCGAAAAGGATATTCAAAAACTCCATGGACACATAGCTCTCGGACACAACCGCTATTCCACCTCCAAATCCTCGCACCTCAAGCACTCTCAACCCACCTATATAGAGGACGTAGGGCTCACCCTCGCCCACAACGGCAATATCCCCTCGACCACTCTCTTGGAAAATTTTCTTGCTTCCAAGAACATTGCATACAAGAGCCTATCCGATTCCGAGATGATTGCCGAAGCAATTGCGGTTCATATGCGCGAAGGCTCCACACTCGAAGATGCAGTACCCAAAGCGTTCCCCTTAATCACAGGGGCGTTTTCTATTCTATTGATGGATCGCCACAACCTCGTCGCTATTCGCGATAACTACGGCATTCGCCCACTGTCAGTGGGAACCCTCAATGGCGGATTCATCTTTTCTTCTGAGACGTGCGCGTTCCACCCCATCGGTGCTGAAGCCTTGCGCGACGTGAGGCCTGGCGAGATGATTGTGGTAAATGAAAGCGGCATGCGCTCCGTCCAAATCGCGATGGGCATCCAGAAATTGGACATCTTTGAGTTCGTCTATTTCGCGAGACCAGATTCGATATTGCTTGGTAAATCCGTCTACGACGTCAGAAAGAATTTCGGTGTAGAGCTCGCTAAAGAGCTATCAATAGAAGGAGACGTGGTTATTCCAGTTCCTGAAACCGCCGTTCCTGTTGCTATCGGGTATTCCCAAGCGACCGGTATTCCTCTCGAAACCGGTCTCATCAAGAACCGCTACATCCACCGCACATTCATTCAGCCTGAACAGCACATTCGCGACCAAGGCGTGAAAATAAAACTTACTCCCCTACCTGAAGTCATCCGCGGGAAAAGAGTTATCGTGATTGACGATTCAATCGTGCGCGGCACAACGTCAAAACAAATCGTACAGATGCTCTTTGAGGCAGGCGCAAAAGAAGTGAATTTCCTTTCAAGCTCCCCGCCTGTTCGTTTCCCTGATTTCTACGGCATCGATACGCCAACGCAGGCAGAACTAATCGGTGCGCAAAAGACCCCTGAAGAGATTCGGGAATATCTCGGTGCTACACGACTACACTTCCTTTCATACGACGGAATGATGCGCGCGACAGGCTTGCCGCCAGAGATGTTCTGTACCTCATGCTTCACGGGCGAATACCCGATAGACATCAAAGAGCGCGCAAACGAAATTCGCTCACTTCCTACTGCCAAACTTTTTTAAAGAACTCGCGCCCCAGTACAATTCATAAATTTGACATAGTAGTTTTTTTGTGTGAAAGTATTTCAAATGGGCGAAAGACGAACGTTCCAGACAAATACCTCTGAACGACTCCCGAAATGGATACGAAAAGCATCTTTTTTTGAAGAGCTGCCCGAAATCATAAAAGATTCCAGAGTGGATGCTGCTTTCTACGTTCCACCACCACACCCACAAAGAGAAATATTTGAAAAGGTTGCTAAAGAAACCAGCGGAGAAACCACGACTAGTTTTAAAAATACAACTTTGAGCGAAATGCTTAACACACTCTTTAAATTTACACGGGATCCAACGGAGAATGACAGCATTGTATTGCAAGCGGTATGTGAAGATATAGAAAAAATCAACGAAATATTCCCGGAAAATGAAGTAGCAAAAGTCCGCCTTGATCAATCGCACTACGCTACGCCATACGACATCACAGAGAGCTATGATGCTGGACTTATTGATCGCGCAAAAAAGATAAATGACCAAGAGCTTGTCGGATGGCACAGCGATGGTTGTGAACCAGGCATGCTTAAATGGCGTCTTTTACGCACATACTTTGGACCTTCTACTGAGTACGCAGAAGATGAAAATGGTACAAATCGCGTAGTGCTTCCATCGGAAGCAGTTGCTATACATCGACGTTCACATGATGAATATGGACGCCTATTAAAAACAAAAGGGGCTATCCATCGAACTCCGCGTGCAAAGCTTGGTGTCTCTCGACTCCTTGCGGTGTTTGGACTTAGAGCAAAAAATTGAAAATAAACACTTCAGAGATTCCACCTGGCGAAAATCCCCGCAGGCAAAAGTCGACCACCGGTAGATTCTTCAATAGTCAATTCTCCTGCTTCCACGTGTCCGCCTAACTCTAGGGCGATAGGTTCAAGATTATGCGCAAACGCGAGCGATGAGTAGCCAGCTGCGTATCCGCTCACCAGTATAAAAAGAGGTTTTTCTGATAGAAGTGCGCGGCACAGTTGCATTAGAGCGAGAAAATCTTCTTCTATCTTCCACAATTCGTCTTTGGGGCCGTGTCCGAAAGCAGGTGGATCCATGATAATCGCGTCATACGTGTTTTTCCTCTTCACCTCTCTACTTACAAATACCATTACATCCTCAGTAACCCAGCGGATAGGTTTTTCATTGAGAGCAGACGCTTTTGCGTTCGCTTTTGCCCATTCGATTGCTGTCTTTGAAGCATCCACGTGCGTCACCTGGGCGCCAGCTTCGGCTGCTGCAAGAGTCGCCCCACCTGTGTACGCGAAGAGGTTGAGGACTTTTATATCGCGACCGGCGTTCTTGATAAGATTTTGCGACCATTCCCAATTTGGTACCTGCTCAGGAAAGATGCCGGTGTGCTTAAAAGACGTTGGACGAATGAGAAATGTGAAGCCGCCCAAACCTATCTCCCAACTTTTAGGAAAATTCTCGCCCGTGTGCCAGTTTCCTCCTTTTCCTGTTCGCTCATACCACGCATCAGCTTTTTTCCATTCTGCCTCTCCAAGATGCTTTTCCCATAGCGCTTGAGGATCTGGTCTCGAGAGCACAATTTTCCCGTACCGCTCTAGCTTCTCTTCCCTACCCGAATCGAGTAGTTCGTAATCCTTCGAGGACTTTGTAGTGAGAATGCTTTGTTTCATCTAGAGATATACTACCCTATTTGTCGAGTAGGGGGTTTTTCTGAAGCTCTGCAACCTCGGCTATTTCTCCTGCCGCATTGGCAATGTGCTCCAATTTCATTTCACGCCAGTTATGGTGAGCGTCCGTGAGCAGGGCTGCGCCCAAAAGTACCCCTGCCGGAGGAATCGCATACGTCTCTACAGCTTCAGCCGCTTTTCCAAACACGGATGGTTTTTGCTTTTCACCTTGCGATTTTGGTATCACCGAACGCGCTATTCCGTCAGCAATTTGAAGACTCGAATGTCCTATCTCTGCAAGAGCAAACGGTACATAGCCAGCGGTCCGCAATAAATCACGGCGTGACAATTTAAATCCTACTCTGTCGAATTCCCTATCGCCCGGCGTATCTTCCAAATCGTGGCGACTGAAATCGCTATCAGTGTCATTGACGTGCTCAACTTTTTTTACCAAGGCGACGGTCGCTGGTAAACCCCACCGTGCCAAAACTCTTCTAAAGAAATCAAAGCCTATATATGAATCTTCTTCAATACGTTTAGTGCGTGGAAGGCTTGAGAGAAACGAGTTCATCTCACTTGGTGACAACTCCTCAAGCTTCCTGCCGTTAAGAATTTCTGAAGATCTCAAAGGTTTAATTGTTTCGCGTGGGGGCATAAAATCATTATGCCTCTATGATATAATCTGGCAAATGTCGACTCCAGCCCTTGAAATAAAGAACCTGACTAAGACTTACGCTAGTGGTACAAAAGCCCTAAATGACGTATCCCTCACGGTTCCCACTGGAGATTTTTTCGCGCTCTTGGGACCGAACGGTGCAGGAAAGACGACCATCATTGGTATCACCACGGGTCTGGTGAATAAGACCAGTGGCGACGTTAAAGTATTCGGCGATGATATCAGCACGAACCCTGAGAAAGCGAAGACCCACATTGGGCTCGTGGGACAGGAAGTAAATTTTAATCCTTTCGAGAAACCGATTGACATCGTTATCAATCAAGCCGGCTACTATGGGATACCTCGCCGTGTTGCAATACCGAGAGCTGAAAAACTCCTGCAGGATCTCGGTCTTTATGAAAAGAAAGATCAACGGGCAATGACCTTGTCCGGAGGCATGAAGCGACGATTGATGATTGCACGCGCCCTTGTGCACGAACCGAAATTTCTTATCCTCGATGAGCCGACTGCTGGTGTCGACGTGGAACTGAGACGCGGAATGTGGGAGTACCTGACAAACCTGACCGCGAAAGGAGTAACCATACTCCTCACCACACACTATCTTGAAGAAGCGGAGCAGCTCTGCAAACACGTTGCCATCATCAATAAGGGAAACATCGTGGCTTCTGGAACGATGGAGGAGATACTCGCACTCCATGAAGACACAGCTCCCGATGGAACCTATCGCGCGGGAAAACTTGAAGAGATTTTCATAAAGCTCACCAGCGAATAATATGCAGACAAATAGACTTTGGATTTCCTTCTACACGATACTCCGCAAAGATGTGGTGCGTATTTTCCGCATATGGCCGCAAACCTTTCTCCCGTCAGTCGTCACTTCAGTCCTGTACTTCCTGGTTTTCGGTACCATTATCGGATCAAGGGTCGGAAGCTTCAATGGCGTCCCCTACATTCAATTCATCGTGCCGGGGCTGGTGATGCTCTCTGTAATAACAAATGCGTTCACGAACGTCGCGACCACCTTCTTCCAGGCGAAATTCTTTTCACGCAACATTGATGAGATACTCGTTTCGCCTACGCCGCCGTGGGTTATCATTGCTGGCTTTGTCGCCGGAGGCATGGTTCGTGGCACCATCATAGGTTTTTTAGTGCTTGCAGTGTCTCTTTTCTTTGCCGTTCCGCCCGTAACACATCCATTTATCATTCTTCTATTCCTTCTTCTCTCGAGTATGGTATTCGCGTTGGGCGGTCTGGTGAACGGCATCTATGCGAAAAGTTTTGACGGCATCACCATAGTTCCAACATTTGTCCTCACACCTCTCGTATATCTGGGTGGTGTATTCTACTCAGCATCCTCTCTCTCGCCGGTCTTTCGAAGCTTCACTCTCGCAAACCCAGTCTTTTACATCGTGAACGGTTTTCGCTACGGATTTTTGGGCTTTGCTGATGTTTCTATATGGCTTTCAACAGCGGTTCTTGTGGGTCTTGCAATCATTTTGATAACTATAAATTGGTATCTTATACGAACCGGTCTTGGACTGAAACAATAAGGTAGATGCGGAAATTTCTAGAACAAAACCACCTGAAAGAGTGGCGTTGTTCGTGCGTCTTCCATCATGAAGGCTGTTCATGAAGACTTCACTCGCCTTCTATAAGGTGAAATAAGGCTCTTCAAGAAAAACTTTCTATTATAAGCCCTATTTAGATTAGAAAAACATTATGAGAATACTTGTCATTGAGGATGAAGAGAAGTTAGCAGAGGCTCTTATCAAAGGGCTCACCAAAAAGGGCTACGCCGTTGACGCGGTCAATGACGGCGAAAAAGGTCTGACGCGTATGTCCTTGCACCGTTCAGATTATGATTTAGTCATTCTTGACTTGATGTTGCCAACCTTAGACGGCTACGGCGTATGTATAGCAGCGCGCGAACAAGGAATTACCACACCAATACTAGTGTTGACTGCACGAAACGAGACCGATACGAAAGTGAAGCTCTTGTTGTCGGGGGCGGATGATTACCTAGTAAAGCCGTTTTCGTTTGAAGAGCTTTCAGCCCGTATACAAGCGCTCTTGCGCCGACCAGTGGAAGCGGTTCCGCAAATACTTAAAGTGCAGGACATCGAATTGAACCCGTCGCTCCGCACCGTTACCCGGGGCGGCAAAGAAATACCACTCACGCTCAAAGAATTCGGGATGTTGGAATACTTCATGCGACACCCTAACCAGGTCGTAAATCGCGAAGACATTCTTTCTCACCTGTGGGATTTCAGTTATGCATCTTTTAGCAACGTAGTTGATGTTCATGTCAAAAACCTTAGACGCAAACTTGATGATGAGACGGGTCAGAGCATATTGGAGACGGTTCGTGGCATTGGGTACAGGCTTCGCGAATAGATACGAAGCGGACGCTTTCTTTCGAACTGAACTTGTCATTGTCGGACTGCATGTAGTATTCGTACTCTTCTTGCTCCTGGTGATGTGGCTCTCCTTCCAATTCTTCCAACAAGACGTCTCGAACACGCTCGTTTCTGGAGTCATGGAACAGATAGCCTCCGGTAGATCTCCGCATGCAGGGCAGCTGTTGCAACAGATAGGAGAATTGGAGACGAAAAACATCGTTATTGTCTCTTCGATAATCGTACTCATTACTCTTATTTTCGGATATATACTCGCCAAATTCACTCTCGCACATACGCGAAGCGCGCTCTCCTCTCAAAAACAGTTCGTGGGCAACATCGCTCACGAACTCCGGACACCCCTTGCGATTATAAAGACCAATGCGGAAGTGGCGCTCTTTGACGAGAAACTTACTAGCGAGATACGCGGAGTGTTAGAGAGCAGCGTCGAAGAACTTGACCGCGCCTCCAACATCATAGATAACCTGCTCTCGCTCTCTACACTCATGCGACCTGAGCGTATTGAATTCTCTAATGTAGACCTTGGAGCGGTTGTGGATTCATCTCTGGCAAAACTAGAGCCTTTGATAGAGCAGAAAAAGGTCGATATCGACCTTAAGAAAACGGACTTCCTCGTAGTGAAAGGCAACGTAACGGCCCTTGAGCAGGTCGTAACAAACATATTAAAAAATGCCATCAATTACAATCGTCCCAACGGTCATGTGCGCATTGTTGTCGAACCTGATTATCGCGGTCACATAGAGCTTTCGGTACGAGACTCAGGGATAGGTATACCGCGCGGAGATTTGTTTCATATCTTCGAGCCTTTCTACCGTGCCGATCAATCTCGTTCGCGCGAGCGCGGAGGAAGCGGACTTGGTCTCACGATAGTGTCGGAGCTTTTAAAACTACACCATGGGAAGATTTCCATTCAAAGCATCCGTGGGCGCGGAACCACCGTGACCGTACTCATCCCTTGCGGTACACGGAATCGCACACCGAGCGAAAATCTTGGCGTGAGTGACAAAGAGTTCGGCGAGGTATCAGCAGATTTTTCTTGAATCTTTTCACCACATGTTCATCAGTATCTTGATATCGTTATGAGCAAACACATGAAACCGGAAAATATTTTCCTGCTCGCGATTGCCGTGTTCATAGTGGTAATGGCGTGTGTCTTTATCTTCTGGACACCCCTTGAAAGTGCACTCACCTACCTCAGTCTCGATTCACAGCCTGTGGCAACTTCGACCACCGCAAGCACTACTGCGGATGAGGATGTAAAACGCGCGACGATTGCCTATACGCAAACGCGAGTACGCGAAGGAAGTCAGTATGTCACCTTAGTAAGCTACGACGGCACTAACTTCTATCCTCCGGTCATCACAATAAAACGCGGAGAGAGCGTGCGCTTCGTGAATAAAGGGAATCTCAGTATGCGCATCGTTTCAAACACATTCGATAACATGCCAATCTACCGAGGATTCACACAAGGAAATAGCGTCGGGAAAGGGGGATCCTACGAACTTTCAATCATAGATGCAGGAATATGGGGCTACCATAATCTTGATGGCAATCCGGGAATCATCGGCATCATACATGTCGAGTAAGTACGGGGTACACTGGACACATGAACCGCAAAGCTCTCTACCGCGCGAGCCGTTATGCATCTGTCGGGATTTCCACATTCATCGTTGACCTCGGAATCGTATTTTTCCTCATCAATACGTTCCAGATTAACTACCTCTATGCCGTTGCCGTCGGATTCATTATCGGCATTAGCTTGAACTACACGATTTCCCGTCTATGGGTGTTTAAGGGCAGCACGCGGACGATACACCATGGATACCTCTATTTCGTAAGCGCAGGTCTCATAAGTTTGACTGCCGTCCTCACGTTCGTTGGCATTATGGTCAGCGGTCTCGGGATTCCGCTCATCATCGCTCGCCCGATAGTTTCAGGAATAGTAGGATGCGGCAATTACCTCTTTAATCTGCATTTCAATTTCAAAGTAGCCGGGAAACACGTACACTAGGAAATCTTCATGCCATTTGATCTTATATCGCTCATAGAAACATTCGGATATATCGGTGTCGCACTAATAGTCTTCGCCGAGTCAGGATTGTTTTTCGGATTCTTCCTGCCCGGAGACAGTCTTCTTTTTACTGCAGGCTTCTTGGCATCGAGTGGATTCTTCAATATCGCCCTCCTCATCATGATTGCAACCGTATGCGCGATTGCTGGGGACTCAGTCGGGTACTGGTTTGGAAAAAAAATCGGACCGTTCATCTTCTCCAAACCAGACTCATTCTGGTTTAGCCAGAAACGCGTAGCGGATGCCAAGATGTTCTTTGAAAGCCATGGTGCAAAAAGCATCGTGCTTGCGCGTTTCATTCCGGCGGTTCGCACCTTTACACCGATTCTCGCAGGGGTGGCGGGCATGAAGTACTCCACGTTCCTTACCTACAACATCCTTGGCGGAATACTCTGGGGTGTCGGTATGCCTATGGCTGGATACTTCCTCGGAAAAATTATTCCCAATCCTGACCGGTACATCGTTCCCGTCGTACTTCTCATCATGCTTGTGTCCGTCATCCCTCTGGCGCGCGAGATGCTACGAAAGAAAAAAGCACCTGATAAGTTACCCACATAGAGCTTGCACGCATTGCGCTTTGATAGGTTCCGTGTTATTCTGCTGGCAAGGGTAAGATTGTCTTCAACTCTCCATGGAAGCGTTTACGGAAAACGCTTATAAGGTTAGGTCAAGCATCAAGCTCTGCATTAATTAAGAATCGACTTAAAATATCGATTCAGTAGCAAAAAAAATATTGTGGCTAAGAAGTTATATTTCGGCGGCTTGTCTTACGACACCACCGATGACAGTTTAAAAGCAGCATGTGACCAGTTCGGCACCGTATCATCTGCAAAGGTGATCATGGACCGCGAAACAGGTCGCTCACGTGGATTCGGTTTCGTCGAAATGTCTTCGGACGATGAGGCGATGGCGGTTATCTCCGGGCTTGATGGCAAAGATGTTGATGGACGCACCGTTCGCGTTTCTGAGGCTCGTCCTCAGGAAGAAGGCGGTGGAAACCGTGGCGGTGGAAACCGTGGCGGAGGTTTTGGTGGCGGAGACCGCCGAAACTCTTGGTAAGACTCAGTCTTTCCTAAAATCTAAAAACCCGAGCATTCCGAGCTCGGGTTTTTTCTTATATGCATGAGTTCGCATTTCATTCCTGATATGATATATCATATCACTTGGTATTTCAGGGAGCTGGATGATCTGACATGCGATACTATCTCTTAATGAAAGATGCGCGTGCAGGAATTGGCTTTGAAAAAGATTTTCTCTTGCGAGAAAAATATAAAGGCATACGGACCCCTGCCTATGAGGCGGATGCGCTACGGCTCGACGCGGGAGAGCCTCTCGCATATGTCATCGGCTGGGTACCGTTCTTAGGAGCAAAAATTTTCCTCGATAGTCACCCACTTATCCCTCGACCCGAAACTGAGTATTGGGTTGAAATTGCAATACACGCAATGCAGAATCGAAAACCTCTCGCTGATATGATATATCATATCAGAAAAGAGGGGCGTGATTCTATACGATGCTTGGATTTATTTGCGGGGTCAGGATGTATTGGTGTTGCGATTTTAAAACAGATGCCAAGCACGCTGGTGGATTTTGGAGAATTAGTTGAAGATCACTTCTCTACTATTCTAAAAAACATACGCGAGAATGGAATTGATGAAGCGCGAGTCCGCATACTGCAGACGGACGTATGGAGTGGCATTGCCACGTCCTATGACTTCATACTGGCAAACCCCCCTTATCTTTCGCAAACACGCATGGAGCGTGTGGAACAGTCTGTACGAGAGTATGAACCTAAAGAAGCGCTGTTTGCAAAGGAAGAAGGCTTCGCATTGATACGAAAAATGATTCTCGGTGCTGCGACCCATTTGAATCCGGGAGGTGCATTGTATATAGAGCATGAACCAGAACATGCCAAAACGCTTAAAGAGCTTGCAGGAGAGCTAGGGTTCATGGCAGAGAATGAAAAAGACCAATATGGGGTTATCCGCTATAGTGTTCTTAAGAAGTCCGCATAGTCGCTTCTGGCTTTTGCTGGCACCTGGAAGCTGACACCTAACCCATGGCATAATGTCGTCATGCAAGCAGTAGCTTCCCTCCCCGCAGACGCTTCCGTCATCTTCTGGTTTTTCTTTAGTATCGCCCTGTTGGGTACGGCAGGGTTCGCATTCGCCCTCATCTACCATTGGCTACGCTTTGGTTCCATGTACCCACTTGTCTGGATTGCGATGCCAACCTACATCATCGGTGCCATTATTCTGATTGGCGGTATGCTCACTGGCATTGCAGCGCTATAGGTATATGGCAAACAACCCTTTTGGACTTAATGATTTTAAAGATAACGAACAGGTCGTCGCGATAATACGCCATCACTGGTTCGTACTTCTCCGAGAGGTTTTCGGTCTCATAATCCTGTTTCTCGCTCCTTTCTTTCTTATTCCTATCGCATTCGGAATCGCAGTACAAGGCGGAAACGTGCCCGCAATTTCTGGCGGCGTGGTTATATTCTTCGGCTCATTATGGACTCTTGTCATATGGAATCTCCTCTTCGCCAGGTGGACGGATTACTACTACGACATCTGGGTCATCACCAACCGTCGCGTCGTTGATATCGACCAAAAAGGTCTCTTTAATAGAAGCACAGCGACACTCCTCACCCTTGATCATATCCAAGATATTGAAGCTGAGCTCAATGGCGTAATCGGCAATCTTTTGAACTTCGGTGATGTCACCATCCAAACCGCAGCAGCACATCGGGAATTTATCTTTCAAGAAGTGTCGAGCCCCAATGGCGTCGTAAAAATCATCCGCGATGCACAACATGAAAGTCAAAAGGAGCTAGGTAGTCTCCACAGCGATGTATGACGGTTATTGAACCTTACAAAGGCGTTCGCGACTTCTACCCCGAAGACGAGCGAGTTCAAAAGCATATCTTTAGAGCTATGCGCCGCGCAGCGGAGTCTTTCGGCTATGAGGAATATGATGCGTCTATTCTTGAGTCGACAGAACTCTATGCTGCAAAAACAAGCGAAGAGATAGTAAACGAGCAAACCTATACCTTTACGGACCGCGGTGACCGCTCGGTGACGCTCCGTCCAGAAATGACTCCCACCGTCGCGCGCATGGTGGCAGCGCGCAAGCGCGAATTAGGCTTCCCTCTTCGCTGGTATTCAATTCCAAACTTGTTCCGCTATGAGAGACCGCAGCGGGGCCGCCTGCGAGAGCACTGGCAGCTGAACGTAGACTTGTTTGGCGTCTCGAGCGGAGAGGCTGATGCCGAAATCATCTCGGTCGCTGCAGCAGTGATGAGAGCACTAGGGGCTCGTGATACTGACTACCTCATAAAGATTGGCAGCAGAAACGCGCTTGATGCTGAACTTTCGAAGCGCAGCGTGCCAAAAGAAAACCACAAAAAGGTAGCGGCGCTCATTGATAAGAAAGGAAAGATTCCAGATGAGGATTATGAAAAAGAACTTCTTGCCCTCGTTGGTGGTCCGTTTGAAGTTAGTGAAAGCGAAGAAATAGCACAATTGCGCGCGATGCTCTACGAAATGGGTATTTCAAATACCGTGTTTGACCCAGAGATAGTGCGCGGTTTTACCTACTACACAGGTATGGTCTTTGAGGTCTTTGACACCAATCCAGCGAACAAACGCTCCATGTTCGGCGGAGGTCGCTATGACAATCTCGTCGGTCAGTACGGCTCTGAGGAAGTAGCTGCTGTCGGTTTTGCTATGGGTGATGTCACGGCACGCGATTTCTTGGAAACGCACAACCTTCTGCCTGCGCTCCCGCCAGCTACACACCTCTACATTGCACCAGCAACAGAAAAAGACACTGCCACTGCAGCAAAGGTCGCTGACGAACTTCGAAAGCATGACGTGAATGTAGCCCTCGGCATGAAGTATGGAAAGATAGCAGACCACATCAAGACGGCGCTGAAACTTGGTATTCCGCACTTCGCTGTGTATGGAGAGAAAGAAAAAGACTCTGGTACCCTCACCGTCAAAACTCTCACAACCGGCGAAGAAAAGACCCTCTCCCTATCTCAAATTGCTTTATATCTGAAAGCTGGAAGCTAACAGCTGACACCTGAAAGCTATGAGAAAAATTACCCTCGACATCGAAACTACGAATGCCACCATTGGTGGCGCATTCGACCCATCTTCAATGAACCTCACGGTAGCGTGCATTCACGATACAGAGACTGACTTATTCACTTCATATGAAGTGGGCGAACTGCCGAAGCTCTGGCCTATCCTTGAGCGTGCCGACCTACTCATAGGATACAACTCAGACCACTTCGACATCCCGATCCTTAACCGCTATTACGCAGGTGACCTCTCAAAAATCAGAAGTCTCGACCTTCTTGCTGAAATAAAGAACGTGCTCGGGCGGCGCATCAAGCTAGATTCAGTCGCTTCAGGAACTCTCGATAAGAAAAAGACTGGTAACGGGTTGGACGCAATCAAGTGGTGGAATGAGGGTAAGAAAGATAAAGTCATTAAATACTGCATCGATGACGTGCGTATCACGAAAGAAATATACGAATACGCGCTCCAGAATGGCAAAGTTCGCTACTCTGATTTCGGAAAGAAAAAAGATATCGTGCTTGATACCAGCGGTTGGGAGTCAAAGAAAGCAGCATCCCTCACACACACGCTCCCCTTCTAATTTATTTTAAGGATTAAGGATTGAAGCCAACGTACACACTTGCTGGTTGCGTGTCGGGAGGAACGGTGACTCGTAAGAAACTCTGTCCGGCAAAGAGAAACATGCCGCCTGCAATAGCCAGGAGCAAAAGTCCTCCACCTATCATTTCAAGATACTGAATTCGAATATGAATAACGATCGCCAGAAATAAGAGAATGGCGATTATAATAACCAAAGCGCCCGCAACGTACTGCAGGGCATAGGTTGGTGACGTCATAACAAGGTCTAGAAAATCCATAAAGCGTGAAGAAAGAGTTTTCTGAATCGGCTCCGGAGCACTGGTGACCGTAGGGCTTTCAGTAGGAGATGAAACATCCTCCGCGCCGAGGATGCTTGAAGGAGTGGTGGTTACAGTCGATATCACGACCGCAACGGGTGCGGATGTGGCGAGTTCGTTTGCCGGGACATCTTTGACTGGAGCTTTCGGCAAAGGAGTCGGGCTCTTAGCAGAAGCGCTCGGTGTCGCAAAGAATTGAACTACGAAAGTGACAGGCTTCCCTTGATACGTACCTTGAGCTACGGCAATGCCGACGCGTGTAAATTGAGATTTCATGATGTTGGCACGATGCGTCGGCGAATTCATCCATGCTGTCTCCACATCCTTGGAGTCAGTAAAATCAACCGCGAGATTCTCCCCTGCATACGTGTAGTTGTAGCCGACCAAGTCAAACCAGTACCAGGGAGTCTTACCGTCAGGAGTGACGTGAGAGAAGTACCCTTTCGCTGCCATGTCGTTCGCCTTGTTTTGTGCGGCTCGCGCAAGCGCCGGATCTTCAAGCAGTCCTGGTATGCCATTAGCGGCACGGTCTTCGTTTGCAAGCACGGTCAATACTCCTGGTAACACTGCCGCAAGAAAATTGGTCTTTAAAAACACTAATTTAGTTTGAACAAAATATCCTCCCCATACAAGAACGGCAATTGCGAAGATAGAAATGACAGATTCTTTTCTGAAAAAACCGGGTCGGTGATCGTTCTCAGCACACGGTATAAGAAACGTCTTCAAGTCGTGGAGAACCTGTTTCATTGGAAATGATTATACAATAAAAATACCAACAGGGCAATCATTTGCCCTGTTGGTATTTAGCCGCCTGTGGAAAATTCCTGAATCAATTCGAACTCAAGAATCCTCCGTGAATCTAGCCTTGATTCAATGCAGCACGGGTCAGGGGTCCGACAAATCCAGATACTGGAGTGATGCCATGAGCCGCCTGATACTCTTTCACTGCTGCGAGAGTCAATGGACCAAAGTAGCCAGTTGGCGCATCTATTTTAAGATAACCTGCCGCAATGAGTACTTTCTGAAGTTCGATGACATCTCCACCTCTCGAGCCAAAACGCAGGTTTACGGTGAAGTTAAATGTTGCGGCACCCAAAACCTGTCCAGTCGGACCAGTGGAAGCACCCAAAACCTGTCCTCCGCCATTCGTACCGCCAAGAAGGGATGCAATTCCACCACCGCCTCCTGCTACTCCACCTGATGTAACCGGTGCGGCATTCAGCGTGATAGTAATATCTTCAGAATCACTTCCACCGTTAGGGTCTGAGGCGATAATAGTGAATGTATAGTCACCCACTGAGGCGTTCACCGTATTCCACGTAAAGGCGCCAGTGGTTGGATCAATAGTTGCACCTGCCGGAGCTCCCGAAAGGCTGTAGGTGATAGCGTCACCCTCAACGTCGGTCGCGGAGACCGTAAAATCTACGCGGTTCAGGACGGTATTCGAATGATTGCCAATTGCAGCAAGAACTGGGTCGTCATTGACCGGATTGATGATTACCGTCACGGTGCCGATGTTCGAGTTCGTCGTCTGGTCAAAGGCAGTATAGGTGAAGGAGTCCGAACCGCTATAGTTTGCGTCAGGCGTATAGGTGAACGAACCGTTGGCATTCACATGGACGGTTCCATGAGCCGTCGCAACATCAACTCCGACGTTTAGAGCGTTTCCGTTCACAGCAGAGACAACGAGTACGTCACCAGTGTCAACATCAGTATCGTTCGAGAGGACCCCGTCTACTGTGGTCTTCGTCAAAGTGTTATCTTCGTCGGTTGCATAGGCGTCGCTCACAGCGATAGGGTCGTCGTTGATCGGATTGACCGTGATCGTCACCGTTGCTGTGTTGCTGTCAACAGTGCCGTCATTCACTTTGTACGTAAAGGAATCTGAGCCGTTGTAGTCCGCATCTGCATCGTACGTAAACGATCCGTCTGCGTTGAGCGTGAGCGTACCGTTGGTGACGTCAGTAACGAGCGACACCGTGAAAGTCTCCACGTCGACATCAGAATCATTCTGCATTACGTCATCAACAGAGACAACTGCAACGAGCTGCACATCTTCGTTCGTCGAGTATGAGTCATCTCCTGCAACTGGCGCATCATTGGAACCCGTTATCGTAACGACCAGCTGTCCGTTGTCCGTAGCCGGTGAGGAATAGTTGTCGGAAACGACATACGAGAAAGTGTCCGTCACGCTCTCGGTATCATCAAGATCCTGAACGGAAGCGTTCGTTACGGTGTAGGAGTATGAACCATCGGCGTTGAGCGTCAACGTTCCGTAAGAGCCTGCTACTAGAACACCAACATTTCCACTCGAACCTGCAACTTCCGTTACAGAGAGAACATCACCCGAATCAGAATCCGTATCGTTGGTGAGCACGCTGCCTGATGCGCTCGAGGTGTCTTCGTCGATAGAAACTGTGTCATCAGTAGCAACTGGTGGATGATTCACATGGGTTACATCGATCGTTATTGTGTTGGAGGATGCATCAAGATCAACATTCGGAGCTGTTCCGCCGCCATCGTCCTGCACTTGGAAGGTAAAGGAGGTGAAAGCCGCGCCGGACATTCCCGCTGGCGGGGTATACGTGAGCAACCCGCTGGTTATATCCGCAAAAGAAACTGAATCGCCTGCATTCAACAGAGTGGAATTATTGGCGAGCGTTCCTTGGGCAGGAAGCGTCGTAATCTTAACCGCCACGAGGGTGTCAGCTGGATCGTCATTGATGTCGCTGTACCCGAAATCAGCACCCACGATTGAAACAAATGAATCTTCGAATACGGAAACAGGGTTGTCTGATCCCTGCGGTTCATCATTTACAGAGTTGACCGTAATCGTGAATGTTTGGGTTACGCTTGTGTCAGTACCGCCGCCATTGTCCATGAGATAGATGGTGAGGTTCGCGACGCCGTTGGAGTTGCCGGCAGGCGTGTACGTAAGTTCACCATTCGAAGCGACAGCCGGCTGGACTGAGAAGAGCGTGTTGTTGTCATTCGAAACAGTAAACGTCAACGTCTGGGTGTTTTCGTCAGCCGGTCCTGCGCTAATCGCAGTCGCCCATCCGGGGACTGTTGCTGCACCAGAATCTTCGTCAACTGTTTGGTCAGCTCCTTTCGTGAACGAAGGTACGTCGTTGACTGCATCCACCGTAATCGTGAACGTAACCGTATTACTGTCGATTGTTCCGTCATTTGCCTTGAATTGGAAAGAGTCCGAACCATTGTAGTCGACATCAGGAGTGTAAGTAACCGTGTTACCTGAAATTACGCTAAGCGTACCGTGAGTAGGATTGCTCGTCGTGGCATACGTAAGCGTATCGAGATCGACATCAGACGCAATCATCGTCAATGATTGTGCCGTGTCTTCGTTCGTTATATCAGAGCCCGGGGTCGCAACCGGTGCCACATTGACCACACAGTCCGGATCTATCACTGCTGGTACGCCGTTTATGTTGATGACATCGCAATCCGTACCGCCATCGGCGGTGTCCGTTCCTGTTCCTAGAGGGCTTTCGGTAATCGTATCGTTGCCAGCGCCACCAAACGCGCTGTCACTGCCATTACCGGTAAAAGTAATGGTGTCATTGTTGTTATCTCCATAGAAGGCGTCAGTTCCGCTCGCCGTATCATTTACAGTATCGTCGCCATCGTCTCCATGAATAGTATCGTCGCCGTTTCCATTTGCATTGATGATATCATTTCCTGCGCCGGCGTTTACGATATTTGTTACCGTACCAACGGCAATCGTGTCAACATCGCCATTACA
>CAYNOO010000004.1:0-62469 GCA_964398865.1 uncultured Candidatus Saccharibacteria bacterium | reverse complement strand
GTGCGTAGGTGGCGTTGTTAGTCGTATGTCAAAGACCCGGGCTCAACCCGGGGGCGGCATACGAAACGGCAATGCTTGAATCTGTGAGAGGTATGTGGAACTCTAGGTGTAGGGGTGAAATCCGTTGATATCTAGGGGAACACCAAATGCGAAGGCAGCATACTGGGACATTCCTGACACTGAGGCACGAAAGCGTGGGTAGCGAAAAGGATTAGATACCCTTGTAGTCCACGCCCTAAACCATGTTCCCTAGCTATGAGGAGTATCGACCCTCTTCGTGGCGTAGCTAACGCGTTAAGGGAACCGCCTGGGTAGTACGGTCGCAAGACTAAAACTCAAAGGAATAGACGGGAATTCGCACAAGCGGTGGATCATGTGGCTTAATTCGTCGGTAAACGAAGAACCTTACCAGGGCTTGAAACCATACTGCATCCCAGCAGAAACGTTGGGAGCCTTCGAGGGTGTATGGCAGGTGATGCATGGTCGTCGTCAGTTCGTGGCTTGAGCTGTTCCCTTAAGTGGGGAAACGAACGCAACCCCCGTTGTCTGTTTTATATGTCAGACGAGACTGCTCCCTCACGGGAGAGGAAGGAGGGGATGACGCCAGATCAGCATGTCCCTCTGATGCCCTGGGCTGCACACGTGATACAATGGGCGCGACAAAAGGAAGCAATACCGTAAGGTGGAGCAAATCCCAAAACGCGTCCTCAGTACGGATAGAGGTCTGCAACTCGACCTCTTGAAGCTGGAATCGCTAGTAATCGTAGGTCAGCTATACTACGGTGAATACGTTCTCGAATTTTGTACTCACCGCCCATCAACTCAAGGGAGCCGGGAGGACCCGACGCCCGTGTTTATCACGGTCTACGGTAAGCTCGGTAACAGGGAGTAAGTTGTAACAAGGCACGGCTAGCGGAAGCTGGTCGTGGAACAATTCCATGCGGAAAATGTTTTGCACAGAATTCATTCTGTGTCTCAACTAATCCGGTCGATTGTCTAAGTACAGAGTATTGATGCACAACTCTAAATGGCATCCGGCACCCCGATTGTCGAAACGGGGATATGCGGAACAGAAGAAAGAGAGGAATCTTGGTTTACTGCTTTGGTTTGAGAAAAGCTGCCTTAAAAAGGTGGCTTTTTGACATGCGCGAAGAGAAGTCATAGTATGCGTTTTATGGCGAGGGAAAAATTCAACAAGCGTTCCAAGCGGGATCCGGGTCGGGAAGGTATTCGAGCTGCGGTGCGTGCTACGGAGGGAAGCGAACATGCGACACCCCCGCCCTCTGTGCGTGAATTCTTGAGGCGACTTGCTCTGACTCCAGAGGCAAGGGAAACGGAAGATTTTACTAGGAAAGTTGGGGGAATTTTTGCAGGGACGGTTGAGGGACCCATGCTCGTCCCAGGTATTAGAGGCGCTAAAGGTTCATAGAAGTAATTTTTTAATGGCGATATTCTGATGTCGTTGTTTTAAGGGCTTATTTTTGCTAGTATCTGCGGACGCGGAAGAAGAGAGGGACGAGTGTAAGCAGGGCTTTCACTCGGGTCGCTCGCAAAAAGTACGCTGTCGCTTACGTTTCCGTGTCGGCGAGCCAGAATGAAAGTGATCTTTCCTCTGTCTCTGCTCCACTGAAACGGTGCTTCGCACATACTTTCTTTCTCGCTCGCGAGTGTAGTTCAGTGGTAGAACGCTGTCCTGATAAGACAGAGGTCGAAGGTCCGATTCCTTCCACTCGCACCAGAAGCCGGTTCATACCGGCTTTTTGTATGCGAGTGAGTACGCCAACGGCTTGGCGTACGTGAAGGAATCGGAGTCCTTTGCGATGTTTACGAGCGGCTTTTGCGTGAGAAAACCGCAAAGGTGTACAGCTCCTGTAAGGAGAGATTCCTTCCACTCGCACAAAATAACCGGCGTATGCCGGTTTTTGTATAGCTGGGCGTTCCCGCTATAATGAATTTTTATACCTATGGCACAAATTCAGAAACGGAAGACAGTTAAGATCCCCAAGACATTTTTCATCATTGATTTTGATAGCACGTTCATTCGTGACGAGACCATTGATGTGCTTGCCGCTTTCGCTCTTAAAGATAATCCTCGCAAAGAGGCAATTTTGAAAAAGATAGAAGCTATTACTTCCAAGGGAATGGAAGGGAAATTGCCTTTTTCGGACTCACTGAAACAACGTCTTGCTTTGTTTTCTCCTAATCGCTCTCACGTACAAGAGACGGTTGAGTATCTGAAAAGCCGAATAACGCCCTCGGTAGTGCGGAATCGCGATTTCTTCCAGAAGAACCGCGACTGCATCTACATCGTGTCAGGCGGGTTCAAAGAATGCATCGTTCCCATAGTGAAAGAGTTCGGCATCTTTCCATCCCACGTTCTCGCCAACGAACTTCGTTTTAATAAGAAAGGTGTTATTCAGGGAGTGAGTCCCGGTATATTGACGAAAGATAAAGGGAAAGCGCTTGCAGTAAAAAATCTTAAGCTCAAAGGTCAGGTTCTTGCGATCGGAGATGGTGCGACTGATCTTGAAATTAGAATTCTTGGAGTCGCTGACAAGTTTGTTGCTTTCACGGAAAATGTTTCTCGCGCTCAGGTAGTTGAAAAGGCAGATCTCGCTATAGCTAATTTTGATGAACTCTTGTTTGCTTTGAATATGCCACGCGCGGTCTCGTACCCAAAAAGTCGGCTTAAGATCCTGTTACTTGAGAATATTCATCCGTTCGCTGCAGAATATTTTAGATCCCAAGGCTACCAGGTAGAGACTTCCCCTAAGGCACTTTCAGAGACGGCGCTCGCAGAAAAAATAAAGGGCGTCGCCATCTTAGGTATCCGTTCTTCCACGCATGTGTCTGATGCGGTTCTCGCGAAAGCAACGAATCTTCTAACTGTAGGTGCATTCTGCATCGGTACGAACCAGATAGATCAGCACGCTGCAACCAAACGGGGAGTCGCGGTGTTCAACGCTCCTTTCAGTAATGGTCGCAGTGTTGTTGAGCTCACTATCGGTCTTATCATTATGCTTGCCAGGCGCGTTTTTGATAAAAGTCTCGCGCTTCACGAAGGGCAATGGGGCAAATCAGCAAAAGGGGCATACGAGATACGTGGGAAGACTTTGGGTATTGTAGGATATGGAAATATCGGCTCGCAGCTCTCGGTGATTGCTGAAAGTTTGGGATTAAACGTTTGTTTCTACGATATTGTTGAGCGACCCGCCATCGGAAACGCAACGCGCGTTGAGTCTTTAGAAGAACTTCTGAGGAAAAGCGACATTGTTACGCTTCATGTAGACGGTCGCTCATTCAACAAAGGGCTTATAGGAAGCGAGCAGTTCAGTCTAATGAAACCAGGAGCGCTTTTCCTCAATATCAGCAGGGGAGCGGTCGTGGACGTATCTGCTCTCGCAGAGGCGCTTAAAAGCGGGCACCTCGGAGGAGCGGCACTCGATGTCTTCCCGGAAGAGCCTAAAGAGAGCCCTGGGAAGTTTGTATCGTCTCTGCAAGGATTATCTAACGTCATCCTTACACCACACGTTGGTGGTTCTACCGAAGAAGCGCAGGAAAGTATTGCTCGCTTTCTCTCTAATAAGCTCGCCTCATTCATCGACACCGGCGGCACAATGCTTTCAGTCAACCTGCCTAATTTACAATTACCAGTTTTGAATCACGCACACCGTCTCATTCATATACATAAAAATGTGCCTGGCGTGTTAGCGAAAATCAACACGCTCATGGGTCAGGAGGGCGTTAATATTCTCGGTCAGTATCTCGGCACGATGAATGACGTGGGCTATGTTATCACCGACGTTGAAGACAAATATAAACCAGGTATCGTAGAGACACTCAAAAAGATGTCTGAGACTATCAGACTCCGCATTCTTTACTAATGTATGCCAAGTGAATCCACATCTGATATCTGGACTGTCGGTCCTTCCGCGCTCTTTCCATCCGTATCTGGATATGTAGCAGAAGCGTTTTCGCTTGGCATTCCATCTATCTCGCACCGCAGTAAAGGTTTTCAAGACATAGTCGCTGCTACCATTGTGTCCTTGAGGAAACTCCTTGGTGTCCCTGCCGATTATGAGATTTTTTTTCTGTCTTCTGGTACGGAAGGGATGGAGCGTATTATTGAGAATATCGTTCGTGAGACGAGCGCTCATATTGTATATGGAGCTTTCTCTAAGCGATGGGAGGTCATAAGTAAAGAATTAGGTAGGAAGACTGAGACACTCACAGCAGCTGATGGGGCAGTTCCTGATTTACAGAATGTTTCTTTTTCTGATGCAGCAGAAATAATCTGTGTTACCCAGAATGAAACGAGCATGGGTAGTGCAATCCGTCCTTCAGCCATAGAAATGCTTCGCGCTAAGTATCCGGACGTGCTCATCGGGGTAGATATCGTTTCCTCAGCCCCCATCGCTGAAGTTGAGTTCAAGGATATCGATTGCGCGTTCTTTTCAGTCCAAAAATGCTTCGGTCTGCCGGCGGGCTTAGGCGCATTGATCGTGAGCCCTCGGGCGCTTGCAAAAGCGGAAGATCTCTCTGCCAAGACATCAATAGGCAGTTTTCATAGTTTCCTTGAGCTTAAGAAATATGCGGAGCGCAATCAAACTCCGGAGACGCCAAATGTTCTTGGGCTCTATCTTCTTATGAAAGTTGCCGGCGAGATGGCAGAAGAAATCCAAGAGTTGCGAAGTACCACTAAGGTGCGCGCGGGGCAGCTCTACAATTTGTTTGAGGAAAGCTCTGTTTTAAATCCGTTCGTCCAAGACCCTAGTGCTCGCTCAGTCACCACGCTTGTAGCTACTGTAAAAGGAGGATCGCTTCCGGTAATCCAAGCCCTTAAGGAGAGGGGAATAGTAGTGAGCTCGGGCTACGGATTCCACAAAGAAAATCATATTCGCATCGGAAATTTTCCAGCTCACTCCGAAGAAGAATTTGAAAGGTTGTGCAAAGCACTTGAATCAATCTAGAGCAGCAAAGAAATCCTTAATTTGTTATAGTCTCCGTTCAAGGGCGCGTGGCGGAACTGGTATACGCGTACGCCTCAGAAGCGTATCCTGCAAGGGTTGGGAGTTCGAGTCTCCCCGCGCCCACAGAAACAACGAACGTAGTGAGTATGTTTCGTAGGGTGTCGCACTTCTGTGCGACCGAACAAAAATAAGGAACTTTGCGACGGTTAAACCTCCGGTTGCTGCTGGCTCATACAGTGGAAAGTGCCCATGCCGTATACAAGGTAAGTTGCATCGATGCCGATTACTTTCCGGTCAGGGAAAACCGACTGAATAATGCCTAAAGCTTTTTGGTCGTTGAGTGTGCCGAAGATGGGCACCAACACTTTCGTATTGCCAATATAAAAGTTTGCGTAGCTTGCGGGCAAACGCTCCTTGTGAGCGGAGATTGCCCCAGGCGTTGGAAGCTTAATGACAGTAAGTGGCGTACCGCTCTGGTCGACAGAGCGCTGTAGAATCTGAAAATTTTCTTTCAAAGTCGCATAGTCTGCACTCGTCGTATCTTCTTCGTAGGCGCATAAGACTGTCGTGTCGTTCACGAAGCGCGCGATGTCGTCTATGTGTCCATCGGTATCATCTCCCTCTATTCCTTCTTTAAGCCAGACGAAATGCCGTACACCTAAGTAATCACGGAGTGAAGCTTCGATCTGCTCCCGAGAGAGTTCCGGATTTCGGTTCTTATTTAAGAGACACTGCTCCGTTGTCATTAAGGTACCTTTTCCATTCACCTCTATAGAGCCGCCCTCCATCACGATTCCGGGCTCGAATACTTTGAGCTTCATTGCCTCATTCATCCGATGAGGTGTGGCGTTGTCTTTAAGTAGTGTTTGGTACTTATCGCCCCAGGCATTGAAAATCCACTTTGTCATCGCGAGCTCCTTCGTCTCGCGGTTCACGATGAACAAGGGACCATAGTCGCGAAACCATATATCCGCGTAATTAGCCGGATGAAAGGTGATTCTGCTCATATCAACACCTCGCGCCTCAAGTATTTCAGTTACGTGGTCGAGCATCACTTCATTCAAGACCTGGAGCTCTACTTTTTCTGAAGTGGAAATCTCTTTTATAAATTCAGCAAAAGACTCTTCTGCTTCTTTGAGGTGGGGGAATGAGGTGGTGTCGTGAGGCCACGAGAGCCAGACTGCCGTGTGCCTTTCCCACTCCGCGGGCATTGAAAAACCTAACTCTTTTGGTGTTTGCATTGTTACGTAGTCGGATCAAATTTATACGTTTCTGGACGGCGATTACGGAAAAATCCCCACCCCTCACGAATGCGTTTGTTGTGACTGAGGTCGAGCGTTGCAACGAGCACCTCTTCTTTGGTAGCACTGGCGCGCTTCAGAACCTTGCCGAATGAGTCACAGGCAAATGATTGCCCCCAGAAATTCAGTTTATCTTCACGCCCCGTGCGATTGATTGCAACAATATGAACGCCGTTTGCGATAGCGTGTCCACGCATGATTGTTTCCCACGCGTCGTGCCAATCGCCGTCAGGTGAATTGTATCCGCGCACATACCCGATGGCGGTGGGGTAGAAGATGATGTCAGCGCCCGCCAAGGTCGCCATGCGCGCAGCCTCAGGAAACCACTGGTCATAGCAGATGAGAACGGCGAAGGTGCCAAATTTTGTCTTGTAGATTTTATAGCCGTCGGTACTTTCTTTGAAGTAATTCTTTTCATAAAATAAGGCATCCTGCGGAATATGAATCTTGCGGTATGTCGGCAGGAGCTTTCCGGTGTGGTCGATGACGACGGCTGAATTATAGTAGTGGTCGTCTTTCGCTTTCTCAAACAAAGGAACGATGATGATGACCCCGAGCTCTTTCGCGAGCGCGCTGAAAGCTTTGGTGGACTCCCCAGGAATCGTCTCTGAGTATTTATCGAAGGCCTGCTTCTTATACTGGGGGAAGTATGTCGTCCGATACAGCTCCTGAAGCGAGATTATCTTCGCGCCCTTCTTTGCGGCACGGCGAACGAGCGCGAGCGTATGTTTCAGGTTCGCGTGTTCGTCCTTAGAGACCTTGCTTTGTATCGCGGCAACAGTGACTTTCTTTTTCATTTTCCGAGGATATACGAGAAGATAAGCGGCGCGACAATTGTCGCGTCGGATTCAATGATGTATTTGGGGGTATCTATATCCAACTTGCCCCACGTTATTTTTTCATTAGGTACCGCGCCCGAATAGGAGCCGTATGAGGTGGTGGAATCGCTTATCTGACAGAAGTAACTCCAGAATGGTACGTCGTGCCATTCCAAATCCTGGTACATCATAGGCACAACACAGATAGGGAAGTCGCCAGCTATACCACCACCTATCTGGAAGAATCCAACACCTTTGCCGCCGGAGTTCTTTCGGTACCACTCAGTAAGGTAAATCATGTACTCAATGCCGCTTTTCATCGTTGAAGCTTTGAGTTCCTTCTTGATGACGTAGGAGGCGAAGATATTGCCCATAGTGCTGTCTTCCCAGCCGCCCACCACGATGGGAATATTTTTCTCAGCAGCAGCTATCATCCAGCTATCTTGCGGATCAATCTCGTAGTATTGCTTTAAAACACCGCTTTTGATGAGCTGGTACATGTATTCGTGAGGCAAGAATCGCTTGCCCGCATCGTCCGCCTTCTTCCAAAGTTTGAATATATGTTTCTGAAGTCTTCTGAATGCTTCTTCTTCAGGGATGCAGGTGTCGGTAACGCGATTGTAATGGTTATCCAAAAGGTCGCGCTCGTCTTCGGGACTAAGGTCTCGGTAATGAGGAACGCGCTTGTAGTGACTGTGCGCAACCAAATTCATCAAGTCTTCTTCAAGGTTAGCTCCCGTGCATGAAATGATGTCTACTTTACCTTTCCGAATCATCTCCGCAAGCGAGATGCCAAGTTCCGCTGTGCTCATCGCGCCAGCCAAGGTGACCATCATCTTTCCTCCTGCATCAATGTGCTTCTCGTATCCGATGGCTGCATCCCTCAAAGCCGCTGCGTTGAAGTGCCGATAATTATGATCAATGAATGCCCGAATGGGTCCGGTCTTTTTTGTTACTTTTTTCTTTCCCGGTGCTTTTTTCATATCTTCCATACTATATCAAAATGAGCCAAAAATATGCATATCAAGAGAGTCGTTTCAAAAGACACCTTAAAAGCGAGTGTCTGCTTTCTGGAACATTCGCAGGCGCAGTTGCATGGTTCGCTGTTTCAGCGAAACTGCGCCGAGGACGAACAAAGCCTGTCGCTGGACAGGTTTTGAGATTCCAGAAAGCAGGCGCGAGCGCCCCGCTACCAGCCGAATTGTTTCCCGACATCTTCTGATGTCTCGCGTCTGCGTGCCAATTTTATCTCACCGTCCTGGCAGATGATCTTTGCTGGTGAGGAGAGTAGGCAGTGGTGTGAAGCGAGCGCGTCTTGGTATGCCCCCGTGTCATAGAAGGCAACATACTGATGGTCATTGGTCTCCAAGTCTTCAAGGCGAGGCATGCTGATATTTCCGCCTCCTGCCGTGTATTTATCATCAGAGTCACACGAGGAGCCTGCAAACCAAATACGCTGCAGCTTTCTATTCTTCATGTTGTTAGCAGGCGTGACGTGCCATTTCTGCTTCAAAGCCCAGGTGTCCAAAAGATCGTTCATGAAGCTGCCGTCGATGATGTACCACTTGCGCGCGCCTTCTTCACTCACACTCTTCTCGGTCAATATCTTGTAGAGCGTTAATTGTGCGGGAGCGGCGACATAGCGTCCCCATTCAACAATGAGGTTTGGATGCCTGATGCCCGCTTTATCACAGTAGTTCTTAGCAGTACGCACTATCTTATTTATCGCTGATTTGCCTGTATAGAACTTGCCCTTCTTCTCGTAAGGGACACCAGCCCCGCCGCCCATGTCGATAGTGTCGAGCCCTGGATTTTTCTCGCGAAGTTTTTCATAAATTTCGAGCGCGCGCTTCAATGGTTCCACGAGCCCATCTACTTTCTCTAGTTGAGATGAGATATGGTAGTGAAGAACGCTCAAGTTCCTAATTTTTCCAAGCTTCACTATTTCATCCTCACGGAAGCCGTAGCGATTAAAACGCTTATCCCAGTGCGACTGCACACGGATATTCATGTTGAGACGAATCCCGGTTTCACCTTTGAAGTTTTTGAATCGCTCGAGCTCGTTGTAGTCTTCGATGATAGGGATGACGGTGAGTCCTTTGCTCTTCAACTCTTCGATAAGGGTGATGTAGGCTTCAGTTTTTGGACCATTGCAGATGACGCGAATCTTAGGATTGAATTTCTGCTCTAAGAGCATCTTCTTTACGAGCCACAACTCGTTGACCGATGCAACGTCGAAGTGCCCGCCTTCGGAAACGACCGGCAGGACGAATTCCTTATTCTGGTTCACTTTCATTGCGTAGTGGTAGTAGAACTTACCCTTATAGCCATACAACTTTATGTACGCGTCAAAGATGTCTATGAGGTTGCGAACACGATTTTCAAGGATGAATGGGAATACCACCTCAAGAGGGGACCCGTACTTCTTGATGAGGTTGTGGATGTTGTATTGATAGTTGCCTTCCTTCACCATCAAATCTCCCTCGGGAGTGATGTCGAAGTATTGCGTGTTGTACTCGTCCTGGCCGAGTTTCCAGAATCGCTTATAGTTTTTCTTTGATCGAGGCATTTGATTCTTCTAGAGCGCGTTATTCTAAAGAAACCTACCAGAATGTCAATAATCTGGTACCGCAAGAGTAGCACCTAATGAGGGTCATTAATAGTACAATGCACCGCAGTGGATTCGTCGGCAGAATTTTTTAAAGGGAAGCGAATAACCCTCATGGGGTTGGGTCTTTTGGGACGAGGAGTGGGGGATGCAAGATTCCTGGCAGAGCAGGGTGCGGAGCTCATCGTGACTGACCTTAAGAGCGACTCAGAGTTGCGCGCTTCGCTCGATGAACTGAAACATTTTCCTAATATCCAGTACCGCCTTGGCGGTCATGAGCTTGCTGACTTCCAAGACAGGGATTTCATATTGAAGGCGGCAGGGGTGCCTCTCGACTCTATGTATATAAAGGAGGCACATAAGAACGGCATACCCATAAAGATGAGTGCATCGTGGTTTTTGGAGCTTGCTCAGATTCCCTCAGTTGGCGTTACCGGTACCCGCGGCAAATCAACCGTCACGCATCTATTGAATGAAATCATGCAGCGAGCTGGCATGGATGTAATCTTGGGTGGCAACGTGCGCGGTGTTTCAACACTTTCTCTTTTGCCGCAGGTGAAGAAAGACTCGATTGCGCTCATGGAGTTGGATTCCTGGCAGTGCCACGGGTTTGGAGAAGCGGGCATAAGTCCAAACCTTGCGGTCTTCACTTCCTTCATGTCTGACCATATGAATTACTATAAAAATGATAGTGATGCGTATTTGGAAGATAAGGCGCAGATTTTCCTCAACCAAGCTCCTGAGGATACGCTTATCATAGGAAGCGAGATTGTGGACCTTATAAAAGAGAAGTATCGCAATAAGATCCGTTCGCGCGTGATTGTTGCGAACCCTGGAAATTTTCCTGCAGGTTGGGAAATCCAAATCTTAGGTGTGCACAATCTTCTAAATGCAGTGTGTGCGATAGAAGCAGCACGCGTCCTTGGTATTGATGACGAGATAATAAAGGAAGTGGCGAGTCACTTCAAGCCAGTTCCGGGCAGGCTCGAGTTTGTACGAGAAATTAGGGGTGTTGCTATATACAACGACACGACCGCGACAACACCTGAAGCAACCATAGCGGCATTTCGCGCCATCCCAGGTTCTCGCGCCATCATCATCATGGGCGGTGCGGATAAAGGACTCAACATGGAAGAGCTTGCATCGCTCACCCCCGCGTACGCGAAGAAAGTAATTTTCCTTGCAGGGTCCGGAACTGAAAAGTTTATCCAAGATCATGTAACTTCTTTTGGTGCTGCGCCCGTGTATGACCGCCTGCAAGATGCCCTCAATGATGCGCTTGCGTCTGCGGTAGAAGGAGATTTGATTCTTTTCAGTCCTGCATTCGCATCGTTTGGTATGTTCAAGAATGAATTTGATAGGGGAGATCAGTTTGTAGAATTGGTGAATAAACTATAAGCGTTGAATATGAAAAAACTTCTCGCCCTGCAACATATAGAAAGAGAGCACTCAAGTCGTATCGCGGAGTATGCCAATGAGCGGGGATTTGATTTGGATGTCATCAAGCTTTGGGAGCCGTACATGCTGCCTCCGATAGCTTCTTATGATGCCTTGATAATTCTTGGCGGTCCCATGGGTGTCTATGAAGAATTCCCCTCAAAAGACGATGAGCTTGCTCTTATAAAAGAGAACATCGGAAATATTCCAATCTTGGGAATATGCTTAGGCGCGCAACTCATTGCCCATGCGCTCGGTGCGCGCGTATACCCTCTAAAGAAAGGAGGCGAATGCATCAAGGAGATTGGCTACTACGATATAGAACTTACCCCTGAAGGGGCAGAACATCCGCTTTTCAAAGGATTTCCGCCGCATTTTCAAGTACTTCAATGGCATGGAGACACGTTTGACCTGCCACCTGGCGCTTCGCTTCTGGCTTCTGCTCCTCTCTGCACCAACCAAGCGTTTTCGCGAGGTAACGCCTATGGCCTGCAGTTTCACATAGAGATAACGCCTGAGCTCTTACGAGATATCGCGACAGAAGACTCATGGGCGCGGACTGGTTTTGATCTTGATGAAGAAAATCTTTTGAAGAATGCTAAGGCGCTCGAGCCAGTGATGAAAGAGCAATGCTACACGTTGATGGATAATTTTCTTTCATAACATATGGATGCCAAGAAAATTTACATGGTAGGTATTGGGGGCATTGGCATGAGTGCACTCGCGCAGCTCTATCAGCATGAGGGCGTAACGGTTACCGGCTCTGACCGCGAAGTATCGCCCACGACCCAACTTCTAGAAAGCAAAGGCATCCATGTGTATCTGGAACAAAAAGCTGAGAATGTTCCTGCTGACATAGATACGGTTGTGTATTCAGATGCCGTGTGGGATGACAATCCGGAGCGCATTCGTTCGAAAGAATTGAATCTTAGGCAGATTTCATATTTTGAGGCACTCGGAGAAGTTTCAAAAGGTAAGTACACGATTGCAGTGACGGGCACGCACGGAAAAACAACCACCACGGCACTGCTTGCAAAAATCTTGAAAGATACAGGCAAAGAGCCAACAGCGGTTATCGGAAGTTTAGTTTCTGAGTTCGGTTCAAATTTTTTGGCAGGGAAGAGTGATGTGTTTGTGGTTGAAGGATGCGAGTATCGCGATCACGTACTGAAGCTCACTCCCACCATTCTTGTTCTGACTAACGTGGAGTGGGATCACACGGACTGGTTTCCATCGCTCGCGGCACTTCAAGAGATGTTCGGCAAAGCCGTTGCGGCGTTGCCCCCGCATGGTGCCCTCATCACAAATCCGAACGACCCGAATATAGTGCCGATTGTGGCACATGCAAAATGCCGTGTTATTGATTACACAAAAGAAGAAGTACCCGAGCTACAACTTATTGGTGAGTTCAATCGTGCCAATGCACGTGCCGCAAAATCAGCCGTCAAATCATTTCACCCATATATAGGTGAAATTTCTGAGGTGATTATTGACCGCTCGCTAGCCTCATTCAAAGGAACGTGGAGAAGATTTGAAAAGAAAGGGGAGACCAAGGAAGGCGCGCTCGTCTATGACGACTACGCGCATCACCCGACAGCAATCATCGCAACCCTTAAAGCCGCACGTACCGAGTTTCCGGGTATGAAAATAATTGTCGCGTTTCATCCTCATCTCTATTCGCGCACTCGTGACTTAATGGAAGAATTTGCTAGGTCATTTGCCGATGCTGACGAAGTGGTCTTTGCTCCTATCTATCCGGCTCGCGAAGATCCGGTCCCGGGGGTCACGAGCTACGCCCTTGCAGAAAAACTTTCGGCACAAGGGAAACCGGCGCGCGCATTTGCAACCCTAGAAGAGGTAGAGGCGTATCTCCGTTCCGTCTCTGCTCCCGAAACCATTCTCATGACGATGGGGGCGGGTGACATCTATAGGGTTGCTGACGCGCTCGTCTTGAGTTGACAACGAGCGCCTAGAGAGTAAATTTCATTTATGTCAGAAACAAGAGAAAATAATCTCAAAAGAAAGTCATTTATGCACCAAGGACCTCTCCGTAGAGCGATAGGTATTTTGACAGCTGGAATTGTTCGGAGAGAAATTAAAGCTGGTAAAACAGATTGGTAATTTCGTACGCATCGCTATGGCTGGAATACTGTATGTAGTAGCCACCCCGATAGGGAATTTGCAGGACATTACGCTTCGCGCGCTTTCCACACTGAAGGGCGTGAACAGAATTGTTGCGGAAGACACACGTGTTACCAAGAAGCTTCTTGATAGGCACGATATCCACGTACCGCTTTTTTCTCTCCACGCCCGCTCATCACGCGCTCAGTTTGATAAGGTCGCAGATATGGTGGAAGCAGGGGAGAACCTCGCTCTCGTAACAGACGCAGGCACTCCCGGCATTTCAGACCCCGGCTCCGTCATCGTGATGCTAGTTCGGGAGAGGTGTGGTGAGAAGTCCGTCGTCCCCATCCCAGGACCTTCTGCTGTCGTTACAGCCCTTTCAGGTGCTGGAGTGCCGGCTGATGAATTCGTTTTTCTTGGTTTTCTTCCTCACAAAAAAGGAAGGCAGAAACTCTTGGACGAAGTCGTTTCAATGAAGCGCACTGTCGTTATGTATGAATCTCCGCACCGTATGGAGAAATTAATGGAAGAGCTTGCGCTTCGCGTTCCAGAAAGGCATCTAGTCATTGCTAAAGAACTTACCAAGATGTTTGAGCACATAGCCGACGGGACGGTGCTAGAAGTTCAGGGACGTTTGAAAACAGGGGATATCTCAGGCAAGGGGGAGTTTGTCGTCATTCTTGCTCCTTGATACACTTGCCGTATGTCAAAAGGCTCCACCATATTAGTGCTCGGTCTCCTACTCGCATTCTTGCCGTTCACTGGTTTTCCTAACGTTATTAAAATGACGTTCGCAGTTTTGTTTGGAGTTATCGTTATGGGTTTAGGATTTCTCGTTCGCCAAGAACGTCTCTGGCTTATGCGCGCTATCTCAGGTGAACACAAGACTGACGCCTATACCGAGAACGGTCCCTCCTTCGCAAACCCTACTCCGTCTTCGGAGATATAAAATTTAAATCGCAAAAATGCACACAAGCCAATTTCGCCCGACAATTGCAAGGCGGTAGATAAATTAAGTATATGTTTTGCGAAAAATGCGGCAACAAATTAGATAGCTCCGATAAGTTTTGTACGAAATGTGGCGCACCTGTTCATTCCGAAAGTAACAAGCGTATTTTTATCACTCCCGCATCAGGAGAAAAATGGTGGTATAGGCTTTTAAAGGTCGCGTACATTCTTTTGTATGTGGGGAGTATAGGAGTTGTTTGTGTCGCTGCATTTTCTTCTATACCACATCGTACCTTGGATGAGAATCTCTCCACAATCCAATGTAATAACGGCAAAAGCTATGCTCCAGGAAACAATAGCATTTACCTTTACGGTGATAGTTTGAGTTCTTACGATGACGAAAAGGCGAGAATACTTTGTGCTTATGACAGGACTAATTATTATTCCTACAGCGCCCCTGCTTATAAGAACTACACTTTTGTTCCCTCGTATAATGAAGCAGATTATGGACCTTGGTTCTTCTATAGCCTTTTGGCGTTGTTAATGACTTGGACGATTCTTAAGCTTATACGTTTAGGAGTACAGTACGTGGTTTTTGCTACTAAGCCGATATGGAAAAAGGAGTTTAAAAAACTATATTAATTATTTTTTTATGAATATCTATTGTTCAAACTGTGGTGGTGCACAAAAAGGACATGAGAAGTTTTGTGCAAAATGTGGTCAGGCATTAATTGCAGGGATACCTTCTGAAGAAACCAAAGACACAAAAGCATCAAAGAAAAAGAACGGCTTTCTTAATACGTTTAATATTTCTGACGAAGAATTAAAGTTGCAGATTGAGAAACATGATGTACTGCCGTTCTCTAAGTCTTCAAGAGGTATCGCGGTACTCACGATTCTTGCGCTACTTGCAATTGGTCTAACATTCGTAATTTTGATAAACTTGGTCGGTAGCGATATACAAATATCATTTTGGGATGTTTTTTGGAGTTTGATTATCTATATTCCGCTTCTTTACTTTACTTATAAAGGTCATTTGTGGGCGATTGCAGGTCTCGGTCTCTATTACACGCTAGACAAGTTTGCTAGTACTTTTTTCCTTTCTTCTTCGCACTTCAATGTCGGTGCGATTTTTTTCTGGATAATCGGCATAGGACCTATTTGGGTTGCTTTCCGCGTTGAACGGGAGTATAGGAAGAATAAAATGTTAAATGCGGTTAGTTGATATCGTGGCGTTTTTATTAAATTAGATGGGTTCAAGCCTTATCGATTCAGTGAGGAATTGCCAGAGTAGATTTCTTTCTTCACAATGCATCTTGATATGAGAGCAGAAGGGAACATGGATAGGACGGGTCCGGGTGGTGAATTCCCCTGCAAAGGAGGATGCGGTGGGATGCTCAGTGCGCCAGGGAAATGTTGCGTCATCTGTTCAATAGCAAGAAAGTGCTAAGGTATACATGAACGCTGAAAATTTTGAATCAGGGGGTGAGTATTCATGTAAAGGAGGATGTGGCGCCGTGCTCAGTACGCCAAATAGATGCTGCATCGTATGCTCGCTATTCTTCAATTGCTGATTTTGAAGAAATACGTTTCTAGCTTACGGCTCGCCGCTTCGATACAATGACCCCTATGGCGAAGGCTCCTAAGGAGGTTTTAGAGCGGGTAAAGAAGCTCCGCGAGGCGATTAACCACTATCGCTATCTCTATCATGTGGAAGATACGGAAGAGATTCCTGAAAGCGCGAGGGACGCTCTGATGCATGAACTTGTCACCCTGGAAGAGGAGTATCCGGAGTTAGTGACCAAAGACTCCCCAACGCAGCGTGTTGCGGGAGCACCATTGCCTGAGTTTAAGAAAATAAAACACGCGATTTCGCAGTGGTCGTTTAATGATGTTTTTTCAGAAGAGGAATTTCGCGCTTTTGATGCACGAGTTCAAAAGGCAGTGAAAGGTCAGTATGGAGACAGTGCTCGCGCAACGTACGCGGTTGAGTTGAAGATTGATGGACTGAAAGTAGTTTTTACATACAAAAAAGGAATATTGGAAACGGCTGCAACAAGGGGCGATGGGAAAGTAGGGGAGGATGTTACGCAGAATATCCGCACCATCCAATCAGTGCCGCTTGTTTTGAGTGAGTCGGTAGACATCGTTGTTGAGGGGGAAGTGTGGCTGGGAAAGAAAGGACTTATTGAATTGAATAAGCGAAGAGAAAAGGAAGGGGAGCCAGTTTTCATGAATCCGCGCAATGCTGCTGCCGGCACTATCCGCCAGCTAGATTCCAAAATAGTGGCTTCGCGCAAGATGGATACGTTTATTTATGACATCGCCCAGTTTGGAGGGAAGATTCCTGACACGCAGATTGAAGAACTTAATTACCTGAAGAAGCTTGGTTTCAAGGTGAATAGGGATGCGGTGCACGTGATGGGTGCGGATGGAGTGATTGCATTCTGGAAGAGTTGGCACACCAAAAAAGACAAACAGGATTATCTGATTGATGGCATCGTTGCGAAAGTGAATGAACGTAAATACCAAGAGCTTCTTGGCTACACGGGCAAAGCGCCACGTTTTGCTATTGCATTTAAGTTTCCAGCCGAGCAAGTGACGACAGTAATTGAAGACATTGCGCTTCAGATAGGTCGCACAGGAATACTTACTCCTGTCGCTCATCTGAAGCCCGTTTCAGTTGCAGGCGTGATGGTTTCGCGTGCGACTTTGCATAATGAAGACCAGATACAGCGCCTCGATGTACGTGTTGGCGACACGGTAGTGATACAGCGAGCAGGAGATGTAATTCCCGAAGTGGTGCAAGTTGTTTTGAAGTTGCGACCAACAAGTGCGAAGCCATATCGTTTTCCGAAGAAAGTTGCCGAGTGCGGAGGAGACGGTGCTATTGAGCGAGTGCCAGGGATGAGTGCGTGGCGATGCGTGAATAGAAATGGCGCAGCAGAGCAGCGTCGGCGTTTTTATCACTTCGTTGGGAAACACGCGTTTGATATTGAAGGCATGGGTCCGCGCACGGTGGATATATTGATGGATGAAGGGTTGCTCACCACGTATGCGGATATTTTCACTCTAACTGAAGGAGATGTTATTGATCTTGAAGGGTTTGCAGAGCTTGCGGCAAAGAATCTGATTGAGGGCATTGTTGCACGGAAGCGCATACCGCTCGATAGATTTCTTATCGCACTTTCTATTTCGCAGGTAGGGGAGGAGACTGCACGGGACATTGCCGCGCATTTCAGGACGCTACAAAAAGTACGTGATGCGGAAATTGAGGAACTGCAAGGAATTGAGGGAGTGGGCGATATTGTTGCTCGATCAGTGTATGAGTGGTTCCGTAATAAAGAGCATATCGTAGGGCTTGAACAACTACTTGAAGAAGTGACGGTGGAGAAAGGCGAAGCGCGTCAGGCAGGTGCTTTAAGCGGACGCACGTTTGTACTTACGGGCACCTTAGAATCACTTTCACGCGAGGACGCGGCATCCAAGATTCGTGAGCGCGGAGGAAGTGTGTTGGGATCTGTCTCAAAGAAAACGAGCTATGTGGTTGCAGGGAGTGACCCTGGTTCAAAATACGACACCGCGCAAAAATTGGACGTACAGATTCTCTCCGAGAAAGATTTCCTGAAACTCATCGGATAACAGTGTTCATGCGCCTACGCGCGCTCCGTGATAAAATGCCGGGAATGGCAATCAGCGCTGACGATGTACGAAAACTCGCCGTTTTGGGTCGTCTTTCCCTCACGGATGAGGAAATCGCAAAGCTCCAAGGAGAAATCGATGCAATCGTTTCATATATAGATGTGGTGCAGAAGGTACCTCTGCCAGAGAGCAATAGCTCGTCTGCGCATTTGGATATAGAGAATGTCATGCGGGAGGATGTAAACCCTCATGAGGCTGGAAAATATACCGAAGACCTTTTGGCACAGGTGCCTCGCCGGGAAGGAAATTACGTGAAGGTGAAGAAAGTTTTGGGTTAATTTTTATGGACCTCACAGACTTATCAGCAAAGGAATTGGCAAAAGGCTACCGCGCGCGGACTTTTTCTGCGGTGGATGTTGCGAAGGCGCACGTAGCGCGTATTGAGAAAGAAAACCCTGCGCTCAATGCGTATCTTGAAGTATTTGATGACGTCGTGACGAAAGCGGAGGACGCCGACAAGCTTCTCGCTCGGAAAGGAGACGCTGCTCATCTTCTCACCGGTGTTCCCATTGCAGTCAAAGACAATATCTTGATAAAAGGGAAGCGTGCGAGCGCGGCATCCAAAATGCTTGAGAATCATGTTGCAACCTATGATGCGACCGCGATAGCGCGCCTCAAGGATGCCGGAGCAATTTTTTTGGGTCGCACCAACATGGACGAGTTTGCCATGGGTTCTTCTACTGAACACTCCGCGTATGGTCCAACAAGAAATCCCCACGACACTCTGCGCGTTCCTGGCGGCTCGTCAGGCGGCTCTGCCGCAGCGGTTGCCGCGCACTTGGCACCTATTGCGCTTGGATCGGAAACCTGCGGCTCCATACGCCAGCCAGTGAGTTTGTGTGGGCTTGTGGGATTGAAGCCAACGTATGGTGAGGTATCGCGCTCAGGGCTCATCGCTATGGGTTCTTCGCTGGATCAGATAGGTCCTATTACGCACACGGTTCATGATGCGAAGCTCGTGTTTGATGTGATGCGAGGGGCTGACCCGCTTGATGGCACGACATTGCCAAACCAGGGTGAGACGCGTGTTTCAAATAAACGCATCGGCATACCGCGCGAGTTCGTAAAAGATGCGCAGCCGGATGTGCGTGAGAATTTTGAAAAAACTTTGGACACGTTACGCGGGAAGGGATATGAAATCGTTGATATAGAATTTCCGTCCGCTCCGTACGGGCTTGCTGCGTATTACATCGTGATGCCCGCTGAAGTTTCTACTAACCTGGCGCGCTTTGATGGCATGCGCTACGGGCTTTCACATGAAGGGAAAAATCTTCTTGAAGAATATGAGCAGTCACGCTCGGCGGGCTTTGGTCCTGAAACGAAACGCCGTGTTATTTTGGGCGCGCACGTACTTTCGTCTGGTCATTACGACGCATACTACAAACGAGCGACTGCGCTTCGGAGCGTTCTTGCGAATGATTTGAAAAAAGCGTTTGCGGATGTTGCGTTCATCGCTACTCCAACGACGCCGGGACCTGCTTTCAAGATAGGGGAGAAGAGCGACCCGGTTTCTATGTATCTTGAAGACATATTTGCAGCTCCGGCAAACTTGACCGGTATTCCGGCAATCTCAGTACCGATGAATAAAGTGACTCGGGATGGGGTTGAGTTGCCGGTGGGTATACAGTTTATGAGCCCAAAGCGTACCGAAGCCTCACTGTTTGATATCGCTCGAGACCTTCTGGGCGAGACTCTATGATGGAACCTCTCTACCTTAAGTACGTCAATCTCCAGTATTGGTATTGCCTTATCTACTCCATTTTCGGTGGAAAGTGTACGGAAGTTGATTTAGTGACGGGAGATGTGAATGCAACGCTAACGAGCGGAGCGTCTACGGGAGGCGGTGCAAGTCCGTCAGGCAATGTGGATTTTTGGAGTTGGCTTTTCGGAGGAAACGGATCAGCTGGATCCCTCGGTCAACCTATAGTTCATAGTGGTCCATTTGGCTTTATTGCAGACGCAATTTTTTTTGTAGGAAATTTTATTGGAGCGGTAATCTCTTTCATTTGGTCTCTGTATAGTTTTATTGCCTACACGGTTTCAGGGCTTCTTTTCGTCGCTATCGTCGGGCTTCTTGTGTATCTTTTTTCACTCCGTTTTAGTGAAGGCTCCTTGTATGGAACTTTGCCGCCTGCTGAGACAGTAGTACATCCACTTCGAGAACGCTGGCAGCTTTTGCTCGATGGCGCAAGATCCAATGACCCGAAGCGTTGGCGCCAGGGCATCCTTGAAGCTGACACGATGCTGGGAGAGATGTTTGAGAAATTAGGCTATGCCGGGAAAACAACTTCAGAGCAAATCAGGTTGGTTCCTGAGAATGCATTCGTGACACTACCGTTTGCTTGGGAAGCGCATCGCATCAGAAATTTCGTCGCGGCTTCTTCTTCAAGTTATATTCTTACTCAGCAGGAAGCCTTTCGCGTAATGAAATTGTACGAGCAGGTATTTCAAGAATTCGATTTCATCTAACCCCCTGTTGAATCAGAAGCCGAAACTTTTTTCTTTCTGTATTGCTGCCACGCTAAAAGAAACCACGTAGCGGAAACGATGCCGGACGCTACCGTCGAACTCCACAGATCAAGCGTGGAATACACGAGGCTGAAAATTGCCAAGATGATGGCAGTAATTAAACTTGAGGAAAGAGCAGGCTTATCTTTGCCAAAGACCGACGGCAGGAGCGCGATGACGAAAACATATTGCCCGATGGAAAGAATAATATCCTGCCAGCTCATCAGAAAATTATAACCTACTTGAATCAGAGGTCGATTCAACTATTTATTTGTATCTAACTGCGATTGATTTTAGCCTCGCAAGTTTTGCCCGCACATTTTGTAGCTCACCTGTTTCTACTACTCCGCCACCCGAAACACGCATGCGCATTCCTATCATTAAGTCAGCTAGATTATGTACCCATCGTCCTAAGCTTGTGTGCGGACTCAATGCTGTTTCTGGATCAGCAAAGTGATTCAGCTGTGTTCGCAATTCGTCGCCAAGAATTTTCAATTCTTCCCGGGCATTAATTTCTGAAGTCATAGTGGAAAGAAACGAACTATAGCTTTTTTTCTTATTTCCGCCTAGCTTGAAGTGTAGGTCGATTCGGCGTATTATTGCCCTCTATAGCGGGGTGGAGGAGTGGTACCTCAGGAGGCTCATAACCTCCAGACCCAGGTTCGAATCCTGGCCCCGCAACAAGCACGAAAAAACCGGCGTTGAGCCGGTTTTTTCATAGCTTTTGCGAGGGCAGTGAACGAACTGCTTCGTTCACGTCAGGATTCGAAAGCCGGAGTCATGCCGTTTGCGGCAGACGAGGCGGGGTCGAGAGCACTTAGTATTTTTTGAGCTTTCGAAGAAAAATACTTACGTGACTCGTGACCGAATCCGATCCGTATAACAAAGTTTAGTTTTTTGAGTTATCATCGAAGAGTTATGCAAGCTTTGATACTCGCAGGAGGGGAGGGAACGCGTTTGCGCCCGCTCACCGATGACCGCCCGAAAGGAATGGTGCTGCTTAACGGCAAGCCAGTCTTGGAGTATGTGTTAGAACAACTTCCAGATGCAGTTACGGACATTGTAATTATCATCGGGTACAAGGGAGAAAAAATACGAGAATATTTCGGAGACGAGTGGAAAGGGAAGTCTATCCGCTACGTTGTCCAAGAAAAACAATTAGGAACCTGGAATGCCGTGTATCTAGCGAAAGAGTTTATCAATGAGAAATTCATCATGCTCTATGGTGATGATATTGGCGACAAGGAAGCATTCAGTAAAGGCGCGGAGTATGAATACTGTCTATTTGCGGCAGAGCGCGAACATCCGGAGCGGTACGGCGTCGTTGAGCTTAACCCAGACGGCACGTTGCGGACGATTGTTGAAAAACCGGAGCATCCCTCGAGCTCTCTCGTGAATGCAGGAGCAATGATTCTTGCGCCGGATATCTTTGCAGTCGAACCCGTTTTGAATGAGCGTTTAGGGGAATACTTTCTTACGGACTTGCTTTCGATGATCGCAAAAGAAAAGCCAGTGTCAGTGGTACGCCAGAATCAGTGGATTACCGTTACGTATCCAGAGGATGTCGCGAGTGCAGAAGCGCTTTTGAGGAAATCCTGAATAGTGCTAGATTAGTGTCATTGTCGGGCGTTAGCTACGACGGTGTTTGTCGGGATAGCTCAGGTAGTTAGAGCGAGGGACTCATAAGCCCTAGGTCGGAGGTGCAAGTCCTCCTCCCGACACAAAGCGAAGCGATTGTTCGGGAAGTCCTGTACTTGAGTACAGGACGTGGAGGACTTGCAAACCGGAGTCATGTCGCTTGCGACAGACGAGGTGGGGTCGACTGGCTCGCGCAGCGAGAACAGGTGACCAAGCCTCCTCCCGACACAATGTAGAGCGGACTGCTCGCGCTCGTTTTTAAGGGCTTTTTCTGGTAGAATCGCGAATACGTGGGCTGTATGTACTCATGCAGTTGACGCTCGGAACTAATAACCGCAGGCGTTTATTAGTTCTTCACTTGCGGCTGTAAGCAAAGCTTTCAGCCGCTTCACTCGGAAAAAATGAAAATAGGTTTTCATTTTCTTCCTCGCTTGCGGCTGTAGCTCAACGGTAGAGCACTCGCCTGTCACGCGAGAGGTCGTGGGGTCAGCACCCATCAGCCGCGCCACTTTAAATCCCCGAAAGGGGATTTTAGTTTGGCGGCTGAGAAAGTGACCTACTTCACTTTCGTATGGGTGCTGACGGGCGGAACCATGTTTTGGCAGAAGTCAAAACAGGTGAGCGGGGGTCGCAAAATTTCCGAGCAGCGGCGAGGAAATATTTGTGACCAAACTCATCAGCCGCGCTTCAAAAACACTTATACTGAGTCTCATGCGTATACTCAGTCTGAATACTCAGAAGGCTTTTCACCCCTTATTGTCTGCTTTCATGAAAAGTATTCTTGAGAGCGGAGTGTATGATTTTATTCTGCTTCAAGAAGTCGATGAAAAAGTTTTGTCTTTGATTCGCAACACTGGGCCATATCAACTACTCCAAGCTTTCGATGAAATCATGGGGGCGCAAAGCCACTTGTGTATTATCTATCGCGATACATTTACATTGAAGAAGAGCAGCTTAGATTCTTTCGGACGCATGCATCCGTCACCACCCCTCCAGCATCCAGGCTTTGGCATGTTACTCGGTACATTCAGAATTACTAGAAGTGACATTCAAGTTGGATCAGTGCATCTGCATTCGGGTTTGCGTCCCTCTGTGCGCGCAAGGGAAGTGATCGCGCTCAAGCAAAGTCTGTTAAAAGAAACTGATACCGAAATACCCCTTGTGGTCGGAGGCGATTTTAATCTAGGCTTTCCAGGCGAGGTAAAACGCGCGTGCGATCTTATGTCTCCGGAATTTATCGCAACGACACGTCGTCTCGGTCCAACATTGGATAGCCGCTACAGCGAGCCCCATCCAAACATAGTTAACAGCAGTGCTGTCTTTCTCGCGAAACTAGGCATCGGACTTCGGTTCAAAACTGATCATCTATTCGCAGATGTGAAAACAGCGAAACGCTCTCGCGTCCATATTCTGTCTGATCGAGTATCCGATCACAGTCCTTTAGAACTTACTATCATTTAAGTTGCGAGGTGTGCATTTAGAATGTTCCTAAAACACCAATCCCGCGATTGTCACGAGTAAGTAGATACCTACCATATCTACAATGAACGCAAGAAGCAGGAATGTACCTTGCTTCATTTTTGTTGTGCTCATCATGGCGATGCCAAGTTCATCCGGAAACGGAGAAGCCATGATGAGAGTGCCAAGTAAATTTCGCATCCAAGTCCTACAAAGAATGCCATCGGCTGCGCATATGTTCCGTATCATTTTTGATGCACCAAAGCGTTTTACTTCCTTCTTCAGGTCATCGCGAACGAATCTGAATATTGTATAGTCTGCAATTGTCGCTCCCACTCCGCCGACAACAGCAAGGACACCTACAGGATGAAATGGGGCAAGTGCCACTAGAAGGAGCGCTCCAATGGATGCAGTGAAACTATACGTATAGAGAGCACCCGCAATGGCAGCTCCTAATATGCCAAATGGCAAAATAAGACTTTGGAAAAAGGGAGCTCCGAGAAATAGGAAAAGCAATCCAGCTACGAGATAGGAAAGCGCGATAGTCGTGAAGCGAGGGTAGTGCTTCAGCACAAAACATAGTGTATCAAGCAAAACTTGGAAAAAGGGCTGCTTGTGGGTACTATAAGATCCACCCATAAGGGAAGGTAGGGCGAGAGCGACGATGTAAATAAAGCTTCCAGCGCAGTTCTCAAAAGAGAATTCGCCGATGTAAGTAAAGCTTTCAAGGGCTTCGTTCGGGGAAAATAAGAACACGTTCTTTATTTTCTCCCTCACTCGCCGATGTAGCTCAGTTGGTAGAGCACGTCCATGGTAAGGACGGGGTCGTCGGTTCAATTCCGACCATCGGCTCAGAGAATTTATCAACATACGACCGGTAATTAAAATTTTTTAGGTCACACGTTGAGCTAAAATGACCTGGTGAATCCTAAGAAACCCAGAACACCATGCTTAGCGTGCGGCAGAGAGCCTAATCGTGCCGGTTACAAGTATTGCAGTAATATATGTCAGGGCGAATATGAGTATCGAATATATATCCAGAATTGGAAACGCGGGAAACAAACTGGTTTACGAAGTACAGGTATAGTCAGTAATGCGATTAAAAAATATTTACGAAAGAAATTTGGTAATAAATGTTGCTTGTGCGGATGGGCAAAAGTGAATTTCAAAACAGGGCGTGTACCTCTCGTGGCGGATCATATTGACGGAAATTGGCAAAACAATGCAGAATCAAATTTACGTCTGATTTGCCCGAATTGCGATTCACTAAACCCTACCTACGCAGCTCTTAACAAAGGAAAGGGAAGAAAAAACAGAGCGCCAAGCAAAAGAGCTGCCAGGGCTCGTTTGTTCGTTTGATTGTGCTATTATCCTTTTCGCGTCGCCGCCTTAGCTCAGTTGGTAGAGCATTACATTCGTAACGTAAAGGTCCCCAGTTCGATCCTGGGAGGCGGCTCCAAAAATTGCCTTAAATTTCTAACGAGCACCATTCCAAAAGGTCGGGTGTGGAACCTGTGAGTTAGAACCTGTATCCTATCCGTAATGACTGCTGACGAAGCAAAAGCGCGTATCACAGAGATTGAAGCAGCGATGGCGGGCGCTGATTTTTGGAGCGATGTCGATAAGGCGCAGAAGATGATTCGTGAGATGAAAGAGCTCGAGGCTGTTGTTGCCGGACCGGTGCGCTACGACAAAGGTGGAGCGATACTCACTATTCTTGCAGGAGCAGGGGGCGATGACGCAGAGGATTTTGCTGGCATTCTTTTTCGCATGTACCAAGGTTATGCCTCTAAGAAAGGTTGGTCAGTAACATTTTTGGATGAAAATGAGAATGATCACGGCGGATTCCGGAGTCTCACCTTTGAGGTTGCTGGTTCCGGAGCGTTTGGTCGTTTGAAACACGAAGCGGGTGTGCATAGGCTAGTGCGCATTTCGCCATTCAATGCCAATGCGAAGCGACAGACGTCGTTCGCGCTCGTCGAAGTGGTTCCTAAGCTTGCTGCAGGAGAAGGAGTAGAAATAAAGGATGATGAAATTGAAATACAATTTACTCGCTCGGGCGGCGCAGGCGGACAGAACGTTAACAAGAGAGAGACGGCAGTGCGCATTGTCCACAAGCCAACGAATATCGCAGTGCGCGCTTCGACGGAGCGCTCACAAGCTGCGAACCGCGATCGCGCGCTAGCATTACTTCGTGCGAAATTGTTTATTCTCGAAGAAGAGAATCGCGCACGTGAGTTGAAAGGGCTCTCGATTGCAGGCACGGTCGCAAACGAATGGGGAAGTCAGATTCGTTCATACGTGCTCCACCCATACAAGCTAGTGAAAGATCACCGTACTGGCGTAGAGGTGCACGACACCGATGCAGTTTTGTCAGGAGAGTTGGATGGGTTTATAGATGCAATGCAAGCTGGAAAAATTTCTAAAGCTGTCAGTTCAGGCGAAGATTTGTAGTATCATTAGGAGTACGTCTTTCCCCGTACTTTATTCTTTTGGGAATGATGTATAGAACAGTTAGGTTTGTTTCACAATGATTTACTTCGACAAAGTCACCAAGATATATCACGACAAGTCAGTCGCGCTTGAAGACGTGACACTTTCATTTGGACCCAAGGAGTTCGCTTCTATCGTGGGGCATGCGGGCGCAGGGAAGACCACTCTTCTTAAGATGGTTTTAGCTGAAGAGACTCCGACGTCCGGTGTCGTCTTCTTCGAATCCACGGATGTTCATAAGATACCGAAGAATCAATTGCATACCTTGCGTCGCAAGATAGGCACTGTTTTCCAAGACTATCGACTGATTCCCAACAAGACTGCGTACGAGAACATCGCGTTTGCGATGGAGGCAGCAGGTAGGGCGGACGATGAGATAGCGGCTGACGTGCCGCATGTTCTCGAGCTCGTTGATCTTGCCGATAAGGCGTGGAATTTTCCAAGAGAACTCTCAGGCGGGGAACGTCAACGAGTCGCCATTGGTCGGGCAATCGTCAATCAGCCCGAAGTTTTGCTTGCAGATGAGCCCACGGGGAACCTGGATCCTATCAACACCTATCAGGTAGTAGAGATTTTGAAGCGCATCAATGAACTTGGCACTACAGTGATATTGACGAGCCACAATAAAGGAGTGGTGGATTCATTAGGGAAGCGCGTGATTACTATGGATAACGGGCACGTTGTTCGAGATGATAAGGAAGGAAGGTATGTCTTATAGAATCTTAACGAGTCCGCGAGTTTAGATTCTATTAGATGCCGGATCACAGACCTAAAGTATAATAAATAAAGACTATGATTATTTCTCTTCACCAACTTTCTACTGCTAAGACAAGTGATGCGGCGCGCGTAAAATAAAGCTATATGTTGTGGACTAAAATACGACGAGTACTTAAGGCGGGATCCGTAAACGTGATGCGAAACAGTTTCGTTTCGCTCGCGTCCATTTTCGTGATGACCATGACCTTGATAATCATCGGCTCGCTGATGTTCTTGAATACGCTCGTCGGTGAGTTCGTTTCCTATGTCAAAGACAAGGTTGATGTGAATGTCTACTTCGTTACTGAGGCTACCGAGCAATCAATTCTTGATTTCAAAACGGTGCTGCAGAATATTCCGGAAGTTGCCTATGTGACATACACGTCTCGGGACGATGCTGTCGCTGAATTTCGCGCACGCCATCAGGACGACCAACTCACGCTCCAAGCGCTTGATGAGTTGAGCGACAACCCATTCGGTGCTGCGCTTGCGATCAAAGCGAAGCAGCCGTCGCAGTATGAATCGATAGCCGCTTTTCTTAGTGATCATCAAAATGACTCCAATGGGAATCCTTTCATCAGTTCTGTAAACTATGCGCAAAACAAGACTGTCATAGTGCAGTTGGAGAATGTCACGACGTATGTGCGGCAATTCGGCTGGTTTATGATTTTTATCTTTTCAGCCGCTTCCGTGTTGATTACGTTCAACACCATCAGGCTGGCTATCTATACCGCTCGCGAAGAGATATCAGTCATGCGCTTGGTGGGAGCTTCAAACATGTATATCCGGGGACCCTTCGTTGTGGAAGGTACCTTATATGGCATCGTTTCCGGTCTTATTGCCTTGATAGCTTTCTTTCCTCTGGCGTGGCTTCTGAAAGGACCTACCCAGAAAATGTTCGGCGCAGACATCTTTGCGCACTACCTTTCGTCGTTTCCTATATTCTTCATAGTGCTCATACTCGCAGGCGCATTTCTTGGAGCCCTGTCCTCGTTTCTTGCAGTTCGTAAGTATCTTTCGGTGTAAAAACAGACTGTAGCTTGTCAGGTGCCGGCTGTTAGGTTTAGAGTCTGGAAGCTACAAGCTGGAACCTGGCAGCTTGCCATGCTATCCTAGTCCGATATGGAAGACGCTCGATCAACTAAAAAAAGATCGGGCACTAACCCCCCTTCGGCTCGCCGAAGCTCCCGCGAAGGCAGCTCTCAGTCAACCGAAGCTCCCGCAAAGGCGACTCGCAAGAAGCGCCATAAGTACATCTTCGTCATCGGCGGAGTGATGAGCGGTGTTGGCAAAGGTATCGCAACCTCTTCGGTAGCACTCATCCTTCAGAGCAAGGGATATAAAGTGAACGCGGTCAAAGTAGATCCGTACTTGAATGTTGATGCAGGAACGATGAATCCGACCGAACACGGCGAAGTGTTCGTGCTCCGCTCTGGTCTGGAGACTGACCAAGACATGGGGAATTACGAAAGATTCTTGAATGTGTCATTGAATGCGGAGGACTACATGACGAGCGGCATGGTGTATCAGAGCGTACTTCTGAAAGAGCGAAACCTCGGTTACAAGGGAAAATGCGTCGAAGCGATACCACATGTGCGGGATGAAATCATAGGACGCATCAGGCGCGCAAGCGAAGAGAACGGTTCTGACATTTCCGTTATCGAGATTGGCGGCACGGTAGGAGATTTTCAGAACGCACTTTTCATAGAAGCTGCCCGTGTGTTGAAGTTAGAGCATCCAGAAGATGTTATTTTCATTCTCGTCTCGTACTTGCCGGTTCCAGGAAATTTGGGCGAGATGAAAACTCGTCCCACGCAGAATGCCGTGCAGCAGCTGAACTCATACGGCGTGCAAGCGAACATCATCATCGCACGCTCGTCGCAGCGACTTGATCAGCGACGCAAGGAAAAGATTGCAATCAGTTCCAACGTATCAGCTGACCACATTATTTCGGCTCCTGATGTCGAATCGATTTACGATGTACCATTGAATTTTGAGCGCGAGAAGATAGGCGAGATGCTTTTGAAAGCCTTGAAGCTTCCCAAAAAACCCACATCAGGTCTTGCGGACTGGCAGAACTTTGTGGCAAAAATAAAGAGTGCGAAAAAAGAATTGAAGATTGCGATCGTCGGAAAGTATTTTGATACGGGGGATTTTGTACTCTCGGACGCGTATCTTTCTGTCATAGAGGCAATAAAGTTTTCCGCAGCTGCTGTTGGTGCACGTGCTGACATTACATGGGTCAACGCAAAAGACTTTCAGAAGAACCCTAAGTCGGTTTCAGCTTTGAAGCAGTATCACGGTATCATCGTGCCGGGAGGCTTCGGGGAAACCGGCATTGAGGGAAAGATATTAGCAATAAAGTACGCGCGCGAGCAGAAAATCCCGTATTTTGGTCTTTGTTACGGCATGCAGTTGATGCTTATTGAGTACGCGAGAAATGTGCTCAAATTACCGGGTTCTCATACGACAGAAATCGACTCAAATCCTACGCACCCCGTCATCGATATACTTCCAGAACAGAAAGCAATTCTTGCGAAGGAAGACTATGGCGCCACTATGCGCCTCGGCGTCTATCCGGCGCTTCTTAAGAAAGGAAGCATAGCCGGAGAGGCATACGGAGAAGATTCCGTGGAAGAGCGGCATCGTCATCGTTACGAAGTGAATCCAGAGTACGTAGCGCAATTTGAAGAGGGAGGTGTTGTGTTTTCAGGCATATCACCTTCGGGAATTCTCATGGAGATTGCAGAGTTACCACGCGAGACACACCCATTCATGCTCGGCACTCAATTTCATCCTGAACTTCAAGCGCGACCACTCGCTCCGCACCCACTCTTTACTGCTTTCTTAAAAGCGTGTTTGAAGAAAGATGCTTAACACGACATTTAGATTTAGATAAGGAGTATACTTAAAGCATATGGATTCTATACAAAATATCTTAGCTTCTCGCGGTTCATCCACTGAGACGCGGATTCACATTTCAGTCCCGGCATTCGTTCCTATAATTGTTGGGGCATCTTTGATACTTGCTTCCGCTATCGGTTCATACGCTTTTTATGCAGTGCATTCTCTCGATAATGTGATTGCTGTCACTGGCTCCGCAAAAACTCACGTTACTGCAGACACCGTGAAGTGGCGCATCAATATCTCACGCAAGGTAAGCGAGGGTACGCTTCAGAGTGGGTATCCACTTCTTGCGAAAGACTCGGAGGCAGTTCAGGCATTTCTGAAAGGGAACAACGTTGCGGCTGATGCTATCGATGTATCACCGGTTTTCGTAGAGGAAATTTATAACTACAACTCAAACACTGGTCCCCGACAGTTTAATCTTCGAGAAGAGATAACGGTAAATTCCAAGGACGTTCAGGGGATTAATGCATTATCAAAAAATATCACTCAGCTCGCTGATAAAGGAATATTCATTTCAGGTAACGGTCTTGAATTTTACATCTCCAACCTGGCTGAATTACGAGTGTCTCTTCTTGCAGACGCAGTGAAGGATGCGAAAGCGCGCGCGACAGAGCTTGCAAAAGCGGGTGATCAGAAGGTGGGTGCTTTGAAAGCGGCTTCGTCGGGCGTTGTGCAAGTACTTGCACCGAACTCCATAGAGGTAACTGACTACGGCACATACGACACGCAGTCAATCGAAAAAGATGTGATGGTCACTGCTCGCGCAACGTTCTTCGTACGCTAATGCTTTTACGATTCTGAATATAAAAAACCCCGAGCGTGCTCGGGGTTTTTTATAAGGTTAGCTATTCCGGTATTAGATTTTTTCAATCTTTTCCCAAGGTCTGCCTTCAACACCGAAGTGTCCGTATGCAGCCGTCTCTTTGAATATAGGGCGGGTGAGACCTAAGCGTTCAATGATGGCGCGCGGTCGGAAATCAAAATTTTTCTGCACTATTTCGCTTAAGTCTTTACCGGAGTCGTCAAACGCTTCTACCATCACTGGCTCCACGCGTCCGATTGCGTAGGCGACGGATACGAGTATTTTCGTTCCGTAGCCATTCGCTACAAGATTCTTTGCGGCGAATCTGCACATGTATGCGGCTGAACGGTCGACTTTTGTAGCGTCTTTACCGGAGAATGCGCCGCCTCCGTGCGGCATCAAGCCCCCATACGTGTCCACCATTATCTTGCGACCGGTGAGTCCCGCATCAGCTTCAAATCCTCCCTGGACGAATTTTCCGGTGGGGTTCACCAGTATCTCTATACCAGTAAGGTCGCCAAGAACTGGCGCGAATAGATGTTCAACAAGCCCTGTACGTATCTCTTCTTGAGAAATCTCTTCTGCATGCTGGGTCGACGTGAGGGCAGTAATGACTTTCCCATTTGAAATGGTCACCTGTGTTTTTCCGTCTGGTTTCGCCCAAGGAAGGGTACCGTTGCGGCGGAGCACTTCAAGGCGTCGTGCAAGCGCATGTGAAAGTACGACGCCTAAAGGAAGCATCTCTTTCGTTTCGTTCGTGGCATAGCCGTACATGATTCCTTGATCGCCTGCGCCACCTGTGTCAACACCCATCGCGATATCTCCAGATTGTCTCGCTATATGCTCTAGAATTTCCAATTCCTCCGTGTAGCCGATGTCTTTGTAGACCTGACGCGCGATGCCTGAATAATCAACCGTCGCGTTCGTCCGCACTTCACCGCCGAGCATCATGTATCCGTGACTACCGAACGATTCGACTGCAACGCGACTTGTTGGGTCTTGTGTGAGGCAAGCGTCTAAAATTGCATCTGATATCTGGTCGCAGACTTTGTCAGGATGTCCTGCGGTAACGCTTTCGGTTGTGTATGTTTTAAGTAAGTGAAGCATGAGTGTTTTTAAAACTTGAATAATAAATAAAAATCTCTCCTAAAGGAGAGATGGTTTTAGATATCTTCCCCGAAGGGCTGGATGGGGCACCGTTTCGTTTCCGAATGGTTGCCGGCGGGTGGAGCCAGAACTCCTTTTTCGCTTGAAGCGAAAATACCGCACTCTTGATACGTATTCAGTTGTGAACCGGTATTGTAATCCTAGGCTTTGCTTAACGCAAGGGTGCCGGCAAGTATATCTTTTAGAACCTGCGGATACAGCTTTCTTTCTTCAGTTTTTATTCGTTCGTGCAGAGTTTCCACCGTGTCGCCAGGAAATATGGGAACACTCTTTTGCGCGAGTATGGGACCCTCGTCGAGCGCTGCTGTCGCGATGTGGATGGTGCAGCCGGTTTCTTTTGTTCCAGCTTGAAGCGCATCTTTAACAGCGTGGTCACCTTTGAAAAGGGGAAGAAGGGAAGGGTGTGTGTTTAGGATGTGCCCTTCGTACGTTGAAAATAGAGAGTCAGCAAGAATGGTCATGAATCCTGCCATCGCGACCAGATCAATCTTATATGCCTGTAGTGCCTCAAGAATTTGACCCGTGTAGACGCTGCGATCAAAGTCACTCCCGAAACTTTTCCGCTCTATGAGCTTGGCAGGGATTCCTTTTTCCTTCGCTGTCTCCAATGCTTTGCATGGGCGGTCGGCGATAACGAGTGCTATAGGCACGCCCTCTTTCAACATCGCTTCAAAGTTCGAGCCGGTTCCGGAGACGAAAACAGCTATATTTTTCGGTGTTTTTGAGCTCATATTTTCTATGTTTTCCCCACGAATGGCGCTACTTGGCGCCGCCACACCTTCAATGGTATCCTGGGGCATGGGGAAAGTACACACAGGGAAGTTTCTCACTTTCGATGATGTCTTGATTCGCCCGGCGAAAAGCTCTGTCGAGCCGCGCGAAGCCAATGTGGAGACCGCTATTGCACGCGGCTTTTTTCTTACTATCCCGATCATATCCGCCGCGATGGATAGAGTGACGGAAACAAAGATGGCAGTTGCTTTAGGTAAGCTCGGGGGTTTGGGCATCATTCACCGCTCAAATACGCTCGAAGAGGAAGTGAAAATGGTGAAGGATGCAAAAAAGCAGGGCGTGCGCGTAGGTGCCGCATGCAGCGCATTTGATTTAGAGCGCGCTATCGCTCTCAAGAAAGCAGGGGCTGACGTTATTGCAGTAGATTCAGCACACGGTCACAACATGAATGTAGTTGCAGGCGCAAAGAAGATAAAGAAAGCGATAGGGAAGACTCCGCTTCTGGTTGGCAACATAGCGACAAAAGAAGCTGCACTTGAGCTTGTAAAGTTCGCAGACGGCATTAAGGTTGGAATTGGTCCTGGCTCCATTTGCACCACACGCATCGTTTCAGGCGTTGGCGTTCCTCAGCTCTCAGCAATTATGGATGTCGTAGCAGTTGCTAAAAAATACGGAGTGCCAGTGATTGCCGACGGCGGCATGCGGATGTCGGGAGACATCGCGAAAGCACTTGGCGCCGGCGCTTCTGCGGTCATGCTTGGCAATTTGCTTGCAGGCACTGATGCAGCGCCAGGAAAGATGGTGACGTTAGGCGGAAAGAAATTCAAAGAGTACCGCGGTATGGGCTCTATGGCAGTTTTGAAAAAAGGGAAAGCGAACGACAGATATCTCGGAACATCGAAAGGTATCGTTCCTGAGGGCGTCTCAGCATTGGTGCCCTACGCAGGAGAACTTGAAGACGTCGTGGCAAAGCTTGTCGGCGGCATTCGCGTTTCGATGGGGTATGTGGGAGCGAAGAAACTTCCCGAGTTCGAGAGACTCGTAGAGTTTATGGTGGTCTCGGGCGCATCCGTGAAAGAGAACAATCCGCACTCTCTCGCAAAGGTATTTGAAGACTAGAACCGACGCTGTTTTTATAGTAGGCTCTTAAAGCTGGAAGCTGGCACCTAAAACTTGACAGCTACTCCATCTTTGCGGGTTCGTCTAATGGTAGGACACTTGCCTCTGGAGCAAGGTATTGGGGTTCGAGTCCCTGACCCGCAGCTGAATTGATGTTTTTAGAAAGCAAAGCTTTATAAAAAGCTTCAATTCACGTCGCGGATGCTTTCCTAAGCGTCAAGACGAGAGCGCGTAAAAATCGCGTCAAATTTAGCAAAATTTGACGAAGGCGCTTTTGAAGTAGCCTGGACTCCGAAGGGCATATAAATTATGGCAAAAGATAAAGATCTAATTAAATTAGACAGCCCCGAAGACGCTCTCGCTTTCATTAGCAACCCTCTGAAATTAGCGGAGGCTCTGACTGGCATTCTTACCTCAGAAAAGAAAGAGTGGATTTTATCTGCAGGAAAACTTGTACAAGCTTCTCTCAAGTTTAAGCTCTTAACACAGTTGGGACGGGAACTTAACGAATACCGAGAGAAAGGGGAAATAAAGGAAGATTATTTTGCAACAAACAGCAACCAGGCGTCCTTTAATGAACTATTGGAATTTATTGATGAGGAGGTGCCGGACGAAGAGAGAATGAAGGCAATGAAATCTATTTTCCTATCTTCTATTTCAAAAAACAGCTCAGAAGAGGACGAAAGACTCGCGTACGAACTAATGCAAATTTGCCGCAATTTATCGAGCGGTGATATTTTAATTCTTAAAGCAAATTTCGATCTTGTTACTGACAAGGCGCGTCCTGGAATTACGGTCAACATTGGTAGTACTAGTGCGGAGGATTGGCTTCATACGATTGCCAGACAAATAGGACATAATCTTCCGAGCCTGGTAGAGGCGCGCGAACAAAATCTAATAAATTTGGCTCTTATATCAAAAAGGGTATATCAGGATCTTTCGAGTATAAGGGGAACCCAATATTTTCGACTCACCTTGTCAGGTTATAAGCTCTGTGAATTTATTACTAAATATCCATAAAATTCAAAGCACTCAAACGTATCGATAGTGTAAGCAGCTAATTTGCCTTGCGGGTCTTAGCTAATCGCGTTTCTAACTCAAGTCCTCAGTCAAATCATCCCCACGTTATAATAAAGACTCATGGCACTTGCGAAGCTAAAGAAAGTCGATTTGCGCGAAGCATGGAAACACGAAGCGAGTGATTTCACCCGCTGGCTTGCCGAAGAAGAAAACTTGCGACTCCTGGGAAACGAAGTTGGGTTCGATATAAAACTCATTGAAACCGAAGCTTCTGTAGGTGACTTCAATGTTGATATTCTTGCTGAGGAGGAAGGAACAGGAAGAAAAATTATTATTGAAAATCAACTTGAAATTACCAACCATGACCACCTCGGGAAAATAGTCACGTACGCTTCTGGCTACGATGCTGAAATCGTCCTCTGGGTTGTTAAAGATGCGCGCGAGGAACATCGTCGCGCGGTGGACTGGCTTAATGAACATACCGACGAAAACACGGAGTTTTATCTCGTAAAGATAGAAGTGTGGCAAATTGAAAATTCTCCCCTAGCGCCGAAATTCGACATAGTTTCGAAGCCCAACGATTGGGCAAAAACGGTCAAAGAATCAACAGGACGCGGTGAACGAACTGAGACAAATCTAAAACAGCTGGAATTTTGGACTCAGCTCAAAGATTATGCCAAAGAGAACGGCTCCACACTCCGATTCCAAAAACCATCCGCACAACACTGGCTAACGTTAAGTGTTGGGAGTAGTCAGGCGCATATCGCTCTGACAATCAAGTCTCGGGAGAAGCTTTTTGGCGTTGAATTGTATATCAATAATAGTAAGGATTTGTACAAACATCTATATAAACATCGGAGTGACATCGAACGGGAGATTGGAGAAACACTTGAATGGATGGAGTTACCGGAAAGAAAGGCGAGCCGAATTAAAGTTTCCTCATCGGGAGATTTAAACGACTTTTCTAAAAGAGGTTCGTATTTTCCGTGGCTTATAGGAGCAGCTGAAAAGTTCAAAGCGGTTTTTCCGAAATATCTTAATAGCTACAAAGAAGAATAAAGGAGGGAGCAAGCAGGGCTTAACGCCAGGGTTCTAGCTCAAGTCCGGCGGCTCGATGTTTTTTTGTGTTCTAATAAGCGCGATGAACAATCTTGGAAAAAGAATCGCAGTTGTTGGCGTTAGCGCCTCGGGAAAATCAATATTCGCGAGGAAACTTGCCGATAAAACTGGTCTCCCAGTCACGCATATCGACACGGTCATGTGGAAGTCTGGCTGGAACTACATAGGCAACGAGGAGACCTTGAGGCAGCTTAAAGAGATAAGTCTGAAGGAAACATGGATCATTGAAGGCTTTATAGATAAGAATGCCTTTGATGCTGTGCTTAATAGCGCAGATTCCATTATCTATCTGGATTACTCGTCTTCTGTCGCAGCGTGGAGATACATCATGCGTTGGCTAAAGCATCACAAGAATCCGCGCCCAGAACTGCAAGGCTCTCCGGAAAAGTTTAGTTTTGATTTCCTAAAGCGCGTGTGGGACAAAAAGGAGGTGTATCACTTGAATAAGTTTCTCAAGCAAATGTCACACGCTGAAAAAATCATACGATTGAGGAACCCTGGGGAAGCAAAGACTTTGATTCAGACGTTATAGGTTCCAACTTACTCCCAGATGAGGAGTCATTTTGGGATATATACTCTTTATATGAAATTTGAGCATGCTAAGAGATGGTTTAAGTCCGAAGAGAAGTTCCTTAAGACTCCTGTGGGGATTTTCTTGCTCGGCGCATTTTTGGGCGAGCTCGCTCCCGACCCCACAGACGCACTTCACTTTTGGCTACAGGAGCATGTATTGAATAATGCGGGCATCTCAGCTTTTTGGCGCGCGTTCCTGCAAATTTTTGACTGGTATTTTATGAGTGCCTCCTACTTTTTTGTGTTACTTATGCTCGCGTATTTCCTCCATATAAAAAATGTGAGCGTGGTGAAACGCCTCAGTATTGTTATTGCCATTTTGAGTGTCGGCGCGGCAATAGGTATTCTCGCTCGGTTTGTATTGGGTGCATAAAGTTCTGAAGGTTTCACTGAGACAAATTCGAAACCAAGGATGTTAGTAAAAAGCGGATGATATTTATGAATCTCCTAATCCAAAAAGAAGTTCAAGAACAATTCAGTCCGATTATCGGGGTGATTTATGCTAGCGGCGTAGATAATACAAAACAGATTCCGGAGGTCGGTGCTCTACTCGAAGAAGTTTCGGCATCGGTTCGTGAATCTTTCGCAGAGTTTGAGTCTCCATCCAAGCATCCTTTCATTGCCGCATGGAGACAGACATACAAAAAATTCGGCTCTGACCCGCATGAATACCGATGTTCTGCAGAAGCACTGGTGCGTCGAGCGCTTAAGGGTGCAATACTGCCACGGATAAATACTCTTGTTGATTTGTATAACTACATCTCACTCAAATATGTGCTGCCTGTAGGGGGAGAGAATACGGACGCTATCAAGGGAGATTTACACCTTGCAACCGCTCTCGGTACAGAAGAATTCATCCGACTAGGTGGTATAGAAAACGAACCCCCTAAAGTCGGAGAAGTGATTTACAAGGATGATAGTGGAGTAATCTGCAGACGATGGAATTGGCGGGAGGCGGAGAGAACAAAAATGACAGAGGGGACCGTGAACGCCGTCATTGTAATTGATGCTGTACCCCCGACTGGAGCGCCCCTCGTCGAGGAAGCGACGAGAGAACTCGCGAGGCTAGTAACTCAGTACTGTGGCGGCGCGCTCACTACGGAGATCTTGAAAACCTGATCGAAAAAGCCACTTTGCTCAAATTAGTATTGGAGGCAGAAACTCTTTGAAGGTTTCGTCGAGTTCCTTGATGCTGATAGGTTTTGTGAGGTGTGCGGTAAAACCAGCATCGAGGGCTTTCTGCTTGTCTTCCGAAAGACCGTATCCGGTGAGTGCGACAATAGGCACCTGCACGCCGCGAGCACGGAGAGCCTGGACGACCTTGTATCCATCCATGTGCGGCATGCCGATATCAAGAATAATGATATCGAAAGCAGAAAGCCTCTCATGGAGAAGGGCATCTTTGCCCGAGTAGCGCGCTTCCGCGTGTGCGCCCAACCTATTTAAGAGTTTAGTGAGCGAGTCTGCGGCTAGCACGTTGTCATCAACTATAAGCACGCGTCCGCTCATTTTACTCGCGCTTCCGTGTGATGCGGGCTCGGACGGGAAGCTCCGGATATCCGTGATGGGGAGCTTAATAACAAATTCACTCCCTCTACCTATTCCTTCGCTTGCTGCCGAAATTGTACCCCGATGCAATTCTACTATCTTCTGCACGAGCAGAAGCCCGATGCCGAGTCCGCTCGTATTGTTGCTATTGTTTCCCCGATAATACATTTCAAAGATATTAGGCAAGTCGCTGTGATGTATGCCGGCTCCGTTGTCGCGAATCTTAAGGACTGCAGATTCTCCTTCTTTTAACAAATCTACCCAGATGGAGCCGCCGGAAGGTGTAAACTTGACGGCGTTGTTCATCACGTTCGTTATGGCTTGCTCGAGTCGCGTGTCGTCCGCCCATACGGGTAAGGGCGTACTCGGATAGGTAACATGGAGGGTGATGTCAGAGGCATGCAACAAGCCCTCGCTCGCTTTAAGCGCGCGCTCCACGAGCTTACGCAACTCTAGGGTTTGGGGCACGATTTCAATCTTTGCCTGCGTGAAGCGTGTGACATCAAGAAGATCTCCGAGGAGTTTCGCGAGATGATCGAATTGGTGTTCGATTACGTCCAATTCCTCGCGCACATCAGTGGTAGTCTCACGCAGTTTAAGAAGCTCGAGAGCGCTCTTGATGGGCGCCAAGGGGTTCCGGAGTTCGTGCGAGAGGGAAGCCAGGAAGAGATCTTTAGCTTTATCGCGGTCGGCTATTTCATCGTCAAGGCGACCGTTCTCAAGTACGATACCGAGGTCATTGCAAAACTCTCTGAAGAACTCGGAGTCCTCCTTCGTGTACACACGACCGGAGTCTGTGTACCCAAGCGAGAGCGCACCAAGTGTTTTGCCGCGTGCAAAAATGGGAATGATCATGAGTGATTTCAATCCCAGTCGCTGCATTGCCGCAAGATGTTCAGGTGACCGTGCGCCTTGCCGCGTTGTTTCATCGGTTACAACAGGTACCAATTGTGCTTCGCCTGTCCTGATGACGGTATAGAGATCTGCTGAGTTTTTTTCGGTTGTGGGAAAACGTTTCTCAAATTCAAAAAGATAGTCGGTCATCTTCGAGTCTTGGTGAATCACTGCGATACGCTCTAAGCCGCCGTGCTCGTTCAAGACATCTATAGCGCACCAGTCGGCGAGCGATGGAACTGTCAGTTTTGCTTTTTCTAAAAGCCATGTGCGAAAATCAATTTTCTTAGAAAGAATTTTTGCCGATCCTAGCATGAACTGAAGCCTGTCTTCGCATGAGTTGATGTGCCAGACATCGTGAACGGTCTTGACTACATACACAAGGGCGCCCGTTTCGTCTCTGATACATACGCACGAAACCGAAAGCCATCGATGTCGTCCGTCCAAGTCTATATATACATATGGTTCATTGTGAGTCTCCTCACCTCTAAGCGCGCGGCTGATAGGAAAATCTTCCGGTTTGAGCGAATCGCCCTCCATGGTGACTATTTGGTGCTTCTTTGCGAGATTCTCGCTGGAATTACCTATATCGGTCGCATTGTCGCCTGTTGCGCTAGTCATTGCTGCATTGAGAAAGAGTAGTGTGTGGTCAGCGCTAAATACAGCGGTACCCTCTTCTGAGGATCCCAGTATTGCTTTGAGCACTTTATTTTTTTTGAAATTGAGCATGGGAGCTATAGCCAGGTAGTCGTAGTTAGAGTATGCGTCACGAACTATGAAGATATCCTGAAGACCTACGCTGCTTCATGCTGTTACTCTAGTAAAGCGCTGTCTTTGTTACACTTACTATGAATGAAGCATCTTTGGTTCAAAAGGAAAACGTACGGGTGGGGTTGGTATCCAGCAACATGGCAAGCATGGCTGATTCTTGCAGGGTTTATAGCCTTTACGATTTGGAACTTTCTACGTCTCGATACTCATTCTCACTCTGTAAGCGATACGGTCCGCCCATTTCTTATAGAAACACTAGGGGCGGGGTTGCTTCTGACGCTCATTGCTTGGCTGACGGGAGAGCAACCCCGTTGGCAGTGGGGGAATGACGATACGAAGGATAGCTAGTATTCCTTTCCGTTGTAAGGCGTGAGAGTAAGCGCAGCGATATCGATGCCATCGAGGCAGCGGACATTTATAGCCACTTTCGGAAACTCAACACCCTCCGAGAATGATTGTGTTCCGCAGATGTTGCAAAACAGATGGCGGATGGCTTTCTTGTTAAATCGATAATCGGTCAGGTGTTCTTTTCCTGAAAGCAGTTTGAATTTGTCTTTATCCACAAAGTTCAAGAGGAGCCCCTTCGCCTCACAGTGCGAGCAGTTGCAGGTGAGCACTTTCCCCAAATCCGTTTCAACTTCGTAGCGCACCGCCTTGCAGTGGCATCCACCTGTATACGTTTTCATACGCTCATAGTATCAGAACCCGTTTCAAAAGAGGGTTTTGCTACAATGAAAGAATGATTCATTTTTTCAGAGAAGTCGGAATATTGCGGCAAGAAGGAAAACTCCACAAGAAACTTATCTTTCAGATTCGGATGCTCTTTTTCATCTCACTCGTTCTTTTAGGAGTGGTTCTCTTCAATATTATTTTCAGAGACGCAGATTGGCTGGTTGCAGCGGCACTTTCAGGTATTGGGTTTTTGTTGGGTCTCTATATCTTTTCGCGCATGAACGTTGTCAATTGGAATGAGGAAGACGAAGTTGTGCAAACAGGGAGGATGGGTACGGTAGGGTACGTAACTTTGGGTTTATATATCGCTTTTGAAATTGGTCTCAGAACTTTCTTACATGATTTTTCTCCCGTATCAGTAACCGCATATCTCCTTGCGGGTATATTCGGCACTTTGTTTGGGCGGGTAGTTGGTCTCGTCGTAGAAATCCATAGGGTGTTTCAGACCAGTCATACAAATTAATAATCGCCCTCGTGTTCTCGTCTCATGGGATTTTCATTGTCCGTGTGCTTTTGTTAAACGTAGCGCAGGGTCGTATCAACATATCAATTGAAGATTTCTGCGCATCTTTATCAGCGTTACTAAATACATTAAAAAATAACAACTCAAACATGAAACATAGATACACGTCACTAATTGCAGGTTCAGCTCTTATCCTGTCTATGATTCTTGCACCATCTGCAAGCTTCGCAGCGAGTGCCAATCAGGGGCAGCGTGGTGGTATATTCGCTAACTTCGCGAGCTGGTTTGGTGCTGGAGTAAAGACGAAAGTTGCTCTAGCCGACACCACAAATCGTAACCTTCCGCCTTCTATTTCCGGTATAACCGCTCCGACGGTTTTGACTGTGGATGCGACTGGCACCTGGACCGTGAACGCATCCGACCCTGAGAATGGCTCATTGTCATACTCGGTGGATTGGGGTGATCAGATGTTGAAGTCGCTCTTCTCGCTAGGAGCCCAGAGCTTCGTGCAGGAGTCCTCGTTCACGCATGCCTATACGTCGCCAGGCACCTACACGGTGAAATTCACGGTCAAGGATGAAGCAGGACTTTCCAGTTCCTCTTCCGCCACTGTGCACGTGATTGCAAGTGATCAGCCTCCTGTTATTGCTGTTTCGGATGTTAATGCCACGGCAGTAAATCAGAATCACGCAAGCATCAGTTGGGCGACTAATGTCAGGGGCGATTCAACGGTCTTCTATAGCTTATCAGCGGATGTTAACCCATCGTCAGCATTCTCAGAGACGGAGCGTGCTCGTGTTCTTAAGCACAAGATTAACCTGAATCGGCTCAGCCCGGGTACGACGTACTACTTCTACGTGCAATCCAAGGATGCTGCTGGCAACATAGCTAAGTCGAACATATCTTCCTTCGCTACTCCAGCCGCACCAAGCAGTGCTCCTTCAATTAGTAAGGTAGAAGGACCAGTAACGCTCACAGTGAATACGGAAGGCACCTGGACCGTGAACGCATCCGACCCTGAGAATGGCTCATTGTCATACTCGGTGGATTGGGGTGATAGCGGAGCAGCACGTATGATGGCGCTCGCTCAATCAGAGCCCTTCACTCAAGTATCAACGTTCACTCACACGTATGCTGCCGCCGGCACCTACACCATCACCTTTACGGTGAAGGATGATACGGGCTTGACCGCAACGGCGAAGACCAGCGTTGTCGTGAATCCAGAGGCACAAGCGGCTCCAGTGCTGAGTGGCATAACCGCGCTTGTTGGAAGCGAGCACATCACGCTCAATTGGAGCACTGATGTGGCTGCCAACTCTGAGGTCTACTATTCTGCGTCATCCCCAGTAGTCATCGGTGGGGTAAACACAACAGCTCTCTCTGACGGTACTCTGTCGACAAATCATTCGCTCACCGCGAATAATCTTGCCGCAGGTACCACGTACTACTTCATCATCAAGTCAAAGAATGCAGATGGTAACGCAACAGCTACCTCTCAATTCTCACTGACTACGTTGAACATGTAGCAGGAGAGGTGTTTATTTCTCGAAAAAACCGCCACGGACGTGTGGCGGTTTTTTCATGTTCAGGAGGCGGGTGATTATATCTGTAAGACTGGGGTTTGAGAGACGTCATCATAGGTACGTGTGAAACAAACAAGGTTTTTTCTGCTACTTTTTTTACTGGGGAGTGTGATAGCGGCTCCTATTTTTTCTCTTGCGGCGACTACGACGCCGAGCACTCCTGATGGCTTAGTGAACGAAGGTGCGTCTGAAACTGGCTCTGCTCGCCAGGAGCGGATACGAGGGTGGCGAGGGCAGTCGAGTGAAATTCAGAAAAAAATAAACGCTCTCGACAGTACTGCCGTTCTTTCGGTCGCTATGCCGGTTCTCTTCGGTGTTGAAATAAAAGACCTGTCGCCAAACTTCGGCGACCCACGCTCGGGCGGTCGCACCCATGAAGGAGAAGACATTATGGCAGTAAAGGGTACGCCGATAGTGTCTCCAACCGCTGCGGTCGTCTTTCGAACAGGTACGGGAGAGACAGAAGGCAACTATGTATATACGGCAAATCCCGGAGGAGAAACATTCGTCTACATGCATCTTGATAAAGTGGGCGAAGGAGTAACAACAGGAACGGTGTTGGACACTGGGTCTCTTATCGGTTACGTGGGAAACACTGGCAACGCAGCCGGCGGACCTGCGCACCTTCATTTTGAAATACGCCATGACAGGAGTGCGACTGACCCGTTCCCGCGACTGACCCGAGAATTTACTTCTCAAGAAAAAATATCCTATCTATCTAAAATTCTGACCCAAACTGCAGATCCAAGCGCTTTAGGTGCGCTAGTCGTATTGAATTTCAGAGATATATTTCAAGCTGCACTCGCAAACAATATTCCTCTTCCTAGTGTCATTGTCGAATATCTCGCATCCTTACCAGTAATCGCCCGAGTGGTAAATGTCACCCTTCCGGAGGGTGATCTTAAACTTGGCTCTTCGGGGGTTCTCGTGACGAACTTGCAGCAGTTTCTTATCAAGAAGGCAGTTGGTAGTGCCGCTTCGCGTTTAGCTACAGCGGGTGCCACGGGTTATTTTGGAGTTGTGACGGAAGCCGCTCTCATTGAGTACCAGCAAGCCCTCGGCATAACTCCTGCAAGCGGATATTTTGGTCCAGCGACTCGGGCACGCGTTCTTAACGATTCTACTGTTGTGATTTCATCAACGACACCGACCTCAGCCACGTTCACGCGTGATTTGTATCGGAATCTTAGTGGTGAAGATGTGCGCTCTCTCCAAAAAATATTGAATCACTACGGCGTGATAATTGCGGAGTCCGGTGTCGGCTCCCCGGGGAATGAAAGTGATTTTTTCGGTCCTGCGACAGAAAAAGCCGTCATTAGTTTTCAAACTACTCATAAAATAGTGCCGGCCGCAGGGTACGTGGGAGTGATTACTCGCGCGGCTCTCATAGCACTGGATTAAAGCGCTTCATAGACTTTCAGAATTGAATTCCAACAGTGACTTGGAAATTTTGTTATTATGGGGATTATGAAAAAAATTCTCATCGGTCTTGTTGTGTTTATTGTTCTTGCTGTCGTTGCCTTCTTTTCACTTAACGCATACATCTACAATGAAAAGCAGGGAGATACGGGATTTCAGCCAACCTATAAAGATGTCAGTTATATAATTGATGGTCAGACAATTACATTAACCCGCGGCATTTCCGAAATGGAAGCGGCGCCCGGCTCTGCATCGAAAGTAACGACGAAATATTTTGGCAACTATGCCGAAGGAGATTTGAATGAAGATGGCGTATCGGACATCGCATTCCTTCTCACTCAAGACACAGGCGGAAGCGGTACGTTCTATTATATTGTTGCCGCTCTCAAGACCGACAGTGGGTATATGGGTACCAACGGCGTTCTTTTGGGCGACCGTATTGCACCGCAAACCACTGAGATACGAGAAGGGGAAGTGATAGTGAATTACGCCGAGAGAAAGCCGGATGAACCTATGACCGCGATGCCTTCGGTTGGCGTTTCAAAGTACTTGCGTTTCTCAGAGGGTACGCTCGTTGAGGTACAGCAGTAGCAGCACATTTCAAGAGGCACGCATGAAATTGATACTGATAAACGGACCCTCGGGAGTTGGAAAATCTACAGTCGCAGAAAAGCTCCATAGGGAGATTCCTCTTTCACTTTTAGTAGAAGTTGACGTGTGGCGGAGATTTATTAGTGCCTACAAAGAGCATCGAGAGGAAAGTTTGAAACTCGCGTATCAGTACACCGTTTCTGCTATCGATTCCTACCTGAAAACGGGCAACAGCGTCATCGTTGATAAAGTCATTTTGGACGCTCCCGACATTCTTAATGCCATCACTGCCCTAGGGCAGAAGTATGGGGCTGAAATACACGAGTTCGTGCTTGTTGCAGATAAACAGAAAGTCGTTGAAAGAGCGGCGCAGAGAGGCTATAGCGCTGACAGCCTGTTGACGCCACAGAAAGTCGAAGAGTTATGGGAGAGCGCAGAGAAGTTCAAAAGTGAGAGACCGGGGGCGATAGTTATAGATACGAACGATTTAAGTCCCGAAGCTGTTTACGATTTGGTTAAAAAGACTGTTTTTCTGACGTAAAAGGTTAACCTGGAAGCGCGAACCTGAAACCTGTACACTTACTCTCATGGATTGGGGCAGCGGGGTGACGTATATAGGAAAAACGGCTTTTAAAGAAGGTGTCGTGTCGTTTGGCATCAAGGATGCCGATCGCTTGGAGCATTTTTCTGTCATGGGTAAAGCGGGTTCAGGCAGGTCTACTCTCTTCGTGGGAATGGCATTGCAGGATATAGAAAAGGGAATAAGTACCGTTATTTTGGATGGATCAGGAAATCTCGCCCCCATGCTTTTGGAGCGCTTGAGCGAGAGCGCACGGGAGCGACTTGTATTCCTTGACCCATCGGACGGTGAACATCCTTTTTCGTGGAATCCCATTGACGAATTTCGTCCGCTTAAAGAGAAAGCTGTGTCTGTGCTATCGGAAGCGCTTGCCAGCATGTATCGCATTACTCCAGGGGCGCTTTCAGAATTCATTGCTGAATTCTCTCTTAACTCCAAGGACGCGAGCGCTCTCTCTTTGTATAACGCCGTCGTTGATCCGAGAATGCGCGAGAAGATGCTCGGTATCGATACGCCGGAGCGCATCCGTTTTGAAAAAATCTTGAAAGTAAGCGACACGGATGTTGAAGTCATATCTGAACACGGTCGGTACATCGCTAAGGACACTCTGGTGCGTAACGTCATAGGGCAGAGAAATTCGAAATTCTCTCTCGCACCAGGTGCGGTGGTGGTCATTGATTTGTCACGCATCCGCATGTTTCCGACCCGCATAACGCCCTTGGTGCGTATGTTTGCTTATGCTGCACGCGCCCGAGGAATTGCGGGAGATAAAGTAGCTTTGTATTTCTATGATTGCCTGAAGTATCTCTCTGAGGAAGATATTGATCGCATATTGCCAGAGCGAAAGGTGGCATGTGCATTCGCTAACACCCCTCAGAACGAAGAGGATGAGGCTCTCTATGAGAAAACGTTTCGTCGTTGCGGCTCGATTCTTGCGTTCGCTCCGCATCCGGCTGATTTTTCGCTTGCCGAGAGTATTTTTTATCCGTACGTTTCTCCCGAAGACTTAGCAAAACTGAAAGAAGGGGAAGTCTGCGTTATCTTAACTATCGACTCTGTGCGTGCACGTCCTTTCTTTGCTATGACACTGCCTCGACCAGAGCGCACTGGCGTGTCGTACCAAGATCTTCAGACGGCATCGCGTGAGAAATATACGACATCGCGAGTCAAGGTAGATACTCTTTTCAAACCTCCTCCAAAAGAAGAGAGTAAGGACAAAGAGAAAGGTGAGCCAGGTTCATTTTCTGATACCTTCCGCTCTATCTTCAACAAGCGCGCAGCAGGTGCTCCCCCCGCGACTCCAGGGCAAGGTACGGATTCGAAAGTTTCTCCAACAGAGCCTACAAAGGAAAAAGAAAAACCGCCTGAAGCAAAAACAAACGAAAACAAGAAAGAAGAGTCCGTAGAAAAAAAAGAAGAAAAGAAAGCAGCGGAAATTCCGGAAGCGGATCTTCGAAACATGCTTCATGTAGACCCCGTGTCTGAGTTTGGGCTCACTGCATAACTACTCATTCTCGTCAGAGTTCGTGATAAAAATAATGCTTTAGCAGTCATGTGTGGCATGCATGAATAAAGCAAGAAATGTTTTATTGAAACTTATCCTTATCAGTCTCTTTATCTCTTTCCCTACGTTTTTATACGCAGCAGTTTCCATAACTGAAATCATGTATGATCCTGCTGGCACGGATGACGGTCATGAATGGATAGAGGTTTACAATTCCGGGGAGTCTTTTGACCTTTCAAAATGGAAGTTATTTGAAGGCGGCTCTAATCACGGCATCAGTGCATACGCGGGAGGATCAAACCTAGCAACAGGAGGCTACGCGGTATTAGCCGATAATCCTCAAAAGTTCTTGGCTGATTGGCCTAATTTTTCGGGAATCGTATTTGATAGTGTCTTTTCGGGGGGTTTGAATAACACGAATGGTGAGACAATGACGCTTCGAAATGACAGTGCCGTTGATGTTGATTCCGTTACCTATAATCCAACTCTTGGCGCAAACGGGGATGGTAATTCTCTTCAAAAAATTGGTTCGTCGTTTATAGCTTCTGCGCCGACGCCAGGTTCAGCATCGGGCTCTGGCAGCGGTTCCTCAAGTGCTACGGAAACTGAGAATCAAAAAGAAGAGGAAGAATCTTCTAGTTCCTCTTCTGTGGCGTCAACTACTCCAACATCAACTGGTGGCTCGTATCCTGTTGAGCCGCAGATTAGTGTCTCTGCAGGGGAGAACAGAGTAGTGGTTGCAGGAGCCGGTACGGTATTCCAAGGATCAGTGCGTGGATTAAAGGGGGACTCAATTAGAGATGCCCGTCTGGTCTGGAATTTCGGCAACGGCGATGTGCGTGAAGGGTACTCAGTCTTATATGCGTTTCCATTCCCTGGTCGGTATGCCGTAGTACTTGATGCCTCATCAGAAACGTATAGCGCGACTGCGCGGTTTACCGTGACGGTAGTTCCTGCGCACGTATCACTTACCAAAGTAACTCAAGAGTTTGTAGAAATTACGAATGCTTCCGGCATAGAGCTCAATGTAGGTCTGTGGCTCCTTGCCGCTGATGGAAAGACATTTAGGTTTCCCGCAAACACCATTCTTTTCCCGCGTGAATCTGTTTCCATTTCAAATGTCGCCACAGGTCTTGCACCTTCGTCACCGAGCGCTGTGACACTTTTATATCCCAACGGCACCTTAGCAACGGCATATGGCACTGAACTCATCGCGGCGCGAGGAGTAGCAAGCCAAGAGGCTTCACAGGTTGAACGGGTTTCTGTACCTTCAGAAGCGGTGACGAGCGTGTCCTCAAGAAGTATGCTTGCTGCCCCTATTGCCGCCCTTGGTTCTACCTCAATGCCAATACTCAGTTCATTTGCTATGCTGCCTTGGATTATAGGGCTTTTGGCAGTAATCGGAATCGGGATAGCAGCAGCGTTACTTATTCGACCACGCAAAGGTACGACAACAGGCTATACAATCATTGAAGAAGAATAGTTAGATGCAAGATACATGAATCAAGATTCAGGAAAGAAAACAATACTCGTGACAGGCGGAGCCGGGCTCGTCGGGTCGCACCTCTGTGAGCGGCTGGTAAAAGACGGGCACACCGTTATCTCGCTTGATAATTATTTTGCCGGCTCCAAAGATAATCATGTTGCGGGGGTAGAATATCGGGAAGGTCATACGAAAGACATAGAGAAGTTTGTACCCGAGAACGTCGATTTGATTTACCATCTCGGTGAATACTCCCGAGTCGAAATCAGTCTTGCAGAGCCCGCAATCGTGTTTGACTTGAATACCGTAGGCACGCTTGGCGTTCTTGAGTTTTGGAGGAAACGAAAATGCAAAATCGTGTATGCAGGATCTTCAACGAAATTCGGTGATGGTGGTCTTACGCGTACTGAAACGCCCTATGCGTGGACGAAAGCGGCGAACACGGAACTCGTGAAGAATTACGGCGAATGGTATTCGTTGCCATTCGCCGTGACCTACTTCTATAACGTGTACGGTCCTCGGGAGCGGGCAGGAGCATACGGTACGCTTATTGAAATATTCAGACAGAAAACTCTCCGCGGAGAAACGTTAGGAGTGGTAACGCCCGGCACGCAGAAACGGTATTTCACGCATGTCTTGGACATCGTTGAAGGGCTCGCGCTCGTTGGTGAAAAAGGTGAGGGTGATAACTATGGGCTCGGAGATACGCGAGAATATTCGGTTTTGGGTATCGCCAAGATGTTTGGCGGTGAAATAGAAATGTTGCCGGAGCGACCAGGAAACCGACTGAGCTCGGCTATCGATACCTCCAAAGCGCAGGCAATCGGATGGAAGGTTCGTCACGGGGTAGAGGAATACATCAAGGAGGTCACTGGAAAGAAATAATGAACCCCGTTAGAGGTTCTGACTATATTCACTTCATACTATATTTTGCTGCACATTCTCTAAATAATTTATATGAGTGATTCTTCTGGTAAAACCTCTAACGGGGTGAAACGCGTTCTAATCTTTTCTCTCGCGTACTATCCGAAATACGTGGGTGGCGCCGAAGTGGCAATCAAGGAGATTACTGACCGCATACATCCCGCGGACATTGAGTTTCACATGGTGACGCTCCGCTTCGATTCAACATTGCCTAACGTTGAGCAGGTAGGGAACGTACTTGTGTACCGCATCGGATTCGCGACTCGTAATCCCTCGATGGCTGATCTCAAGAAATTTCCTCTCGCACTGAATAAATTTACTTTTCAAATCATTGCACCCTTGTTTGCGCTTCATCTGCACCATAAGCATCACTATGATGGGATATGGGCGATGATGGCACATGCAACCGGCATAGCGGCAGGAATCTTTACTCTTCTCGCGCCGGTAAAATACGTACTTACGCTCCAAGAGGGTGACCCGCCGGAATATATTGAGCGCCTTGCCTTGCCCGCGTGGCCTTTGTTTAAACGTGCTTTTACGAGTGCCGACAAAGTACAGGTCATCTCTACCTTTCTTGGTGCTTGGGCAAAGCGCATGGGATACAAGGGTGAACCGGTAGTTATTCCTAATGGTGTCGATACAGCTTTCGCTTCGCGCACGTTCCAGGAATCCGGATTATCCGCTCTCAAAGAAAAACTCAGGAAAAAAGAAGGCGACGTCTTTTTAGTGACCACATCGCGCTTGGTACACAAAAACGGTATTGATACCGTCATTCAAGCTCTTCCGTCTCTCCCGCCGCACGTAAAATTTCTTATACTTGGAAATGGTCCTGATGAGCAAAAGCTTAAATCACAAGTTACAAATTCCACACTTCAAGATCGCGTACTGTTCGTCGGATACGTACAGGGTTCTGACATCCCGCCATACCTCAAGATTTCAGACATCTTTATCCGTCCTTCGCGCTCTGAAGGAATGGGCAATTCATTCATAGAAGCTTTTGCTGCTGGTATTCCGGTAATTGCGACCCAAGAAGGAGGACTCGCTGATTTTCTCTTTGATGCGAAACGAAATCCCGATAAACCCACAACAGGATTTGCCGTCTCAAAAGATTCACCCTCAGAGATTGCGGATACGGTAATGGAGATTATTAAAAATCCTGATGCTGTAAAAAAAGTTATCGAAACCGCCCGAGCGTTGGCTTTTTCGACTTATGACTGGGATAGTATTGCAAAAGCTATGCGCGAGAAAGTGTTTTCTATCTTCTAACTCTAGAATTCGAAAGAAAACGTTTACTCCATGGTGCAGTGCTCATTTGTTATAGTGCACTCATGAAAGTTCTTATAGCGACAGGGCTTTACCCGCCTGAGATTGGGGGGCCGGCGACCTACTCTAGAAAGCTTGAGAAAGCTCTTCCCGGATACGCAATAGAGCCTACCATTCTGCCTTTCAGTAAAGTACGGCGTCTTCCGAAGCTGTTGCGCCACATTGCATATTTTTTCCTCGTACTCGATAAAGCTCGAGGAGTAGATATCGTCTACGCGCAAGATCCAATGTCTGTCGGAGTTCCAGCCATACTTGCAGCGTCTCTTTTGCGGAAGACTTTTCTCTTGAAGGTTGTCGGCGATTACGCCTGGGAGCAGGCGACTCAACGGTTTGGCTTTTCGGGAACCATTGAATCCTTCCAGCATGCGACTCTTCCCTTGATACCGAAAACCTTTCGCGCGATTGAACGCGCTGTCGCGCGCCGTGCCGCGCGAGTTGTCGTGCCGTCAAAATACTTGGGGAAAATCGTCGCGACGTGGGGTGTGTCGAATAAGAATATCTCAGTCATATACAACGGCATCGAAGAATTGGGGGACACCGGCAATAAGCCGGTCTTGAGAGGACTGATCAGATTCCATGGGAAGCTCATCGTGTCAGTGGGGAGGCTTGTGCCATGGAAAGGCTTTGATACGCTGATACGCCTCCTTCCGAAGATTCAGAAATCTTTTCCTGAAACGAAGCTCCTTATCATCGGCGGCGGACCTGACGCAGAGATGCTTGAGCAGCTCGCTGTTGACGTAGGCGTTCAGGATGATGTCATCTTTGCAGGTTCTTTGGAGCGGGACATTCTGCTCCGGTATCTTCGGGCGTCTGACGTTTTCATACTTAATACTGCTTATGAAGGGTTCTCACATCTCATTTTGGAAGCACTTGCAATCGGCGTACCAACTATTACCACTAGAGTTGGAGGAAATGTTGAGATTATCGAACATGCACAAAACGGCTACTTGGTGAAACCCAATGATGGAGAGGCAATACTCAATCATACGCTCGCGCTTCTCGGGGACGCTACGCTTCGTGGCAAACTAGTCGTTGCAGCTAAACGGCGCGTGAAGCAATTTTCCAATGAGCGGATGATCGACGAGATTGCGAAGCTCTTAAAATCGATGAGTCCGAAGTGATATGCGCCTCTTGATGCTTTCAAGCGACCTGAAGATTTTTGATGAGCATTCGAGTGTTGCAGCACGCATGGCTCGCTACGGGGGCATTGTGGACGAGATGGTGATTGTAGTTGTCGGCGCTGGAGCGCCTGAAGAAAAACAGGTTGCGCCGAATGTCCGAGCAGTTGCTCCGGGCGGGACTGACAAGCTCGCTATCTTTTTCAGTGCGCGGCGTGCACTCCACACTCTTACGCGTGATGCGAAGTACGACCTTGTATCAGCGCAAGATCCTTTTTTCATCGGCATCTTGGGTTCTGGTATTGCGAAGTTACGTAAAATTCCGCTCCAAGTGCAACTCCACACTGACTGTTTTTCATTAGGTTTTCTAATGGAATCACCACGTCGTATGCTGGAGGCACTTATCGCCACGTTCATCTTAAATCGCGCACAATGCATCCGGGTTGTTTCAGAGCGTATCGCAAAAAGCGTACGAAAGATAACCCGTGTTCCCGTGATAGTACTTCCAATCCGTACCGAAGCTACGGCAAGAGAGAGAAACGATAAAACGCTATCCACGGGAGCCCTGAAACTTTTGTGTGTATCGCGGTTGACGAGTGAAAAACGCATTCATCTCATCATTGATGCAATAGCCACCGTACCCCAAGCGGAGTTGGTCATTGTTGGTGATGGACCATTGAAGAAGACTTTAGAGTCGAGGGTTCAGCGTCTAAGATTGGAAGAGCGAGTGCATTTTGCCGGATGGCAGAACCCGGAGACGTACTACGCGGAGGCAGATGCTTTCGTGCACGCATCCCGATACGAAGGGTATGGCGTGGTTCTCATGGAGGCTGCGCTTGCAGGGCTCGCGATCATCACGACTGATGTCGGGATTGTCGGCGAGGTATTACAGGATGAGGAAAGCGCTCTCGTGATTCCCGGAAACAGCGGCGCAATCGCTTCGGCGATACGGCGTATTGTAGAAGATGCGCCACTTCGAACTCGTTTAGGCAACCATGCTCAAGAATCTGCCTCTTCTCATGCTCTGTCGATGGAGGAGTATCTGCTCCGTTACCAAAGGGCACTCAGAGGGTGTACTACATAAAGAATCGCTTTAACGTGTTTCTTTTAGTATTATGCGCTCTATGAAGATTGGATTTATAGGTCAAGGCTTCATTGGCAAAGCATATGCGGACGATTATGAGCGCCGTGGTTTTCCTGTTACCCGTTATTCGAAAGACGAGGCGCATATACAAAATAAAGAAGCTATTGCGCTCTGTGACATCGTTATTATCGCGGTTCCAACACCCACAACACCGGAAGGTTTTGATTCGTCGATTGTTGAGGAAGTGATGGAACTCGTGGGGTCGGGGAAGATCGCGGTCATCAAGTCGACGCTGTTGCCTGGCATGACGGAGAAGATTCAGGATATGTATCCAGACAGGCTGATACTTCACTCACCGGAGTTCTTGCGCGCCCGCTCCGCGGATGAGGATGTTCGGAAGCCCGATAGAAACATCATCGGTATCCCAAAGGATACTCCGGAACATCGGGCAGCCGCGGAGACAGTCTTGGCCACATTTCCCGAGGCACCTTTCAAGACCATCGTTGCTTCTAAGGAAAGCGAGTTAGTGAAATACGCCGGCAATGTCTTTTTGGCGATGAAGGTGGTTTTTGCAAACATGTTGTTCGATCTCTCCCACAAGATCGATGCTGACTACGAGAAGGTCAAGGATGCTTTTGGAGCAGATCCTCGGATCGGCAAAACACACCTCACCGTAAATTTTGAAGGAGGGCGAGGCGCTGGCGGATATTGTCTTATCAAAGACCTTGCCGCATTCAATGATTTCTACGCATTGAATGTGGACGATGATATGGGCGCGCAGATGCTAAAAAGCTTTCAGGAAAAGAACATACAACTTCTCAAGGACACAGGGAAAGATACTGACCTATTGAAGGGTGTTCACGGAGAGCGCTAGGAATACATCATCATGGGGGACGGATCAGGAAAGCGCATCGTAACCATCGGGGGCGGCACCGGCACGTTTGTCGTGTTGTCGGGCTTGAAGCACGTGCCGAATGTATCTTTGAAAGCGATTGTCTCTGTTGCAGACGACGGCGGCTCAACAGGCAGACTTCGTGACTCGTACGGCTTCCTCCCGTTGGGAGATGCCAGGCAAGCGCTTATTGCGCTTGCTGATGATAACGGCGCACCTCTCATGCGCTCACTTTTTAATTATCGATTTCCTAAGGGCGACATCAACGGACATAACTTCGGAAATTTGTTTTTAACTGCGTTGACTGACATATTAGGATCAGACGCTGCAGCGATAGAGGCGGCGTCGCAGATATTGCGGGTTGACGGACACGTAGTGCCAGTTTCAGATACGCCTGCGACGCTAGTGGCGCACCTTGAGAATGGAGAGATAATAGTAAGCGAACACAAAATAGACGAACGTACGCCAGGCAGATCACCCATAACATCTCTTGAGACGAAAGAATCTATCTCTATATCAAAGGATGCAGCAGAAGCAGTTGTTGAAGCCGATATGCTTGTTCTTGGTCCCGGTGATCTTTACGCTTCTACTCTCGCTAATTTCGCAGTGTCAGGACTCACTGGTACGGTTGCAAGCGCGAAAGCGCGGCTTGTCTACATTGTTAACTTATTTACGAAGGCTGGTCAGACCGATGGCTATAGTGCGTCGCGTCACGTCGAAGAGATTACTCGCTATGCCGGTAGACGCCCCGACGCGATCATAATGCATGTCGGCACATTTCCAAAAGATGTCTTGGAGCTCTACGAGAAAGAACAAGAACTTCCCATCATTGATGATCTACCGAATGACTCTTCAATTATTCGCGGATCATTCGCTGACGTGATCGTTGCGAAGAAAGTCGCGGGAGACGTCCTTCCCCGAAGCCTTATCCGTCATGATTCGAAGAAAATTGCTTCCGCGCTTACCGCATTACTATGAAGAAACCCCGTTTAGACATTACTCGTCGCATCAAGATGCATCTTCGTGCAATTTTTGACCCCGTTCGCAGTGCGGAAAGTCGTCTCTATGCCGTGCGTAACGCACTTCTCTCTGGTCATCGGTTCATAACGAATACAAAACGCGTCGTCACTATCGGCGGCGGTACCGGCACCTTCGTTGTTCTTTCGGCACTGAAATCTTTGCCGCGCATCTCGCTTTCAGCGATCGTATCCGTTGCAGACGACGGCGGCTCAACAGGCAGACTTCGTGACTCATATGGTTTTCTCCCGTTGGGGGACGCGAGGCAAGCGCTTGTCGCGCTCGCAAAAGATGGGACAATGCTTCGCGACATTTTCACGTATCGATTCTCAAAAGGAGATGTCAAAGGACATAATCTCGGTAACCTGCTTCTAACTGCTCTCACGGACAAGCTGGGTTCCGATGGCGCAGCAATTCGCGCCGTCTCAGAGATTTTGCGGGTTCGCGGATATGTAGTTCCCGTATCAGATTACCCTGCGACACTCATTGCAGAGCTTGCAAACGGTGAGAAAATTGTTGGTCAGCATGCAATCAATGCACGAGCTCCTGGTGGACCTCCAATTGTTGCATTGAGTATATCCGAACAGCTAACCTTAGCGGATGAAGCAGAGCTTGCAGTGGACTCTGCTGATTTCATCATTCTTGGACCAGGAGATTTGTATACATCTACTCTCGCGAACTTTGCTGTTCCTGGACTCCGCGAGGCTGTCCGACGATCGCGCGCGCGCCTTATCTACTTCGTGAATATTTTTAGCACCGCTTCTGAAACGAGTGGCTACAGTGCATCTCGTCACCTGGAAGAGATCGAAAGGTATGCAGGAAGGAAACCTGATTATGTAATCGTGCACTCGGGTACTGTTCCTGAAGACATCCTTGAGTACTATGCAAAAAAGATGGCTTTTCCCGTGGTTGATGACCTAGGAAAAACTCCTGGTGTGATACGCGGGATATTTGCTGATGTGTTACCACTCCCCAAGATTGAAGGAGATGTCATTGAGCGAAGTCTTATCCGTCATGATCCGAAAAAAATTGCTGACGTAGTTCAATCGCTTCTATGACCTATTTTCTCGATTTTGATAGGACTCTTTTTGATACCGATTCATTCACTCCAACCTTGATTGATAATCCGGCATGTGTCGAGTTGAAAGAAGAGATACGCGCCTTGGTCAGTACGCCTCGCGATTCCACGATACAGGGCGGCACCGGTCGTGTGGAAGTGTGGGAGAAACTTAACCAGCTTTGTGTTGACGGAAAACTCGTTTTTGCACCGGGTGAGTTGTCCCATTTCGTATTTCCCGATGCCGTCCGATTTCTTGGCGCTCACGGCAATGAATCAGTCATCTTGTCTTACGGACATGAGGCGTGGATTAAATCCAAACTCGGGAGTGCTCTTGCAGGGCTTTCCATAGAACGCGTCATCTATGCGCACGATCGTGAGAAGGGGATAGCACTCCAGCCTCTCTTAAAGGATTTCGTTCCGCCGTATGCGTTCGTCGATGATCTTGCAGCACAGCTTGATTCTGTGCGAACACATTGCCCAGAAGTCTCTTTGTATGAAATGCGGCGTGACGGGAAGCCAGGTAGCGGTACTCATTCTGTTATTCGCTCGTTCGATGAACTCTTATGAGATTGCTGATCGTCACGCAGATTGTCGATAGGGATGACCCCATACTCGGGTTCATGCATAAATGGATTGAAGAATTTTCAAAGCACGTCGAGCAAGTAGAAGTTATTTGTTTGAAAGAAGGTAAACACACGCTGCCTGCCAATGTCCATGTCCACTCAATCGGAAAAGAGCAGGGTGGAGGGAATAAATTCTTATACTCGATGCGCTTTCTGTACCTCGCGTGGAATCTACGAAAAGAGTACGACAAGGTATTTGTTCACATGAATCCAGAATATGTTATGCTCGCGGGTTTCTTATGGAAACTCTGGCGAAAACCCATAAGCCTCTGGTACAACCATCCGCATAAAGGACTCAGGCTCGCCATCGCTGCTTCTTTTGCGGAGATCATCTTTTTCACTTCACCATATGCTGGCTCCTCCGGTTTTTCACACGCTCGCCGCATGCCAGCCGGAATCGATATTGATGTTTTTAAATTGCAACCGGAAGTCGTTCGCAATCGGCAACTCATTTACTCACAAGGCAGGATAATGCCATCGAAGCGCGTTCATATCCTACTTGAAGCACTCCGACACCTGCGCGAGCGACTTCCTGCGACTGTCATGCTTGTCGGTCCAGAAGACAGCGCGTATGGTCCGGAACTTCGTAATCGTTTTGCGGACCTTATAGATTCCGGCGCTGTTGTGTTTAAAGGTCCTGTGCCCAATCATGAGACACCGAACCTTTACAGTGCTGCGGGCGTTTCGGTGAATCTTGCGGCGTCAGGACATTTTGATAAGTCAGTTCTTGAATCGATGGCATGCGGAACTCCTGTGATCATTTCAAGTTTGGCGTTTGCAGATCTCGTACCCGCTCGATGGGTCGTACCTGAGAATGATTCAAGCGCGCTTGCCAATGCGCTGGAGCGAATGATACGAATGTCGGACGCTGAATTTCAAGCACTGCAGAGAAGCGGAGAGGAAGCGGTTAAGAAAACACAGAGCCTGGATGCCTTAGCCAGCACTCTCATGAAAGCGTTATTATAAGAGTCATGACCATTCTTCGGAAAGCAGAATATCAAGCCCTGAAAAGCATCACGCTTTCGGGTGCCGTGGTTGACCTGGGTGGGGATTCTCGGTCGGAATATCACAAGCTTTTTAAGGGAGATTTTTCCATTACCACCGCAAATCTTGAAGGCACGAAGCCTGATGTCGTTGTTGATTTGGAGAAACCACTTCCGTTTACTAAGAGTTCATACGATGGCGCCCTTCTCATCAATGTTCTTGAACATATCTTTGAATATCGTCAGCTCATTGGCGAGAGCGCACGAGTCCTAAAGCCTGGCGGCAGTATCATAATCGTCGTACCGTTTTTGTTTCCATACCATCCTTCGCCGAGCGACTTTCATCGCTATTCCGGGGAAGCGCTCACGAAAGCGCTTTTATCTTCGGGTTTTTCGAACATTTCCGTGACCCCGCTCGGAACTGGAGTGTTTGCCGTCCGATGGGTATTACTCGAGCGCTTGTTGCCAAGATTTTTGCAACCGCTTTCATTGTTCATGAACCCGCTTGCGCGTATTTCTGATTACCTCTTCGCGAAATTTGCGGGACTCTTGGGAAAGAAATACCAGCCGTCTGATTACCCGTTAGGATATCTTGTAACTGCACTCAAACCACAATGAACGAGCCTATAAAACTCTATGCGCCTGATAGCTATCGGGAACCGCGGATTTTTACCCATGTAGAACTTTTGTTTCCTTTTTGGGGAATTGCTGCAAAAGAAACGATGCCCTATGTACGCGCGGCAGCACTTCAATATCAGTATTCAAAGGATGATTTTACCCTTGTCGAAAGAATTGAAGACGCTGATTTTGTTCTCATGCCATATCCGTACGATCGTTTTCGTGCGATAAATCCTGACAAGGTGCGCATGATAGAGGAGGAAGCGCACATGGCTCGAAAACCTCTTCTCATAGACGGATCGGGCGACATCGAGCATCCAATACGCATACCTAATTCTGTCATCTTGCGTGTCAGTCAGTATCGGTATTCAAAACAGCAAAATGAGGTAACTGTTCCGTTTGTCGCCGAAGATCTTCTGGAGTCCTATGCAGGCGGTCAGCTTCAATTGCGAACGAAACCGGAGAGTCCATCGGTAGGTTTTACTGGATGGGCAGGAATGTCATTGAAAAAGCGTTTGAAAACCCACCTCAAGGAACTCTCGGTTACTCTCGCTGCAATCTTTAATAATGAACGAGGCGCTGAACATAAAGGCATCCTGTTTAGGAAGAAGTCACTCAAGGCGCTAGAGGCAAGTACTCGTGTAGAGCCGCACTTCAAGACTCGTGCGACGTATTCCGGTCATGTGAAGACGATTGAAGGGAGTGTCGAAGATAATCGCCGCGAATTCGTCGAGAATCTTCTTGAATCCGACTACGCGCTTTGCGTGAAAGGGGATGCAAATTCGTCGGTGCGTTTTTATGAAGCGCTCTCGCTCGGGCGAATTCCTTTATTTCTTGATACCGCCTGCGTTCTGCCTCTTGAAGATAAAATCGATTATCGATCTTTCTCTGTTTTCGTCGACTGGCGCGACACTGATAAAATCGCAGAAATACTCGCTAATTTTCATGCATCAGTATCACCTCAGCGCTTTGAATGGATGCAGAAAGAAGCGCGTCGTGTCTATCGTGAATATCTCAGGTTTGATTCGTTTTCAAAACACCTTTCTGATATGCTTCGCGAGTATATACGACCCTCATGAATCTCTCTCATCTCTGGAAATCGAAAACTGCACTCAAGGAAGGGGTGCCAAAAATCGTCATCACGGGCGGTTTGGGATTTATTTTTTCGCACGTCACGCAATATTTCGTTGCTAAAGGCTGGAATGTCGTCGTCATAGACAATCTTTCGGAGGGCTCATGCCCAGAAATCATAGATGGGTCATTTTTCCATCACAACGTCCATATGGCTGAGCCAAAAGTCATGGACGTGATTATTCGAGAAAATCCAGATTATGTGATTCATGCCGCTGCTATTACTGACGTTGATTACTCAATACGCGAGCCTTTGCGTACACTTCGAAAGAATAATCTCGGGAATATACATGCGTTCGAGGCGTGCCGCAGACTTCCAAATCTAAAGAAATTTATCTATGTTTCTACAGACGAAGTGTACGGGGAATGCAATCACCTCATGCGGGAAGACGAGATGCTTGCCCCGAAAAATCCCTATTCATGCTCGAAAGCTATGGGTTCTCTCTTGCGCATTACGTACGATAATACGTATCCCGAGCTTAAGGGGAAAACAGCAGAAACGCGCTTTTGTAACGTCTTTGGACCACGCCAATCAAAAGAAAAGATTATCGCGGCAATTCGGAAGAGCATCTTTGAAGGGTATTCCATCCCGCTTCACGAAGATGGGAAAGGGTACCGTGAATATATTTATGTCAAAAACATTCCTCCCGCAATAGATTTAATTCTTGAGAGAGGAACGGGAGTCTTCAACGTTACGTTGAATGACGGTTTTATAGTGAAAGATCTAATTAAGAAAGTGGAGGAAGTGACAGGGAAAGCAGTTCAGACTCATCCTTCAGAGCGACCAGGTATGGATCTTAAATATCAAATGGATGCGAGTCGTATTCGTGAGCTCGGATGGAAGCCCCTCTATACTGTTGAGGAAGGTTTACAGGAATATCTCGCCGCACCTTAGATGAAGAAAGCAGTCATCACGGGAGGGACACGTCTTATAGGCTCGCACCTTGCGGAAGCTCTTTTGGCGCGCGGCTTTGAAGTACATGTCACCGCGTCACAGAAGATAAACGACGCCACGCAACAAGTTGCAGGGACGACACTGCGCCAGTGCGACATACGTGACAGAGAGATAATGAAAAAGATATGCGAGGGAAGTGATTATATTTTTCACCTCGCTGCTCGGACGGATCAGTACTGCATTGATTTCCCAGTAGAATCATCGGACGTGAATGTGACCGGCACCATTACGCTCCTTCAGGTCGCACGCGAGCTTGGCGTAAAAAAGGTTGTCTTCGCTTCTTCCGCTACCGTGTATGGAGCCCAGGAAGTTGTGCCATATCACGAAGCATTGCCGGCGCTCCCTGTCGATCCATACGGTTTATACAAATACTACGGGGAGTGCGCGATGCGCCTATGGGATAGCTCTTATGGAGTGCCTACCGTATCGTTGCGCCTATTCAATGCGTATGGTCCGCGAGATCTGATTGGTCCGGATGGATTCGTCATTGGACGTTTCTTGGATTTGCGACGTAAGGGGCAGTCTCTCACTATAGACGGAGACGGCAGGAGCACTCGCGATTATGTGCATGTTATGGACATTGTGAAGGCTTTCATAATTGCCGCTGAACGCGATGATGTCCGTGGCGGAGAGGTTTTCAATATTGGCTCCGGCGTCGAAACCTCACTCAACGATCTTGCCACCATTGTGGGTGGGGAAGTCATTCACCTTGAGTCGCGAGCCGGATTCCGTGCAGGTCCGACACGCCGTGTCGCGGACATCTCAAAAGCAAAACAGATGCTTGGGTGGAGCCCTTCAATAGATTTTCAGGCAGGCATATCGTCACTGAAGCAGGAACTTGGCATCGTATAATCAAGACATGCTCCAATCTTCATCTGTGGCTGATAAGGCGATTCTTTTGGAGAAACTTGATGCAGCAAAAACCGATCTAGATTTGTATCTCAACGCAGAGAAAGACTCTCTTTTGATGAATCGCGTGAAGAAGTTTTTGCGCCATCCCGAAAAAGTAGCACACGTAGCTCTCTATAAGACAGGATTGATTTCTTCACCCGACATTAGAGCGACAATGTTCTGGGGCGCACCGCTTACGTTGCCCGCGTGGGATGAAGATGCCGTATTGGCCTACTACACCGGCTCATTAGGGGGCTCGGAAATTTTCCTCGTCCGTTTTCTCATTGGTACTCTTGAAACGGGAGACGTATTCTTTGATATCGGCTCAAGCCTAGGTCTCTACACGGCGCTTGGAGAAGCCCTTGGCGCTAAGGTACATAGCTTTGAACCCAACCCGAAAGCGGTCGCTTACACGAGACAGAATGCCGCGCCATCCACGAAAGTTAATGCCCTCGCACTTGCTGAAAAATCAGGAGAAGCGTTGCTGTACGATATTTCCGCAGGAAACAAGAGCGGCATGAGCTCATTTTTCCCTGATATAAAAAACGGAGAAACCAAAACCGCACAAGGTATTAGTGTAACAACCACCACGATAGACGAGTATTGCTCTCGCGAGCAGGCGATTCCCAAAGTAATAAAGATGGATGTGATGAACGCGGATTTTCTGGTGCTTCAAGGAGCGGAGAAGCTCCTCAGTGCACACAGTCCCGTCTTGGCGCTCCGAATCTACAATACCCCTTCCGCGATAGAGCGAACGCGTGCATCGCTAGCACTCCTCAAGAGCCAGGGATATGATGCCTTTAGAATCCAAGAGAACGGAGAGCTTGCTCCGACAGACATACAGCCGGAGACGCTTAAATTTGCCTCGACCTTTATTTTCAAGAAACAAGCATGACTGTTCCAGAAAAATCAACAAATGAAATTGAGACATGGTTCGCGAATCAGCGAGAGAAACTGGCAATTACTGTGGAGGAAATAGCGATGGTCGATGCACGTGAATGGAAAGTAATAGAAGAAAACGGCAAGCCGCACCACATAGGTCTGGACTCAAGGTTATATCATCGCGGAATTTTCTTGAAGAGCTTTGAAACTGCTCGGGCGAAAGAAATAGAGCGTTTTATGATCGCGCCGGTCGCAGCTTCCGAAGGGGATAGAAATTACGGAATCGCACTGCTCGCGAGGTACGACGGACGGTACCTCGTCCAGGCAAAGGCTGAACCTGGAAACGGAACATCGGATCACGTAGTGCTTACTACAACGCTACAAGCCTCTTACGGCAATATCGCCAGAGGTCTTTCGGGAGCAGTGCCTTTTGCAGACCTCTATCACGATAAAGCGTGCGTGCGCTTCATGGTGCCGCAGGATGGCGCTCAAATGTACATGAAAGTGAACCAGGTTTGTGTGCTCAATCTCTCAGAACCTCTTATATCCATTCCTAATAATTTCATCTGGGCGACCCTAGAAGAGATATTACTTTTGGCACGGCAAGCCTTGGTATCGGAGCATGTCTTTCAGTGTCTTGGAATAGCATCGCTACCTAATACAGAATCATGAAGATAGAAAAAACTGACATATCAGGCATCTTTGTGTGTACGCCGACCGTTCTAGAAGATGCACGCGGATTTTTTATGGAAACATATAGGCAAGACGTATTCGCATTAACTGGAATCAACGACGTATTCGTCCAAGACAATCATTCTCGTTCGCTCGTAAAAAATACAGTACGTGGTCTCAATTTTCAGTTTGATCCGCCGATGGCAAAGTTGATGCGCGTCACTCGAGGGAGTGCATTTCTTGTTGCCGTCGATATCCGCAAAGATTCACCTACTCTGGGAAAATGGTTTGGCATTGAGGCATCAGAGAAGAACAAAAAACAGCTCTACGCTACATCAGGTTTTGCACGCGGATTTCAGACCCTGAGCGACGATTGCGAAGTGCAATATAAATGCAGCGCACATTACCAGGAGACAGGTCAGGCAGCCATTCTGTGGAATGACCCCGCAATCGGCATCCTCTGGCCCCTCCAAGGAGAGCCAGTAGTATCGAAGCGAAATGAAGAAGCGCCGACTTTAGCCCAAT
>CAYNOO010000003.1:20582-77405 GCA_964398865.1 uncultured Candidatus Saccharibacteria bacterium | reverse complement strand
GTGAGGCGGTTGTTCGACGCAGGGACCAGCTCGCGGGCCTCAGCCTGAGCCTCAACCGACAGCGGCAGGTGCACGGCCATCTGGTCACCGTCGAAGTCAGCGTTGAACGCAGGACACACGAGCGGGTGCAATTGAATAGCGTTTCCTTCGATGAGTCGCGGACGGAATGCCTGAATACCTTGGCGGTGAAGCGTAGGAGCACGGTTCAAGAGAACATGCTTGCCTTGAATCACCTCTTCAAGAATCGCCCACACTTCCGGGATTCCTTCTTCAATGAGCCTGCCTGCTCCACGTATGTTGTGAGCAAGTTCGCGTTCAAGAAGTTTCGCGATGATGAACGGGCGGAAAAGCTCAAGCGCCATCTTCTTAGGAAGACCACATTCATCAAGCTTGAGTTCAGGTCCGACAACGATGACGGAACGTCCTGAATAGTCGACACGCTTACCAAGGAGGTTGAAACGGAAGTAGCCTTGTTTTGATTTCAAATAGTCAGCGAGGGATTTGAGGGGGCGTCGCTGTGACTGGCTGGCAGCTGAAAATGCTGCACCACCACGGCGAATCGAGTTGTCCAAAAGCGCGTCCACCGCTTCCTGTAAGATACGCTTTTCATTGCGAAGGATGACTTCCGGCGCATAGATATCGCGCAACTTCACAAGACGGTTGTTGCGGTTGATGACACGGCGGTACAAGTCGTTCACGTCTGACGTCGCATGGCGACCAGACTCGAGAGCAACCATTGGGCGAAGCGCCGGAGGGGTCACCGGAATGCGGGTCAAGAACATCCATTCAGGACGAACGCCTGCCTTTATCATGGAGCGAATCAACGAGAGACGCTTGCCGAGCTTTTCACGCTCTGCGGCGCCAGCCTTCAAGAGCTGCGCTTCAAGCTCTTTGACGAGCTTGTCCATATCGAGCGCTTTGAAAATCTTATAGATAGCTTCAGCGCCGATTCCTGCTTCGAAGAAGGTGCCGTATTTGACGGAGAAGCGGTGATACTCAATCTCATCCAAGACGACTCCCGGCTGGATGCGATCAATGTCCCCTTTCGCAGCGGTCATCAATGCCTTCAATTCTGTCTGCGCCTTTTCGTTTGTAACCGCTTTGAATTTTGTTTTGTATTCGCTCTCGAGTTCACGGAGAATGCGGTCGCGCTCTTCTGTGTTTACTTTCGTGACGATGTAGCCGGCAAAGTAGACGACCTTTTCAGCATCAGTCGCGGAAACGCCAAGAATCAAGGCGATGCGGGATGGAACCGAGCGCAAAAACCAAATGTGAGCGACGGGTGTTGCAAGCTCAATGTGACCCATGCGCTCGCGGCGCACGATTGCTCGTGTTACCTCGACGCTACACTTCTCGCAGACGATGCCGCGAAAACGAGGACCCTTGTATTTACCGCAGTAACATTCGAAATCGCGCTCAGGACCGAAAATACGCTCATCGAAAAGACCGTCCTTTTCGCTCCTCTGTGTGCGGTAGTTGATTGTCTCAGGCTTCCTGATCTCTCCCCACGACCAATCCAAGATGCGCTCAGGGCTTGCGACCTTGAGACCCACCCAATCGAAGTTGGACGTATCTATGACCTTTCCTCTTTTTTGATCCATATGTTTTTTAGGCGAGAGCCAAGATTATGAGCGATCAGCTCTATTTCTGCTAAATTTGCGCGTTGGAACTTCTGAATCCGAGCCGTCGTTTCGTCCCAAAATCACATCAAGACACAAGCCCCGAAGATGGTTGACGAGCACGTTGAATGCAGCAGGCGTATGAGTGTGTTCGATAGGACGACGCTTCACGATCGCATCGAATGCCGCGGAGCGTCCCTGGATGTCGTCAGATTTGATAGTGAGCATTTCTCGCAAGGTGTACGCAGCGCCGTATCCGAGAAGTGCCCACACTTCCATCTCTCCAAATCGTTGTCCTCCGTTCTGAGCTTTACCGCCCAAAGGCTGCTGTGTGATGAGCGAGTAGGGACCAATCGAGCGCATGTGAATCTTGTCTTCAACCATGTGATGCAATTTCAAGATGTACATGTAGCCGACCGCGATATCTTGCGCGAATCTCTCGCCGGTGCGTCCGTCAAAGAGAGTCATCGTTCCAGATTCAGCGAATCCTGCCGACTTCAATTCACTCCGTATTTCAGTTTCAGTAACACCAGAGAACGATGGGACGATGGCTTGATAGTTCAAGGTGTGTGCTGCAAGCCCGAGATGCATTTCAAGAATCTGACCGAGGTTCATACGACTCGGAATACCCAAGGGGGTAAGAATGACATCGATAGGCTCGCCGTCTGCGCCGTATGGCATATCTTCCGCTGGCAAGACTCTTGAGATAACGCCCTTGTTACCGTGACGCCCTGCCAACTTGTCGCCCACTGAGACGTTACGAAGCTGCGCGATAGTTATGTAGATTTTCTTGATAGTTCCTGACTCCAAGCTGTTACCGCGTTCACGCGAGAACACTTGCACGCCGATAACGCGACCGCGCTTGCCTCCCTCCATGCGAAGCGAGGTATCTTTCACATCCTTCGCCTTATCACCGAAGATGGAACGCAAGAGTCGCTCTTCAGGAGTAAGTTGCGTCTCGCCTTTCGGTGTGACCTTACCCACAAGGATGTCGCCAGGTCTGACTTCTGCGCCGATGCGCACGATTCCTTCTTCGTCCAAGTTGCGAAGCTTCACTTCAGAAACGTTCGGGATGTCAGGCGTCGTGATTTCAGGTCCAAGCTTTGTATCGCGCACGGACACGTCAAATTCTTCTATGTGAATAGTCGAGAATTTATTGTTCTGAACAAGGCGTTCAGAAATGATGATGGCGTCTTCGTAGTTGTTACCGCTCCAGCTCATGAATGCAACCTTGACGTTCTGTCCCAAGGCGAGCTGACCATTGTCTGAAGATGATGTGTCTGCAAGTAAGTCACCGCGCTTCACTTTCTGATTCAGGGAAACGCTCGGGCGATGATTGAAGCAAGAAAATTCGTTCGTCATTGAGAATGGCTCGAGCTTGTACTCTTGAGACTTGCCCTTGTCGTCCTTGACGATGATGTGCTGCGAATCTACTGCCGTAACGATGCCATTTTCTTTTGAGTAGATAAGGCGTCCCGTATCCCGAGCTGCCATTTCCTCAATGCCGGTAGCCACTATTGGCGCCTCAGGCTGGACGCACGGCGTTGCCTGTTTCTGCATGTTCGAACCCATCAACGCTCTGTTTGCGTCGTCGTTCTCAACGAAAGGAATCATGGAGGTCGCGATAGAGAACATCTGGTTCGTAGCGATGTCCATGAACTTAATCTCGTCCTTGGCGACCAAAACTGGCTCGCCGTGGCGGCGTGCTTCGACATAATCGTCAGTGAGCGTATTGCCATTCAACGCAACTGCTGCGTGCGCGATTGGGTACTGCGCTTCCTCGAATGCGTTCATGTAAACAATCTCGTCGGTCACCTTTCCTTTCTCGACTTTCGCGTATGGCGTTTCGATAATACCGAAGTCATTGATGCGAGCGTATGTAGCAAGACGCAAAATAAGACCGATGTTCTGACCTTCAGGAGTTTGAATTGGACAAAGGCGTCCGTAGTGCGAGGTGTGTACGTCGCGAACCTCGAAGCCTGCACGTTCGCGCGTCAATCCGCCGGGACCGAGCGCTGAAACAGTGCGGAGGTTTTCAAGCTCATCCAAAATGTTTTGCTGTGCTGCAAGCTGCGAGAGTTGGTTTGCCGTAAAGAATTCTTTGATAGCTGCTGCAAGCGGGCGTGGATTCACGAGCTGAGTTGGGAGTGTTGTCTCGACGTCAATAGTAGACATTCTGTCCTGGATGTTTCGCTTCATGCGAGACAAACCGACGCGAACGCGCGCTTCCAAAAGTTCACCAATCTGACGAACGCGACGGAAACCAAGGTGGTCGATGTCATCGCCCTCAGCACCTGGCGTGTTGTTAAGCTCAATGATGTGAGAAACAATCAATACGATGTCATCCATGGAGAGCGTGCGGATATCGAGCTCCTTCTTATCCATCGAGAGGTTGAAACGCTGATTGAAACGGTGACGCCCTGGGTATGAAAGGTCGTAACGCTCAGGCGAGAAGATGCTCTTCACGTATTCGCGTGCAGTGTCCGGGGTTGCAAGGTCACCATCGCGGAGACGTCGGTATATCTCTATATATGCCTGCTCGATAGCCTTTGCTGAATCTTTCTCCAATGTTGCCTGGATTGCCGCTTTGCCTCCAGGGACGCGCTCAAACAAAGTTACAAGGTCGCGGTCGAATGATGCGCCGAGGACGCGAAGCAAAGTCGTCACTGGGAACTTTCTCTTGCGGTCAATCTTTACGAAAATAGCGCCGTCAGCTTCTGAATCGATTTCAATCCATGCACCTCGCGCTGGGATTATTTTTGCACCGAAACACACCTTGCCGCGCATCTCGCCAGCAGAGAAAAACACGCCGAAGGAGCGCGCAAGCTGCGGAACGATAACGCGCTCAACACCATTGATGATGAACGTGCCGTGCTCGGTCATTATCGGAAAATCTGCGAGAAAGATAGGCTGCTCCTTCTTGGAACCAAGCATCTTGTTGGTGAGACGAACGGTCGCCTTCAATGGCGCGTCGTAGGTCATCTTCTGCTCCTTCGCTCCGTACTCGTCAATCTTGGGTTCGCCCAATTCAAAAGAAACAAACTCGAGATCGAATTTCTTCTTGGAGTAGTCGATGATCGGAGAAAATTCTTTGAAGAGATCTTTCAGACCTTCTGAAATGAATGCGCGGAAGCTTGCCACTTGAGGAGCGACAAGGTCAGGCATCGGAACACGAGGGGCGCGATACTTTGAGAATCTCTTCTGAGGTAGTGATTTTGCCATAGTAAATAGTAGCCGAAGCGAATAATAGAGCGCACAAGACACGCAAAAAGCGCGCCCTGCGTTTTTCTTTTATGGGTACTAAAAATCAAAATCCACTAACCCAGTACACAATCAAAGTGGTTATATAAGAGTATAGCTGAAGACTACATGAGGGTCAAGAGGTTGGGGTAAGTTCTGAGACTACTTGGACTGGTGATACCTCTAGAAACTCATGGAGCTTTTCGGCGTCAACAACTTCGGTGTCGAAAACCAAGTGCTCAAATGGAATTGGGGGCACATCATTCCTGCTGGCAAGTCCTAGTACTTCCTCGGGGGTACGATCGCGCTCACGGGTTGAGCTGCGTGCTTTCATACGCTTTAACTTCGTCTCAGGTGTTGCCGTACACCATATAACCTTAAGTTTTGCCCCACTCTTCTCAGCAATTCCTTGCATTTGCTTATTCCATTCAGAATTCCAGAAAAAAGCCCCTTCCTGATTGAAGGGCGCATCAAGAAGGACACTTCGCCCGTCCGTGAGATGAAGATCTGCAACGGAATACATGATGTCATACGCTGCCTCTTTGGTTCGAGCATGTACTTCGTCCTTGCGACTCATGGAAAAAATATCGCTCATGGCGTCCTTATCTATCGCGACGATTGGAACGAGTCTTTCTAGAGCCTCCGTTACGTGAGTTTTACCAGCGCCCAAATGACCACTCACAAAAAGGAGAGTTTTTGGAATGTGAAAATTTCTACCTTCTTTTTTACGCCCTTCGTCAGCAACTCCATGTCGCTCCCCTACAAGTTGATGCGCAATTTGAAACGCCTCTTCTCTACCTATTTCTCCCCTGTTCGTCGTCAGATTTTCACCAGTAAGCACCCCTCTATCATGGGAGTCGTAAGGGACGCTGTCAATTTTTAGACTCTGTGAGTAGCTCTAAGCTGCCTTGTGGAAAAGCAAGATTGGTGGGAATAACTTCGAATGTCTTGGGATCATAATAAATGCGGTCGTAGATCTCAAAAGGTTTCCCGATGACTCCCCCTTTCCCCTCAAAAGAACCGTCCAGGTCCCATCGGTCATAATAGGAAATATACTCGCCACGATCATCCCGACCTTTCGTGAGGGTGTAATGACCCATGATTGCAAGACCCCTGTCGGCCAATCGGACCGGCTTCCCGTATTCTTTGGTCTCCTCGTTGATACGATTAACGAACCATCGAAGTACTTCTTTCGTCGTCATAGCGCGGATATCCACGAAACCTTGGGGATTTTCTTCCTCTATACCCGTGTTTGAGGCGTAATCTTCTAAGAAACGATTAATCTTGTAATAATAAATATCGTCTTTGCTGTTTGACGGTTTGAATTCGGATATACCGAATGTGCCATTGGTCTGAGGGAGTCCGAGGTACGTCCGCCAAGCATCCATCCGGGAATGCACGAGCGTACGTGCTTCCTTGTCAGGTAGATAGTTTTTCTTTTTCTGGTCGCGAATCAAACGCTCTATCTGACCGCTGTCAGTCGTCGCGTCTTTGGTGAACGCATCAATGATGCGACGTACCTCTGCGATAGCGTCCTGTTTGGGGGCGATGTTCCAGGTATCTGACGCGGGGTCGTAGATTGCCGAATCCTTTTCGCTATAGCCAAACGGTTGCACGCCGCGGGCAAGCGCTTCGCTCAGTCCCGGCTTATACGCTTGCCTCTGAAAATCAGTAATTCCATTTTTCTTCAACTGCTCCGCAGCTACAAACCGCTCGGCGAACACCCCGCGAGCGCCTTTCTCTGCTTCTTTGGAAGAGCCAGCAACGTCAGCGGTCAGCGCCAGAGCCCCCAACTGTTTGAGAGTTCTCCTCTTACTCGGGTCTCTCGGCTCTTCCTCAGCGTCCGACGAACTGTTTTCGCGTGGAGCCCCGAACTTGAATTTCATAGGATTATTTTAGCTTACTTTCTCTTGTCCATTTTCCAACCCTTGATGGCAGCGTGGTTGCCGGACAAGAGCACTTTCGGAACGCGGAGTTTCTTTCCTCTCCATTCTAAGACTTCAGGTCGTGTATATACTTCCGAACTCGAAACGCGTTCCTCTTCTATAGACTCGAACGTTCCCAACACTCCTGGCACTTGGCGAGCTACTGCGTCAATTACAACCATGGCTGGAAGTTCCCCACCAGTGAGGGTGTATGAACCAACGGAAATCTTCTTCGCTTTCAATACTTTCTGCACCCTGGCATCAATGCCCTCGTAGTGTCCGGCGATAAGTACAATATTTTCTATCTTTCCCTTGCCCGCCGTAGCCTTGCGCGAAGACGGGTTTGCAAGCCCCCTAGCATCTGCGTTCGTGAATTGCTTACCTGAAGCGTCGAAGAAATAGATGACGGGAGAGCTTTTAGTTTTTAGCTTAGAGCTTAGAGTTTTTTTATTTGTTGAATCCTGAATCTTGAATCCTGAATCTTTTAAAGCCTTTTCAACTGCTTTCAAAAATGGCTCTGCCTGAAGCACCATGCCAGGGCCGCCTCCGTAGGGACGCCCATCTACCTTTATGTACGGAGCGTCGCTTTTCGAACTCACCTTTACAAAATCACGCGGATTATAAAACTTCACGACGATATGCTTTTCGCGTATAGCACGCCCCACGATTGACGACGCAAGATACGACTCAAACGCTTCCGGAAAAAGCGTGATGACGTGGAAAGTCAATAACGGCTTTTTTGCCGCTCTTCGAGCTTTCATGCTTTCAAATCAAAACCTTGATTATTCCGTCCCTTTGCAGCTTCTGCATCAGGGGTATTCCCGCGAACAGGCTCCTCAGGCACCCTTCGACGACCAGTAGGCGTCGTGCCCGCACTGCGAGTAACTGGGCGAATTAATGGGAAACGGTCACCATTTATAGGATCCATCCGCCCTTTATACCGCACGCAAGGGAAAATAAAAACCCGCCCCGGTCACTAGCTTTAATTACATTTCGACCATGTATCACTGTAGTACTGCAGTGATACATGGTCGAAATTGGATATACAAAAACACCCCGATTAATCGGGGTGTTTTGATTTTTCCTTTGATACGTATCTGATATCAGAGACGCAAATCTTCGAGAGCCTCGTCCACTGAGCGTGATGCCGAACCCTGCTCACCCCCTCCAAAAGAAGATGAAGGACGGTCAGTCATTCCCATTGAACTTCCTGTGGATGGGCTTCCCATTGAACCCATGCCCATAGAGCGAGTTCCGCCTGCTGGTTCATTGATTTTCAAATTGACTCGCGCATTGTTCTTCATGCCAACGACACGAAGCAATATGCGGATTGCCTTTGCGGTGTTGCCTGAGCGACCAATCACCTTTCCCATGTCTGCGGGATTCACGTCCATCGTGAGCAAGACTCCCATCTCATCTACCTGTCGGTTAACTTTTACGTCGCTCGGATTATCGACGAGCATCTTAACTACGTATTCCAGAAACTCCTGATCCTGATTGTTATCCATAACGGGATATTTATCTTTGTAAATCAGCTTTTAAAAGCCGCTCAAAACAGTATCACGCAAGAACGGAAAGCGGTCAAGGAGAAGCGAATTTCGCGCCGTAAAGCAAAATTTTCTATCTCAGAGAATACGCAGTATACTCAATCGGCAATCAGAAACATGCAATCCTCTCCCACATCCCTCATCATTTTTGGCGCTACGGGAGACCTGATGGCAAAAAGAATAGTTCCGGCTCTCTTCTATCTCTTCGAGAATGAGAAGCTTCCTCTGAACTTCAACGTTGTGGGTGTATCACGTCGCGATATCAATGATAACGATTTTCGTGAAGTCGTTGCAGGTATTGTATTAAAACACTCCAGAGGCACAGTCGATCATCGGCGCCTCGACCGCTTTCTCGATATTTTCACCTATAGTCCTGTGACCTTCGAAGAAGAGGCAGGTTACCAAAAACTCAATGAAGTTTTGAAGATGCGCGAGCGCGCGAGCGGGAAGACGAATCGCCTCCTTTATTTAGCGGTACCGCCGAAGCTCTTTCCTGTCATCCTTGAACGCAAGGGTTTCCGTGACATCGTTCAAAGCGGTTCGACAGGGGGTCTCTCGGCACGCGTCATTGTTGAAAAACCTTTCGGCACGGATGGCATTTCGGCAGAAGCAATGGAGAAAGATCTTGCGACCTGCTTCAGCGAAGATCAGATTTACAGAGTCGATCATTACTTAACGAAAGACATTCTGCAGAACATAGCTGAGTTCCGGTTTGGAAATAAGCTCTTTGAACATAACTGGAACAAAGACACTATTGAGTCGATTCGCATACGCCTCTGGGAAACAATGGGGGTTGAGAATCGAGGAAATTTCTATGACCATATCGGGGCATTCAGGGATGTAGGTCAGAACCATATGCTTGAGATTCTTGCACTCCTGACGATGGAGGAACCCGAGACCGCAAGCGCGGACGAAATACGTGAAAAACGTCTCGAAATACTCAGCGCTCTGCAAGCTCCCACGGAAAATGAGATGACGAAAGAAACCTTCCGCGCACAACACGAAGGATATAAAACCATTCCTGGGGTTGATCCCGGCTCACAAACGGAAACCTACTTCGCTGTCCGCGCCAAACTCAACACTCCACGCTGGAGTGGTGTTCCTATAATCATGGAAGCGGGAAAACGAATGCATGAGGCAAGAAAAGAAATCATAGTAACCTTTCACTCACCATACCAAAACACCGTCATCTTCCGGATGGAGCCGCGTGAAGAGGTGGTCATAGAGTTTTTGTCGAAGAAACCAGGAATACTAGAGAGCGGTACAGAAAAACGCGAATTTCACTTTAAACTCCACGAGACAGAAACGCACACGCAGTACGTTGCCGAGTACGGAAAGATGATTCTTGATGCAATAGAAGGTGACCCAAAGCTCTTCGTGAGCGCGGACGAAGTCCGTGCCACCTGGGCGTTCACCGACCCTATCATTGCCGCGTGGGAAAAGAACCTTGTTCCCTTAATGACCTACGCGCCAGACACCGATGAAGCAGCTACCGCTTCCCAATTCATTAAAAACGTGCCATAATTAAGCCATAGCCTAATAATCATTTTTATTATGAACGAAAGGATGAATAAAGAACTGGCAATCGTAGGTTTAGGAAAAATGGGTGCGAACATGGCGCGACGCATGATGGAGAAAGGTTGGACAGTTGTCGGAATGGATAGGGATCCTGAGACCGTAAAAAAACTTGAAGCAGAGGGACTGAAGCCTGCGGGAAGCTACAAAGAAATGTCTGCAGCATTAAAACAGAAAAGAATCGTTTGGCTTTTCCTACCACCTCAAAAAATAGCTGGGGAAGAACAAATTGTTGACCAAGAGATTTTTGGCGAAAACGGAATTGCTGATTCCCTCTCACCAGGTGACACCATCATCGACGGTGGAAATTCTTTCTATAAGTATGCGGCAACGCGTGCAAAAAGACTGGAAGAAAAAGGCATTCATTTCATGGATGCAGGAACATCTGGCGGACCTGCGGGAGCCAGAAACGGCGCGTGCCTCATGATCGGCGGCTCTGAAGAAGGTTATGCGGATACTGAACATCTCTTTAAAGACTTCGCGAAAGAAGGTGCTTATAAGTTTTTCCCAGGAGCAGGTGCCGGACACTTTGTTAAGATGGTTCATAACGGTATCGAATACGGAATGATGCAAGCGATTGGGGAGGGTTTTGAAGTACTTAAAAAATCACCCTTCGACATAAATCTCGAGGATGCCGCTGAGATTTACAATAACGGTTCCGTAATCGAATCCCGATTAGTTGGATGGACTCAGAGCGCATTCAAAGAGCATGGTCCAGCGCTTGATGGAATTTCGAGTACCGTGCAGCATAACGGCGAAGGAGCTTGGACTATACAAGCTGCCAAGGAGCTGGGAGTGGAAGTGCCGGTCATCAAAGCGTCATTCCAGTTCCGCATTGATTCAGCAGAAAAACCTAGTTTTACCGGGAAAGTAGTATCAGCCCAGCGTGGGCAGTTCGGCGGTCACAGCGTGAAGGAAGAAAAATCTTCCTGAGGCTGATTTTTACTGACCTCTTTCTTTGCGTTCTATTGTAGCTTCGAGGTCTGCAACTACCTCTGCCCAGCCTTCTGCAGAAGGAGGTTTTGATTCCTTGGCAAGTTGTTCACGCGCATAAGCAAGTTCCTTGCGGAGCTCTGCAAGAGTGGGTTCTGGGTGGACTTCAAAAGCCATAAAATTATGCAGGAGTTTCAACTGCTGCCTCTTCAGCAACAACTTCCTCTTGGCTTGCTGGAGCCTCGGCGACGGCTTCTTTCTTCACTTCTGGAGCTGGCTCTTCTTTCTTGATAGGAGTCTTCTTACCGAGGACATTCACCTTCTTCCCTTCTATGACGCCTTTCGTGATCAAAAGGTTGTTGACGGTTCCAGAAAGCTGGGCGCCTTTCGACATCCAGTGCTTTACCCGAGTCTCATCAATGACGGTGTGCTTAGTCTTTGGGTTATATGAGCCAAGAACCTGAAGTGGGTTACCTGCCTTAGGGCTTCTCTGCTTCTCAAGCACGACAATACGAAACGCCGGGTTGTTCTTCCTTCCGGTGCGCTGGAATCTGATAGTAAGCATGCGTTGAACTCTAACAGAAAGCACTTAAAAGGTCAAAAAGCATCAAACTGGGGCAATTTTTAATCTTCGAAGGGAATGACTATTTTATCCTCATCAACAGGAGGGTTCTCTCCAGTGAAATGAAAGTGCGTCAGTCTATGCTTTTGCGCGCAATGTGAACACGGGAAAAGAGCTCCAGTCCAAAATTTTGGGCGTTCGCCGAATGACTCTACCGATACTGCTTCGAATGGTGGTTTAGACATGTTGGAGGATTATACACTATTGAATAATTTTGTCAATAACTATGCTATACTCCCTGTAAATGAAAAATAATATAAACAAACACTCCTCTGCCGATTCCACTCGGTCTTCAAAGACAGGAGCTCGCATAAAAACAGTACTAGACGTAACGCGAAGCGGAAAAGGCTTTCTGTTGAGCCCTGATGGCGATGCTGTTGTGTATCGCGAGAACCTCGGAGGCGCCCTTTCAGGCGACGTGGTTGAAGCCCTTGTGACGATGCGCGGCAAGGTGAAGGTGGGGCGCGTCCTCAAGGTGATGGAGCGAAAAACAAGCTCGTTCGTGGGAGAGATAGTTAAGACACCAAAAGGCATGATGCTCCGCCCCGACGACAAGCGCGTCTATTTTGATTTTAAGATAACAGGAAGTTCAGGTGCGCCGGAGGGTCACAAGGCAATCTTAGATGTCATTGATTGGAACACTCTTACTCCTGAAGGAAAGATTCGAAGCGTCATCGGGCGCGCAGGCGAACACGAGACGGAAATTCGCGCCATCGTACTTTCAAAAGGCTTTGATAGCGACTTTCCTCCCGATGTGCTCAAGGAAGCTGGCGAGCTGTATAAGGACGCCTGGAATGAAGAGGAAATAAAAACGAGACGCGACTTTCGCGACACACTCACCTTCACCATAGACCCTGACACCGCGAAAGACTTTGACGATGCTATTTCGTATAAGGCTCTTGTCGACGGCAGCATGGAGGTAGGTATTCATATTGCGGATGTAACACATTTCGTTCGCCCAGGGCACCCATTGGACCGCGAAGCATACAATCGAGCAACCAGCGTATACATGGTCGACCGCACTGTACCCATGCTGCCGCCTCAGCTTTCCGAAGACTTGTGCAGCTTGAAGCCTGATGTAGACCGACTTGCCTTCTCAGCAGTGTTTACTGTCAAAGATAATAAAGTGACGGATCGTTGGTTTGGACGCACCATCATCCGCTCACAAAAGAGATTCACCTATGATGACGCAGACGCATCACTCAAAGACAGCGGTCAACCTCTCCACGCAGAAATAAATACGTTGTGGGCATTCGCAGAGACACTCAAGCGCGAGCGTAGAGATAAAGGTGCCATCATGTTCGGCTCTGAAGAGATAAAGCCGGTTCTCAATGAAAGCGGAAAGGTAACGGGATTCAAGAAGACACTATACACAGAGTCACATCAGCTCATTGAGGAGTTGATGCTTCTTGCAAACCGCGAAGTGGCTACATTCGTTTCTGAAAAACTCGGAAAGAAGAATCGCCTCTTCGTTTATCGCATCCACGACGTTCCAAACGCAGAGAAGCTCGATGAGCTTGCGGTGTTCTTACGCGCCATCGGGCACCAGCTAACGCTTGGTAAGAAAGGCGCGGTCGGGCAGGACATCAATAAGCTCTTGAAAGAAATCGAAGGAAAGACGGAAGAGCGCCTCATCAAGACAGCAACCATTCGTTCAATGGCAAAAGCCGTTTACACGACGAAAAACATCGGACACTACGGATTAGCTTTTGAGAACTACGCTCACTTCACTTCCCCTATTCGAAGATATCCAGACGTCATGGTGCACCGCACACTCGCCACTGTACTTTCAGGCAAGAAAGTCACTGACGACCCGGAAGAACAGGAGCGCAAGGCAGTTCATGCGAGCGAGCGTGAAGTAGCAGCCGCAGAAGCGGAACGCGCCAGTGTGAAGATGAAGCAGGTGGAATACTTCGCGAACTTCATAGGAGCTGAAAGAGAAGGTGTCGTGTCCGGCGTTACTGAATGGGGTATCTACGTGAGCGACAACGAAACAAGCGCCGACGGAATGGTACGCCTCACCTCCCTCACCGACGACACGTACGAATTCGACAAGAGGAAGTACGCAGCCGTAGGACAGCGTTCAAAGAAAATGATCCGCCTTGGCGACCCGGTCAAGTTCATCGTGGAGCGCGCCGACCTAGAACAACGCACCCTCGACTTCAAACTCGTAATGGATTGACCCTTTGTGCAACAATAGAATGTTGCACATAATTAAGGGTCAGCAATCCTGATGTTCGTCGCATCTATACTGCACCTCGTCCCATCCGCGTGGAAAGGCAACAATTGCAGGTTGTCCGCAGCCACGAAACCCGCATCTCATGCCTTCAGGACTGAATTCTCCATCCTTACGGAACATCGCTCCAAACTCGTTATCACGGGCTCTTTGCATCCGACGAACGAACGCGTTATCTCTATTTTCCATAATAAAAAGCTTAATTTTTTAAGAGAGCTATTCATGCATATGAAAAGGTTGGGCGCTCACCACGCCCAAGAAAGAGCTAAATCAAAAGAAAACTCCTCTTGCGTCGAAATATATGAGGAGTTTTCTGGATGCTCAACGACCTCGATGCAGGTCACAATGCTGATCAATGTAACGTTTTCGTCCGACGTAGATGCAGCTACATTCGCGGGGTGACCTATCTTCGAAGCTCGGTTGCCAGAAGTTAAGTTCGTACATACGCAAGAATTTTTTAGATACTTAGTAAGATTGTGCAACATTAGAATGTTGCACAAATTAGATAGTGGAATGATCTCGACAGAGCGAACAGTCTGCAGCGGAATTGCCTGGATGTTTAGGGCAGGGATTACATTCCGGACAGTATGCTCGGTGACGCCTGCATGGACAGTAGATTGGGTTTTCGGATGACATAGAGAAAAAACATAAAGGTGATGTAAAAGGGAGCTATAACTGCTATGTACAAAAATTGGGTGCGCGTTACACCCAAAAATAGTAACCGAAAAAGTAGAAAGCAATCGCACCGATGATGCCGGTTTTAGATAGATCAATGGCGACTGCTTTGGTCATAAAAAAAGAGTAACAACGTGTTGCTACTCTGTCAATAATGGAGAAATATTGAAATTACTGAGCGTGATACGGACACTCTGCGTTCATCACTCTGATGACCCCGTTGTCTCCTGGAATAAACTGACACCGACAAAGAAGGATTTTTTCTGGCTTAGGATTCATGGTCAGCTATCGTACTACTCTGTCGAACTTAGAGCAAGCCTCTATCGCGGCGTGCCTGCAAGATACGATCCGCAGCTAGAACGAAAGCCGAAAGCCGGTACGGTGCGCCATGTTCAGCGGCGATTCGCGAGACATCTCCCCAAGCTTCGTGCATCACATCTTTCAAGAGTTCATTCGTTTCTTTACGCTTCATCATTCTGCCTGTCCTGCCTTGAATCCACTCGAAGTAGGAAACTGTAACGCCCCCAGCGTTGGCAAGCACATCTGGAATGACAGGAATACCTCGTTTCTCAAGTTCCAAGTCCCCTTCTGCAGTCGTGGGGCCATTCGCAAGTTCAATGACGACTTTCGCCTTTACTTGTTCCGCTACCGCTTTCGTTATGACGCCGTCGAGTGCTGCCGGAACGAGCACGTCCGTGTCCATGGTGAGCACATCAGTAGGCTCACCAAGCGTTACACCCTCTTCACGTAATTTACTCTCGTCACACACTGAACCCTTACAATAGGCATCGCGCACTGACTGGCGCTGATTCTTTATGTGAACGAACACGTTCGGATCAAGACCTTTTTCACTCATTACTGCACCTTTAGAGTCAGCGATACCCACTATTTTGAATCCACGCTCATGCAAGAGTGTCGCCATAGTAGCTCCTGCATTTCCAAAACCGTGAATGGCAACACGAAGACCTTTCGTGTTTAGGTTTTTCTCTTTAAGAAATGCTTCGAGTACGAATACTCCGCCCATGGCAGTTGCAGTGTCGCGCCCAGGAACACCCCCAAGCGAGAGCGGCTTTCCGGTGAATGTCGCGGGTGCACTACGTCCTAAGATTTTTTCATATTCATCCAGCATCACGCCCATAATTTCAGCGTTTGTGTAGACGTCTGGAGCTGGTACATCTTGGTCAGGTCCCAGGTACTCATGCATTGCAGCGACAAATGCTCGCGATATCGCTTTAATCTCTTCAGGAGTTGCAGATTTTGGATCAAACGTTACACCGCCTTTCCCTCCGCCCATCGGAATCCCAACAACGGCACACTTTACTGCCATCATGGCGGCGAGTGCTTTCACTTCATTCAAATCTGCTGCAGGGTGGAAGCGTATGCCCCCCTTATAGGGACCACGTGCGTTCGAGAACTGAACACGGTACGCAGGAAATTTTGCAGGTTTTCCTGCAACGGTTACATCAAGAGTCTTCTCGATGACACGGTCGGGTTCCAATAATACTTTTGACTCTTCCGGCGAGAGCTTGAGAAGCTTGGTGACTCGAGCCACGTGTGCTCGATATTGATCAAATGCGTTCATACTAGTTCTTATATGTTACGCGTAAAGTATAAAAAGGTTCCAGAGCAGAATAGCCTATTATTTAGCGACTTTCACTGCTTCTTCTAACTTCACTGAGAGCACTTTGGAAACACCATCATTCCCCATGGTAATGCCGTAGAGGATACCTGCACGCGACATGGTTTCGCGGTTGTGGGTGATTATAGCGAGCTGCGACTTTTTTGAGAGGGCTTCCACCATGTCGCCATACCGGCGGCTGTTAGATTCATCAAGAGCAGCGTCAGTCTCATCAAGCATAAGGAATGGTGGTGGATTGACGGACGACATCGCGAAGATAAGTGCGATTGAAGTGAGCGTGCGTTCACCACCCGAAAGCATGACCAGACTCTTCACGCGCTTGCGAGGTATGGAGAGCGCTATATCAATTCCTGATGAAGTTTCTTCGGGATCCTGTTGTGTGCCCTCGCCTGCTTCTTCATCAAATATGTTCTCTGTTTTTCTCCGAACTGGCTCTTCGACGCGAATCAAGGACGCTGATCCTCCATCAAACATGAGGGCGAAAAACTTGGTAAATTCTGCATTAATAGCATCAATCCCCTCTTTGAAACGAACGCTGAGTTCTCCTTCAAGATTCTGAATCAAGCTTTTTAGAGACACCGCTGCCGTTTCAAGATCAACAAGCTCATGCTCCAAGAACGATTCGCGCTCTGTCGCTTCTTTGTATTCTTTCAGTGTCTCGGCGCTTGCACCGGTACCCATCTCCTCGAGGCGTATCTTCGTTTTCTCAAGTTCGCGCTTCTCCTCTACCTGTTCATCTCGCGACACTGAAAGACTGACTTCTAGAGAAGGGTACGCAAGGATTTCTCTGCCAATCAACGTTCCTGCCTCCAAAAGGTCGCGCTCAAACTCTGCCTTTTCAAGTCCCAAGCGTCCCATCTCACCTTCAAGCATGTTCAAATGGTGACGTACATCACGCTCTGTCGTTGCGAGACCAAAAAGCGCTCGCTCCTTTTCACGCTCATTTGTCCGCGCAGCATCAAGTTCGGTACGAATTTTTTCCAACGCCCCTGAAAGCTCTGTCTCTTTTTGAGTAAACTGCTTTTCAGCATTCATGGCGAGTTCGCGTTCGCGCTTCAGCTCCGTCACATCATTTGAATCTTCTCCGGGATGCGCAGCAAGCGCTCTAAACCGGCTGAAGTATTCTCGGAAAAATGAAAGTACCTCTGCAACGGGTGAATTGGAAAACCCATTCAAGGCGCGTTCACCTTCATCAACCAATCGGGAAACTTCCCCAAGAGGAATACTGGCGGCGCTGAGCGTGCGCTCTAGGGCTTCAATTTGACCTTCAAGTCTCGAAGCCTTGCGGAGAGCGTCCGCCCGCTTGCCTCTCACTTCATCAAGCGCGCTCGAGATTTCTAGGATAGTTCCTCCGCGTTTGTCTTCATCGGACTCTGCGAGTGCTTGTTTTGCCTCAGCAACGCGCGCAGCGATTTCCGCAAGCTCTTTCCTCTTCTCCAGCATCTCTGCCTCAAATTGAGAACCCGCTGTTTTCAAATATGACTCTTCACGTTTGAAGTACGCCTGGAAGCGGATAATAGCGGATGCACGGAGCACTTCTGCTTTCTCAACTTTTTCTACCTGCTTTTTCAAGAATCTCAAATGCGGCGCAATCTCCCTGCGGAGAGCTTCGACTTGCCGCATGTTCTCTTCCGTCTTCTCGAGCTTGCGCGTGGATTCTTCAAGTTTGTATTGGTACGCCTTAAGACCAAGCGCATCCTCAAGCATCTCGCGGCGTTCGCGGGGTGGCGCAGAGAGAATCTTGTCTGCCTCGCCTTGAGAGATAATGTGATGCCCAGTAGCACCAATGTTCGCTCCTGCTAACAATTCCAAGATATCCTTCAGGCGCACCTGGCTTCCGTTCAGACGGTATTCGTTCGCGCCGTCGCGATGTACCACGCGCTCAATCACTACCTCATCAAAATCAAGATTCAAGAAACGCGATGTGTTGTCGAACGTTATGGCAACCGATGCACGGTTTGCGCGGGGCGAGCCTGTCGAGCCGTTCCAGATGAGGTCTTCACCGCGCTTGCCGCGCATGGATTTCATGGATTGCTCGCCCAGAACAAAACGCACCGCTTCAGCGACGTTAGACTTGCCCGAGCCGTTGGGGCCCACTATGGCGACAACTGACGTATTGAAATCAAAACTGGTCTTCTTGGCAAAAGACTTAAAACCAGAGATATCTAGCCGGACGAGGTGCATGGGGATTATTGTACTATCAAAATAAAAGCCCCGGAGGGGCTTAAAAGTTGCATTCTATTTTTCTTGGAGAGCTTTTTTAGCGGCGTTTTGCTCCGCTTCCTGCTTCGACTTCCCTTCTCCTTGTGAGAGTTCTACATCGCCTACGGAAACCGACACTACAAATTTCTTATCATGATCGGGTCCTTCTGCGCGTACCGTCTCATATTTCGGGGTCATTCCATACTTCGCTTGGGCAAACTCCTGAAATTCGCTCTTAGCGTCGCGCCATGCCCCTGTTGCCAAGACTTCCGGCATGCGCGTAATGACGTGACGGTTTATGAAATCAGCCGCGCCCTCGTACCCCTGGTCCAAATAGAGCGCACCAACAATAGCCTCAAACGTGTTCGCAAGAATAGTCGCGCGCGCGCGCCCTAAGTCTCGTGCCTCGCCTTTAGAGAGAAGTAGACAATCATTGACACCAAGCTCTTCAGCGATGCCGCCAAGCATCACAGCATTCACTAATGCTGCGCGATAGTTCGTGAGGTCTCCCTCATCTGAATCTGCGTAGGTACGAAACAAGTGGTCAGTCACCGCAAGCTCCAATACAGCGTCACCCAAAAACTCAAGACGCTCATTGTGTTCACCACCTCTAACGGAATTCGCGCCTGAGCGTGATTCATTAATGTATGAGCGGTGCGTAAAAGCAGTATCCAAAAATAGTGGATTCTTAAATGAAATACCAGCCTTTGCTTCAAACGTGGCGCGAGCTTTCTTGTGTGCGTCTGTTATAGGCATATTCTTTTTGCTTCTCGTATTCCAGACTCTATCATTTCACGAAGGTCTTCGTACACATTCACACTACCTAACGACTCTTCGGAAAACCAACGAGCTTCCTTGATGCCAGGAGATACGCCAGCGTGAAGTTCCACAGGCTCTGGAAGGCAGACAAGGAAGTATCCGACTGTGCGAACGATGCGTCCCACGGAGGGCTCATGTGCGATAAACTCATGTTCCCCAAGAACTTCTTTGATGTCTGCGTCCACACCGAAATCATTTTTGAGCGCACGTTTTGCAGCGGCATCTGACAATTCGTCTTCGCCGCATTTTGCTTTAGCGAGCGTCCAGTGATCAAACGCATCAAGAACCATTGCAACCTGTATAGCTCCATCAGAAACGGCAGTAAGTACTACTCCTCCCAAATGCTCATGGGGAAGCGGCGTCGAATCTTTCGGTGCGTCATCTTTTCCCGGGCTTCCGATCGAACGATAAACTGCTCCGAGTACCCCGTTCACGAACTTGCCACTTGAGTCAGAACCATATGTCTTGGCAAGCTCAATAGCTTCGTTCAGGGCGACTTTCGGAGGCACTGCATTCTTGTCCCCAAAAAGAAGCTCATAAAGTCCGATGCGGAGAATATTGCGGTCTATAGGAGCAATCTTATCGAGCGGCCACTGCGGAGCAGAGGTCGCCATGACGGCATCTATTTCAGATTGTTTTGCCATGATGCCACTCATCAGAGATTCCGCGAAAGGTATGTCAGACTCGCCTTCGGCGAAATCCTTAAGGTTGCGAGCGAGTATCGCTCGGGCTGAATCGGCAGTAAACGTATTTTGCGCATCGCATTCAAAAAGCGTCTGGAGAACATGCGAGCGCGATAAATGTCGGGAAGCCATTTTGTGAAGGGGTTAGTGCTTAGTGGATAGGCGACGCTTTGTCGTTTTCGAAGGGATCATTTAGGGAAAGAGGAAATACAAACTACACAATAGCAAAAAATAACCTGCGTATGCAGGTTATTTTGCTTGTTTCGACTTCTTCGGAAGTTTCTTAGTTTCTTCCTTCACTTTTTTTGGCTCTTGAGTTGCTTTTTCTGGAGCTGGTCCTGATTCCTGCTGGCGACGAGTCGCTGATTTCTTAGCGCGAAGTGTGCGAGTAGTAGCCTTATCCATGACTGAGCGACCACGGTACATAGTTCCATCTAAAAGGGCGCGGTGGCGTGGGTGTGCTGTACCATCCTTTGCTGCAGTAAGCTGCATTTTCTTCAAAGCGTGGTGCGAACGGCGATTTGCCGTGTGCGCGCGCGTATGTCTCATTCGAACTACCATTTCGAAGAAGATACCAGAAAACCCCAAAAACAGCAAGGTTTCAGGTTTTTTACTTACGGTTATCCAGGGTCAGCGTCTATAACAACCGGTCTGCCCGCTACTTCGTCAATGATTGCAGCAACCAAAGGCCAGTTTTTCTCTCGCACCTCTGGTCCGAATTTTGCCTCCGCTTCCAAGAGATTCGCATTCCGCTCTGTCGGGCGACGCACAGCTCTAGCGCGTCCTGTACGCGGAGTAACCTCTACTTGGGGACCATACAAGTCCTCAACAGTTTCAGGCAATCCCTCTCCATTCATCTCTCTACGTTAGACGAAACATATGCGAGTGTCAAATTAATTTGTGTAACGTTCGAGCGTTGCACAATAATGGGCTTCAATTCTTTCGCTTTCGGAAAGAATCTAATGTAGCAATTTTACTTTCTCCGGGGTTCAGAACGCCATGCAATAATCCCCTGCCTTGTGTTCTGCGTCGAAAATCACCGTTAGACGCTTCTCTGTCCGCAAGTTCTTTTATCCAACGTGTCTGATCTGCGGTAAGACTATCAGGATTTAGACCGCTCTCCGTAGCGATACGGCGATGAACAGGATTCTTTGCTCTATAGTGCTTCCCTCCCTCTGGACTCCCCATACTTAGCGCATCGCGTCGGTGAATTCTTTGAGAACACTTTCAGTCGCTTCCGCTAGCGCGTGCACCAACTCCTCTTGGCTAAACTTCGTACGGAAAAATCCTGCAACGGCATTCAAGTCAGGCTCAGTGCCAGGAGCGAATCCGTTCCCCATTTCTGCAAGCTCTTTCTTATCATCGTCCGAAAGTCTCTCACCTAAACGCACCAGAAGATCGGCAGCGATTGCTTCCATCAGGTTTTGTTCTACTTCTTTTCGCTCATCATCAGGAACGCGAAGCTCATTGAGCGTCTCATCGACAGAGCTATAGAGTGCTACTACGCGCTCAGCGAGCTCTTGGTCAACGGGCAAGTCAGGGACAGCTGCGGCTGAATTATCGTCTGTCATGCGGGAATAGTAGCACTCAGGATATTGGAAAGAAATGTCATACGGTGGACGGAGGAAGGACCATACTTTTGAATAGCCTCTATGTGGGAGGCTGTCCCATATCCTTTATGTCGCTCAAACCCATAGGCGGGTTGTTCTTCTGCCATCTTTTTCATCAAGCGGTCACGGGTAACTTTTGCTGCAACGGAAGCGAGCATGATTGCAGGAACTAATCCATCCCCTCCGATAATCGTCTCCTGTTCATATTCAATAGGTGCTTTGAGCGAGCCGTCGAGATACACCTTCCCTGCTCTCGGATCTGGCATAAGTTTTCTGACACCCTGCGTAAGGGCGTGAGCCACAGCATAGGAGATTCCTTTGGTGTCTATCACGCCAGCCGAAGATAAGCATACGACTGCGCTAACGCTGCCCTTTCGCATCTCTTCCTGCAGAAGCAAGAACAGCGATTCTCGTTTCTTTTCTGAAAGCTTCTTGGAATCATTGAGGCCAGGGAAAGCGGCGAGAATGTCGAAGTCGCTCGATGCAGCAACCACCCCGACCGCCACCGGTCCTGCCAGAGGCCCCCTACCTGCTTCATCGACTCCGAGAATGTACTTCATAGGTGTCAGCTTTCAGGTTACAGCTTACAGGGAGAATTCGAAGATGGTAATCAACACCTGGCACCTGAAACCTGAAACCTGTAAGCTAGTAAGGATGTCCTCATCTTTCTCCCACCTCTCCGCGCACAGCCACTACAGCCTTCTTGATGGTATTCCGCAAATAGACGCCCTTGTAAACGCTGCGATGTTTTACGGCATGCCTGCGCTCGCACTCGCAGACCGCAACAACCTGTACGGAGCCATCGAGTTCTACAAAGCCTGCAAGAAAGCCGGCATCAAGGCGATTCTTGGAATTGATGCGGATGTTGTTATTAACGGCGTTGAAGACCATATTATTTTCCTTGCAGAAACGAACGAAGGCTATCAACACCTTCTCAAGCTCATCTCGCACGCATATCTTGATCTCTCTAAAGAGCCTGGGAACGATAACCTACCAAAAGTGAAAGACGTGCACATAGAAAAATACGGAAAAGGATTGATTGCGCTTATTCCTGACACGGCACTGGTGCGAAGAAATTCGGAAGCTCTAGTGGAAACACTCAGGAAAAACCTTGGAGGTGAAAACGTGTACGCACGCCTCGGTTGGAATGGTGGACGCGACCAACAAATTCGCATCGCAGGAATTGCGAAAGCAATGAACCTCCCTCTCGTCGCATCCGACGACACATACTATTTGAAACCGGAAGACCGGACTGCGCGCGACATAGTGCGAAGAATCGCTACTCCGGGAATCGCCGCAGACCCTTCTGACCTCGCATTTTGCAGCACCGAGACTGCATTGGAGCGGTACCGAGATTTTCCGGAAGCTCTCGCGAATGCAGAAGCGATTGCGGAGCGCGCAAACGTTAGCTTGAATTTAGGCTCATGGGTCTTCCCGCTCTTCCCCATTCCTGCAAGAACTAACTACGAAGGGGAGTTGAAGAAAGCGGTAGAAAAAGGACTCACCAATCATCATATGGAGGAAACGGAAGAAGTTCGAAAACGCCTCGACTATGAACTTTCCATAATCACCAACAAAGGTTTCGCACCATACTTTCTTACCGTCGCCGACTTGCTCGCCTATGCGCGAAACCATGGAATCCTCACCACCACGCGCGGATCCGCAGCAGGCTCACTGGTGTCGTACCTCACCGGCATCACCAACGTAGACCCGATAGCGTACAAGCTTCCGTTCGAGCGATTCTTGAACCCTGAGCGCCCCTCCGCACCGGACATCGACATGGACTTCGCCGACAGTCGCCGTGACGAAATGATCCGTTATGCGAAGGAAAAATACGGCGAAGAATGTGTCGCACAAATTGGTACGTTTGGCACCATGATGGCGCGCGCAGCTGTGCGCGATGTTGCCCGCGCCTTGGGTTATCCCTATGGTGTTGGTGACAGAATTGCGAAATTAATTCCCATAGGCTCGCAAGGCTTCCCCATGACCATCAAAAGGGCGCTCGAGATTGAAGACGAATTGAAAGGGTTGTACCAGTCTGACGAAGACGCTGAAATAATAATCAACACAGCAAAACAAATTGAAGGGAACGCCCGTCACATTTCAATCCATGCGGCAGGAATAGTTATTGCGCCATCTGCTGTGTCTGATTTCGTACCAGTGCAGTATGAGCCTTCCGGAAACGCCATCATCACGCAGTACGACATGCATGAAGTGGAAGACGCAGGACTTTTGAAGTTTGACTTCCTCGGGCTCACGAACCTTTCCATCCTTGGCGACTCAGTGGAGCGTGTCATGAGCCGCAAGGGCGAGCGGGTGGACATCGAAAACATTCCACTTGATGACACAAAGACGTTTGCCATGCTCGCGCGTGGCGAAACCGGAGGAGTATTCCAACTTGGAGGCTCTGGCATGACGCACTACTTGAAAGACCTAAAACCCTCATCAATTCACGACATCAACGCCATGGTCGCGCTCTATCGTCCTGGTCCGATGGAATCCATTCCAGAATACATTCGCCGAAAGCACGACCCTTCGCTCGTCACCTACCTTGACCCACGAATGAAAGACATTTTGGAGCGCTCGTACGGCATCATCACGTATCAGGACGACGTGCTGCTGATTGCCATCAACATGGGAGGTTATTCCTGGCTCGAAGCCGACCAGCTGCGCAAGGCTATGGGTAAAAAGATTCCGGTAGAGATGGAGGCGCAAAAAGAAAAATTTATTCAAGGCTGTATCGAGCATGGCAAACTCTCAAAAGCAAAAGCCGAAAGCCTGTGGAAACTTATTGAGCCCTTTGCCGCATACGGTTTCAACAAAGGTCATGCCGCGTCGTACGGGAAAGTTGCATACCAAACGGCGTACATGAAGGCGAATCATCCCGAAGATTACATGGCGGCGCTTTTGTCGGCAGACTCTGGAAACGTAGAGCGTATTGCAGACGATGTAGCGGAGTGCGAGCGAATCGGTATCAGAGTATTACCTCCTGATATCAATGAATCATTTGAATCATTCACCGTCATTGCTGCGGGCATGATTCGCTTCGGCTTGTCTACAATAAAAAACTTCGGTGAGGGAGCTGCAAAAGCAGTGATGGAAGAGCGTTCACGCGGAGGAAAATTCACCTCAATTGGCGACGTACTCTCTCGCCTGCCTGGAAGTATTCTGAACCGGCGTGCACTTGAATCGCTCATAAAGTGCGGTGTCTTCGACTCGTTCAACAACCGCGGCATTTTGCTTGGCAACATCGAAAAGCTCCTGCTATTCGCGAAAGATGCAGGTGCCACATCAACGGCTCAAGATTCCCTATTCGGCACCATGGCAATATCGACCGACATCAAGTTGGAACCAGCAGTAGCGCTCTCACAAATTGAGATGCTGAATTCCGAAAAGGAACTCTTGGGCATTTACGTCTCCGGTCACCCGTTGGATCAATTCAAGACAGAGCTTGCACAGTATCCGCACTCAATCCAATTTGCCCGCGCGGAACAGAGGAACGGCTACCCACTTGTAGTTGGTGGCGTCATTGAGAACATAAAAACAATTCTGACCAAGAAAGGCGATCGCATGGGATTTATCACCCTTACCGACAAGGATGGCTTTATCGAAAGCGTAGCGTTTCCAGAAGTATTCAAGACGAGTAAAGATGCCCTTGAAGTAGGGCGGTGCGTCTTAATTCGCGGAAAACTCTCCAAGCGTAATGGCGAGCCATCAATCTTGATAGAGAAAGTGAAAGCGTTGGGATAAAGTGCTAAAATCCTGAAGATGAACGAACAGTTAGAGCACAAACGCCATACCCTCGCACACCTCATGGCTGCGGCTGTGATGAAGCTTTGGTCAGACACCAAGCGCACCATAGGACCTGCCATAGACGATGGCTTCTATTTTGACTTTGAATTCACCACTCCCCTTTCTGAAAAGGATTTTACGAAAATTGAAAAAGAGATGCGCAAAATCTTGCCCACCTGGACAAGCTTTTCCCGTCATGAGCTTTCAGCGGACGAAGCCAAGAAAGAATACCCTGGCAACCCCTACAAGCATGAGCTCATAGATGAATTCGCTGCCACTGGTGAGAAAGTTTCTTTCTACAAATCAGGAGAGTATTGGGACCTCTGCCGTGGAGGGCATGTAGAAAATCCAAGCGCTGAAATAAAGCCGGACTCGTTCAAATTAGATCGCATCGCGGGCGCCTATTGGCGAGGCGACGAAAAGAATCCCATGCTCACGCGCATCTACGCGCTCGCCTTTGACACAAAAGAAGATATGGACGCCTACATCGCGAGGCGCGAGGAAGCCAAGAAACGCGACCACCGCAAACTCGCACGCGAGCAAGGTCTTCTCGTATTTTCTGATCTTGTGGGCTCCGGCATGCCGCTTTTCACACCGAAGGGAAACATCATACGCTCAGAGATAGTAAAACTTTCACGCGAACTCAATGATGAGCTCGGGTTTGGCGAGGTGCATACGCCCAACATGAACAAGGGTGAGCTTTTCAAAATTTCTGGCCACTACGACAAATACAAAGAAGACATGCTCGGTGTTAAATCGCAGTACGTCGAGGATGAGATGTTCCTGAAACCCATGAACTGCCCCCAGCACACGCAGATTTATGATTCGCAGCCCCGTAGCTACCGCGACTTACCTATCCGCTACAGCGACTTTGCTGTGCTCTATCGCGATGAGCGACCTGGTGAGCTCTCAGGACTTACAAGACTCCGCGCCTTTTCACAAGACGACGGACACATCTTCTGCCGAGAAGATCAGGTTGAAGAAGAAATTTCAAACGTACTCGATGCTATTCAGAAAATCTTAAAAATATATCGCATTGATTACTGGATGCGCTTGTCACTCCGCGACCCAAACAAAAAAGAAAAATACCTCGGGGGAGACGAGGTATGGGAGAAGTCAGAGCCAATTATGCGTGCGCTTCTGCAGAAAAAGAACATCGAGTTTAAAGAAGCTGTGGGGGACGCTGCATTTTATGGTCCTAAGATAGACATCATGGCAGTCGATGCAATCGGTCGCGAATGGCAGATTTCAACGATTCAGCTCGACTTCAACATGCCCGGGCGATTCAAGCTCGCATACGTAGATAAAGATGGCGGAGATAAAACGCCAGTGATGATTCATCGCGCACTAATCGGCTCTCCTGATAGATTCATGGGCGTACTCATTGAGCATTATGCTGGCGCCTTCCCTCTCTGGATGTCACCCGTGCAGGTGAAAGTTCTTCCTGTATCCGAAAAGCATAACGAATACGGACAAACAGTCATCGCGGCATTAAAAGCCGCGGGCATCCGAAGTGAGATTGATGATGCAAACGAATCACTAGGCAAGAAGATACGGAATGCAAAAAAAGAAAAAATCCCCTACCTTTTCGTCATCGGGGATAAGGAAGCAGAAGCAGCTACTGTAACAGTTGAAAATCGCACCGCATCAGAAGGTGCACTGGCAACGACTGACATTATCTCAAGACTGAAAAAAGAAATCACTGACCGAGTCTAATCAATTTGTGCAACACCCGGGTGTTGCACAAAGCTTCTTTTCCTCTATTTCTCTTCAGCGCGGAGGCGACGTGAAGTTTCAGTGTGAATATAACTAAATTCAGCTGGAGAAAAATCTCTGCCTAACTCTCTCCAGTAGCGCTCTTGCACAAAACCGACGGTGATATTCCCCTTGATGTCCTCTTGCCTGAGCTTGCGAACACGAACGCTTTCTATAATCGCTTTTTCTATCAATGCTTTTCTTGCCTCCGCATCATGTGATTCTTCTGCTGACATATTAATTCAGAAATAACGGTCGATTTTTTCGTTAAGATAAGCAAGCAATCCTTCTCTCGCCTCACCCGGAGCCATGCCAGAAATAGCTCGCATTTTTTCTGAAATGAAATCAAATGCGTCTGCGTACGAGAACCAATTGTCCCAAGAAAAAAACTGATCAATATCCCCCTTTATATCGTCTGTGTGTAATCCTTCCCTTGGCATTAGATTTAAGTTTTTGATTCCGACTTCTTTTGTGTAATACCAGGGTGTTGCACAATCTCCTTTTAATTCTTTTCTATTCGCTCGAGAAGTTTAGTAAGATCCTCCCGTGAAAGTGCGCGGAGCATTTTATCGTACGTCTTATAATCCATCTTGCCTGTGCCTAAAGCTTGATACGCAACGAAAACTTCGTCTAGAGTTATATTAGCTTTTGCTTCGTGCCCCATCATGATCTACCCGACGACCTCAAAGGCCTGAGCGAGCGCGAGCTTCACGCCGGTAAAGGGCGACGAGTACACGGTATCGAGGGAGTGCGTGAAGATGTTTACGAGGTGCGCAAGCTGTTCATCTGAGAGGTGCGATGCTGCGTCTGCAAGAGTAGTGTCTGGAGCAGAGCGATTGTCTCTCCGTGCGCGATACAAGGCGTCAAGAACAGTTGCAGTTGAAGTCATGAGAGCAGTTGGACTCATCGCATCATGCTCGAATGAGCGCATGACGCTGAACGCGGTGTCGCGATTTCCCGCGACGATCGCTCCTGCAAACGCTGCAGCTGCCGCTGTGTCTACGGGGCTGTTTCTCGTCGCAACATCTGCGGCGACTTTGACCGGCTCAGGAGCAGAAAACGCAGCAGCGCTTGGGGGAACTGCGTTCACCCCCTTCTCTTTGCCGGCAAGCTCGGTAAAGCGGTCAGTCGTGAGCATAACCCAGCCATTTTCGCGAGGAACAGTGCGTACTGCTTCATTCAATATGTTGCCAAAGACTCGGAGAGACTCTGCCCTATCTGAAGAAACCGCTGCTGCGAGACTCACTGCTTCAGGTGACATAAGCACGCCTGCCGCATGTGCGCGCGACTCAATGACATCAGAGATGTTCGGAATACCATCAACTGCTGGTGCTGGAGCTCGAGATGTAACAGGAGCAACATCTGCGAGTAAGTGTTCTACAGGGGGTAATGCTTCTGTCTTGTATGTCGGTACTGGCGCCGCAGTCTTTATGGGGGCAGCAATACTTGCTGACTGGTGCATCGCCAACAAATCAGGGGTTGGGTACGGAGCGCCATAGACCGCTTCCCGCTGATGCTCATGAACCTCCGCTGGGGTGTGAGGTCTCTGCGTTGAAAGCCCGCCTGCGTAAGAGACAAGATATCTGATACCTCCCTTGCCTGCGACGAAATACGCAATGAGAGCAGAGAGGAGCCCTATGGCAAGCCAGAAGAGAATGGTAAGTGCTGGGCCTGCGTCAAAGCCAGTGTATGGAATCTGAGCGAGTGACACGAACGCCAAAGGCTGATTGGTAGGCTGACCTGAAAGAGTAACGGTTGGCTGATTGAATCCCCCACCGCAGTTGCCGGTACACCCAGTCGGAGCAACTGTTACAGATCTCTCACAGGACACGGTGCCGTTAGGACCGGTGAACGTTCCGACATAGGTTGTACTCGAAGGCGGGAACATGGTGATGGAGCCTCCGGAAACTGGACTCGTTGAACCTACTCCTCCGGTAATGAAACCGCTCGTAACGTTGGAGCTCGTCCACGAGACGACAACACTCTGTCCGGTATTTATTGAAGAAGGCGAAACGGATATGGTGCAGGCAGGTGCAGGTCCCACGACCGTAATAGTCGTCTGACAGGTATTGGTCGCACCGAATGCGCTCGTCACCGTCATCGTGTAGGTAATCGTGTTTGATATTGAAACTGCCGTTGAACCTGCAATGACTGGGGTCACCGTACCAACACCATGGTCAATCGAAGCAGAGACCGCATTCGTCGTCGTCCAAGAAAGCGCTGAAGCGTCACCCGCAGACACACTCGAAGGATTCGCACTAAGCGTACAAGAAGGCGTTGCAGGCGGCGTTACGACAATCGTCTGCTGACAAGTTACAGAACCTCCAGGACCGGTTGCAGTAAGTGCGTATGTTTTTGAAGTCGAAGGCGACACACTCGTTGAGCCATTCGCAGTGACTGAACCAATTCCTTGAGTGATAACGATAGATGTGGCGTTGGTTGTCGTCCAAGAAAGCGTCGATGAACCGCCCGGAGCAATCGTTGTAGGATTGGCATCAAGCGTACAGGTTGGCGCAGGATTTGGAGTCACCGTAACGGTCACACCACAGAGAACACTGCCACCAGGACCAGTTGCGGTCATGGTGTAGGTGTGAGTACCAAAGCCCAGAGGTGGAACAAAGTTGAAGAAACCTGAAAGCGCTTGCGGTGATGGAATCGCAGGAGAAGCAGTAACGGGAGTGATAGTGACCGCAGTTGCGTTTGTACTCGTCCAACTAATTTGATCTTTTGAAAGGTCTAGTGAGCAGACAGGCGTCGGAGACGTCGTGACGGTTATCGTCCGCACACAGGTAACGGTACCGCCAGGACCCGTTGCGGTGAGGGTATAGGTCGTGGTCGTGGTTGGATGCACTGATGTGGAACCGCTCGTCGAAACCGCACCAATACCCTGATTGATAGACACAGACGTTGCATTCGCGGTTGTCCATGAGAGCGTTGCTGATTGACCAGAGGCGATCGTAGAAACAGACGCAGTGAGGCTGCATGTTGGCGGAGGATTGTTGGAAACCGTAATAGTCGTCTGACAATTCACGGTGCCTCCGGGACCCGTTGCGGTGAGCGTATACGTCTTTGTTGTCGAAGGAGTCACCGTAACAGAACCGTTTGCTGTAGAGACAGTACCGACGCCTTGGTTAATCGAAATTGAGGTTGCATTCGTGGTCGTCCACGAGAGTACGGATGAGGCTCCCGTAAGAATCGCGGTAGGGTTTGCGCTCAGGGTACACGTAGGCGGAGGAGGTGTGGAATCAATGTGTATGGTTCCAATACAAATCACGGCACCGCCAGCACCAGTTGCGGTGAGGGTGTAGGAATGGGTACCAGGTCCCAAATCAGGATTGAAGTTGTAAGAACCGTTAAGTCCAGGGGATGGGATTGCGGGCGAGCCAGTGGTTGAAACAAGTGTGATTGAACTCGCATTAGTTGTCGTCCAAGAAATGTTAGTCGGTGAAAGACTGAGAGTACAAACTGGCATAGGCGGCGGAATAACCGTAATGCCTTGCGTACAGGTTACGGTGCCTCCGGGACCCGTTGCCGTGAGGGTATACACCTTCGAGGTTGTGGGAGAAACAGAGGTGGAACCATTTGCAGTAACCGAGCCGATTCCTTGATTGATAGAAACTGAGGTCGCGTTGGTCGTCGTCCACGAGAGCGTCGACGAGCCGCCAGCGGTTATAGAAGTCGGGTTAGCGGTCAACGTACAAGTAGGTGCTGGCTGCGGCGTAATCGTGACGGTTACGGCACACAAAACTGTGCCTCCGGGACCAGTCGCAGTGAGATTATAAGAATGAGTACCAGCACCAAGTGGTGGCACAAAGTTGTAGGTACCAGAGAGTCCGTACGGAGGAGGAATGACTGGAGAACCTGCGGTGAGCGTAGTGATGGTGACGGATGTCGCATTTACCGTACTCCAGATGAGATGATCTTTAGAAAGGTCGGCAGAACACACTGGGGTCGGTGGCGCAGTAACAATGACAGTCTGCTGACAGTTCACGCCGCCGTACGGTCCACTACCGGTCAAGGTATAGGTAGTTGTAACCGATGGCGAAACGGAGGTGGAGCCATTTACAGCAACAGACCCAACGCCATGGTCTATCGACACGCTCGTTATATTATCGGTGTACCAAGTAAGCGTGGACGATTGCCCCGCCGTGATTGTTACGGGATTTGCACTAAGAACACATGATGGGTATGGGGTCTCGCCGCCGCCGCCGCCGTCAGCGTTCGGAGGCTGATACGAGTCGTTCCAGTCCCATACGTTAAAGACTATCGGCTCGCAGCCGCCGCAACCGATATCAGCATTCGCGGTGATTGAAGATGTATCAAAAGAAATCTGGGCAGCATCTATGGAAAACCACGCGCCTGCGGCGAAAATCGCGATGAGTGCCGCGACTACAAGGACTGACTTTTTGATGACGCTGGTTTTCATAGTGTTTTTATAAAAAATTGAGTAATTAAGCATGAGTATTAGTAATCGGCTCTTCAAAAGTGAATGCCGCTACGACAACGTAGCGCTTCGTCTTTTGCTTTCCGAATGAGTCGCACGTAACCAGCGTGAGCGTCTGGGTACCACCGCCAATCTCTACCTCTCCATCTTCAGTATCGACATAATCGATTGAAGTCACGCGGTAGTGATAGTTGGTTGTTGCAGATGAAACAATGACATCGTCGCCAACGCGAACATTTTGAAGACCATTGAACGCTTTGAAAGCCTGATTGTGGACGACTGGCAAGTAACTCTGATGACCAAATATAAACATCGGCGCAACCTCTCCAAGAAGCGCTGAATCAGGATAGCGAACCGCTCCCTTAAGAAGTGCATTATCAAGCCCGCTCACGCTCGTCGTGTTCGGATTATTGACCGGTGTATCAATGCCGACTTTCGGTATAGTGACGCGAAGTGGTGCGTTTCCTGCAAGGTGTGCAGACGCGGTAGAAACTGCCGCTGCAGCAGTGCCGTTTGAGTTTGAAGATGTTTTCGCGCTGAGCGGTGCTGAAGCGCTCAAGGTAACAGTAGCTGCTTGGGCAATATTTGAAGTGTCAGCGGAAGATGGAGATTCTGGGACAAAGTCGATGGCAAAAAGAAAGACCGATACTACGAAAAAAACGACCAGGAAGATAACAAGAAATTCCCACGGTCTTGCGATGATTCGTTTATTCGGTGAAATGCCATTTTTAGTCATACGCAAAAAATCACTGGGTTTGAAAGTGATTATTGTGCTTGTTGTCATGCTTCTTCATAATACATCACAAATTGTTGCTTGTCAATACCCCCAATTAATGCCTCGGTGACCGTGCGACGGTTCCTAAATCCTCCGCACGCGGAGCAGGTTCATACATCCCATGTTCTTTGGTAGGTTCGATGTATTGGCTGAAATTCTGTCCGGTCAAAGGAACGTCATGCCTCGAACCAGGAACTGTTACAAAAGGCTGATCGATCGATATTTTACCTGTCACTGCATTGATGGCATCTGCTTTGAGACAGATAACCGCTTCTTCATAAGTACATGTCACTGGATTATAGACATTCACCTCAACCAGTATGAACGGTCGACCATCATCAAAAAGTCCGTCGTTTTTCGCATCCGCCATTACGCGCTCCAAGACTCCTGGAATAGAAGCTTTATCAGGAACATATACGGTGTAACCTCCAGGACTTCGCGCAATAGAATGTGACCCATCGAGCATATGCGTCCCATGAGGATTCAATAGTTCCCTTGCAGTCCATTGCGTGTCTTCTGGAATCGGACAGCCTTGTGCTGGCGGTGCAGCCTCTACAATGGGCGGAGGAATAACCAAAGGAGCAGCTGGCTCCCCTACTATCGTATCTGTCCATGAAACATTAGTGCATTGCTCTGGTATCCAAATTTGAAGCTTGTGTATCTTTCCGTCACTCAAAACTTTCTCGATTACTCGATATTCCGCATTGTATGGTTTAGGCGTATGGAGCTCGACATCTCGGGCTCCCTGCCCTAGCACACCATTCCTATAAAGCATGCCATCGAAACGATTGTCCTGTATCTGCACAATCGTCCGCTCTGCTGGCGGCAAATCGTGCTGCTGTCGAAGAAGTGCCTCTACATCATTATTCCACTCAGTCGACATCCCCCCTTGATTCATAAGAGGTATCGCTTTCGCAATGTGAAGATTATCAAGTCCAACATTGCGATCGATGTTCCAAGGAGCACCGCCGAGGTGATCAACAAGAACAGGCTTCTCAGGAGTTGGCATGGACTGGTAGGGATCGACTCCACCGGGTTCAGTAGAAGGTGCAAAAAATCTAGTCCCGTGCGCGTTCAAGTCAGGCGGAAGAAAACCAGCCAGGCGAACATCGCCGCTACCCTGTGGCATTTCCGCAGCCATCGCTGGGGAGCCTAACGCTCCTTCTACAATCTTACCGGCACCAACCGCAGCAATGACTGCCGCTTCTGTTGCTTGTGATCTAAAGCCGTCAACGAGCCAATGTCCAAATGCACCCCATTGTTCCGCAAGGACTTCTCTAACGCTCTCACCTCCAAACATTTCATCATGAGCGAAGTGACCGGAAAGACCTGCGCCGGTCAGTCCACCGATAGTGACGCCAGTCCCAACACTCAATGCGAGACGAGCACGTCTTTCAGTTGTCATGAACTTAGACACTTCACTGAAACGAGCAGGAAGATTCTTTTCAAGAAGGTTGGTGCTGCCAGTCAGAGTCTTAAAGTCAACGCCAGCCTGAACAGCCTGCTGCGCTTCTTTGACGCGCTTAGAGACAATACTTTCAGTTCTATATGACGTGTACATCCCAACTATCGCTTTGGAAGCAGGAGTATAAACGAATTTGTTTATGACAACGCCAGCGGTAGCGCCCACAAGCGTTTGTATCGGACCCAAGACAGCGCCTGCAGCGGCAATGCCGCCCCAAACACCTTCTTTATGTTTTTCTCTATCTACGGCTCCTAAGAATCCAATTTCTCCGATGCGCGCCATTTCTGCACCCTGCAGTCCTTGCGTGCGCATAACGAGCGTGAGGTATTCATTGAGAGCCGCTTCGTACGCGGCGAAAGTAGAGAGACCGGCAGAATCTTTTTTCGCAATCTTTGCTGTTCGCATCTCACCTGCAAACTGCGAACGTGCATCACTTAATACTTTCCTAACTTTTGTAAGCTCAGCTTTGAATTGAACTGCCTCTATGGTCTCTTCCGAGGCTTCCACCTTCTTAGGCTTCGGCAAAAAGCTCCTCAAGTCAAAAGAGGGGCGCGAAACTCTTTCGAGAGTCGTCAGTGATTCTGCATTCGCCATGTTTTTATTTTATAGAAATTATAGAAAATTGTCCGCTTTTATAAAAATTTCTGCAAAACCTCTCTTTATTACTAAAATGAACGGTATCACGCTAAAATGGCTTTGTCAAGCCTCTCCGCTTCCCTCTCGTAGCCGTCCGACGCGCGCAAGAATTACGCGAGCAAAGAATGATGCTTGACAATAGCAATCTTATATGATATACAGTGCTCTATGGAAAACGATACAAAAAAGACGCCATCGCGTCTCGGCACCGCGGCAGTGCGCACTCTCGCCATCTTTGGCTTCGTAGCTATTATCATTGTAGGCATGTGGGGCAGTGTTCAAGTAGCTCGCGGCATCCCAAATGCATTCTCATCGCTCGCATCAGCAATCGTGAGCTTTTCATCTGTCTTCGTTCCTGCGGGAGAGAAGATAGTTTTGTCAGCACAGTCGTTGACTGTAGATTCGAACCAGCCATTCGTCTTGTCATGGTCGCATGATAAGAAAAGCGTAGACGGTTCGTACACGTTCCGCTACAACTGTGCAGACGGTGTGTCATTCACTTCCCTCTCTGCTTCAGGTGCGCCTGAAACAATCTTCTGTAATACTGCTTTCCACTTTTTGAATGCAAACAATCAAATGACCTTGACCCCGTTTTCAGCAAATAACCGCTTTGTTGATGTGCAGGTGTTCATAGAATTCACTCCAAACGGCGCAAACACTCCTACGGTCACTGGTCAGACTACCTTCACCGTTACGAACACTGGCAACACCACGAGCCCAGGAACCCTTACACCAACGACAACCCCAGTTACGGTGATTCCGGTAACGACCGTCCCGGTCACTCCCCGCCCAGTAACTCCTGGACCTACGCAAACAAACATCTACCCTATCAATGGCGCAGGTGTTTCTGATCCGAATGGATATGTAGACCTCGCGGTTCGTATCATTGAGACCGGCGTCGTAGACAAGACTACCGGTGTCTTTACAGCAAGCTCAACCCCGAGCCGCAGTGCCAGTAACAGTCGTATTGCAGTTCGCTTCGCGGTAGAAAACCGAGGTACCAAGACATCGCCTCAGTTTGACTTCAATGCCGTGCTCCCTACCTTGCCGTATAATATTTTCTCGAGTCCAATGCAGCAGGTGCTCGCCCCTGGCGACCGCATTGAGTTCACTGTAGGGTTTGACAGCTTTGACCCTTCAAAGCCAGACGGAATCTTCATCGTCAATGTTGACCCATCCAATCGCATCAACGAGCGCGACAAGAACAACAACATCGTGAGGTACACGATCACCACAAGCTCGTAAAAAACCGATTGAAGTTCTCAGGTTATAAATCTGAGATTTCAATAAAAGAGGGGCAATTCAAATTATGGGAAACAAGTTATTCTATACCAAAGAAGGAGTAAGCAAGCTTTATTCTGAGAGCGCAGTAGAAGAGTATAGAGCTAGCCTTCTCAACGCTGGAGATAAGTATTTTAAAGGGTTTTTGCAGGGCTCAAAGCGGGTTTCGCATAAAAAAGTAGAAATGTTCAGAGATTTCTTTAACAAAGTTAAAGAAGCAAAGACCTGGGATGATCTGGGTCATCTCGAACATGGAGTACTAAACCCTACTTTAGTGCCATTGCGTTCAGGCAATCCTCAGCGAACCAAAAAATAAAACCGACGGGTGCAAGTTCCAAGCAAAGAAAAACTCTCCTTAACTGGAGAGTTTTTTATTTTACTCAAACTTATTTTTTAGATGTCCAACGTCGCTGCTTTCGCGTTCGATTGGATGAAGCTCTTGCGAGCCGGAACGTCCGTGCCCATGAGAATATCAAAGACGCGATCTGCGTCCTGAGCGTCCTCAATCTTCACTTGCTTCAATATGCGTCGCGCAGGATCCATGGTGGTCTCCCACAACTCTTCCGGATTCATCTCACCCAATCCTTTGTAGCGTTGGATGCTCGGCTTTGATTGTTTCTTTGTAGTCTTCTCCTCAGCTTCTTCTTCCGTCTCTTCTTCAGAAGCAGATTCTTCTGCAACTTCTTCAACATTGAATTCCTCGGTCTTGATGCCGCGCGCTTTTAAGAGTTTATCGAGTTCGCCCTGATCCTGTACATAAAACACTTCCTTACCAAATTTCACTTTGAAAAGAGGTGGCTGGGCGATGTAGAGGAATCCTCCGTCAATGACCGGGCGGAAGTAGCGATAGAACAGTGTCAAAAGGAGTGTGCGGATGTGTGCGCCGTCTACGTCGGCGTCTGTGGCAATAATTATCTTGTGGTAGCGCAGTTTTGAAATATCAAACAAATCCCCTATTGCGGTGCCCATAGCAATAACCAAGTTCTTGATTTCGTTTGAGGCAAGCATCTTGTCAAGCCTGGCGCGCTCAACGTTCAATATTTTTCCGCGAAGCGGCAGTATCGCCTGCGTGCGACGGTCGCGACCCTGCTTTGAGGAGCCGCCAGCCGAATCTCCCTCAACGATGAATATTTCGGATTCTGCTGCATTCTTGGTCTGACAGTCGGCAAGCTTTCCAGGCAGCGTCATACCATCGAGCGCACCCTTTCTAAGCACGGAATCTTTCGCAGCCTTTGCAGCTTTGCGGGCTTTCAGGGCAAGAAGCACCTTGCCGATAATGGAGCGAGCTTCATCCGGATGCTCTTCCAAAAACATCCCAAATGCCTCGCTGAAAACAGTCTCTACAGCGCCACGCGCCTCCACACTGCCAAGTTTGCCTTTGGTCTGCCCTTCGAACTGAATCTCACGAAGCTTCACCGAGATGATGGCAGTCAACCCTTCCAACACGTCTTCGCCGGTGAAATTCTCATCAGCCTCTTTGACGATATTGTTTTTGCGCGCGTATGCATTCAGCGTTCGCGTGAGCGCGGTCTTGAAGCCGGTGACGTGCGTTCCTCCTTCGGCGTTGTAAGTATTGTTTGCAAATGCGGTGATGCGAGCAGAAATATCATCAACATATTGCAACGCTACCTCTACCCCCACAGAGTCAACTTCTTTTTCAATATAAAAGACTGACGAGTGAACGGGTTTCTGAAAACGATTGTTAAAGACGACAAGTGACTTCAAGCCGCCTTCAAAGTAAAACGTTTGCGATGGAACGAGGAGTCCCAAATCACGGAAGTAGCGCACATCAGCAAGGTCAATTTTTCCTGGATATTCACGCGCATCGATAATAGAAATACGAACTCCTTTCACAAGGTACGCCTGCTGACGAAGGTGCTGCACAATCTTATTGAAATCGTATTCAATGACGGGGAAAATTTGCGGATCTGCATCAAACGTGATGACACTGCCACGCCAATCCGATGCGCCAACTTTCTTCACTTTTGCGCGTGCCTTTCCGCGGTCATATTCTTGAAGGTAATAGCCGCCATCGCGATGAATTTCTGCTTTCGTGTAGGTTGAGAGCGCATTCACGACTGATACACCGACGCCATGCAAACCTCCCGATACCTTGTAACCATCACCACCAAATTTACCTCCTGCGTGGAGAGTGGTCATAATAGTTTCCAAGGCAGACACTTTTGTTTGTTTGTGAATATCGACAGGAATACCGCGACCATTGTCAGCGTTCCGAATTCTATTGTTAGGAAGAAGAGTCACCTCAATATCATCTGCATGTTCACCCATCGCTTCATCGCGTGAGTTGTCGAACACCTCCCAGATGAGATGGTGCAAACCGTCCAAACCAGTGGTACCGATGTACATTCCGGGGCGCTTGCGCACCGGTTCCAGTCCTTCAAGTACGGTGATAGATTCAGCGCTGTAACCGTCAGACTTTTTCTCTTCTTTTTTGTTCGTCTTAGCCATTGGTATAAAAAATGCGCCCTGAAAGCTTATCTCAAGTGTACCACATTTTTACCCTGATTTCCCTGCCCTATTTGTCTAAAAAGCCTTGTATGAGCGGCAGATTTTGACCAATCCGCAGCTTTTAGATTCCCCACGAAGAGCCTATGTCGGTGCGGTATTGTGCACCGTCAAATTGCACCGCTTTTACCGCTTCATATGCCTTTTTTTGTGCTTCTTCAGGAGCACTAGCGACAGCACTTACGCCAAGCACCCTTCCTCCCGCAGTAATTACCCCGCTTTCGATTTTCTCAGTGCCGGCGTAAAAGACTACAACTGATGTATCGGTGACTGTCTCTAAACCCTTTATGGGAAATCCACTCGTATATTTTCCAGGGTATCCGCCCGAAGCCATAACCACCGTACACGCAAAATCCTTACTCCAATGTATGTCGCGTCCTGCCAGTTTCCCTTCTGCACAGTCGAGCATGATGTCGAGCAAATCTGAATCCAAAAGTCGCATATACGATTGCGCTTCTGGGTCGCCAAAACGCGCATTAAATTCGATGACGCGAATACCCTTCTTTGTAATCATGAGTCCTGGATAAAGGATGCCTGAAAAAGGGGTCCCCTCTGAGGCCATTCCTTTAATTGCAGGAAGTACTACCTTCTCTTCAATTTCTTTCAGGAAATCTGCGGACACCTGTACCGGAGCGATAGCACCCATGCCGCCGGTATTCGCGCCAGTGTTGCCGTCCCCCACTCTCTTATGATCGCGAGCAACAGGAAAAAGTTTTGCGGTCGTTCCGTCGCAGAATGCATGCACCGATATTTCAGGACCTTCCAAAAATTCCTCAAACACGACTGTCTTTCCTGATTCCCCAAACGCTTCATCGACCATAAATGAATTAAGCGTTCGTTCAGCCTCTTCATATGTTTGCGCAATCACCACTCCTTTCCCGAGCGCGAGTCCGTCCGCTTTGATGACTAAAGGTAATGGTTGGACTTTGGCATGTGCGAGCGCTTCGTTGAATGTAGAGAACGTCGCAGAAGCAGCAGTCGGAATTCCATGACGATTCATGAAATCCTTGGAGAACGCCTTTGACCACTCAAGCTTCGCTGCGGCTTTCGTGGGACCAAACGCGAGAATGCTGGCATTCATCAAAGAATCAACGATGCCACTTGCAAGAAAGTCATCGGGACCGATAACGACAAATCCAATATCTTTCTCTTTGCAAAAACGAATGATTTCTTTATGATCTTGGGTGTTTATAGGGACATTTTCCCCGACAAGCGAGGTTCCAGCGTTTCCCGGTGCGATGTAGAGCGCCGTACAGCGAGGTGACTGGGAAATCTTCCAGGCGAGAGCATGTTCCCTGCCTCCTCCTCCGATAACGAGAACATTCATATCAGAAAACTATATTAACGCTCTTTTCTGACTTTAACTTCCATTTGCGGGAAAGGAATCTCTATCTTCTCAGCTTCCAATGTCTCCTTTATAGTCTCAACGACCATGAAGAGCGTAGCGCGCTCGCGGTCAGCATTATCTACCCAGACACGAGCGAGCATGTTGATTGAAGACGCACCAAAACCCTCCGCAACAACAGTAGGTGGAGGGTCTTTTCTTACTCCCTTGATAGCAGAAAGGGCTTTAACAAGAACATCGCGCACTCGCGGCACTGACTCGTGATATGCCATCCCGAAGGGTACGACGATACGAAGCTCCCCGTGCGAAGAATGATTGACCAACACTTCGTTCGCGATTTTCTGATTCGGAATAACCACGAATGTATTATCGAGCGTGCGAATACGAGTAGTGCGCATCGTTATTTTCTGAACTCTGCCGTACATGTCACCAACAGTGATCCACTGCCCTATCCGGAATGGTTTATCGACATAGATGAGAACGCCCGAAATGATATTGGCAAGAGTATCTTGCGCAGCAAATCCGAGCGCGATACCGGCGATACCCAAGCCTGCGACAGTTGCGGTGAGGTTGATACCAAGCTGACCTGCTGCAATGATGACGGCAATAACAAAAAGAATCGCCCGATAGACGGTATTCACAATGAGCTCCGCGTTCGCCTGCTGTACACCTCTCCAAGCAAGGAGGCGCATGAAGGGGCGCTTCGTAAGGTGATAGATCACCCAAAAGATAAAGAGTATGAGGAACGCAAAGAAAAGCTTCGGCAGCGAAATAGTCAAAGCTGCCATAAAACCCTCTACGTTGAACGCTTTACTGAACGTATTCATATTCCGAGCGTATCACGAATTATTAATTCCTGTCGATTCTATTCTCTTAAAGCGTTGCGGAGGCAAGTACTGCCCTGGGTAAGCCGCAATCTCGATTCTCTTTGTAAAACCTCGAACGTTTTGATTTGGCTCAACTAAAATATCAAGGATCTTAGAGCGTGTCCCTCTTGGAACAAGCCCGCCAACAAAAGAGATTGCTTCAACAAAATCTCCAATGCGTGCCAAAGAATTTCCAGACACTTTTATTCCTTCCTGTTTAAACCGCTCGGGTACCCCTCCGTATTGACTCATAGCTAACAACTACCTCACCTCCCAGCCTTTATTGGTAAGAGCGGTGGTCACTGATTCCATCCAGCCGCCAACTTCTTCGTCCGTCAGCGTACGATCATCGGCTTGAAATACGAGCCTGAACGCGTACGAAGTGCGACCATCTTTTGAGAAGGTATCAAATTGCTCACATCGCACTACAAGACTCCCGGCAGAAGCGCGAATAACTGATGCGACCTCCGCCACGGCAACGCCGTCAGGCACCCACAGTGCAACGTCCCGAACGATAAAAGGAAACAAGGAAAACTGCCTGTAGGAACTCAAGACATATCGCTTAGGTTCATAGACAACATCATCGACAAGTGTTGGCATGTCTGGTACACGTTCGGAAGTTTCTACTGAAATCTTTTCACCATCCTTTGAAAATACTGTTCCCACCTCAAAGAGTTTTGGTTTCGTGTTTGGCGCAAGCGTTATAGGCGCGTAGAGTTTTGCTTTTACCAGAGACTCCTGGAGGTTCTCTGCGAGAGTTGCGCGGAGGGCGGGCTTCGTCTTATCAAGAGGGTTGGCGAGCTTCACCCACCCCTTCGCCGCGAACGATTGAGTGGAGACTTCTGTGAATCCGCGCTCTAGGAGAAAATCTTTAACGCGCTCAATGCCGCGGAAGCGTGCTTGGTCAACTACGCCGGTATTTGAAAGCTCAACCGGCGAGATTCGATCATACCCTAGGATGCGCCCCACCTCTTCGGCGATATCTTCAGGCAATGTAATGTCGGTGCGCTCAAAGGGTGGCGTAACAGTGAAAAGGTCACTCTCAAGCGTCGTAGATAAATCAAGCCGTCTTAACACGTCCTTGACTTCGTCTGCAGAAAAATCAGCTCCGAGTATTTCATTCAGGCGCGCCAAGGAAACGGATACAGGCGCATTCTCGGTCGGCTTTTTGGGATACACGTCAACGACACCAACAAGTTCTCCGCCCGCAACCTCCTTGATAAGCGTGAGAATAGCGCGCATGCCATAAGCGGCAAGTTCAGGCGAGGGACGATTCTGATAGCGCTGTGCAGCGTCAGTAAAGATTTTCAATTTTTGCGACGTTTTCCTGATACGCGTGCCGTCGTAATTCCCAACTGAAATGAAGATATCCTGCGTTCCCTCATCGATTCCTGAGCCCATGCCGCCCTTTATGCCAGCAATGTCCAGTGGTGCACCTGAAGTTGCGTCTGCAATAACATGCACATCCTCAGACAAGGTATATTCTTCACCCGTCAGGATAGTTATCTTTTCGTCTTCCTTGCTGGGGCGTATTGTTATGCGAAGCGTCTCAGCATCCCAAGTGATTTTCTTCGCATCAAACGCGTGGAGTGGCTGCCCTATATCAAGCATGACGTAGTTTGTCGCGTCCACAATATTATTGATGGAGCGCTGACCAAGAGCTTCAAGCGCATCTTTAAGCCATTGAGGAGAAGCCCCTACTTTCACGCCTTTTACCAAGGCACCCATGTGGCGAAGTACAAATGCAGAATCTACTTCAATTGAAAGTGCATCGGTTGCTTGAAAAGCAGGGAGTGGTTCCCGAAGCGGATCGTACTTGAGAGGTAGATCAAGAATAGCCGAGAGATCTCTCGCGAGCCCACGGTGTGACAGGCAATCTGCTGCGCGATTAGGAAGCACCTTTACATCCAAGACATTTCCCTCAACCCCGTCAATCTCAAACGAGTGAAAAGTGAACGCTTCCGCAATTGCAGATACGTCGGGCAATGGTTTCTCAAAGTATTTCTGAAGCCAGAGTGTAGAGACTTTCATATGCGCGTTTGATCAAATCCGTACACGAAACGAACATCGCCCGAATGGAATAAGCGCACATCCGGAATCCCATACTTCACCATCAATAATCGCTCCAAGCCGCCACCGAATGCGAACCCTTGTACTTTTTCAGGGTCAAGACCTGCATTCTTGAATACTTGGGAGTGGAGCATCCCCGCACCAGCCATCTCAAGCCATCGTCCTTCTTTTCCAGGCGCCTCGAACCACACGTCTATCTCAACGCCAGGCTCCACGAATGGAAAGTAGCTCGGACGAAAACGCACCTTAGCTCCCTCACCCAGGTACTCCTTATAGAAGCGGTCGAACGTCCCTTTCAAATGCGCGAGGGTAATTTCTCCTCTTGGTGCCACCGCAAAGCCGTCGAGTTGATAGAACTGCGCTTCATGCGTCATGTCGGTGGCTTCATTCCTGAATACCTTACCCGGGTTAATCGTACGCATGGAGGTTAAACCTTGTTTCGCCATTTGTTCTAAACAGCGAATAGTAACGGACGTGTCATGAGTGCGGAGCACGTAGCCCGGACGGTCTTGTATCCAGAACGTATCCTGCATGTCGCGCGCAGGGTGATCCGCCGGCACGTTCAAAGCGCTGAAATTATGAAATTCGTCTTCAAGTTCCGGTCCATACGCAATACTAAAACCCATCCGGCCGAAGATTTCAGCAATATCGCGAAGTGCGACTGAGATAGGATGTAAGCGACCTTCTGACATATAGAAGAGTATAACCCGCCTCAAACTCTCCCCCAAAATCGCTTTTAAGAAGGACTATTCTTTTCTCAACTCTAAACGTAATCATCCTAAAATGACCCATAACTAATAAATGTCCGACCGGACATTTATTAGTTATGGGTGGAGAGGTTGGATATGTTTTTTCTTAGAAGCCGGAGATGTCGTAGAGAACCTTACCGTCTTTCACGACGAAGTCTCCATTCACGATACGAAACTCAGCGCCTGGTCGGCTATATAAGGGGACAACAAGAGGAACTTGACGGACATCATTCTCAGCGAGGAAAATTCCAGACTCTTTCGTCGCATACGCAACGCCGCCAGCAAAGAATTGGGCATCAGTCACCGTATCTTTTCCTTTTTCAATTAAAAACTCTTGAACACATGACGAAGGTCTGACACAAAACGAGCTGGGGGTTGCGTGAGCATCTTTCGTCCAGCGAACGAGCAGGTTGCCGCCCTCTATATAAAGCTCCATGCCAGCGCGCGTATCAGTTGGCGTCGACGTCGCGCTAACGCCTTTTACGGAAGGAGAAGAAGTCGCGGAGTGAGTGAACGCTTTTAGGAGCGCAGCATATTCAGTTTTTGAAACCGAGCGTGTCGTCGATGCTATCGTATCCCCTTCCCGTATCTCAATCTCGCGGATAGTGAGCGACTGCGGAACGAGGAATGCGGAAACGTCCGTAACGATGCGCGACTCTACACTCACCTTCTTCACCCAAGGGTAATACCCTTCGCGCGACACCTGTACTGCGTAGGCTCCCTCTACAAGATTGCCCGCATAGAACGAACGTGTAAAAAGACTGCTAACGCCTTCTTCCTTCCCGTTAATGAACACACTCGCGTCTGAAACCGGGACAGAGACATAGACGCCACCCGTCTCTACCAGAGAAAAACCTTTGAAACGGTACCCGGAAGCATAGAGAACGGCAACCGGCACCGTAAAAAGAAAAGCCATCACTGACAAAGCGAGGTAGAGAAAGCGTATCTTTCGAGACAGGGGTTTCATGTAGGGATACAGTATAACTCCACTTCACAGATACCGCAGATACAAACTGACAAGCACCTCGTATTATTGAGAAGAAGTCAGAGCACGCCTATTTTTCGGCGTAACCCAGAACCCAAGATACTTTCCAAAAAAGAGACGCACCTGTGCATCAAGACCGGGAATCGCGCTGAAGATAACCATAGTGAACGGCACCAGTATCCACTGAATCGCCATGGTGACACTTCTTCTCCACGAATATTCTTCGGGACGTTGAGGTACGAGGTTCATGAAGAAAATGGACGAAGCAACAAGTCCCGACATCGCTATCGTTAAAAACCATGTCGCGACTATCGGAAGATTGTATGAAAGAACACTCGCGTTGAAAGCATGACCACCAATAAAGAGCGGGAGCCAGCCGACTGCAAAAAGAATGAGCGGGTGTGTCGCCAAGGACCAGAATCCTTCAATCTGAACAAACGAAAGCTGCCATTTCTTTGAGAATGGAATGCGGGGATTATGCATGAAATTGAAAAGCATGTAGGCGATATTTTCCGCACCATATGACCAGCGTCGATGCTGCTTGTAGAGACTTCCTACAGTTGCAAACCAGCTTTTCGACACATTTGCATCCATTGATACCGGGTACGAAATAGGAACGACACGGTAATTCCCATCGTAATGGATGAAGAGATTGAAGAAAATGCGCGAATCTTCTGAGACAACATTCTTCTGCCAATAACCTCCGTCGACGAGCGCGCGCATAGAAACGGCATGAGAAGAAAATGTGGTGAGCCGCTCGGGCATCTCTTGTTGAATCATTTGCCAAAACGTCGAGGAGTACGCGAGCACGCGAGAGAGAGTAGGCGCATTCCAAATATTATTGTTATAGAGAGGCACGGGCTGGAATGACGCGTGAAGTGCGTCCTCTTCGGTGAGGAAATACCACGTGAGGCAACCGAAATAATTCGGATAAATGACGGTATCGACATCAAATGCAGAAACGAGTGTCCGCTCATAACTAATACCGCGCGCATCCAGTATGCGAGTTTTGGCTTCTTTCGCGGCATACGCGATATTAGAACCTTTACCCGGAAGCTCGCCAGGAGTATTCGGCGGATGTACGGTAACGATAATATCAGCAAATTTTCCTTTGAATTCGGTCTCTAGGCGCGTCGCGATGGCTGCCGCTTCCACTCCCGCTCGCTCTTCTGAAGCTATGACCACAGCAATTTGTTCTTTGGGAAATCGTGATTTCTCAAGAGCAGTGATGCTCTCGGCAAGCACTTCATACGGCTCGTTTGCGAAAGGAAAAATGACGAGGTGCATAATGTCCTGGTACTTGAGATTCTCTAAGCGCGCCTGCCAATCGACTTCCATGTTATGGCGAAGCCGCTTGAAATTGTGCCAGAGGTGAACTGAAAGGAAGATGGTCTTGAAAACCCAATACCCTGAAAAGAGAATGGTGAAATATGCAGCAAATGCTGGCGCGAAGAATGAAAGTGCGGCGAGTCCGAACAAGGTTCCAAAAGAAAGGAGTCCAGGCAATATCTCAAAAGCGCGGTAAATGCGACGATTGCGCCCCGTGAGATCAGAGGCTCTGCCTACATGAAGATACGGATCTTTTCCCAAGGCGCTTTCCATATAGTTTTTATTTTAGGCTATCAATGACGGAAAGCACGGATGCCCGTTGTTATCATCGCGACACCTCCCTCATCACATGCCTGGATTGATTCCTGGTCACGGACTGAGCCGCCCGGCTGGATGATTGCGGATACTCCGGCTTTAATCAGCACGTCAGTAGCATCTCGAAATGGAAAGAAGGCGTCTGACGCGACGACAGCACCTTTCATGCGCTCTCCTGCTTTTGATACGCATAATTCCGCGCATCGCTTTCTATCTTGCTGACCGACACCAGAAGCGATAAGGGTTTTATTTTTTGCGGCAACGACGGTATTTGATTTTGAGCTCCTGCAAATTGCCCAAGCAAACAAAAGGTCTTCAAGTTCCTCTTCGGAAGGCGTGCGTGCAGTTACCGTTTTCAACCCGCTCGTCTCGATGACCGCGCTGTCAGCGCTTTCAATGAGCATTCCACCTCGAATCTTATGCATCGCTTTCGCTTGTGAAGGTGCGGGATTCTGGAGCGCCGTATTTACTAGCACGCGCAGATTCGGTTTTTTTGCGAACACTATGAGCGCTTCTGCCGTCACAGACGGCGCCATAAGTATCTCAAAGAAATTCTCTATCATCTTTTCAGCAAGAGCCGCATCGACTTCCCTATTGATCGCCATGATTCCACCGAATGCTGCGAGAGGGTCGCCATCATACCAGGCTGCCTGGTATGCATCTTTGGCATCGTCGCGGAGCGCAGCGCCACAAGGATTCGTATGCTTAACGATAACGCAGCCGGCTTCCTTCCCTCCCAAGTGTGAGAGTGCAAAAAGCGCTCCGTCCATATCGAGGTAGTTGTTATATGAAAGCTCTTTGCCCTGAAGGACTTTGAAATTCTGAATCGCTAAGGGGTCGGTGCTCTCGGCGTCAATCTCGTAAAACCAACCCTCCTGATGAGGGTTCTCGCCATAGCGGAGCTTAGTACTCTTGCCGAGCTTTAGGAAATCGTCTTCCATGCCGGCATTATACCTATTTTCAAAATATTTATTAATCGGAGTCGCCTCTCGGGCTTGAACCGACGCGCCGTGAGTACACGGCATCTTCGCTGGAAACCAGCTCGACCTACTGTGTGATTTATCTTCTGAGAGCCGCCTCCCAGATTCGAACTGGGGACCTACTCATTACAAGTGAGTTGCTCTACCAACTGAGCTAAGGCGGCGATGCTGGGCAGATACCCAGTTCTGACAATACTATATCGAGTCGTCGGTTTTTGCACCCTTCCCTCCCATACTTTTATTTGAATCCTTTTCGGGAGCGATGGTCTTTAGGAATGATGACACTTCTTTCTTGTTAGGATTTGAAGCCGCCATGCGCATTCGGTACGAAATCCGGGTGAGCGGTCTCTCTACCGCGCGAAGCGCTGCGACAAGCAAAAGCACAAACTCATGAGTTGCGTTGTGAAGGAAGGCGAGAAAACGCAGGCGGTAGTGGCGTGGAATGCTACCCGTCACCGCTGTCTGGTAAAACTCTGTGACTTTCTCATCCATCGCCGCGCGCGCCTTTCCCCACACCCGGACATGACGCTTTTCCTCCCACGCGCGAAAAGCGATAAACATCGCGAGCAGAATGAATGCGACCAGGAATGTCGTGATGGCGATCATGGCTTATTTCGTCGAAAACCTGATGAAACGGTCAATGTCGACACGTTCACCGAATTTCTGAATCGCTCCGTCAATCAAATTCTGGATTGTTTTTTCAGAATCTTTTATGTATATCTGCTCTAGTAACACCATGTTCTTCAAGTAGGCGTCCACCTTGCCCGCGAGGATAGTTTCTTTCAGATTATCTGGCTTCCCTTCGACTTCCTTAGCGAAAAGCGCCTTGATCTCTTCGAGTTTCTCTGCAGAAATCTCTTCGCGACGAACGTACTGCGGGTTTGATGCTGCGACTTGAAGAGCAATATCGCGACCAAGTGCCACAAACTCCTCATTCTTCGCTACGAAATCGGTCTCGGAGCGCAGTATCACCATAGAGCCAACCTCCTTATTGGAATGTATGTATGACGAGACGATACCAGCGCCAAGCGTTCTGTCGCCTTTCTTCGCAGCGAGTACACCGCTCTTCTTCGAGAGAATCATGAGTGCTTTTTCTTTGTTGCCATCCGCTTCCACAAGTGCAGCTTTGCATTGCATGACGGATATTCCCGTCTCCTCGCGAAGCGCTTTCACCATGTCTGAAGTTATTTCCATATACAGAGTATGTCTGAGTAAAAATAAAAAGTCAAAATATAGAAAACAAAAACAAAACCCAAAAGCATTAATTGCTTTTGGAGATTAGCTTTTGACTTCTACTGCGCTCTCTTCCGTGGGAGGAAGAACTCTTCCTTTCGTGCCTTCACGATAGGCTTCGGTGATTTGACCAAGGAAAAATAGAACGGCATCTTTTGATGCGTCGTTGCCGACTATCGGATACTGCACGGCGGAAAAATCACAATCAGAATTCATGATACCTACCACAGGAATCCCCAAGGTTGTTGCTTCAGAAACCGCGATGGATTCCGCTCGTGTATCAACAACAACAAGCGCGTCAGGAAGTTTCTCCATGCCATTCAATCCCAAGAAATTCTCTTCGAGCCGGTTGATCTCGCGATCAAAAAGCACGCGCTCTTTTTTCGTATACTTCTTCGCTGAGGCTCCTGTATCGCGCTCCCCTGTCAATTCCTGCATGCGCTTGATGCGGCGTTTGATTTCAGTGAAATTGGTGAGTGTTCCGCCAAGCCAGCGACCAGCAACATACGGCTGACCGAGTTCCTGCGCAGTCTCTTTTACTATCTGCTTCATTTCAGGTTTCCCGTCGACAAAAAGCACCGTCTTTCCGTGAGCACCTAAGCCACGTACAAACGTGAGAGCCGTCTCCATGATCGGAGCAGTCTTAGTGAGGTCGAGAATATCAGTCTTATTCTTTGAGCCGTAGACGAGGGATTTCATCGTCGCATGGCGGCGCGAGCGGGAGAACCCGAAATGAGCCCCTACCTTGAAAAGGGCTTCTACGAGCGGTGAATCGGTCTCTGATGACATGCGGGTTACTCTAACACAAGGGAAAGGCTGGGGCAACGGCGTAGAAAGCTGCTAGGTGCTAGATTGCTAGCTTTTAAATTCCAAGCTAGATAATCAGAGGCTCTCAAGCCGTCTCGGCTTCGTTTGCTTTGGCTTTTAAGGTCGCAAGGATGTCATCGATATTGCCTTCTAAAATCGACTCTATGTTATGCCATGACTCCTTGATGCGATGATCCGAGACGCGATCCTGAGTGAAATTATAGGTGCGTATCTTCTCGGAGCGATCTCCTGTCCCAATCTGGGACTTACGATGAGCGGCATGCTCGGCTGCCGCTTTCTCCTCTTCATAGGTCTCAAGCTTGGCGGCAAGGATGGCAAGCGCCTTATCACGGTTCGCCTTCTGACTTCTCTCAGACTGCGCCCGCACCTCAAGACCAGTAGGCGTATGGATAAGACGCACCGCCGTCTCAACCTTGTTGACGTTCTGGCCGCCTGCACCACCAGAGCGGGAGAATTCCATCTGAATATCAGTGGGATTCAATTCGAACTTCGGGAATTTACGGATTGGAAGTATGGCAACGGACGCGGTCGACGTGTGGATGCGACCTGATTTCTCCGTCTGAGGGATTCGCTGCACACGATGTACGCCGGTCTCATAGCGGAGTGCGTCATAGACGCCCCTGCCTGTCACCTCTATTGATTCTAGGTTCGGATCAAGAATTTTCACCGCCCATCCCCGCTTTTCAGCGTATCGCATATACATGCGCGCCAAATCTCCCGCGAATATCGCGGCTTCATTTCCTCCCGCTCCTGCGCGAAACTCCATCACCGCTGCCACCGGCTCGTCTTCAGGACCATCCGCAACTGGTGCGAGTATCTCCTCCATCTGCTCCAAGAGTGCCTGTTGTTGCACTTCAAGAGCTTTGCGTTCTTCTTCTGCAAGGTCTTTAAGCTCAGCATCACTCTGCCCCAATTCCGTGATGCGCTCAAGTTCGTGACTCAGACGATCATACTCAGCCGCAAGATACGCTGTTTTATGATTCGTTCTGAATTCTTGAATGTCGGTCATGAAAAGAAAGTAGAAAGTGGCAAAGTAGTACGTAGAAAAAGGTAGCACTAGGCTACTTTCTACATTCTACCCTCTACTTACTTCTTGGACGCTCTCGCTGCGGTGCGCTTCTTGAAGCGATCAACGCGACCAGCGCGGTCAAGCGTGCTCTGTTTGCCGGTATAGAATGGATGCGAATCGCTTGAAATTTCAACGGTATAGAGCGGATACTCTTTGCCATCAACAACAATTACCTCCGTCGTTGGAACGGTCGAACCGATTATGAATTCAGCCCCGGAGCCTGCATCTTTGAAGACTACGAGTCTGTAGTTTTTCGGGTGGATAGCCTGCTTCATGTCGCGCGATTATAACACCGGCAGAGCCGCTCTGCAATACATGGCACCATTTTCCAGAAGTCTTATTGTTCCCTGAACGTCGGGAGTATCTTCACTGAAGTTGAGACTGAAGAGTGGAGCGAACCTGCAGCGCATGAGAGTGTGAAGAGACTTTCAGATTGAATTATTACTGACTTTGAACCAGAGACTGCAGATGATGAGAGACCAGGTCCAGAGACCGTGCAGGAATCAACGTGTCCACTCACTGACCACGTAATCGCAGAAGAGTCACCAGGGCGCACGAGCTGAGGAGAGCCTGAAATGGAAAGTGTAGGCGCGACAACGTTTATAGTAGCGGTGCTAAACGCGTGATTTCCTGAAGCGTCCTTACAGTCGAGGCTGTAGAGCGTGGTCGCTGTCGGCTTCACCGAGAGCGTCCCGGCAGTGTCATTACGCGTATTGAAGTTACCTCCTTCGCACGATACGGCATGAGCAGATGTCCATGAAAGGATGGATGGAGCTCCATAGACGACAGTCGTCGGGAACGCGGTAAGAAGAGCAGATAGTGCATTCGCACCCGGTGTCGTAGTTGGACAATTAGGACCAGTACAGGAGCCCGGCGGAGTCGTAACTGCCGGACAGTTAGGACCGGTGCAAGAACCTGAAGGGGTGCTTACCGTAGGACAATTTGCGCCGGTGCATGCTGGAGGCGGCGTCACCACTGGACAATTAGAACCGGTGCATGTGGGCGGCGGGGTTACCGGAGGAACCGGGCATGAACTGCCGGTGCAAACAACCGTGCTGCAGTTTGCCGTTATAGTCGCTCCCGGAGAGGTTGAAGTAGATGTGGTAGTTGTGGTAGTTGTGGTAGGAGGAGCAGTTGGCGCAGCATAGGTTCCTGCAAAATAATTGTAGTTCGTCTGGTTCTGACTGCCACCTGTGATAGTGCTATGAGAATCCTTCTGAACAAGAGAGGCTCCAGTATATGCATTGTAGAAATAGAAAGTATTTACAGGATGCCCAGTAGGATCTAAGACTTCTCGTACCTCAACGTTGCAGCAGCCTCCTGCAGGAGTTATGTCGCTACAGGCTGCCGCAAGTGTTGCGTCAGCGCCGCCTCCAAATCCAACGCCGTCTTCCGTATCGTTATAACTCCCTACCTTTGTGCCGCCTGAGCATTGCATGCCGCCCTGCATCGCCATACTGCCTGTGCCAGAAGACCCGGTATCAGTATCTGTTGTAGTTGTGGTGGTTACAAAACCTGTATCAGTAATAACAACTGAAGCAGTCTTAATGCCTGATGTGGAATATGTTTTTGAAACTGAGGCGCTGGTGCCAGACAGACTGTCAGTACCGCTCCATGAATACGCGTAAGGACCGTTACCGCCGGAGGTAGTGACTGTCCATGTAACTGGGGAGTCAGGAGCAGGGGTCGGCGACGAAGGAGTACACGATGCAGTCAAGGATGGCGCGTTCACATGGACTGTAGCGTATGCAGAAGCTGATGCGCCGGAGCCTATACATAGTATTGAATAGTTTGAGGTTGCATTTAATGCACCAGTTGAAGCAGCGCCTGATGTGTGCCCTGTGGTGTTCAAACCACTACCACTGCAAGAAGACGCATTCGCGGAAGTCCACGAGAGCATTGATGATCCGCCCATATTCACAGTACCTGGATTTGCCGACAAACTCGCCGTTGGGGCAGGCGCAGGGTCCACCGTAATGCTTGCTGAAGCTGATGCGGTCTCGGAGCCGTCAGTACAGACTATTGCGTAGGTCTTGGATGACCCAGGAGAAACAATGAGAGAGCCTGAAGTAGCACCGCCCGTTGAGAAATTGGTGCCTGTGCAAGAGGTGGTGTAGGTAGAATTCCAGGAAAGCGAAGAAGATCCGCCGGAAGAAACTGCAGATGGAACTGCGATAATAGCGGCAGTTGGTGTGGTTGTGTCACCCACACACGATTCGGGTATGCCGTCGGTGGTCGATACCGGATACGTTGTTTCTACCGTATGGCTGTCGCCATAGAGCGAAGCCCAGGCATCATACTCAGGAGTGTTTAGAGGAAAAGGATTGGTCTCGGTCACGTACGTATGCGCCCAGGTTGTGCCACAAGTGGGGGCTGCAGAAGCAGGGAGAGCGCGCGCGAAGTTGGGTAATACTCCAAAGGACAATCCTGCAAAAACGAAAGCAACAAGAAGCGGAGTGACAATTTTAATTCTCATACCGATTTAGTGAATGATGCGGTAAATGGAAGGCGTTGGCAGAGAAAACACTTGCGTTCCTACGGGTGGATTTGCAGTGTTGAATTTCCAGAGATGCGGAGCACCATCCGCTACACGCTCAACGCCATAAAATGCATCTCCCTTGAAAGCACCGTGAATGAGAATCGGTTCCAAACTTCCGAGAGGAGCAAGTCCAATAGGCGCTTCGAGCTTCGTCACGGAGAACATGTCGTAGTGCTTTGTAAGACCATTCGGTATGGCGATATATTTACCATCCATGCTGATATGAGCGGCATAGTCGATAACGCCGGGATTCAAGAAAAATGTTGTTTGCGCAGTCTTGGCGGCAACGTCAGCCACGGTAATACCGGTAGGACCGGTAAACAAAAGCATCAACTTATCGTTCGCTTTAAAAAATTCGGGAGCAAATCCTTTATCCATGAGAGTCACCTCACCGGTCTTAATATTGATGACCTTGATGTTCCATGCGGAAAGTTGCGGAGTGAAGTGCGTGCCCTCTGGCGCGTTCATGAGCGCAGCGTAGGCGACCATGTCACCATCAGGAGAAACAGCGACAGCCGCCTTCCCTTCTCCATCTGCCGTGAGCGGACGAGGTTTTGATCCAAGCATCATGATGTCCGCCGCGCTCGTATTGGCATTTCGAACGATTGCAACCGAAGTGCCGTGCGCTGACGCATAGTCGGCGAGGACTCCATCTACAGCCACCTTCTTTTCATTCAAACCGAATATACCGAATGAAAGCACCTTACCTTGTACATAATCGCCTTCGAAAACATTGAGACCGATAAGACGCACCGGAACCGCGCGAACGTAGAAGAATCCAAGCACGACGATGACTAAAACGCTTGCTATGAGAGCATAGACCCTCTTTGGAGAAGTATTCATACCTCAAATAGTAGCTCGAAATATGAGGTATGCGATGCCCCTATGTGGACATTTAAAAAGAAAATTGGGCACCGCAAGAAAACTAAAGTCCTTTCAAGAAATCAATATTACTTTGAAAGTCCTCTGCCTTCCCCAGTACGCTATCAGCGTACCCGAGTCCCCGCGTCGCCCAGCCAGATCCTGCATAGTATTGTGCTGCTGCTTTGCGCTCGGCGCTGTACGTACCGGCATCAGCGCCTAAGTCTGAAAGGTAGAGAGCGGTGGCCATGATGGCATGTTTTGCGTCCCACGGGTTCGGCAGAGATACCCCTAATGATTTCGCAAGGCGCGGCTGATACGAGGTCCAGGTGGAAGGGATGAATTGCGACGGACCCATTGCTCCTCCGTAACCGCCACTCACAGGACATGAGACAGGCGTTGTCGCCCACGGCAAGCCAAGTGCGGTCGTAATCTTTAGAAACGGATCTGTGTCGCGCGGTGCTTTCATGACGCCCTTAAAGGGAGTGCCCGTGTTCTTCCCGACTCCATCGCCAGTAGTCAGGTTGGAAACGAAGCAAGAGCCGACATTCTTTCCGAGGTCAGATTCTTGAGAAAGGATAGCGAGGATGAATGCGGCGCGCACGCCCGTCTTTTGTGACGCGATAGACGCGTAATCAAGTGCGGTCCCGAACGCGATGCCGCCGCTATCGCGCAAAGGAAACAGAGCGGCGCGGATGCGGGCCGCTTGCTGTTGCCGGTCAGCGAGAACTTTCTGATACGCGGCTTCTTCGTTCTTCGTGATTGCGAGAAGATTTTTCTTTTCAGTCTCACTCTGTGCCACTACCTTCTTCTTATCCTCAACGACATGCCGCGCGTCGAGTTCTTGTGTTTGCTGTTTTGCCAAGGTTTCGCGCTCCACTTGCGCCTGGGTCTTTGCGCCGCGAATGGACGTGAAAAGCTCCCCAAGCTTCTGCTCTACTGAGAGCATCGCATCGAAGTCCGCAAAAAAATCCGATACGCTCTTTGAAGACAGGAGAATTTCTGGCAGAGTTGCGCCCTCGAGTTCTCGAGTGGTTTGAAGCATCGTCGCCAAGGATTCCTGACCACGCGCTACCCGCTCATCGAGAGTGCGTATCTTTGCGCTTCGAGCGTTGATTTCCGCAGTGAGGTTACTGATAGTGACGGTGCGCTGCTTGATTTCAGCTTCTGCTTTCTTTATCTGGGCATTCAACGCCGTAACATCGCCTTGCAGGGTGTTCTTCTTGGTCTGGGTATCATCAAGAATACTCTGCCACTGAGCTATCTCCTTCTGAAGCTCTTGATACTGCGCTTCAAGCCGTGCACGCTCCTCAGGCGAGAAAAATTCTGCCCGCGCATAAAGCGGAGTCACTACCCCCACGAGCAGAAGTAATGCAATAAAAAAAAGGCGGACTCTCATCCCCTTCAGTATACCAAGCCGCTATGAGCTCGACATTACTCTTTCGCTGCCTCAGGCGTTTCTCCAACTTCTTCTTCCTTCTTGCCGCGATCTTCAGAGAGACCGATAGCCGACATGTCAGGAGCTGCAACTGGTGTTTCTTCCTCTTCTCTCGCTGCTGCGATGAGTACGACAACTTCTTCAGCGCCAGTAACGAGTGTAACGCCAGCGGGGAGTACGATATCGCCCGCAAGAATTTGCTTATCTATTGCGTCCAAACTCGACACGTCAACGGTGACGGAGTGCGGTAAGTTCGTCGCCTCTGCTTCAATTTCTATCTCGTGAAGTGCTTTCACTAAGTTACCGTTCAATTCCTTCACTGCAGGAGCAACGCCGACGAATTCTACCGGAATTGAAATTTCAACCTTCTGACCTTTTTGCACTGCATAAAAATCAGCGTGACGAGGAACATCCGTTACTGGGTCTCTGTCAATCTCATGAATGAGCACATTGTGCGCGGTGCCATCAACCGAGAGCGCGATGACTGTAGACTCCCCCGCCTTTTCGAGTGTTTTTGAAAAATCTCGGAGCGACATTTCGATAGCCGTCGCTTCCTGTTTTGGACCATACACGATGCCAGGCATAAGCCCTTCTTTTCGAAGCTGCTGGACACCCTTGCCTGTCGTAGTTCGCTTTGCTGCTTTAAGTTCCATGAATTGCGAGTATACCTGGAAAGCGCCAGAAAATCAAAATCCCTTTAGTTTTATTCCTATGGAAGAGCTCTTCCGCTTGCACCGCTAGAGAGTGCTGAAACATTTCCCGCGGCATCATAGGCGCGAACCTGATAGGTGTAGCGCTGACCTACTGCACCAGTCGTATCCACAAACGTAGTAGTAGGCGAGGTCGCAATCTGTACGTTTGCCCTAAAAATCTGATACCCGGCGACGCCCACGTTGTCGGTGGAAGCCGTCCAATTCAAGGTGACCATGTTGGAACCATTAGTCGCGTTAAGGTTTGTCGGAACAGTCGGTGCTATGGTATCAGAACCACCTCCCGTGGGCACCGTTACTGTCGCTGTGTTAGATGCCGCTGAAAGGTTTCCTGCTGCATCGAATGCTTTGACAGTGTACTGATATGTCGTACCTGCAGTAAGACCAGTATTTGTGTATGACGTTCCAGTGACCGATGCGATTTCGACTCCCCCTCTATATACCTTGTATCCAGTCACACCAACGTTGTCAGTGGAAGCAGTCCAGGTGAGTGCAACTTGGGTTCCTGATGGTGTGCCGGTGAGGTTGGTTGGTGCTGATGGTGGGGTGGTGTCGGAGCCTGAGGGGACGGTAATAGTTGCTGTGTTCGAAAACGAAGAGACATTTCCTGCGGCGTCCACGGCAGTCACTTCATACTCCCAGGTCGTGCCCGCTGACCCCACTGAACTATCGACGAATGAGGTGACTGTGGGAGAGCCAATGAGCTGACCAGCGCGGTATACACGGTATCCGACGACACCAACGTTGTCGGTTGAAGCATTCCACGTGAGTGAGACCTGGGTTGCAGTTGGAGTACCCGCGAGGTTGGTTGGCGCTGAAGGTGGCGTCGTGTCAGATCCTGCAAGAGTCGTCACCGTCGCAGTGTTCGAGGTTGCTGAGAGATTGCCCGCAGCATCAATTGCTTTCACGGTGTATTGGTACAGAGTGGATGCGGTGAGTCCGGTGTCGGTGTATGAGAGCCCGGTTGGCGTGCCCACTTGCGTACCATTCCGGTACACGCGATACCCTGCAACGCCAACGTTGTCGGTCGAAGCCGTCCACGTGAGTGCGACCTGGGTTGAAGTTGGAACACCCGCGAGGTTGGTTGGTGCAGATGGCGCTATAGCGTCGCCTCCTCCGGTTGAGGTTGATTTGCCGCTCACAATATTCGAGAACGCCGAGACATTTCCTGCAGCATCATATGCGCGCACTTTGTAGTTGTAGCTCTGATTCAAGACGCCTGTCGTGTCGACGAAAGAATTCGTCGGTGACGTTGCAATCTGCACGGCGGATCGGAAGATCTGGTACCCCACAACACCGACGTTGTCGGTGGAAGCAGTCCAATTCAAGGTGACGCCGACACCACTTATGGCGACAAGATTTGTCGGCTTCGATGGCGCCGTCGTGTCATTTCCTCCCGCAATCGTCACACTCGCAGTGTTCGAGGTTGCTGAGAGATTGCCTGCAGCGTCAAATGCTTTGACAGTGTACTGATATGTCGTACCTGCAGTAAGACCAGTATTTGTGT
>CAYNOO010000003.1:0-20482 GCA_964398865.1 uncultured Candidatus Saccharibacteria bacterium | reverse complement strand
CTGATGGTGTGCCGGTGAGGTTGGTTGGTGCTGATGGTGGGGTGGTGTCGGAGCCACCGCCGCCTGACCCAGAGAGCGTCGCTGTCATGGTGGAACCAGAAGCGCTCATTGCGGTAACACTTACTCCGCTTGCTGCCCCACTGTAGAGATTGCTGTTTGGACTGGAAGCCGCGTCGAATGCCGTCTTCCCTGTAGTTCCAGGGTATGGATCACCCGCATCTCCTCTATCAATGTTTTTTTCCAACTCGTACAAGTTATCCGCCTGCACGACAGCAACCTGGTAGTGCGAACTAGCACACGAAGGACCACCCGGATAACATTCAGCCGTGTTTCCAGAGCGCGCGGCATCGATGTGCCAGAGCAAGAGTCCTGCACCAGGGAGCGCACTGTCGTAGTTAACTTTCTGCCTGTTTTCCAGAAGGAAATACTCTCCTGAGGTTGGCGTGCCAGATAAAAACTGATACACATCCGGCGTAGTTGCTGACTGCGTTATAGATTCGTTTGAAAGAGAACTCGTCACTAAAGTCGGCGCAACCCACCCTTCAAAGAACTTACTCCAAGGGTCAAAGTGCGCAGGAGAATCTCCAGCAAACGTCACTCCGTTCCAGTTGCCGCCCGCCATAACACTCCAGCTGCCAATACCTTCTGAGGTGCCGTCAGTATCGTAAAGGTCAGGGAGACCAATATCATGACCGAGTTCATGCACCATGATGCCGATGGTCGCCTCATGTGCTGGGAGTGAACTGGTGCTGCAGTGTGATTCTCCAAATTGCATGTACCCATCACCCACTCTCTTACCGTCCAAGGTAGGAGCCGCTACAGAGCCAAACAAGCCCCATCGGTGCCCCCACACGCTGGCTCCGCATGAATGCGCAAGGTCATACGCCGCTTCATAACCAGCAACCACAACAACAACGTGAAGTTCGTTCACTCCAATCACACCGTCGCTATTAGTATCAAATGATGAAAAGTTTACTTTCGAATCCGCCGCGATCAATGCATCGCGAGTAATCTGCTGATTCCTGCTATCGATGGTCCCGCCGGTGTTGGGGTGCGCATAATTTAAGGTCACGCTGACGACGCCGTCGTTCACGCTTCCGCCAAGCGCAGTATCCGATTCAGCAGCTGGACTCATTGAGAAAGCGCCGTACGAAACTTCTTGATAGTAACTCTTAACGCTGTTCGTGGCTCCGAAGAATTTTGCGCTCAAACTCGCTGCAGTACTGCCAACTCTCGTTGATGGGGTGAAGTCCGTAAAGATAACGAGGATGGGGCTCGTGCCAGTGAGCGAAGTTACGGGACCAGGACCGGTGGAGGGCTGCGCGACAGGAGCAGTGCGAAGCTTTTTCGGGATATTGGTCGGCACATCGCTGCCCGCTACAAGCGCAGAGGCACGCAATCCTCCGCTGCCATTTTGCTCTGCATACTTCCAAACGCCCGTAGCGCTATCTTTCAAAATCGTGTACCCGTCGAGCGTCCGTATACCGTTACTCCATTCATCACCGAATTGCTGAACTTGGATTGCGGTGCCGTTTGGCTGCTGTATCACCTGAATCCCTGGGAAAGCTGAAACCGCAAAGGCGTATCCAGGGAATAAAAAAAGCGCAACCAATGCGCCCAAAAAAACATTAACGTACCTAGGAGAAATACTGTTGTTAGTATTCATAGAAAAGACGCTACGGTCCATAACGTACTAAAGGAGTCGGGTATCTACCCACCGCCACTATATACCACTTTTTTAGCCATTAGGGAAGGGCTCTAGAGGAAAACTAAAAAACGTGAGATTTAAAAACAAACCTCCTTCCTCATTTTAGCCTGGTAAATCAAGGTACTTTGCGGAATCTGCAAAACTGGTACCCACTTTCTTACCAGGATTGAAAATGTTCAAAGGATCAAAAATTCTTTTTACTCCTTGAAAAACTTTCTCCATTTTGGTGCCAAACATCTGCTCAACATAGGGGGTACGTACCAAGCCATCGTTGTGTTCTCCTGAAATGGAACCCCTGTAGGAGAGGACGAGGTCATAGACCTTATGCGAAAGCACATCAATGATCTGCTTCGCATCGGGGCGTTTGGGATCAATGAGCGGGATGATATGAAAGTTTCCATCACCAACATGACCTGCAACAGTGTAGATAAGATCGTACTTCGAAAGAATTTGAGAGAGCTCTGGTAAAAATTTAGAAAGAGAAAGAGGGGGCACGACAAAATCATCTATGAATGGCGCGGTGCGCATGCCACGCACTTTTTGCCGAAGCAGATTGAAGCTTTCACGACGAATGACCCAATACTTCCTTGCAGCGCGTTCGTTCTTGGCGATACGAACACTTCCGGAGAAAGGTAGTTCTTTCACAGCAGTAATGAGATTGTGGACTTTTTTCAAAGTTTCTTCCTGGGTATCGCCTCTAAATTCAACCATCAGTACGAGTTTTGGAATCCCGCCGGTCGCGAGCATCCACAATTCGGGCAGAAACGAGATTCCCAAACTAATGATGCCCGCTTTCATCTGTGTCGCGAATTCGGGAAAATATTTCACGGCGAGCGAAAAGGTATGATTGTCATACGATTCGAAACTGTCAGGCTTATGCGTGAGAATTTTCGGCACCAACACGTCTAAATCGCGGATATCTTTCAAAAAAAATACTGCCATCGATTCAAATACCTCTGGGCGAACAAGTTTGAAACGAATTTTCGTGATGATTCCCAACGTCCCTTGGGAGCCCACCATAAGGCGCGCCAGATTCAAAGAACGTACTCCGTCGCCAATGTCCCACACGGCATATCCTGAAGAATTTTTTTCTACGCTCGGCTTCCCTGCCTCGATCACCGCGCGATTCTCTTTCAGAAGCGTGGTGACAGCGCGGTAGAGGTCACCCTCAAAAGATTTCTCTTCCAACTTTTTCGTCAATGCTTCGCCTTCTAAGTTTCTTATTACATGAACCTCTCCATCAGCAAGCACAACCTCAAGCTCCTCAACGTAACGAGCCGTCTTACCGTATTTGAGATTCTTTTCTCCTCCAGCATCGTTCGCAACCATGCCACCCACCGCACAGATCTCGCGCGATGCCGTATAGCTTGGCAATTCTAAATTCTTTTTCTTAGTTTCCTTATCAAACTCCCTGAAATACATACCGGGCTCAACTACCGCATAGTCATTTCCTAATTCAATTAGTCTATTCATGTGTGCCGTTACGTCCAAAATGATTGACGTGTTCAAAGGACCTCCCGACATATCAGTGCCTGCCGAGCGCGCCGTGACCGATACATCTTCACCTAACTGTTTTCTTTCGGTCGCAAACCGTACAACACGCGACACATCCTTAGCATCGAGAGGTCGCACCACCGCTTGCGGAACAACTCGAAATAAGCTCGCGTCACGACTGTATTCATCAAGAACAGCATCGGAACCTTCGACGTCCCCTTTAAAAACTTTCTTTAAATCTTCTATCAGGGTACCCATGTTTCGTATGAATAATACACCAAATGATTCGAATGAATGGAGAACAGGAATGATACAATTGCCCCAATGGCGAAGGATTTTATAGCGATTGGAGACACGGTCGTCGATGAATTTATCGAGCTTCAGGATGCGAGCGTGCACTGCGACATCAACGATGAGAGCTGTACTATTTCCATGCGCTGGGGCGATAAGATACCTTTCAAATCGGCAACATTAGTGTTCGGCGTTGGAAACGCAGCGAACGCTGCAGTGTCTGCGTCTCGTCTCGGTCTCAAGGTCACCGTTGTGGCGAATATCGGCAAAGATAGATATGGCGATGAAATTATTCGAACGTTCAAAAAAGAGAAGCTGGACACTTCATTCATTACACGCCATCACTCTGTGCCTACGAATCACCACTACGTGCTCTCCTATCAGTCAGAGCGCACCATCCTCGTGAAGCATCAGGCGTACGACTACCATTTCCCAAAAAATCTGCCGGGGCCGAAAACGGTATACCTCTCTTCCCTTGCCGCCTCAACTGAGGTTTACCACGATGAGATTGCCGCATACCTCGAGACTCATCCGAAAATATTCTTCGCCTTCCAACCAGGCACGTTCCAAATGAAATTGGGTGCGGAGCGCCTCATGCGGCTCTATCATCGCGCAAATATTTTCTTCGTGAACAAAGAAGAGGCGGGGCGCATCCTCAATACGCCCCACATAAAAGATGTACGTATACTTGCAGACGGACTCCGTCGCCTTGGACCGAAAATTGTCGTCATTACTGACGGACGTGCAGGTGCCTATGCGCTCGATGGGACTGAATTCATACACGTGCCCATGTATCCTGATCCTGCACCCCCAGCGAACCGAACCGGAGCGGGAGACGCTTTTGCATCAACCACTGTCACCTTCCTCACACTTGGAATGCCGCTCAAAGAAGCGATGCTGCGGGGCACAATTAATTCTGCGTACGTTGTACAAAAAGTTGGAGCACAAAAGGGACTCCTTACTAAAGATGAAATTGAGAAACTAGTTACAAAAAAATGACACCAAAAAAAATAGAAGAACTGCGGATAAAGCTCTACGCAGACGGGTCTGAAGAGAAAGAGATGCTGGAGCTCGCAGCAAAGCCTTACATAAAAGGATTCACCACGAATCCGACACTGATGCACAAAGCAGGCGTTACAAATTATAGTGAGTTTGCGAAAAAAATTCTTGTGGCTATCCCTGATAAGCCAATATCATTCGAAGTATTCTCCGATGACTTTCCAGAAATGGAACGTCAAGCCAGGCTCATTGCATCCTGGGGCGACAATGTATACGCCAAAATCCCTATCATGAATACGCGAGCGGAATCTGCTGCACCGCTCATACAGAAACTTTCCACCGACGGAATAAAACTGAACGTAACAATGATTCTAACCGACGCTCAAGTGAAAATTGCAGCAGATGCCTTGAATGCTTCTACTCCCTCAATCATCTCCGTCTTCGCGGGACGAATCGCGGACGTTGGCATTGACCCTATTCCCGTCATGGAAAAATCAAAAGCAATTACCGCCATGAAGCCTGCGATAGAGCTTTTGTGGGCTTCTACTCGCGAGCTTTTTAATATCTATGAAGCAGAGAGAATCGGCGCGGAAATCATCACCGTTCCTCCTTCCATTCTTAAGAAACTGGGAGACGTAGGGAAAGATCTTGATGAACTCTCGAGGACGGGCGTAAAAATATTCTACGAAGACGGGAAAGCCGCCGGCTTTACGCTTTAGTCGAATTCACTTCGGCTTCCTTTGCAATACTTTCTCGACTGCTTTTTGTATACCAATCGAATCCAGTCCGTAATGATGAAGGAGTTCCTGCGGTTCACCTGACTGACCGAAGGCATTATGCATGCCCACGAATTCCATCGGCACAGGGTAATTCTGTACAAGAAACTCAGCAACTGCACTTCCAAATCCTCCTGCAACTTGATGTTCCTCTACTGTCACTACCGCACCTGCCTCTTTCACTGCTTCAAGGATTGTCTTTTCATCAAGGGGCTTCACCGTGTGGCTATTTACCACGGACACGTGAATTCCCTTCTCTTCTAATGCTTTCGCCGCAAGAAGCGCTTCGTATACCAAGTGCCCGCATCCTAAAATTGTCACGTCGGATTTTTCAGGTTTCCAAAGGTAGTATGCTGTGCCGATTGCAAAAGGAGTCTCCGTGCTAGTAAACGTAGAAACCTTGTCGCGACCAAACCGCACGTAGGTGGGTTTGCCATTTTTGGCTGCCGCAATTATTGCTTTCCGCCCTTCCTCTGCGTCTGCGGGTACTACCACAATCATATTAGGAAGTGCGCGCATCATTGCAACGTCCTCAAGCATCTGATGGGTGGCACCGTCAGGACCCACTGAAATTCCTGCATGCATGCCACACACTTTCACTGGCACATCGTTTAAGGCAATCGTTGTGCGAATCTGCTCATAATTACGACCGGGCGAGAAGGCTGCGTATGACGCTATGAATGGGATCTTTCCTGCAGCTGCCATGCCAGCAGCAACAGTGGCAAGGTTTTGTTCCGCAACGCCAACTTCAACGAAACGCAGAGGAAACTCTTTCTGAAACCATGATGCTCTTGTGGAATCTCCCAGATCTGCTGATAAGACCACAATGCGTGGGTCTTCTTTTCCCGCCTCAACGGTACCCTTACCAAGACCATTGCGCGTCGGCGCTTTTTCAAGCGCGTCGGTGAAAACTTTGTCAGAAAGCTTTGCGTCTTTTGAAAGCATAAATACTTTAGCGTAGGAAAAAATTAACTGCCATCACCAGCAAAATAAGCGCCGCAAGAAAGAGAAGCGCCTTTAATGCACCGCTGAAGATGATATTGAAAATTTTATCCTTATCCATATCTTCAAATTATAGCAATCTGTTAAATATTACTTTTTTGCCGCCTCACGAATCTGCGCGATAAAAGACTCTTCCTGTTCTTTCTTAGGGGGATTGCCGTGCCAATGATAATCAAACTCTATTTCCTTCACGCCCTTGCCGGGAATAGTGTGTGCGAGGATAAGTGTTGGTTTTTCGTGAATCGCTTTCGCTTCTTCTGCAGCGTTCACAATCTCTTCCATGTTGTGCCCATCTATCTCGATGACGTGCCAGTTGAATGCCCGATACTTGTCAGCCAGAGGCTCAAGCGGCATGACGTCTTCGGTCATACCTTCTATCTGTATGTTGTTGCGGTCCATGATTGCCGTGAGGTTGTGAAGTTTATTTTTCCCCGCAAACATCACTCCCTCCCACGTATTCCCTTCCTGTTGCTCTCCATCAGAGACAGCGCAATAGACTCGCCACTTCTTCCCGTCCATCCGTGCCGCATACGCCATGCCAGCTGCTTGCGACAAGCCTGAACCCAAAGGACCTGAGGTAGTTTCGAGCCCCGGCAACATGTCGCGCTCAGGATGTCCCTGAAGACGGCTGCCGAGCTTGCGCAAGGTCAGACATTCTTCAACTGGGAAATATCCAGCGTGAGCCATTGCGGAATATCTGACGGGCGTGATGTGCCCGTTTGAAAGAACAAAGCGGTCGCGCTCCTCCCAGTCAGGCTTCTTAGGGTCATGATTCAGAATATGAAAATAGAACGCGGTAAAAATATCAGCCATGCCCAAGGGTCCCGCTGTGTGTCCGGATTTTGCGGCAACGAGCATGCGAATTATCGTTTCGCGTACCTCACGTGCTTTGTCTTCAAGCAATGCTATTTTTTCTTCGGTGATGTGCGACATTGTTTTATTATGAGCGAAGCGAATTAGAAGACAAGAAGTGCCCGCGATACATGGTTCTTTTGATTATACCGCTGATTCCGCAAGCTCTTTGAGGTGATGATAGGTAGCGGCAGGATTATCGGATCTGGCAATCACTGAACCGGCTGTAAAAGAAGAAACGCCTGCACGCGCTAGAGCTTGAATGTTCTTTTCCGAGACTCCTCCATCGACCGCAATCGGGACATTCGGGTACCTGGCATGAAATTCCGCAACTCGCGCAATACTACCCTCATCAAAAGGAATGCCTTGCGTCCCTATCCTCGGAATAGTCATAAGACGCACGTAATCACATTGAGATAGAAACGGATCTGCATCTTCAAATGGCGTATCTAAAAGAAGTGCGACTGCAACGGCTTCCGCGCCCGCTTTCCGCCATGCTGCAAGAACTGAAAGACCATCTTCAACTGAAACAAATGCTTCAACATGCCCCTCAAGGCTCCGCGCGCCAGCGCGAATAAAGCTGAGACCTACTGAACGTGGATCTGCCACCATCAGGTGTGCCTTGTAGTGAATATGTTCAGCGTCCGGCAACCCCTCCTCTTCTTGTGGCATCCATGTTTTGTTCGGAGCAAACCGTCCGTCCGCAGCATCAACATGAAGTGCCGAAAGAAAATTCCGATATCGCTCGCGCATGGCGACGATATCTTCTAAAGAGTCCGGAACTATTGTGGGAATAATCTCAACCATCTATTTCTTTAATACGTCGTTGATGCCGCTCGGCATTGGAAAATGGTATTTCAAGCCATTTCGTGACGGCATCTTTCGCTTCCTCACCACTTATGAAACGAGCTCCCAAGGAAAGCATGTTCGCATCATTATGCATGCGGGTCGACGCAATCATATCAAGCTCCTTTCCTTCCATATCAGTCTGAGTTCTTGGCGGTGGACCATAGTAAAGTGCGCACCTCACCCCCTTCACGCGATTTGCAACAATTGCCTCACCCTGACCAGAGCCGCCAATCACAATGCCGCGTATATTCCTGGAGTCCTTAGCAACCGCTTTAGCGGCAGCACGGATGAATGGCACATAATCATCCGTCGGATCAAGTGTAAATGCACCAACGTCTTCTACTTCATATCCAAGAAGCGCTACGGAAGCCTTAAGTGCTTCCTTTAATGCGAAACCTGCGTGATCAGCTGCAAAAATAATCTTCATGAAAGATATTTTCCTGCCTCCGTCACATGCCGGATGAGGGTATTCACATACCCCATCTCATTGTCGTACCAACTCAAGACTTTGACGAGATTGCCGTCGACAACTCGCGTCATGGAAAGATCCGCAATAGCGCCATACGGCTCGCCGATAATGTCAGAAGAGACGATATCCTCGTCGGTTGCGGTGAATATTCCTTCCCAGTGGGGATCTTTTGCCGCTTTTCGCAATATGTCATTCACCTCCTCTACAGTGGTTGAGCGCTTCGCTATGAATGTTATATCGGCGATAGAACCTGACGGAACAGGTACACGAAGTGAGATGCCATCAAATTTTCCTTTCAAAGACTCGTAGACTTTTGCAACCGCAACTGCTGCGCCCGTCGAAGATGGAATGATATTCTGCGCCGCTGCTCTTCCCTCTCTCATGTCTTTTTTCGAAGTGCCGTCAACGATAGCTTGGCTTGCAGTGTATGCGTGCGTCGTAGAGAGAATTGCTTTCTCGATGCCGATTGCACCGTCCAGAATAGCAATGACAGAACTTGCAGCGTTCGTGGTGCAGGAGGCATTCGAAGATACTTGGCAGTCCTTCAACTTCTCATCATTGATTCCCATGAGAACCATGGCGCTCGTAATGCCTGCAGGAGCTTCTCCTTTGGCGGGCGCAGTAATGACAACACGCTTTGCTCCTGCTGTGATATGCGCGGCGGCTTTCTCATAATCATTGAATACACCTGTCGCTTCGATAACGATATCCACCCCAATCATCCCCCAAGGAAGTTTCGCAACTTCACGCTCAGCAGAAAAAGCCACCTTCCTGCCGTTCACAATGAGTCCTCCTTCCGCGACCTCGATGGGAAACTGTGCGCGGCGGTATACAGAATCGTATTTGAGAAGATAGGCGAGATTCTTTATCTCTGCGAGATCATTGACCGCAACCACTTCTAAATCAGGATTTGCTTCCGCGAGCCGGAAGAACGCCCGCCCTATTCTGCCAAAACCATTAATCGCTATGCGAATTTTTTTCATGAGAAAATTTTAACATGCACCCCATCAGTCTCCATAATTAACGGATTTGGACACGACCTCCGCGGATAAGAAACCGCCCTCCTTTAATCTTAAATTTTGCTATTGAAGTGCTACCTACTTCGGTCGAGGTGAAGGTGATGACTATAAGACCTTGACCGCCAAACCGCTGAACAGTTTCCGCGGTCGAACCGCCGCCGCCGCCGCCATACGTGCCCCCATCGCCTCCGGCACAATCATTCGCTGCACCAGCTATAGCAAGACCCTTGCCACCGCCACCGCCAGAGCCATGCTGTGGCAGAAGGTCGTATTCGGAACCCGCCTCTCCAGTACCACCGTTGGTAAGACAAGTGCCAACGTCAGATTCTGCTGGAGCACCACCAGCGCCCCCGAAACCGTTATCCCCCGTTCCTCCTTGCCCGCCAGAACCGGCACCTCCAGAACCGTTTAATCCTGCGGCACCGCCACCGGCACCGCCACCTTGAGCTCCTCCTGCAAATTCAGTTGTACCTATAGAAATAGCAGTTGTTCCTCCTGCGCCGCCGCCAGTGGCGTTCGTACCGCCATCAGCGCAAACTGATGGAGTAGGAGAGCCTGCGCAACTTGTTGCTGTGCTGTCAAAAACGGTATCAGAACTGCTAAAGCCTATCTGATACGTCACACTAGCGCCAGGAGTAAGCGAAAGATTCGATATGGAGGCATATGCGCCGCCGCCACCGCCAGCGTTTGCGCTGGTGGCTGAACCGTCTCCGCCGCTTCCAATGGTCTCGATAGTGTTCGTACTTGAAAAATCCGATGGCACCGTCCAGCTCGTGCCTGTGGTCAAGAAAATCCTTTTTGATAATGCAGCTCGTGCATCATGCGTCGGAGTCGTAAATGAAACACATACAAGGACGAGCACTCCGACGAGAGATACATGAAAAAGATTCCGAAAAGTATTTTTTTTCATGGTGCTGAATCAAGCTTCTGCCACGAGATGCCGTTACATCCCCAAAAATGCTTATTATCTCCTCGATACTGAATAGCGCCCTCTATCGCAGTGGTGCATTCACGGGGCTTATCATCGTAAACGCGAAGCACCCCGTATATATCGAGCTCTGTCGTTGGTGCCTGGTTATCAATACCAACTTTCCCATCAGCAGTGACGGTCAGATAATTGTCGCCAGTAGAACTCGCTATTTGAAATATGTTACCGCTCGTGTCTTTTGAGTCGACGATGATGCCTGAAAAATTCACGCTCCAATACCACACTCCACCCACCATGAGAGCGCCGAGCACGAAAGCAATGAGATAATATTTTTTCATTTTGATCATTTTATCATCCGTTCATTTCTGAGGCTTACTCTTGAGGAGCTTCAGGCGCAGGTGGTGTGAGCGGCTCTATGATAATCGTGCGATCGACACTAGCGGTATTCCCTGCTGCATCCGTCGCCCTATACGTCACCGTGTGGTTACCGGGGATACTCGTGTCGATACTAATCGTAATCACCTCATTGCCATCGAGAAGGGTGGTAACGCCAAGATTGTGATCAACATTGTCTGTTACCGATGCCCCAAGATCGGCATATGAATCGCCAACGTGGATAGTTGCCGGACTATTGCCGTTAATGCTGATGACGGGAGCCTGGGAATCGCCCGGAGGCGGTGGCGTTCCTCCAGAGGTTGGTGCTCCAAAATTTGGCGTGGACGTGGCAACGTCTACGATGAGGTAATCAAACGAGGCATCGCTCGCTAACGGTGCGTTCAGGGAAACACTGAAACCTCCATCCGTCTTATCGCTTACGTACCAACCGTTTCCGGGATTTGAATTGAAAGTGACAAACACTTTTGAATGCTCAGCGACGAGAATATTCTGCACGAGCACGCTCGTTTGCCCCGCAGGGATAGTCACCGTTCCCGCTGCCGCTTCCCCACCCGTTCCCGGTGTTGCAACAAACTGATGCGCAGCAAGAACATTCGCCGTTACTGTGCCATTTGCGATACTCACACTCTGGCTTGTGAGCGCGGATTGAAGTGCACTTGTAATATTTCCAACTGCTCCCGAGACACTGCCTCCTACCCCGCTCTCAAGTGCTGCAACACGAGAGGTGAGTGAAGTAACGGTGGCGACAAGCTCGTCAAACTTGTCAGCTAAACTTTGCATACCTCCTATTGCAACCGACAATAACTTGTAGAGGTCGATACCATTCCCTTTTGTAGAGCGAACGATTTGTGGAGCCTCTTCTGCAATCAAACCGACTCTCCCCGCGCTTGCCGGTTCGTTCTTGTAGTGATATTCAGCGACCATCATTCCACGTACCGCATCCAAGAAAGTTGCTGCAGTTGCTGAATCAATGTGCTGTATGTCTTCTTTGGAATCACCTTCCGAGAGATTCACAAATCCTGTCGCCAAAATATCTCCGCCGACAGAAAGACGATAATTGGAATTTTCATCATTTAATGGCGTCGTGGTACCAATACCGACAGTGCCTGTCGTCGAGTCAATTGCTAAGTCATTCGGTGCAAACCAGTATTGCGACGACACGAAGGTTTCTACAGAGCCAATGGTAGACGAGGCATACGCAGCAAGTGCGATACCAATTGTCTGACCGCTATGAATCGCTTTCACGGCAACGCCCGGTGTCGTCGTCGAGAGCATCAGTCTGTCACCTATCGCGATTGAACCGTTTACGATTGAAACTTTCACTGGTACACGTCCGGAAAGCGCGATAGGACGAGCACTCCCCACAGCCGCAGTCGCGTCAGAACCTCCGAGCAAGAGACCTGGATCGGTCGAGACAATGCCAAGCGGAATGGAGCCTGGAGTTGCAGTCGTTATCGTTGTGCCGTGAGTAAGATCAAGAGACGCGATAGTGCCAGCATTAATAGAGGTGTCAGAAGTCGGATAATTTTCTGCAAGGTCGTATGTGTTAATAGAAGCAGCACGATAGTAAATGCTGCCTGCAGTCGTACCACAAGCAACCGTAGAGCCCACACCTCCCGAGAAACAGGCGGAACCGGTGACAGTCAAGGTGCTTGCAGGTGACGTGGAGCCGATGCCAACATTGCCAAGTCTTGTGATGTCAAAGTAGCTCACGCCTGAGGATGTCGCGACAGAAAAGATGTTATTGTCGGTATCTTGCGTATCGACTTGAAGGACGTTCGCACCATAACTATTCTCGACGGCAAACGCGCTCGTCGTGGAAGCAGTGCTTTTGAACGCAACCTTTCCTCCAGAGACAGAGAACAAGAATGCCGGTGACGTCGTACCGATGCCGACAGAACCAGAATTATTTATGACAAATCTAGTCGCAGTAGAGGAGCCCACAGCAAACGCATTTGATGCGGCTCCTGCGATTGGATTCACCGCGAGTGTTGCCCAAGGACTCGTGGTGCCTACGCCTAAGTTTCCTGCTCCGGTCACTAGAAGGTGCGTTGCGGTAGTGGAGCCCACGACGAACTCAGGAACACCAGAGCCAATAGCCTTCGGATTCACGGAAAGCAATCCCCATGGTGATGTTGTGGCGATGCCGGTGAGACCCGAAGCGCCGAGAATAGTAAAGTGCGCAAGCGTTGAAGTCGCGGTACCCACTACCGTGGTGGTAGCGAGATAGAAGTTTCCTCCTGCATTCCTGAAGGCCCATTGCGCAACTCCGGCACCAGCAGAAAGTGAAAACTGAGACGATGTAAGTGAGAATGGAGTTAATGTAAATTGCGGAGTGGTGGTACCGACGCCAACATTGCCACCGGAAAGGATAGTAAGCTTTTCTGCATCAGAGGTTTCAAAACCCATTGCGTTCGTCGAAGCATTGTAGGTAATGCGTCCGTTGTTATATGAAGAAGCGCCATCACCGCCCAAATAGATGCGCGATACGCTTGACGCACCGGAGGTAATAGCGATACCAGCGTCGCCATTGTCCGCAAAATCCGCAATCAAGTCGCTCGTAACAGTACCAGTGAAGACACCAGAATCGCGAATAACCTGAAGTCTCACAGTCGGAACAGTCACGCCAATTCCTACGTTCCCAGCTCCATCAACAATAAGGTGTGTGGAAGTGGTAGAGCCAACCACGAACTCCGGTATTCCAGAACCGAGCGCGTTCGGATTCACGGAAAGCAATCCCCATGGTGATGTTGTGGCGATGCCAGTGAGACCACTGTTAGTGATGAGAAATCGGGTTGCGGTCGAAGAGCCAACTGCAAACGCGTTTGATGCAACGCCGGCTATAGGATTCACCGCGAGCGTTGCCCAAGGGGTAGAGCTTCCGACGGACAGTGTTCCTGTAGTTGCCGCTGCAAATATAGAGCCGGTAGCAGACATTGAGGTAGAAGATGCGTATGGCAAGGTTGAAGCTGAAGCAGCAGTGGATGTTAACGCACCAACTTGATTGATTGAAAAGACGGTTGTTGAGGCAACCTTCAAATCAAGAAGATTACCTGAGTATCCAGAAAGTGCGTCAACTCCGATACCAGTACCTGAAGTGCCGAGCGCAACCGAGAGCTTGGCAAAGGGGCTGGTGGTTCCAACACCGAGATTCCCTTGATGATCCAATCGCAAGCGTTCAAGACCATACTCAGAAACGAGATCAGAAGTGTAGAACGCGAGACCGGTGTGGTGATTGGAAGTACCATGCAATCCCTCAGCAATCGCGGAAATGCCCGCTACAACTCCTGCTGCTGCGGTCGATGCATCGCTTGAATAGAAATCCAAAGTGCCTAATACGTCATCCTGGACGACGGTCGTGTCTGAATTCGAAAGTGTAATTCGTCCGGCAACGGACGATCCTACGACAGTAAGCTGAGACATAGGCGACGTGGTGCCGATGCCGATGTTGCCGGCAGCTGCTACGGTCAATCGTGTCAGATTGTTAGTTTCAAGCGACACGTCGTGATTCGTTATGGTTCCTATATCCAAAGTCGTATCGCCAATGACATGCATGCCGAAGTGCCCCATAACGGTTCCGTTTGAAACACGGAGAAGGACAGCGCTGGTTAATGATTCCAAAGTAAGAAGACTCATCGGAGAGCTAGTGCCAATTCCTACCCTGCCATCTTTCGTCACCACGAACTGCGAGGCAGATGACGAACCGATTGCAAACGAAGGACCGGCGATGCCATCAGGGTTGACTGAGAGCTGCGCCCACGGACTCGTCGTTCCTAACCCCAAGTTTTTATTCGTCTCATCCCAGAACAATCCTTTTCCATCGCCTGCCTGTGAGAGGGTGCCGAGACCGGAGTTGTAGAACGTGATTCCTCCGTTATAGAAAGTGGTGGTTGCGGTGCCGCCATAGAAGATGCCAATAGATGTAGTGGCTGAAACGAGACCTGCATTCGCTTGAAGCGGACCGTTGAGTCCAGCATCTAATTGAAGACCGCCGACACCAGAGACAGTGAGTGCGGTCGTTGAGGCGTACGGGAAGGTGGAAGGCGCGGAAGAAGTCGAGGTAACACTGCCTCCCACAAAGAGACCTCCCGAAATGTAACCATTACCCTGGACGGATAGCCGCGCGACAGGAGTAGTGGTGCCAATGCCGACGTTGCCGGTACTCAAAACAGTAAGACGAATATTGTTTCCACCAGTGCCAAGTTGAAATGCTCCTTCTGAACGGAGGTGCAGAGCGTCAGCGATTTCTCCAGTGAATGTTGTGTCAGCGCCAGCTCCAGTGTGCGCGAATCCTAGGTATCCGCGCACTATGTCGCCATCTGCTCCTCCCGAAAGAGCCAGGAGGAGACCCGTGTCGTTCGTAGTCTGTGTTTTTCCAAAACTTGCAGCTTCAACCGTGACGGTAGGAATGAGCACCGTCAAAGCATCGAGAGCGTTGCTTGTACCAATGCCAACATTTCCGCTCACAATTAATCCGTTTGCTGGTGCAGCGGTTGAACCAGCGTAGGTACCTACCGCAACTCCCCCGTTCACATCAAGTTTTGAAAGTGGTGCAGCGGTTCCTACTCCAACATTGCCCCCTCCATCAACCACGAAATGCGTCGCAGTTGTCGAGCCAATGACAAACTCTGGAACACCGGAGCCAAGTGCATTGGGGTTCAAAGAAAGCTGTGCCCATGGTGTTGAAGTGCCGATGCCTAAGAAGCCACGACTGTTGTCTGCAAAGAGACTCGTGGTGGTGCCAAACTGTGACAAGGTGCCGAGTGTCGAGTTAAAGAACGTGACACCGCCGTTATAGAAGGTGGTGGTGGCGGTGCCACCTCTATTGATAGCGAGAGTTCCGGTGGTGTCAGAGAGGGCGATACCTAAGGATGATGTGGCATATGCAATGAAAGTGTTTCCTGGCGCACCAATGATGAGTGAGCTTGAGGCGATTGATGAGAGTCCGGTGCCGCCTGAGGTGACAGGGAGGATGCCGGAAATAGTAGAGAGAGTTGAAGTTGCAGCGGCATATACTTGTCCGTTTGCGTCTATCGCAAGACCATTCGGACCCGTGAGTCCGGTGAGGAAGGTGTTGCCTGAAACAGTGAGTGCGGTGGTGGAGGCGTATGGGAAGGTGGACGGGCTTGAGGCGGTGGAAGTGAGTGCGCCCGCCTGATTCACTGTGAGGACAGAAGTGGAGGCGAGCTTGAAGTCGAGGAAGTTTCCAGTGTATCCGGAGGCAGCATCAACTGCGATACCAGTGCCTGAAGTGCTAAGAGCGATGGAGAGTTTTGCAAATGGGCTGGTGCTTGCGATGCCGAGGTTGCCATTTCCTTTCACGGCAAAAAGAGAATTGCCGCTCGTATCTTCAATTGAAAGCGGGTAATTGCTCGAGTGATCGACGAGGCGAAGGAGTGCGTTCGTTATTGTGGGAGTTGCAACATTGTTCGGGCGATAGAAGAGTCCGACATTGGCATTGGGAGAGTTTGAAGTGTCATACACATCAAACGACCTCGTTATGCCACCACCACTATAACCAATCGAAAACTTGCTTGTCGGCGTACTGCTTCCAACGCCAACTTTACCGCTGTCGAGAATCGTGAGGAGTGGCAGGTCTGAAGAGTTTGTTGTTTGGAAGTTTACTCCCGTCGTTGAACCGCCGCCTTTCACGGAAAGTTTTGCATATGGAGTTGTGGAAGCGATGCCAACGTTCCCTGCCCCATCCACAACCAAATGCGTTGCGGTTGATGAACCGATGACAAATTCAGGAATGCCTGAACCCAATGCATTCGGATTGATCGACAGCTGCCCCCACGGTGTGCTGGTGCCAAGTCCAAGTCTTTTATTCGTCTCATCCCAGAAGAAACCTTTACCGTCGCCTGCTTGGGAGAGCGAGCCTAAAGTTGAGTTATAAAATACTGCGCCACCGTTGTAGAAGGTGGTGGTGCCAGTACCACCGTTTGCAATCGTGTTGCTGAATGAGCTTCCGCCAACACATGTATTGTTAATCGCAAAGCATCCCGTTGCAAGATTGATACCGGCACCGAATGAAGAGGTTGCGGTACCGGAGACATCGAAGCGAAGTGCAGTAGTGGTACCAAGTGACGTGACTTTCAAATATGTGCCAGTGGAAGAGCCGACAGCGAATGAGTCGAGTCCTGCGGTGGTGGATACGGAAAGGTTAGCGTATGGCGAGGTGGTGCCGATGCCGACGTTGCCTCCATTGGTGACGATAAGTCGTGTTGTCGTGGCAAATGATGCAACACTCGAGAGTTGGAAGAGAGGAACAGTAGCGTTGTTGGCTCCTGCAACGTCGAGGCGTGCAAGGGGCGAAGAGGTGCCGATGCCGGTACTTCCCTCAACGATAAGTCCGTTTGTTGGAGCAGAAAGCGCCCAATAACCGCTTCCTATGGATGTCTTACCTGAAATAGATAGTGTGTTGGCGGGTGAGCCGAGACTTGTCGCGACACCTATGCCAGTTAATCCACCGACTGGATTGATTAGGACATACGAAGCGGCACTGCTACTGAAGGCTCCGCCTTGTATAGCGCCGTACCCTCCCGTGTATGAACCGAGAGAAATCGTTGACCCTGAACCAGGTGAACCAAATACTGCTGCAGCTGCGTTAGGGTTCGTTGCAGAAGTGAGCACCGAGCCTCCGTTGACGACAAGTCCGGCAAGCGGGGTTGTCGTGCCGATGCCTACTTTGCCATCGCCAGTGATTCTCATTCGCTCCGCATAGTCAAGAACATTCGTCGTATAGAAGAGTAAATCAGTGCCGAGCGCTGAAGCGGTATGTGTTGTATTAGCGATAGCTTGAATCGCGGCAGTTTTTATACCTGGAGTAGTGAGGTTTGAATCGTCAGACCAGAAATCAATGCCGCCGAGTAGGTTATTTGCAAATAGTTGGGCACGAGCAGAACGGAATGCCTGAGCGGACGTCGTCGTCGCCACCGACGTCGTCGCGATCCAGAGCGCGCTCGGGCGAGCGTACGTCGAGTTGACGGTCGCATCACCAAGCGAGATAGGGGCGGCGAAGTACGACTGCTCGGTCGAATCGTTATATAGCGACCAGTTCACGGTAGTGCCGGCGCCGCCAGAGCCTCCCGCGCCCACGATACGCAGACCATAATTGTTCGTCGTGCCATCACCCGACCCTGTTCCCGGCTGGATGTACAAGCCGTAGTTGGTGATCGTTGCGCCAGAACCTGCTGCGGCAGTGTTAGCGGTAAAGCGGGCGCCATAATTCGTAATAGTGCCAGTTGTCGTACCATTGCCGTTCGAGACGCCAGTACCGAAAATGCCATAGTAGGTAGTAATCGGATTTGTACTTGCGGCGATTACGGGAGCGGACAATAAGAGTCCGACTGACTGAGCGACCGTACCGGTATAGCCAGCAACGGTCTCATTGATGATGCGGATGCCGTAAAGGTTAGCGACCGACCCCGACCCTCCCACTGCCGGGTTCACATACTGTCCATACACTGTTGATGTGTCTTGATTGAGCGTGAAGTTTACATTATTGAGAAAGGCATATTGGGTAGCGGCAGTGGATACTAATGTGCCTTGCGAAGCAATGTACGCACTGTTTCCGGTGGTATATGTTCCCGTAACATGCAAGCGTGCAGTAGGTGCAGCTGTGCCGATGCCGATGTTGTTTGTATTCCAATCATAGACGAACCCCGATGTCTCCAGTGCTAACCCTCCCGCAAAAGTTGAGGTTGCTGATGTGGATGTTGCCGTGAAGTACCCCGCGAGCGCAGAGTTGCCGAGTGCCGAGCTTCCTTCGACTGACAGCGAAGCATATGGCGTACTCGTCCCCACTCCCAACCTCTTATTCGTCTCATCCCAGAACAATCCTTTTCCATCTCCCGCTTGCGAGAGTGTGCCGAGACCGGAGTTGTAGAACGTAATGCCGCCGTTATAGAAGGTTGTCGTTGCAGTACCGCCACGGAGAATTGGAAGAACGCCGGTAGTGTCCGCAAGACCGATGCCGAGTGACGAGGTGGCATATGCAATGAAAGTGTTTCCTGGCGCACCAATGATGAGTGAGCTTGACGCAATCGTAGAGAGTCCGGTGCCGCCTCCTCCAACGCCTAAGGTGCCAGAAAGGGTTGGCGCGAACGTGAATGCACCCCCAGTGTTGGTGATGTTGAGATTAGCAGTGAGACCGTTGAATGCGGTTGATGAGGTCGCAAACGTAATCGCCCCTGTTTGTGGGGTGCCGTATGTCTGTGCAAGTGAGAGAAGACCGGTGTTGGTGACGTTGCCGGCAGAGTATGCGAGCCCTGATGAGAAGGTGGTCGTGGCGGTCCACTTAGGAATGCCGTCGAGCCATGAGAGTATCTGACCGCCAATGCCTTGTGTGGTTGTTGCAACAGCACCAGTGCCATTGCCGTACAAGAGTCCTCCTGCTTGGAGATTGCCCCAGCCGGTGCCGCCTGAGGTGACAGGGAGGATGCCGGAGATGGTTGAGAGCGAGAGACAATTGTTGTTAATCGCAAAGCATCCCGTTGCAAGATTGATGCCGGCACCGAATGATGATGTTGCTGTGCCAGAGACATCGAAGCGAAGTGCAGTAGTGGTACCAAGTGACGTGACTTTCAAATACGTGCCAGTGGAAGAGCCGACAGCGAATGAGTCGAGTCCTGCGGTGGTATTCACCGAGAGGTTGGCGTATGGCGAGGTGGTGCCGATGCCCACCTTGCCAGCCCCTGTCACAATGAGACGCGTTGCTGTTGAGGAGCCAATCACAAACTCTGGAATCCCCGAGCCAAGCGCGTCCGGATTCAGCGCAAGCTGTGCCCATGGTGTTGAAGTGCCAATACCGATTCGGGCATTCGTATCAACTGTTGTACCCGTTGCGTCTATTCCCGTACCAAAGATGATATTGCCGATACTAAGTTGGTTATTACCAGTCGCAGTCGGGTTATCTATGTCATAGCCGATAATGAGATTGTTTGCGCCTGATGTGGTGTTGTTACCCGCCTTGTAGCCAAGGAAGATGTTCCTGTTTGCTCCAGCTGAGATCACATTTCCAGCCTGAAAGCCGATGATAGTGTTCGTACTTAAGTTACTCCCGGTGACAGCACGCCCTGCTTGATATCCGATATAGACGCTCTCTATCCCATTTGCGTTCAGTCCGGCGTCTCGACCGATGCCGACGCTTTGTCCGGTAGTGGTGCCGTTGCCGAGTGCTGCATCGCCGACACCAGTGTTGCCGTCACCACTTACAAGCTGGAACAGTGCGTTGTTGCCCATGGCTACGTTAAACGAGGCTGTCGTGAGGTCTTCAAGCGCGTTGTAGCCGAGGGCTTGGTTACTCGTGCCGGTAGTAATATTACGGAGTGCGCCCAATCCGACTCCCGCATTGAACTTTCCTTCGTTACCTGTGGTGTGGGAAAGACTTGCGCCACCGGTGCCATAGAAGATAGAGCCTTGGAAGTTTACTTGGTCTGAGGGGATATAAATTGCTTGATAGTTATGAACACCGATGATGCCTGCAACATCAAGCATCTGGACTGGTGACGTCGTGCCAACGCCGACATGCCCTGCTCCCGTGACCACGAAATGCGTCGCAGTTGTCGAGCCAATGACAAACTCTGGAACACCGGAGCCAAGTGCATTGGGGTTCAAAGAAAGCTGTGCCCATGGTGTTGAAGTGCCGATGCCTAAGAAGCCACGACTGTTGTCTGCAAAGAGACTCGTGGTGGTGCC
>CAYNOO010000002.1:0-82162 GCA_964398865.1 uncultured Candidatus Saccharibacteria bacterium | reverse complement strand
GCTTTGCTTGAAGTGCAAGGATTGAAAAATCTTTTCCGCGCAACTTCCCTATCGATGCTAGATCGATAAGTTCATCAAACGTAACCGATTGTACAACTATCCTTTCCCCGGCATCTAGTTTCGCATCGCTCACTTTTCTACATCCTTTCGCTATAAAAATGTAGTTCATCCAATCCAATTTCTCGACGGGTGTGATTGTATAAAAAGGTTCAAAAATGGCAGCTTCGTAGCCAGTTTCCTCCAAGAGCTCCCGTTTTGCTCCCTCCTCAGGTGTCTCCCCTTCCTCAATTCTTCCACTCACGGCAGTAAGTACAGTCTCTCGATGTGGTTGAGAATCCTCAATGATAAGTATCCGCCCATCTTCCGTAATTGGAAAAACTACCGCGGTGTCCGGGCGTGAACCTTTCTCAAATGTCGCTCGGGTGCCGTCATAGAGCTCTTGCTCCCAGTGGTATATATCGAATATCTGACCTTCAAAAACACGTTTGGCGTTCTCCGGTAAGAGGGGTTTTCTGTAACTTCTGTCTTTCATCAAAGCAGTATATCAACAAGGCGGAGGTAATAGAAAAATCGGGCGATATAGAATGTAAAGGTAATGGTCGAAAGAGGGCGTCGAAAACTTGAACATCTTCTGCTTCGAAAAGGAGCGAACGTGACATTACGAGAAGATCTTTCTGTGGAAGATCTTGCCGCTGTTTCTTCTGACTTTGTACCCGGCACGGTATATCGAATATTTCATATAGAACGACATGCAAATGGAACGCCGGATTCAGTATGGCTAGGACCTGGCGATGCTACTGATGTCGATATCAAAGCATTCAAATTGGAAAGTCTTGATGAGTATACGAAACTGCAACAAGCTTACCCAGGCGTGAATCCGCTACGCATTGATTTTCTAAAAAAAGCCTGAGGAACAAGTAGTCAAGTGTTTACGCTGAGCGAGTCATCGAGTCGAAGTGTGCTCCTGACAGGAATCGCCTCTCGCTCTGTTGAGCTCAAAATCTTCGCCCCCTCTTCGGCGGCTGCGGGCAACAATAAATTTAGTGCACTGCGATTTCAAGGAGTTGATTACAACCTAAGAAATCGGGAGCCCGCGGTTCGATTCTACGCGCGGCGCGTAAAGAACAGAAAATGCCAGAGGTACCCGGCATTTTCTGTTCTAGTGCTCCTGGCAGGAATCGAACCTACATCGCCTCCTTCGGAGGGAGGCATCCTATCCATTGAACGACAGGAGCGAATGAGAAAGAGAATGACGCCGTAAGGCAATCATTCTTTTCGAAAGAGCTCATGAAAGCTTTGCGAAGCAAGGTGCTTACAGGAGCAAATTCGTAAGCACATTTTGCCAGAATGCGCTCATGAAAGCTACGCTCCCAGGAGAAAAATTATCCTAACTTTGAAGCCGATTACGCAGTTTCCGTTATCGCGCTCTCAAACACTTGATTCACTCGTCCCATTTTCTTTGCAAGAGATGCTTGCTCTGTTTCAGACACATTCTGTTGAAGAGCGAACGCGCGTGAAAGCGCGCCTGTCTCGCTTTGCAATCTCTCGCGTATCTCGCGTTCCGTATATCCTTTTCCCCGGAGCTTGGTGACGTAAGCATGTGCTATTGATTCTCCGCGAGATGTGTCTGCATCGCTACCGGACAAAGCCATGACTTCTGTTATGGTGCGCGGTAAATCCTTTGAGTCATTTTTCAGGTCTTCCTGGCGCGCTAGCTTTGCTTCCTTCGGTGGCATACGCTTTATCTGCTCCTTCCGATATTCAGCGCGCATACGTTGAGGAGTCGTAAACGCTAGTCCATTTTGTTGTTTAGAGTCGCGCGGATCTTCAGCATCAAGAGCAAGGATACTGCGGAGTTTACCTATATGTCCTCGTCCTGCCCAGTCGTTATAACTAGGAGCCCAGACGCGGATGTATTCGGTCAAAAGGAAATCGACCATGAAATTTGGAAAATAAAACTTTCCGTCTTTTTCGTACACTAAATCCTCATAGCCTTCTATTATTGTTTTAGGATCAACCGAACGTTGGTTGTCGATCATCATGGAGAATTCTTTCTTAAAACTCCTCTTCGATATTTTCGGTCTCCGAGCCTCAATCCATGCAGTCTTTTCAAGCAGAGCTTGCTCTGCTGCTGTAGGGGGGTGTGAATCACCCCTTTCGAAATCATGAACCTGTGCACTAGAACCTTCTCCGATCATATAACGCTCAGTATAGCTTTTTCTTGCTTTTTTAGATAGAAGTGGCGCTATCAAGAAGCAACCTGGGTGCAATAAGAGCAACGCCTTGCTTCAACAGGTATTTCACTAAGGCATTCCTTACACTTCTTGGTAGTAGGGTTTTTGTGAGAACGGGCGACAAGCAGATTCATAGGTTTAACGACAAAAAAGAATACGGAGCTTGCCACGAGCAAGAACGAAATAAGAGTGTTGATGAAATGACCGTACATAAATTTACTGCTGTTAATAGTGAACGAAAGACCTCCGAAATCAGGCACTTTAGCGATTGCCGCGATAAAGGGAGTAAGGATGTCGGCGACGAGTGCCGTAACGATTGTGCCGAAAGCGGCGCCGATAACGACACCGACTGCAAGATCGACTACATTTCCTCGGAGCAAAAATTGTTTGAATTCCTTAAGCATAAATATAACTTTAAAAAATTAATAAATTTGTGGAGTCGTGTCGATCCTTATTTTGTGGCGTCGGGATAGGAATCCCGACATTCCCCCAAGGGGACTGCGATTTGTTTCCAATCACTTCGTTCACGACTCGGCTCAGAGCCTCCCTGCACTGCTGTTTGCAAATCAATCGCAAAGCTCTTGAGCAAACAGGGAGCTTGGACAAATCGGGAGCCTACGCAATATAGTCGCTCGCAAACGAGCTTCTTGTTTCTGTGGACCCTAGCGGAGTCGCCTCTCGCGTTTGACCCTCAAAGGGAGACAAGGTGTCTTACGCTCGAAATCTTCGGCGTCTCTTCGACGCCTGCGACCCGCGGTTCGACTCCGCAGCCTGCCATCTCACCACCATAGAAATATAGACCCGCGTTCCGTATTTCTATGGTGGTGGACCCTAGCGGAGTCGAACCGCTGACCTCGTCAATGCGAATGACGCGCTCTACCAGCTGAGCTAAGGGCCCTGGTGCAAGAAACTGTACTCTATTTTCTTTTCTATTTCCAATACTTTCTATACAAATTAATGAATGCGTTTCGTTTAATTGCCCGTGCTAGGGTTTGCAGGTATTATCCTATTTCGCGGGCGGTTAGCTCAGTTGGTAGAGCGTTCCCTTCACACGGGAGAGGTCACAGGTTCGAGCCCTGTATCGCCCACAAGTCCATTGTTTCTATTCTGAGTCGGGGCGTAAGCAAAAGCTTTCGCCCCCGCTCCTCGGAAAGAACACATGTGAGCATGCTATTCTCTTCCTTGTCGCGGGGCGTAGTATACCGGTAGTACATACGATTCGGGTTCGTATAGACCGAGTTCGATTCTCGGCGCCCCGACCAAAAATATCAAGAAAATCGGGCTGTAGTATACCGGTAGTACACATGCATGGGGTGCATGTAGACCGGGTTCGATTCCCGGCAGCCCGACAAATTTCTACGATACACAACGTTGACGAATTCTTGATTGGGTAATACCATTTTCCGTAATGAATCAAATAGAGACTGGTAACATCACAAACTTTGCTCGTAATGTTTTTGGTGACACTATGCGAAAGATTGTGGATCAAAGACGTGAATGGATGGCTCGCCAGCTAAACGAACACCCTGAAGACGCTAATGATCCAGATTTTGAATTGCTACTACAAGAAACCGATAAGTACGAAAGCTACGCCTCCCCCGCTACTGCGAAATAGTTAAATGTAGTACAGTTTTTACTTTTTCTTTTTAGTGGGCTTTTTTGTCTGCACTGAATTTTCTCTCACAAACAACAACTCATCTGGCAGGCGGAATAGCCCTTCGTCATTGCGTTTCTGTTCCATGAAATGAGCGATGAAACCAACAGATCGAGGAATGACAAAAAATGCATTGAAAAATTCAGCATCCGCAAGCTCACCAAGTTCTCGCGCGTCGAAGCCTTCACACTCGCTCAAGATATCGAGAAGCAGCGCAGCGATCGCACCGTCAATGTTAAGGATAAGCTTTCCGTTTTTTGCCGTGGTCGCTTTTTCTACCGCAAGTGCAAAATCATAGTGCGGATGCTTTTTCAAAACCGTTGCAAATTCAGTAAGTGCGTGCACGCGAGGGTCTGGCAATCCTACCCGATATTTCCTATGCCCAATGCCTGGAATCAACTCACCGGCTTTCGCCTTTTCTTCTATAAATTTTGAAACAACTTTCTTCGATGCTACGCCAGCAGTCCATACGTGTGCAGCAGCATTGATAGCTCCTCCAAAACGCGGTCCTACGGTGAGAATGCCAGAGGCGAGCGAAGACACGAGATCCTTTCCTGCTCGTGCGGTCACCATGGTATTCACTGCTCCTGAAACATTGCCACCGTGGTCTATCAGCATCTCAAAAACCGCTTCGGTGAAAGCGACAGTAACTGACGAGCGAGCAGGTTTTCCAAGAAGCGCAGCGAGGGTCGACTCTATGAATGGGCTCCCCTTTTGGGCTATTAGTTTTTTACCTTTTACGAACGTTCGTCCTTCTTCAAGATTAAGAACGGTTCTCGTGGAAAGTATGCTCTTCTGCCGAGCCATGAGCGAATCGCTGTCCATGTGTCCTTCAGTATATGACCCCTCGGGAAGTTCTCGAAGCGCTTCCAAGAATTCGGGAAACGTATCAGGGGCAATAACCCCCGCTCGCCTCAGAGCATCACGCTTGGCGCGGGCACTCTCGTCATTCCTCTGCACCAGTGCTTTCGCGTGCCCGAACTGCACATGCTCGTCAAATGCTTCATCAATGATTCCCGCGATATACGCAACCAAGGGCTTGGTAAAAAGTTTTTTCTCTATCAGGTCGATGATTTCGTATTCGTCATTGCCGCCCAGCTCCCCGAAGTACACGAACCCTTCGGTCTTCGGATCAGCTTCTGCCAAAGCAAATATTTCTGTGAGAGAGGTGATGGGAAACCTATCACCACCGATAGATACCGCAAACGACATTCGCTTGCCAGCCGCAGCAACCGCGTGTATGAGCTCATTCGTCATACCACCTGAGGTAGAGCCTATTGCAATATTCCCGCGAGTCGTCAGGAACCCTGATTTAATTTGCAGCGCATCAATGCCACCGATAGCTCCCAATTTCAAAGCGCCCGGTGCCAAAAAGCCTACACCAGAGGGGCCTACGATAAAATACGTACCGCCGTAGCGCTTGATAAGTTCTGTCGCATGCGCTTCCGGCACGTTTTCGGCAAAAATATGCCCTCCTAAGGCTTTAGGAAAAGTATTGAAAAATGAGACGGTTGATTCAAATGCGCGACGACCGGATTGTAAATTGAGCATCCAATGAATTTCCTCCTTGGGAGCATCAGGAACGGAAGCAATATTCTTGTAACAAGGAAGTAATATTTCTGAGGTGCCGAAGAAATATTTTTCCGCTTTCCTATTGCCTGCAACTATACCAAGGATAGAGGGCTGTTTTTTGCCAGCCAGAAAATCAAAATCAAGCACCGACTGAATAATGCTCGGATGGTTACCGATAACGAGTGTACCCGTCATTCCTTGCCAAACTTTGTTCAATATATGTATCATGACTGCACAAAATCTATTGCTTCATCAACGGCACTCGTAATAACGGCATCGGATCCATGAACGGAGCCAAATAATTTTTCCTGTTTCAGATAGGTTTCCAAATGCTGAAGACCGGAAGATTCGTTGGGACCTCCGCGTCGTACAAATACTTTCACGCCCGCGGCACGAAGTTTCGTGGAGTTCTCCCTGAGCGCGTCTATGACGCCGGCAAATGTTGCTTTGATGTCAGTAAAGTTTGCAATGCCCCCTGCGATAATCAATGCTTTCTTTTTTGCTGAGGAGGCAAGGAGGAGTTTCAATACTTCACGCGTATAGAGGTGCGTCTCCTCCCGAGTAGGACCGCCGCTGTATTCTCCATAATTTCCGATACGATCCCCTACTCCGCGCAACTCAGCTTCGTCAGCAATAACGATACTCCCTCCGCCTCCAGAAAGAAGAAAGAACAAGCTACCTTGAGGGTGAAGCACAGAGAGCTTCAACGAGGCAGGAGTCGTCTTCTGGAGAACCTGCACTCTCTCTTCAGTAACATGTTTTGTTTTTGCTTCAACAATATCATCTTCATTCCACGCGTCGTGGATGAAAAAAATTCCAGCACTATCCACCAAAACAGCTGCATCCAGAAGATGTACAACACCGTTTCGAACGACGAACGGATTTATCTCAACAAAAGCAAAAAAATTGTTCTGAAAAACCTTTACGAGATTCTCTAAAAACGCGCTCGGCAACCCAGTCTTTTTTGCTACGTCTCTCACGTCCTCTTCAGAGTGAATCAGAAACTCTTCTACCTCTTCAGGATGCGCTTCAATATCGACACCTCCCGAGCGTGCATGAAGCATACGCAATCCGCCGCGAACGCGCTCCAGAGCAAGATACTGCTCCTCTGACTCTTCGTGTGGGAAATATGGCTCTGCAAGGAAATTGGTGAATCCTTTCTTCTTCCAAGGGGTGATAGCTTTTGAAATTGCACTCGAAGATATATCGACGGCAATGAGCCCTTGCTTGAAGCGTTTCTTGACCCCCTGATCCACTTTCGCCACAAACCTGCCTGCTTTGGGCAACAGCGTTGTCTTGCCATTCCTAATGGAGATGCCAGCGTAAGAGTCGCCCAGTATGAGTCGTTTAGCACGATACTCCGTTATTTTTACGCGTGACATATACGTTCAGCTAAAGAATGAGTCTGAAAACGTTCGTCTCCCGTTTCTTAAAACCAAATTTTTCGTAGAGTGCATGCGCAGCGACTCTCTCTGGTCGCGACGTAAGTGAGATGGATAGTGCACCTTTTTCACGCGCCCCATCAATAAGCGCGTGGACAATTCTGACACCCAATCCCTGTCCGCGATATGCATCATCAACAATGACGTCTTCAATATATGACGCTAGCTTCCCAATCTTCTGATTGAGATACAGGGCGCCCATGCCGATAATGCGTTCACCATCTTTCGCTACGATAAGAATCGCCTGCGGATTTTCAATGAGCGCATCTACCTCGCCTTGTGAAGACTTTCTTTCATCCTCGTGCAAAGCGCCCGCAAGTGCTTCAAGTTCTCTGATATTTTCAGACGAAGCCTTTTTCAATTGAGTTACGGTAATCATGGTTGATATGTCTATGCTGCAGTATAAGGCAGAGTCGGCAGTCGCGTAATGGCTAGAGAATGAACCTGCTCTATGAGTAAAATGTTACACATTTGATGCGGTTCTTGATATACTCCGCACTAATGGATTACGCCGTATTCAGTCTCGGTTCGAACGACACCCTCGCGGAGAAGATTGCATCCAACCTTGGCATCTCGCTCGGTAAAGTAAAACTGAAGACGTTTTCAGATGGAGAGCAACATGTGCAATTTATGGAGAACTTGCGCGGTAAGGACATATTCCTTATTCAATCCACAAACCCGCCAGCAGAAAATTGGACTCAACTATTCCTCGCGGTAGAAGCAGCGCGCGGAGCATCCGCCCGCGAAATTACTGCCGTACTCCCCTATTACGGCTATGCAAGACAAGAGCGTAAAGCAAAACCCCGCGAACCAATCTCGGCACGAGTTTTTGCGATGATTCTTGAGACCTTAGGCACTGACAAGATTTTGGCGATGGATCTTCATACAGATTCCATCGGTGGCTTTTTCCGTGAGACGAACGTGGATTATCTCTACGCGAGACCCGTCTTTATTTCATTCTTCAAGTCATTCTTCAAGGATGTTCTTGCAAAAGATGAGCTCGTCGTTGTTTCTCCAGACGTGGGTGGTGTAAGCCGTGCACAGTCATACGCGAAGCGTCTTACCCGCAACGTTGACTTGGCAATCATCCACAAGCAGCGAGAAATTCCAAACCAAGTGACTGCGATGAAGCTGGTCGGAGATGTAAAAGGCAAAATTGCTCTCATTATTGACGATATGCTCGATACCTGCGGAACGCTAGAAAAAGCAGCTGCACTCCTTCAAGAAAACGGTGCCAAAGAAATTTATGCTGCTGCAACGCATGGAGTTCTCTCGGGCGATGCTATTGCTACCATTGATAGGTCTTCAGTAAAGAAAGTATTTATTACCGACACGATTCTTCCAACCAAAACCCTATCGCCCAAAATAGAAGTTATTTCAGTGGCTGAAATATTCGGGAAAGCAATCAATCGCATAAATAAAGGTGAATCACTGAGCGAGCTTTTCGAAACTGATTAACGGTATACTTTAAGACATATGCCAGGCTCCTCACCCCTGAGACCTTTGCCGCCCAAAAGCCAGGTGAAGAGAAGAGCGCGAAACAATAAATCTCTTCATCTGTGGGCAATTGCGGTGGCAGTAGTGCTTGGCATTGTGGTTTTTGCTTTCCCATCACTCCTTTCTTTTCAAATACAGCATGAGAACGGTGAAAAATTCGTCAAACCTTTTCCGGTAAGTGTTAACCCTGAACTTAAATCAATTACTGAAAACCCCGAAGCTGAAGCTCTTATTTCAGGTGAGGGTTCTTCAATAAGTGCTGCTTCCATCCAAGCCAAAGGTATTTTTGGGCAAATCGCCAGCATCATTTCCTCTATACCTGGCTACGAATTACTGGGAGCAGTAGGAGTGCGCTTTGTCACCGTCTACCCTGGATACAGACAAGAAGAAGTGGCCCGAGCGTTTGCAAAAACTCTTGGATGGAGTCAGGAAGAAAGAGCGCAATTTCTAGCTCAGACAAAGAAAACAGCGCCAGCCTTGAACGAGGGAACGTTTGCACCAGGGACATATGTCGTGAATGACGAGAAAGATTTTGATGCGATAGAACGCGCTCTGAATGAGAGATTCTACGATACCGTACTTGCCCGTTACAGCACCTCGACCGAAGCAGTAGTCCCCTTGAATGAAGCACTAACGATAGCGTCACTTCTGGAGCGCGAAACGAGCGACCCTGGAGAGATGCGGATAATCTCCGGCATCATCTGGAACCGCATTTGGAATGACATGAACCTTCAGATAGATGCAACACTCCAGTATGCCAAAAGTACAGCAAATAAAGGAAAGAACGATGTATGGTGGCCAAAAATAGTACCGAACGATAAATATATAAAATCAACCTACAACACCTATTTGAATCCGGGGCTACCACCGGCTCCTATTGCGAACCCTTCAGTTGCCGCCGTCATTGCAGCATTAAACCCGAAAAAGACAGAATGCCTCTTCTATTTCCATGACAAGCATGGAGAATTTCACTGCTCAGTGACCTACAAAGAGCATGTCGCTCTCCTTAAGAAATACTACGGTCAGGGCAAATAACCTATCCCTCACCCAATAGTATTTGTTTCAAAAAATGCTGATGAAAAAGCGTGGATGTGTATTCCGGATGGAAACACGTCGCCAAATAATACCTACCATCTTTCCGCTCCTCACACGCAATTATTTCGCGACCATCTTTTGCAAGCATGTTGAGCTTCTTTCCTATCTTCCGTATTTTCGGAGCACGTATAAATATCACATTCATGGATCCAAACTCAGTTTCAATTTTTCGTTCAGAAGATTCGTTCTGTCGCCCATACGCGTTCCTATCAATCTCTATATCCATCAACGCTAGAGTTTTCTGACCTTCTGCCTTATGTAGAACCTCTTTCGCAAGAAGAATAGCCCCGGCGCATGTACCAAATATATTTTTCACTTTCTTGATTGCCGGAAACATTCCTTCCCTCTCACAGAGTTTCTGCAGCGTAGTGCTCTCACCCCCGGGAATAATAAGAGCGTCAAGCGCTTCTACTTCTTTTGCGGTGCGAACTGCCAGCACCGTAACCGAATACTTAAGGTTCTGAGCGGCTTTTTCAGTCGCTTCTATATGTTCCCGAACGTCGCCATGGAGGGCGAGTACACCTACGATCACAGATTGCATACGTTTATACACCCCGGCTCGCCAGGCGCGTCTTCAGATTCGAAATTTCTTCTCCTTTCATCGCCTCCCCAACGTTTTCGCTTGCTTCAGCGACTTTCTTTGCATCATTAAAATGTGCGACCGCATCCACGACAGCTTGTGCGATTTTCTTAGGATTCGAGCTTTTGAAGATGCCAGAGCCGACGAACACCCCATCTACCCCCAGCTGCATGCACAATGCCGCGTCCGCCGGCGTAGCGATGCCGCCAGCTGCGAAATTCACAACCGGCAAGCGTCCGAGCTTCGCCGTTTTCAAAACCAAATCATATGACACTCTATATTCGCGTGCGAGCTCTTTAAGCTTCTTCGTGTTCTTACGCTTCAGAAGTTCCGTAATCTCAGCGATTCCACTTTGCATCGTGCGGATATGTCGTACCGCTTCAACGATGTTTCCACTACCCGCCTCGCCTTTCGTGCGTATCATCGCTGCTCCTTCTGAAATTCTGCGTAGAGCTTCGCCAAGATCGCGTGCACCGCAAACAAATGGCGTGGTGAAATTCTCTTTTTGGATATGATATTGCTCATCTGCAGGAGTCAGTACCTCACTCTCATCAATAAAATCAACGCTGAGCGCCTCCAGCACCTGCGCTTCCACAAAGTGCCCTATGCGGCACTTTGCCATGACCGGAATCGTTACCGCTGCTTGTATCTCCTTAATCATGCGAGGGTCTGACATACGAGCAACACCTCCTGCAGCACGAATGTCCGATGGAACCCGCTCTAGAGCCATCACAGCGACCGCTCCTGCGTCTTCCGCGATTCTAGCGTGCTCAACATTAACAACGTCCATGATGACTCCGCCTTTCAGCATGTCAGCAAGTCCCGTTTTGAGACGAAAGGTGCCGGTTTTTGGAGAAGAAGATGGCGTTTTTTTCATTTCCTATTCGTGAGCCAATAGTATAACAAAATGACGACGAGTGACGAAATATCAGCTTTTCTGTGGCGCCCAAATTAATAATGCGACATTCCCCCAAGGGGACTGCGCTACTTTTCTGTGGCGTCGGGATAGGAATCCCGACATCCTACGAAACATAGTCAGTGCGTTCCTTGTTTCTGTGGACCGTGCCGGTTTCGAACCGGCTACCTCCGCATTGCAAATGCGGCGCTCTACCAATTGAGCTAACGGCCCTTTAGACAGGGAGTGTATCAATCTTTGCAGCTAAAATAAAGTCGTTTTCAGAAAGCCCTCCTATCGCATGGGTCCAGAGACTCACGAGTACGTACTTATACTCGAAGAGCTTAATATCGGGATGATGTCCTTCTTCCTCGGCAATCGCCCCCACCTTGTTTACGAACTCCAGAGCCTGCTTGAAATCTTTGAAAGTAAATTGCCGTGAAATTGATTTTGTGTCAACAGCTACTTCCCATTGTGGTACTTCAGGTTTGAACACGGCGATTTCCGCTTCAGTGAGCGGAGGAATACCTCCTTCGCAGGCAACGCATTTCTTATCGGTAAGATGAATTTTCATAGTGTGCTGTAAAAAATTTAATTTTTAAGTGTTTCCGTAATAACGTGATCCAAGAATTCATCCATTCCTATTCCCACTGCCGCGAGTGCCTTGGGCAAAAGCGATTCTTTAGTTAAGCCTACGCCTGCCGCGCTGTTCACTTCCAAGAAATAGATTCCCCGAGGAGACACAATGAAGTCGGAACGCGAGTAATGCCGCAAACCTACTTTCTCGTGCGCAAGAGCCGCGAGTCGCTGTAATTCTTCTGTCTCCTCGCGGGTAAAATTTCCAGGAACACGTTCAGTCGTCTGACCGTTGTATTTGAATTCATAATCGAAAAAGTCCGCTTTTGGTGGGGGTACTATTTCTATCGGAAGAAGGTCGTAATGCTTTTTGCCTCGAAGCCCTTCGACAATTCCTACTGTCGCCTCTTTCCCTTGTATATACTCCTCAATCAAGACTTGTGACGAATGCTCAAATGCTTTCTTTATTCCCTCTTTAAACTTCTCAAAATTTCGAGCCATGGTGATGCCAACGGAAGAACCTGAGGCATTTGGCTTGATAACTGAAGGCTGAGGAAATGTGCGAAATAATTCAAGAATCTCTTTATCGAGGTTTGGCGACATCCGAAGAATCGCATGATGAGCCATTTTTATACCCGTTGGAGCAAGAATGTCTTTCGTCAGGCTCTTGTTCATGGAAAGCGATGCCGGGAGAGCCGTAGCGCCTGTGTACGGGATACCTATCCTGTCCAATATTCTCTGCAACGTACCATCTTCACCGTAGTGACCATGAATCACATTGAAAGCTACGTCAGCAGAGCCAAGGATTCGCGCAGGCTCCATTGGGACACCACGCAGGTGCCATACTCCTTTTTTGTCTATAAAGACGTCTAGGGGGCGATATGGCTCTCTTTGGAGGTGATTCAGGATATTAGCCCCCGATTTCAAGGAAACCTCGTGCTCATTACTCGGACCTCCGCGAAGAACCGCAACGGTTATCATGATGAATATTGTACCGCAACCCGAGACGGTAAGTAACAAAACATGCATTCCAAACCTCAAAAAAGAAGCTGGCTAATCCGCTAAGAAATTGGTATTTGGAACTTGTTACTTCAACCCTTTCTTGCGAAACGCCTTCCTATGGCGAGAAATAGAAAATCGATGCGCTTCGCTGTTGGCGAGAAGAATGCTGGATTCATGGGTTACAGCAAGAGCGGTTCCGCCTAAAATTTCGCGCGGGCGGTGCCGTTCATCCTTGACGACAGAAACGACATCAGCGTCCATGCCGACGCTCATGAGAACTTTTTTAGCAATATTGAGATGCGTCTTTCCTCCGTCTATCACTACAAGCTTAGGATATGCCCACTCCATATGCTTCGCCCTGCGTGTAATTATTTCAGTGAGAGCTGCGTAGTCGTCGCCGGGAACTGCATCTCGGATAGTGAAGACCCGATACTCAGCAGGAACAGCCTCCCCATCAATGATGACCGACATGACTCCACGCGGAGCACTGCCCCGTATGTGCGCAGTGTCATAAGCTTCGATACGAAATTCAGAACTGTCAGGAGCGCGGAGTTCCTCTTTCACGAGAGAGATGTCTTGGATGTGCTTTAGAGAAAATACTTGACGCTTCAGCATTTCGGCTTCTTCAAATGCTTCCGCTCTCGCTGCTTTCATCATCTCGCGCTCAAGCGTCCTCAAAAGCGCAGACTTCTTCGCTTCAAATAAAAGTACGATGTTCCGAACCGTCTTCTTATATTCAGTCTCATTGAGCTCGCGCGGATAGAGACCGATAGATTGATTGAAGCGTAAGGTCTTCGCGTTCGCGGGGCTTAACGGAGCATCCACTCGAAACTTCGTATCAAAGAAAGGAAATATCCGGCGGATAATCTTCAAAGCACTCCGGAGCATCACACCGCTCGGGAAAGGTCCGAAAAGATGTTTGATGAGGCTTGGAGAGAATTTAGACGTAAGTTCTCGTTCGCGCACGATTAAAAAACGTGGAAACGTCTCGTCCGTAACAACCAGATAATTCCAGCTCTTATTATCTTTAGAATCAGTATTTCCAGGCGGCTGCAATTCCTTTATGCGCTTGGCTTCCAAGATAAGCGCTTCAAGAACCGAATCTACCTCCTCCCACGTAACCGTCTCTGCATCCGCAACGATTTTCGCTATGAGGGGACTCCGGACAGTGGCTATATCGTCGACGAAGTAGCTGCGAATCCGACTGCGAAGCGAGGTTGCTTTACCTACATAGAGAACATCTTTTCCTTTACGGAAACTGTATACGCCCGGGGTATCGGGTATTTTAGAAAAATCAAAGTCTTTTTTATGCATTCCTCGTCACTATAACAAAGCCCGTAAAAGGGTGAGGGGTATCAAGGGCCTGATAAAAAATCAACGATAAAAACTTTCGAGTTCCTGCGCCGTTATTTTCCCCGACTGAAAATCAAAAACCAACTGTCTCGCTTTCTTCCGAGCATCTTTGGCATTCATCCTCCTATTATTTATCAGGGCTCCTTTAATCTTATCTATAGCGGCGTCGGCACTAGGGACATGCATTCCCTTCTTGGCATCATAGATTTCCGGGAAATCAGTTCTTGCTGTAAAAGCTTCCGGGCTTCCAGGCATATATGGCAACAATAACAAGGAATATCAAGCCAAGCAAACTACTTCAAAATTCGCTTTAAATACTCTCCGGTATATGAGCCCTTAGTTCGGGCAATCTCCTCCGGAGTGCCTTTGGCGACGATTTTGCCTCCGTCCACTCCCCCGTCAGGACCGATATCGATGACGTAATCCGAGCTCTTTATAAGTTCCATATTGTGTTCGATTACCATAACGGTGTTGCCCTTATTAACAAGGGTTTGGAGAATTTCTATCAACTTTCGAACGTCCTCGTAGTGAAGACCAATAGTGGGTTCATCCAAAAGATACATCGTCTTCTCGGTGTGTCTCCGGTAGAGCTCAGAAGAAATCTTCACTCGCTGCGCTTCTCCGCCAGACAAGGTCGTCGCCGACTGACCCAGTTTCAAATATCCAAGACCGACGTCTGAAAGGGTCTGCAAACGATCATGAATAGCGGGGATATCGTTGAAGAACTCCAATCCTTCTTCCACGGTCATAGAGAGTACTTGGTGAATATTCTTTTTCCGATATTCCACTTCCAATGTCTCTTTCATAAACCGCTTGCCATCGCACACGTCACACGTCACATACACCGTAGGTAAGAAATGCATCTCAACGGCGATAGTCCCATTGCCCTGGCACGCTTCGCAGCGACCGCCTTTGACGTTGAAAGAGAACCTACCGCCTTTCCATCCGCGAGCACGAGCCTCAGGAGTCGCCGCAAACATGTCGCGGATGTGGGAAAACGCACCGGTGTAGGTTGCCGGGTTAGAGCGAGGAGTGCGCCCTATGGATGATTGATCAATAAGAATGACCCGACTCAAATACTCCGTGCCAGAAAAGCTTGTGCAATTGTACAACTTATTCGTGCGGTAATTTCTCTCCAATTTTCCACGCAAATTTTTATAGAGAAGCTCATACATGAACGAGGACTTTCCAGAGCCAGATACGCCGGTAACGGTAATCAGCCTCCCCAACGGAACATCAATATCCATGTTCTTGATATTGAAGATATTTCCCTGCCGTAACTTCAGTGCCCCTTTCTGCTCGGTGCGTCGCTCTGTTGGGACAGGAATCTGCTTTTCTCCACGAAGATATGAAAGCGTGAGCGATCCGGAGTCATTCCGTTTTGCGGTAAGAAGCTTATCGAGCCATCCGGCAACCACTATCTCGCCACCGTGCACTCCTGCGCCAGGTCCAATATCAACAATAAAGTCTGAAGAAAATATCGTATCTTCATCGTGCTCAACGACGATGATACTGTTGCCCAAATCTCGAAGTCGAAGAAGCGTCTTTACCAGTCGGTCATTGTCTCTCTGGTGCAAGCCGATAGTCGGCTCATCAAGCACGTAGAGTGCGCCCACGAGCCCGCTGCCAAGCTGAGACGCAAGCCGAATACGCTGCGCTTCTCCGCCAGAGAGCGTGTTTGCCGTGCGGTCAAGCGTGAGATACCCGATACCCACATCAATCATGAACTGGAGTCGTGCGAGAATCTCTTTCAATATGGCACTTGAAATCTCTTCCTGCTTCTTAGTGAGCTTCAGGTTCTCGATATAATCTTTCGCATCAAGTATGGAGAGACGCGTAAGATCAACGATGTTAAGCCCAGCTGCCTCCGTCTTAGTTTTAACGGCAGAGTCTTTCGGCGGACCGCCACCTAAAAACACTCGTAATGCTTCCGGGCGAAGTCGTTTGCCTTCGCACACAGGACAGATGTCTAGATTGAAAAAGCCAATTGTCCCAAGCCCATGACACTCAGGGCATGCACCATAGGGGCTATTGAATGAGAAGAGTCTCGGTTCAACTTCAGGGAATGATGACCCGTCCAAGGGGCAGATAAACTTCGCGGAGAGAATTCGCATTTCCTTGAGTGGGTTTTCTATCTTAATGAGTCCATTCGATTCCTTAAGCGCAAGCTCGATAGCTTCTGACATTCGCTCTCTCGCATCTGCTTTCGAGTTCTCGAATTCAGTTACAAAAAGCTCATCGATGACGACATCAATGTCGTGCACCTTATTCTTCTCAAGGGCAATTCTCTCGCGAAGCGAGTGCTCTGTGCCGTCCACAATAACTTTCTCATAGCCTTTGCCGAGCAAATCATATAAGAGTTGGTAGTACTCACCTTTTCTACCTACAACGACGGGAGCCAAGATACGAACTTTCAAATCATTATAGGTAACTCCCATCGCGCGCTTGGCAGTCTGCTTCAAGTCCACAGCCTCTACAGTACGAAGAATTATTTTCATAATCTCTTCCTTGGAAAGCTTCTGGATAGGAGTGTCATCATTCACACAATATGGCTGCCCTACGCGCGCATAAAGAATACGCATGTAGTCATAGATTTCAGTGATGGTAGCGACCGTTGAGCGAGGATTGTTGGAGCGGCTCTTCTGGTCGATGGCGATTGCAGGTGAAAGACCGGTAATCTCCTCGACTTCTGGCTTGGACATCTGGTTCAAGAATTGTCGTGCATACGCAGACAAGGATTCCACATAGCGTCGCTGACCTTCGGCAAAAATAGTATCGAAAGCAAGGGACGATTTGCCTGATCCGGAAAGACCAGTAAATACTACGAGTTTGTTTCGCGGTATTTCAAGTGACACATTCTTGAGGTTATGTGTCTTCGCACCTCGTATGACTATTTTGTCAGTGCCGAGGTCTGCATCATGCGTATCTTTTGTTTTTTCCTTTGCCATACTATGCGAAATCTCCGCAAATGCGGTATACCCTATACCATACCAAGTAATTGCATCTTAGTCAGGTTTCGATATAATTTCCATATGACGATGGAAGGCGCTCCAGAAAATCCAAGCGATTACATTTTGAGAACGGTTTATATACCGCGCGGCGACGATCGCAGGCTCGAGAATATCGTATTAAAAAAAATGGATGCAGAGGGAAGAAAAAGACCTTTCGATGACGTTTGGGATGAGACGCTAGGAAAAGCAGTGGGCGATTACCTAGCCGAAGCGACATCTTAGTCAGATTTCGATATAGTCTCTATATGTTTGAAGACTTCGAATCGAAAAACCCTTGGGTTGCAAATCTATTAGGAGCTTTTATAAAACCCCCTGAAACAAAGGTTCCGATGGCATGGTACGCAGAAAAGGAAGATGATTGGGATGGAGAGGTCAACGAAAGCGTGAGTACTGAACCTATTGGGTAAATTTCTGCTTTAATCCTCCAAATCAACAACAATTCCTTTTTTCGGCCATTTCGGTTTACGTTTAGGCTTTTTAGGTACTGGAAGCTTCTCCTCAAGTTTGTATATTTCGTCCCGTAAAAGCGCGGCTGTTTCGAAATCAAGTAATTCCACAGCATCCCCCATCTGCTCACGCTTTTCTTCGATGAGGAGTTTTAAAGTTTTCGGATCGTTTGCCCGTTCCTCATCTACTGCCAAGAGCATGTTGATAGCGGCGGCACGTTCTGATTGTAGTGTTTCCGTAATGTCCTTGATGTTCTTATGTATAGTTTTAGGAGTGATGCCATGTTTTTTATTGTAAGCAAGTTGTACCGCGCGGCGGCGATTTGTCTCCCCAATAGCGCGCTCCATAGAGCCCGTCATGCCATCCGCATAAAGGATGACCCGACCATTCACATTCCTAGCTGCGCGCCCGATAGTCTGAATGAGTGACGTGTCGGAGCGGAGAAAGCCTTCCTTGTCCGCATCCAGAATCCCCACAAGCTCTACCTCAGGCAGGTCTAAGCCTTCGCGAAGCAAGTTTACTCCTACCAAACAATCAAAAGTTCCCTTACGAAATTCAGTGAGAATAGTGATGCGATCAATCGTCTTTATATCGCTGTGGATGTATTCAGCTTTTATCTTCTTCTCTTTGAGAAACTCCGACAAATCTTCTGCCATTTTCTTCGTGAGCGTCGTCACCAAAACCCGTCCCCCACCTTTCACTACCGTCACCGTCTCTTGTATGAAATCAACTACCTGACTGTCAGAAGACCCAGTGCCCGTAACAGGGCGGATGATGATTTCAGGGTCGATGAGACCGGTAGGGCGAATGACCTGCTCGACAGGAGTACCGGAGTGCTCGAATTCGTAAGATCCTGGAGTGGCGCTAGTATAAATTCTCTCACCCACTCTCGTATCAAATTCATCAAACGTAAGAGGCCTGTTATCGGCAGCAGATGGCAAACGAAACCCGTAATCCACGAGCATCTTTTTCCGTGATTGATCGCCAGCATACATGCCGCGAAGTTGCGGAATAGTCACGTGTGACTCATCTATGATTGTCAGAAAATCCGGCGTTCCATCAGCTTTGTGTGGAAAATACGACAAGAGGGTGTACGGCGGCTCTCCAGCTTGGCGTCCGTCAAAATGGCGCGAGTAATTCTCTATACCGTTGCAGTAGCCTATCTCACGGATAAGTGCCAAGTCATAGCGCGTGCGACGACGCAGACGTTCCGCCTCCAGCATCTTCCCTTCTGCTTCAAGTTCAATAAGACGTGCATCGAGCTCTTTCTGAATGTCAGCCATCGCTCTACCTCTGTCAGCTTCGTCCGTAACATAATGTTTCGCAGGAAAGAGGAAAAACTCTTTCGGCTCATCGATGAGCGCTCGTGACACGGCATTCAAGCGACTAATGTGAGAAATTTTTCCATTATCAGGATGAATACGATACACCGCCACCTCATTGACTGGCATCAACTCGACGTTCGCGCCGACGGCTCGGAAAGTGCCGGGCGTAAGATCGGCGTTCGTGCGTTCAAACTGAAGCGATATCAAAGAGCGCACGAAATCCGCGCGGACAAACTCTTCTCCTACGGCAATCTTGCGATGCACTCTTTCATACTGCTCCGGGGAACCAAGACCGTATATTGCGGAAACAGATGCGACGATGATGACATCACTTCTAGTCAGAAGTGCCTGGGTAGAGGCGTGACGTAGGCGGTCTATTTCAGCGTTAATTTGCGCCTCTTTCTCGATATACGTGTCAGTCATCGGCATGTATGCCTCCGGCTGGTAGTAGTCGTAGTAGGAAACGAAATAGTGCACTGCATTATCAGGAAAAAATTCTCGGTACTCCTGAGTGAGCTGCGCGGCAAGCGTTTTGTTGTGCGCGATGACGATGGTGGGCTTCTGAATCTGATTGATGACGTTCGCTACCGTGAATGTCTTGCCCGAGCCTGTCACGCCAAGAAGTGTCTGATGCCTCTCTCCTGCTTTTACGCCTTTCACGAGCGCTTCAATTGCTTTCGGCTGGTCGCCCGCGGGCTTGTATTCTGATTTCAGTTTGAAACCGCTCATCGATGCAGTATAACAAAAGCCCGATACGTATGGAGTTTAAAAATCCCGCATTCAAAAACTGATATGATATATCATATCAGTTAAGATATTTTTTGTTCTTTAATTTGTCGGGTAGGTAGCTTTCAGTATTATATTTTTTATACCCCTTTCCGTAGCCAAGCTCTTTCATCAATTTGGTTGGGGCATTTCGTACATGTAAAGGAATGGGGAGATTGCCGGTCTTTTCAGCATCTGCCCCGGCGGCAATGAGGGCATCGTAGGCGCTACGGTCTTTTTTAGAGCGAGATAGATACGCAACACCGTGTGCGAGGTTTATCGAAGCCTCTGGCATTCCAATAGCTCGCACTGCATCAAAAACTGCGTTCGCCACTACCAAGGCGGTTGGCTGCGCGAGTCCTATGTCTTCGCTCGCAAAAATCACCATACGCCGTGCAACAAACACCGGATCTTCTCCTCCCTGAAGCATGCGAGCGAGATAATACATCGCGGCATCAGGCTGACTTGCCCGCATGCTTTTTATGAAGGCAGAGATAGTATCGAAATGCTCTTCGCCTTTCTTGTCGTAGCGGAGTCTCCCTGACTGCAATGATTCTTGAAGCGTTTCTGATGTGACTTTCCCATACAAACGCTCAGTGTTCTCAATAATAGTTATGGCAGCTCGTGCGTCGCCGTTCGAATACGCGATGATCCAGTCGAGTGCTCCTTTACCTGTCTTGATGCCTGTTCGCTTCACTATCCCTTTCATTTCATCTTCTGCAATGGGTTTTAAAACAAACACACGTGCACGAGACAAGAGCGCTGGAATAACTTCAAAAGACGGATTCTCCGTGGTTGCACCAATGAGCGTCAACTCTCCCTTCTCTACAAACGGCAGAAGGAAATCCTGCTGTGCCTTATTGAAACGATGAATCTCATCCAAGAAAAGTATTTTTGGTTTGCCTTCCGTATCAGCAGCCGCAACGTTACGAATATCGTCTTTCCCCGCCGCAACGGCAGAGAGTTCAAAAAATACAGCATCCAGTGAATCGGCATATATGCGTGCAAGCGTCGTCTTCCCAACCCCTGGTGGTCCCCACAATATGAATGAGAAACGATGCTTCTCTTCTATCGCAACGCGAAGCGGCTTGCCTGCTCCTACTAGGTGCTCCTGCCCAGTGAACTCATCAAGGTTCTTGGGTCGTATCTTGGCGGCGAGGGGTTCCATGCCCCCATTGTACTCTTTTGTGCTCGCTTAGTTTTAGCAAAATGACCGTCAGAAAGGTCGATTGGCAGGAAGAATAGCTTGCCACCGCTCTCCCTCCTTGCAATAACATGCGTTGTAGCGAGTTTGCTCAATTTGCAGAGATCTATTCCAGACTCCCATTTCGTAAACGCCTTTATCCTCGCACCTTTCGCATTGAAATGCTCCCTCTGTGCGAACTGCTGTCTCCCGCATTCCAAATGCCATATTGTGTAGGATAATAACAGGAAAAATTTACTTGTAAAGTCGTGTACTCAGATAACGTTTAAATGTCCGACCGGACATTTAAACGTTATGTCTTCAATAAATACTTTTGGAGGAAAGAATCTCGAAATGCGTCAAACCTATCTTCCAGGATTGAGGAACGGATATCCTTCATGAGCGAGGTCAAGAAATAAAGATTATGCAAGGAGGCGATGGTGGCGCCGAGCATTTCTTTCGCGCGAAAGAGGTGTGCGAGGTAGGCTTTTGAAAAATGCTCAGAAGCGTAGCCTCCGGTTTCCAGATCAAGTGGAGAAAAATCACGAATATATTTTTCATTGAGAATATTTATCTTGCCGCGAGCAGTATATATCGTGCCGGTTCGGGCAAGTCTTGTTGGCTGCACGCAGTCGAACGAATCAATACCGCGCGCGACCGCTTCAAAGATATCTTCCGGCTCCCCTATGCCAAGAAGGTGCCGCGGCAATTCTTTTGGTAGCGGGAGAATTGCAGCATGAAGCGTATCTCCCAAATCTGCTTTTGAAAAAGTTCCACCGATGCCGATGCCATCAAAACCCATTGAGCCTATCTCTTCCGCGCTCTTCTGACGCAAATCTGCATACCTACCTCCCTGCACGATGCCGTACATAGCTTGGCGTTTTCGAGCCTCAAGGTTCGCGCGATGCGTGGTGAGGGATCGCTCCGCCCACGCATGCGTCCGACGCATCGAGCTTATCTGCTCCTCGCGTGGCGCTTCAGGCGAGACGAAATCATCGAACGCAAAGAACATATCGGCGCCGAGCTTATGCTGTATCTCGATCGAGCGCTCAGGAGTAAAGCGGTATAGGGTACCGTCTAAGTGTGACGTAAAAGAAACCCCTTCATCGTCGACAATGGCGAGTTTGCCATGCTGCGAGCGTACTTCCTCATCGTAAAGGGTCGGCATGTAGGACATCGTATGTCCTACATCTGAGGTGGAAGTGAATTTTGAAACACCTTTCCCAAATCCTACGCCGAGCGAGAACACTTGGAAGCCTCCCGAATCTGTCATCAAAGGACCGCTCCACCCCATGAACGCATGAAGCCCTCCAGCTTCCGCAATAATGTCCTCACCTGGCTGAAGGAAAAGATGATACGTGTTTGCCAGTGCTACTTCTGCTCCAACTCGCTCTTTCAAATCATCAGGCAGTACCGCTTTCACTGTTGCTTTAGTGCCAACCGTCACGAATGCCGGCGTATGGAAAGAACCGTGCGGAGTCTCAATAACGCCAACACGCGCTCCATTGGGGAGCGCGTGTTCAATCGTGAAGGAAAACCGGTCTGACGACATTAGTGCTACTCTACCGCGGGAGTCACGGGAGCACCTGCAGGCACTCGCTTCACGAGCTGTACGTCAAAGATTAATGTGGCATTCGCAGGAATCTCTCCGTATGGTTCCGAGCCGTAGCCAAGTGCTGGAGGCACAGCAAGGAGACGCCTGCCGCCCTCTTTCATGCCAATCAATCCTTTTTCCCATCCTTGGATAACCGCTCCTGTGCCAATAGTGAACGTGTAGGGTACGCCGCCATGCGCATCTGTGGAATCAAAGACTGTCCCGTCCGGCAAGACGCCGATGTACACAACACTTAACGTGTCGCCTGCGGCAACAGGGTCGCCCTCTCCTACCGTGATTTCCTGAACGCGAAGATCAGCAACAGTGCCAGTATCCTGAATTTCATTCAAAATCGCTTGTGCTCCAGTCTCTTCTGTTTGAGGAGCAGCAATGCTGCCAAATCCGCCGAGACCCATAAACCCGAGTCCGATGAAAATAACAACGACAGCGACTGCCAATATGACAATAATATTTATATTTTTTCTGCTCATAAAAAGTGTATGTGGTTAATGAAAACAGAATACCATAGGGGTAACGGTCAGCTAGCCCTCTCGGGTATTTCTGACTATAGGACCGTCCGTGCCATCTTCAAGGACAAATCCCTGTTCCTCTAAAGATAACCGTAATTCATCAGCTCGTGCCCAATTTTTAGCTTTCCTTGCCTCTTCGCGCTCTTTGACGAGGGATGCTATATCAGGTGGTAAATCAGAGAATTCAGTGACAGAAAGTTTTGCACCTTCTGATTGCAAATCACTGCCGAACCCTAAAGCCAAAACACGGTCAAAATCGAGTATCGTTTTCCGCTTATCTGCCGGGGTTATCGATTCATCGCGGATCAGCTCCCATAGGACCGCAATCGCCGCTGGCGTATTAAGGTCATCATTGATAGCGGCTTCAAATTTTGCACGATAGGTGGGCAAAACACGACCGCCGAGGGGCAAATCTGCAAACACGCGTTGCGCTCTTTGAAGTGCGGTCTGCGCGGCAGAAATTGCTTCCCAGGTAAAATTCAAGAGCGAACGATAATGCGCGGTGAGCAGTAGATATCTGTATGCCATTGGACTCACGTCGCGTTCGCGAAGCTGATACAGGCGAATTGCATTCCCTTCAGATTTGCCAATACGCTTTCCTTCAATCGTGATGAATTCACCATGCATCCAATATTTCACATACTGTTTTCCTGACACCGCTTCAGCCTGAGCAATTTCATTGTTGTGATGAATCGCTATGTGGTCAATACCGCCCGTATGCACGTCAAAACTCTTTCCAAGATACTTCGTTGCCATTGCCGTGCACTCAATATGCCAGCCAGGAAAGCCTTTTCCCCATGGCGCTTCCCATCCCAATGTTTTATTGAATTTCCAAAGCGCAAAATCCCGCTGGTCGTGCTTCTCAGGGTTTGCCGCTACGCGCGCATGCCCTGGCTGCCCACTTATAGATGAGATGATGCGACCCGAATTAGCTAAACCTAGTGTTCCGTAGGATGGAAATTTTGCAGTATCAAAATACATGCCGTCTGACGTCTTGTATGCATAACCCTTTTCAAACAAGCTCGAGATGAAAGCAATCTGCTCAGATATATGGTCAGAAGCTCGCGGGAATGCAAACGGCATCTCCACATTGAGTGCCTTCATGTCTTCAATGAAGAACCCAGCATACTCTTCCCCTAAAGCTTTCATGTTCTCTAAGGTCATCTCCTTGCCTTCGCGCTTCAGAGCCGCTGTCATCTTATCTTCGCCATCATCCGAATCCTGAGCCAGATGCCCCACGTCCGTAATATTGATTATTTGCTTCACGCTATACCCCGCGTATTCAAGCGTCCGGCGAAGTGTATCGGCAAAGACATAGGCGCGCAGGTTTCCAATATGCGCATAGTCGTAGACCGTGGGTCCGCAGGTGTACATCTTCACCTTTTTGCCAGCTATCGGCTTAAATTCTTCTTTCGTCTTTGAAAGCGTGTTGTAAAGAGTGACCGGTACCGGCGCGTCAGTCTTTTTCAAAAACCCAAACATTTCTCCAGTATGCCACAAAAACAAAATCCGCTTGGCAGCGGTTGTAATAAAACTATCAGACATAATTCTTGTTTACTGCTTTTTCGGATCCGGAAAAACGGTACGATGACCTGTCTTGTTGATGTGATCAAGCCATCCCTCATCGCTCTTCCATTCCTCACAGAAACTGCAATATCGCTTCAGCGCGCCACCCTCCTTCTCCACCATAACCGCACCATGATGCGGTACCTTAGCTCTTTCCCATGTAATTTTTTCTGATGTAGGTCTCATGGTGGTTTCTGGTTCTCGATGTCCAGTAACTTTTAAGTGCTTACGCCATTCCCTATCGCCCACTATCCAATCCTTACAGATAGCGCACCAATGCTTAGGCATTCCGAATTCTTCATCCTCTGTGCCATGAGGGATCTTTTCCTTCGGATCAAATCCACGATATTCAAATCTCTTTATTTGATCCACACAAACATAAAAGCATAAAACAAACACCTGTCAAGGTTTTATTTCCACTTTAATACCTATGGACTACAAACAAACATCCGCCTACCACGCGCCTCCTTTCACTTAAAAGCGAGTATCCATTATTCGCGAACATTCGCAGACCGAACTGCTTGGTCTGCGAAGCAGAGTTCGGTCGAGGACGAGCGAGGCTTCCGCAGGAGAAGCCGAGCGTTTCCCGAATAATGGGTGCGAGCGACCTCTTACCAGTTGAGGGCTCCGCCTGTTTTGTATTCCGTCACTCTCGTTTCGAAGAAATTCTTTTTCTTAGCCAAGTCAATCGCCTCGCTCATCCATGGAAATGGGTTTTGTGAATGGAACTGCGCAGGCAATCCAACACGCTCAAGTCTTCTGTCCGCAATGAATTGAATATATTCCTTGAAGCCGTCCGCGTTCAAGCCGAAAATTCCTGTCGGAAAGACGTCCTTCGCGTAGGTGTATTCCAATTTCACTGCCTGGTGTACGAGTTCGATGATGCGATCCTGAAAGCTTTTGGTCCACAATTCCGGATTCTCTTCGCGAATAGCATTGATGATTTCCAAGCCGAAGTTCAAGTGCATGGACTCATCGCGCATGATGTACTGAATCTGCTCGGCAGAACCGGTAAGCTTGTGCTGTCGCTGGAAGCCGAACATGACTGCAAACGATGAGTAGAAGAAAATACCCTCCAAGATAAGTGAGAAGACGCACCAGTTCTCTAAGAATTTCTGGTCAGCCTCGAACGTGCCGGTCTTGAAATTGCTCTCGAAGATTCCTTCATTAAACGAGAGAATGAATGCTTCCTTATTGTAGAGGGCGTCAACTTCGCGGTACATGTTGAATATCTTCGATTCATCCATGCCTAAGGACTCCACGATGTACTGATACGCATGCGTATGAATCGCTTCCTCATATGCCTGGCGAAGCAAATACATGCGCACCTCAGGACTGGTGACATGCTTGTAGAAACCAATGACAATATTGTTTGCGGCGATTGAGTCAGCGGTGGTAAAGAACCCGAGAATAGTCTCGAACGCGTGTCGCTCGTCTGAGGTCAGAGCGGTTGGCGACTTCCACTGTTCGATGTCGAGCTGCATGGAGATTTCTGTCGGAAGCCAGTGGTTGGAGTTTGCCGCGTTGTAGTACTCCCACGCAAACTTATGGCGTATAGGATAGAGCTGAATAACGTCCGCTTCGACACCATTTATGATGCGACGGAGGTTCACGTCGACGGGTTTTGCGTTCCTTTGTATTGCCATAAGCGAGAAGAGTTAAGAATCAGGATTCAAGAATTAATAAATGGGATATATAAGGTTTTTCAGAATTCTTGAATCATGCTTCATGAATCCTGAATCTATTTACTCACACGACTCGCACGCTGCTGCAAGAGCACGATGCAAGACATAGGTTCGGGGTGCCGCGGGAGCTGAAGCAACAGCAACCGGAGCTGCTTGCGGCACTGGAACTACAGGTGCAGCCTTTGTAGCAGACATTGCATTTCCAGCCTCTACGCCTGCATTCTGATCGCGCGTGTGGTGGAGCCGAATTCCTTGGTGGAAACGGTCGCTTTCTCGACTTGAGTTGCAGCGAGCGAGCGGAGGTAATACGTCGTCTTCAAGCCCATCTCCCATGCATAGAAGTAAATCTCGGAAAGCTCCTTACCTGACGAGCCGCGGAAGAAGATGTTCAAGGACTGCGACTGGTCAATCCACTTTCCGCGATATGCCGCAGCGCGAATTATCCAACGCATATCTATCTCGAACGTTTCCTTATATTTATCTTTCAGTGCTTGCGGAATGCCTGCAATCTTGCCGACAGAGCCATCTTGATATTTCAACTCGTTCAACATCGAATCATTCCAAAGATTCAGTTTTTTCAAGTCCTCAACGAGGTACGGATTCACCACCGTAAAGTCACCGCTGATGTTGGATTCTACGTAGATGTTCTTGTAGACAGGTTCGACGGATGGAACGACTGAGACAATGTTCGAAGTAGAGGCTGTCGGAGCGATAGCCATGCAGTTTGAATTGCGCATACCGTATTTCTTAATCGCGTCGCGAATAGCATTCCAATCAAGCTTGGTGTCACGCGCCACATCAATCGTCTCTCCGCGTTCATCTTCAAGAAGCTTGATAGTGTCGACGGGCAAGAGTCCTCGATCCCACTTGGACCCCGCAAAAGATTCATACGCCCCCCTTTCGCGCGCAAGATCGGTGGATGCGAGTATCGAGTAGTAGGAAAGAATCTCCATACTCTCATCAGCAAACTGCACGCATGCTTCAGATGCAAAATCGATATTGAGCTGGTAGAGCGCATCCTGGAATCCGCCAACACCCAAGCCAACTGGTCGATGTCGCATGTTTGAGTTTCTTCCTTCAATCGTCGGATAGAAGTTGAGATCAATCACATTGTCGAGCATGCGCATACCAACCGTCACTGTTTCTTTCACTTTCTCTCGATCAAATGCGCTGCCAGTCACATGCATCGCGAAATTCACCCAGCCCAAGTTGCAGACAGCAGTCTCATCTTTTGAATTGTTGAGTGTAATCTCTGTGCAGAGGTTTGAGTTGTGTATGACGCCTACGTGGTCTTGCGGAGAGCGGATATTGCTGGGATCTTTGAACGTAATCCATGGGTGTCCCGTCTCGTAGAGCATCGCAAGCATCTTCTTCCACAAATCCCCTGCCTTCATTCTCTTGAAGAGTTTTATCTTCCCTTCGTCAGCGAGCTTCTCATAACGAGCGTAGGCTTCTTCGAATTTCTTGCCGTAGATGTGGTGAAGATCTGGCGTCTCATCAGGAGAGAACAATGTCCACGAGCCGTTCTCACGCACGCGTTTCATAAACAAGTCCGGAATCCAGTTCGCCGTGTTCATGTCGTGCGTACGGCGTCTCTCATCTCCCGTGTTCTTACGGAGCTCCAAGAAGTCTTCAATGTCGTAGTGCCATGTCTCAAGGTAAACAGCAGTGGCTCCGCGGCGCCTACCAGAGCGGTTTATAGCCACCGTAACGTCGTTTGCAATCTTCAAGAACGGTACGACGCCCTGGGATGTAATACCTGCCTTCTTTATATAGGCGCCAGTAGCGCGAAGGTTCGTCCAGTCAGTGCCGATGCCGCCTGCCCACTTGGACATCTGCGCATTGTCACCATATACCTTGAATATCTGGTCCAAATCATCTTCAACGGTGTTGAGGTAGCAAGAGGAAAGCTGTGCGCGCGGCATGCCGGAGTGGAACAAGGTCGGCGTTGAAGGAACGAAGCGCAAGGTTGAGAGCATCTCGTAGAAACGGATTGCCCATGCTTCGCGGTTTTCTTTCTCATTCAATGCAACTCCCATCGCAACACGCATGTAGAGCATCTGCGGAGTCTCGAGAGGCTGCTTGTTTTCTTTGTTATGAATGAGGTAGCGATCAGAGAGAGTCGCGACACCAATGTATTTCAACAAGCGATCGCGCTCAGGTCGAAGTGCTGCTGCAATCTTTGAAAGATCAAAAGAAAGTATTCGCTCATCGAGCTGTTTCAATTCCACCGCAGTCTTCACGTTCTTAACGAATGCAGCGCGGTACGTCGTGTCGAAATCTCCGGACACAATAGAAATAGCGTCGGTGTGCAGCACTTCGTTGTAGAGAGAATTCAAAAGAAGTTGCGCAGCGAGCTGATTGTATGCAGGATCGCGTTCAATCATCGAGCGCGCAACCATGATGAGCGTGCGCTCAATTTCTTTTGTCGAGATGCCGTCATACACTTCGCGTTGCACTTGAGAAATGAAGCCGTCAATGTCGACTGCACGCACATTCTCAGGCAACACGCTGAACTGGATGGTCTTGCGTATCTGATCGATAGAAAATATTTCGCGTTCCCCGTTTCGTTTTACAATTAAGAGTCCGCGCTCTTCGATTTTCTTGACTACTTCTTCTTGTTTCTCTTCGCGAATCTTTGCGTGCTCGTAACGGTAGATGATGTATGCCTTCGCGACATCAAAATATGAGCGCTCCATCAAAGAATGCTCTACAAGATCCTGAATTTCCTCAACCGAGGGTATGGAAGCCGTGCCAGCGTAACGAAGGCGAACAGCGCTCGCGACAGCCTCACCTATAGCCTGTGATTCATCACTATGCGTATCCTGAAGAACTTCAAAAAATGCCTTAGAGACTGCAGAAACGATTTTTTCCTGATTGAAATCAACGATAGTTCCGTTTCTCTTTTTTGTTTTCTGCAGTGTGGTCATGGTCGGATGATGATGCCCGCCCTAGAGCGGAATAATTTTTAATGTTTTTTTCTGCGGTCCTGCTGATTGTTTATTTTCAGCAGTCCGGTTAATCAAAGTGTTAGGGGGACGTACAGATTACAACGGGAATGACTGGAGGTATAGAGCATTCTACATGGGTGTGGGTATCACTGACCCGAAAAAATCGTGTGGATATCAATCTAAAAATCAAAAAGTAACAAAGGCAGCCGCTGTCAAATTTTTCGGTGGGGCGTCGTCCCAAAACGAGCCTAGAGAGCCATTTATCAGAAGCTGTTCAAAAGCTCATTCTGACACAGACGCAATGAGCAAAAGATGAAAAACAAAATACAACACAAAACTCAAGTGGCTTCCATTCCTAAACCGTATCCAGCACCATCAGCCCGCACATTCAAAGCAAGTCGGGCGTACAGAGCAGCCTGTGCATCGGCTACGTTTTCTTCTTGTCCCAGCCATACCTTGAGTACTGGTTCTTGGAGCGCACGAGAAAAACAAAATGCAACAGACCACGGGAACGGCTCTAAGCGTGCAATTGCATTAAGGTCTGCAGTCGCGGATTCTGGAGTTTCTCCATCAGAAAAGAAAAGAATTCCCCCAATAGACGCTGGGACAGCAACGGAAAGCGCGCGCACCGTCCTCTCGGCAACCTCGCGAGACTCAGCAGGTAAAGGATTCTCCGTCCCCGTGCTTGCCATACTTGTTTCAATAATCAGACCCTTGTAATCCACTCCGCTCGTTTGGAGAGAATCAACGAGTACAGAAAGACCTTTGATGAGCGCATCTTCCGCTTGCGCGGCAGTGTGCGGACCTACCTGTACTAATTCCAATCCTAAAATGGGAACGAGAGATTTCTCTTGGCAGGCGCGTGCGAACTCTGCAAGACTTTGCGTCTCTGTGCGAAAATTTTCACTCGACGTGTCTGCAACTTCTATAGTGATGCGTTTTTTTACGCACACCGCAGCAAGCGATTTATATTCTTGGATGCGTGATACATCGCCTGGTACATTTTCATCAAGATGTACACCAACAAGAATATCTTTTGAAGCGATAAGCTCTGAAAAAATATTTCCACTCGCACTGCTCTGTCGCATTCCTTCTTCCGAAAGAATGACCGCTGAGAGAAACGATTCGATCCCCGGTGTCGTAAATACAAGCTCACGATATCTTCGGCGCGAATCTTCTGTGCACGGAATATTAAAAATTGAAAAACGTTTCTCCAAGGTCGCAGTGTCTTCATCCGCTGCAAGCACACCCTTACCATCTCGCATGAGCGCGTAAGCAGTGTCGTGTAAATTCATATATTCAGTATAACAACCAGAGAACCTGTTTAGAAAATAAAAAAACTGCCTTTAGCAGTTTGTCTTTTAGGGGTGCCCCCATCGGGGCTGGGCGTTTTTATTCTTCTTTAATTCAATTTCTAGTGAGCGTTACCTCCCTTTAAAGGGTTTGGTCTGGCGCGCCTACAACGGTGCAAAAAAGGATTACTAGGAAGATCTTGGGAGCATCCGGGGCATCTACTGAAGAGGCGTTCAGGGCTTTGTGACATTTTTCCTTAAATTTAGATACAATCTAAATGTTTTTACGGTTTATAATCATCGACCTATACCACTAGTAAGCCCTTTCAGGCTTAAAAATGGTCAAACGACCGTATATGCGAGGAGGGATCTAAACCCTGCAGGGCATTGTTGCCGTTTGAGAAAATACTACTCCTCTTTATATGGAGCGTCAATCTGAGCCTGTGCCTCCTTTATTGCTCTATTTGAAGGCTTTTCAAGGAAGCAAGCTTGATTTGTACTGATCAGGTTCGTGCGCATCTATAAATGAGAACGGAATTCCCATTTTCTTCAATTCCTCTGCGACCGCGTGCTGATCATGTCCCAAGAACACCATGTCCGGCTGATGCTGTTTTAATGCGCTCCACTCTCCTTGCGTACTATCTCCGGGAATCACTGTCCATACCTGATTTAAAGATTGTATTGCTTGCACCCGCTTATCAAGGGCATGCTTCGGTGTTCTCCCTTTCAAAGCAGAAGAAGCATCGTCCCTTGCAACGACAACCATGAGCTTCTCACATTGATCCGCAGCCGATTGCAAAAAAAATCGATGCCCCTCGTGGAGTCCGTCAAAGACGCCAAACACCATTCCTTTATTAATAGTATTCATCGGAAAAAGTTTACCCGAGCCACTGATGAGCAAGCTTATCCATTACGGTAGGCATCATTCCGAGAATCATCGCCGGTACGAAGAGAAGGAACGCAGAGGGTATAGAAATGAAAGAAACGAGAACTGCGGCAGAGACCCAAACAATGATAAAAAAGAAGCGGAACGATACAAGATGGATGATCCTCTCGCTCAAATCCGGTGCCACAAGCCTATGCTCATGAGTCGCATATGACCAGTGTATATAAAGGAGAGCGCCACAAATGAGTAGGTTGAGCCCGTAGAGAAAAACCGCAAGCGCTGAAGTGAAGTATAAAGAGAGAAGGTGTGTTGAAAACGGAATGAATACGACGCACATGAGGAAGAAGATGTTTATCCAAAGGAAAAACCTGTCAGTGCGCTCGATGAAATGATACTGATTCTGCTGGCTGACCCACATAATGCCTAAGACAATGAAGCTCATAGCATAAGTAAGAATGCTAAGCGCCAGGTGTTGAAGCTCTATTCCCAGAGGGTTTCCTGCGCCGAGTTCAGGAACAAGAAAATTCAGCACGAGAAGCGTCATAGCAAAAGCGAATATATTGTCGCCTAAAGATTGGATGCGCGCAGTCGTCAGCGACCCGCTTTTTTCAAGCTCCGCATCTGCGTGCTTCTCAACAGAAATTGCCATACCAGGACAGAATACCAGAAATGCCGGAGACTAGATCCCTGACTTAGGCGTGGCTTTTGGTTCTCTACGCCTGAGGAAGAACAGGTATATGAATCCAATGTACACGATCATTATCGCTAATCTCGCAAAGCTGAAATTCTGATCAATGCCGAGCATGCTCTGAAGTGCGTGACCGATGATACTTTCACCATCGGGAAGGAAGCCAAGATGGATAGCACCTATGATCGAGAGATCAAGACCAAAACGCGTCTCAAGGAGCTTCGTAATACCAATTTGAGTTAGTGATGCCCCGAGGAGAATTATCAGATATTCCGTCGCCCTAAATACTTTGCGCGCTTCGAAAGCCGTATAGGCGAAAAAACTCGCGAGACCAACACCGAGCGAGAGAACGAGACCAATAAGAAGACCTAAAAAATTCTGTAGGAACGTGGTGAAAAGCGCGATGCTCGAAGTGAAGATGGCAATCTCGAAACCTTCGCGCATAACGAGAAACATGATCGTAAAAAAGAGCGAGACATCAAAAGCCTGTGCCTTAAAGCGCGCTTCCGTGTCTCGAATCATCTTACGATGACTCCGACCCAATATGCCGTGGAGTGAGAAGACGACATAGGCGATGAAAACGCCGGAGAATATCAAGAGCAGGCTTTCTAGAAATTCTGCATTATCCTCAGTGAGGACAGCACGGACGTGGTTCCCCACGGCATACGCACCGACGGCAAGAAAAAGTGAAACCAGAATGCCCATCCCGGCTGCGAGTAGAATCTCAAATTCTTTCTTGAGACCGAGCGAACGGGAGATGCCTAAGAAAATGCCCACAATGAGGAAGGCTTCAAAGAATTCGCGAAATGCAATAACGCTGGTAGTGAACATTGTGATCGCGCACTATCCCGAAGTACCGGGTAATCACGGGTTTGCAATAGTACCATGCTGTACCCATCAAAAAACCTCCCACTAGGGGAGGTTTTTTAACAAGCCAGGAAAGAGTTCCTACTCAGCGATAAACGTGATAGTCGATGGAGGAACAAACTGCGCTTTATCGGTCAACCACGGATGACAATCCCAATTGACTGAAGATTCATCGGTGATAGCGATACCAGCTCCTGATGGCTGATGAGGAACAAACGGACTCGTTGCCGTAATAGCGGTCTTAGTACCCGTCGTCTGTCCCGATACCCACGTGTATGCCGAGGTGCCATCGCGAATTATGTGAAGTTCTGCTACCGTGCCGTCAGTAGTCTGAGCACGAAAATCCGTACGAGTCTTTCCTGCAGACGCGTATACGGTTCCGGTAGTCTTACCGTTGTCGCTAGCGAGCGCATCGAGCGTACAGGTGTAATTGCCTCCCTGCACAAACGCAGTCTTCAACGTTCCCGTACCTTTCGTAGGCGTAGCTGCTGTAGCGCCAGTGGCTGACGTATCAGTAGTCTCGTCACCCACGGTCACATCAGTGTCCGTGGTGGGAGCGGCATTCTTTGAAGAGAAATACCAGAAACCCAAGCCTATGATGACAAGGACAATGACTGCGATAATTATATTTTTCTGAGTCATAGTTCTAAGTTATATAAATTTTATAAAGCTCGTATAAATACCTTATTACAGAATAGCGCATAACCGCGACCCTGCTAGGTGCCCTAAGGCAACCCTGGAGATAAGGACGCTGACCTGCTTGCTTTATTACACACAGCCCTTGGCTTTCTATTTCTTGAAGCCTCGTTATTGGTATTGAATAAAAGAAGGTTGCGGAGTTAGTTTGAGTATTTCTGCAGGTGTGAGCATTCGTGTCGAGGGGGGAAGTATGTCGTTCTTATAGAAGAGTTTGAAACCCGTAAACTGAACAGGTTCCGGATAGACAACGGTGTTATAGGTGTTTATCTTCTTGGCTGCAAATCCCCACCCGTCCATATCCATGACTATCTGTACTTCCGGAAGCGGCGTAATTTTTTTATAACGCGTCACCATATCCTCGGTGAAGCGATGTACCACAAGAATCTTAGGAGGAAGATTATTTTCCTTAACAATCTTCGCAAGATAGTTGGCGGCATAATTTATGTCCACAGCATCAAACGAACCAATGACTCTGCCGGGGCGCGTGCCGTTGTGCATCGCAAATTCAGGATCAATACCGAGATGTACCTGTGGCATCTTGAAATACTTTTCATAGATAGGCAGCTCTGTGGGCAAGTCGCTCAAGCCCACCTGCACATCGAGGATGACGATTCCATCAACTTGTTTTGCAAGCTCCAGCGCATGCTCAATCTGTGTGTCCGGCATGCGTAATCGATACTTCCCATCTTTGCCGGCACTACCTTGAGCGGTTATGACAATGTAGTTGATAGCAGGAACAACCGGCGTCGTCGGGTCGGCAGCATTCCATACGGCTACTTCCCCTTTCAGTTTTTGAATCATTTCTGCTTCTGGATATTGCCCAAGGACCCCCATGCCTTTTGAATAGAAATTCCCGTAATAAGCGACGATACGTTTAAACGGCAGTATGGCGCCAGCGTTCGGGTACACGGTTTTCACCGGCCACAGAAGCGGGCTCGATGAAGCGGTTCTCAGAGCCAGAGTGGAACTTGCATAATTGGCGAGCTTTATAAGCTTCGCGTCATATGCCACCTTATCTAACGCTACAACATGCGGAGTCAAAGGGAGAAGAGTCTCGGCATCCGCTTCGGTAACGGAATAGGTCGTATCAAATATGTTTATGTATCCCACAAGATACAAAAGCACTAAGGAGGCAATGCATATGCCAACCACAGCACGGAGCGATACCTTTTTTTCTATTTTCTTTGCTGCTTGAGTTTTCTTTTGCATGACCTTTAACGCTCTACCTACTATAGCGCACCTCGATTTTACTGCATTAAAAGACTTGTTTCCAAAATCCAAAATACGGCGTTATGGGCTGATATCGACCTATTTTCGTACGCTTAATAGAGTACGCAAGCCCTTTCGCGCCAAGAGCCTCAGCAATCAAAGGTGCGAGAGCGCGAACGTAGGTACCGGAAGAGACAATTGCTCGAAACGTAATGACCGTATGTTGTTTTTGGGCAGGATTTTGAAGTGTTTCCCACCGCGAAAGAATCTCTCCCTTTCTAAAGTCAGCCCCTACTCGTCCCGAATCCGCTGGAGCCTTTAGTAAATTTATTTTCTTTACTATATTCTCTATCAGCTTTCCCCTTTCTATAACCTCTCTGCCCACATACTTCATTCTATATATGTGCATGGGAGTGGTAGGAATCTCTATACCAGAGAGCGTGCCTTCGAGCGCATGTTCAAAAAGAGACTTGCCACCAACTGTCTTTGAAGAGAAAGCAGGATATCTCAAGGTATGTGTACCTTTAAATGCGCGAGCAAGCGCGTGGAAGTCTTTTTCTGAATTGAAACCTGTTTCCTCCTCTTCGAATTCCTTTTCTGCAATGCCAAGGATATCTCCCGTATCAGTAGAAAAGCCAAGTAAGATTTCAAACTCGTATTCCTTATCAAGTACATCGTAGTGCTCCCGCTTCTTGCATTCTTCTCCTATGAGAATGAGGAGCTTCCCCTCTGCCATCGGATCCAACCTGCCTGCATACGTAAGAGGCACATCTTTCAAGAATTTCTCCGTGTCGCGAAACACTTCAAGAGCCTGAAGTGGTGTCTGACCGATTTCTTTTTTTATGAGCTTGTATTTCACGCGTGCGTCAAAAATTCAAAAAATATTTTATGCCTAGTGTTTCGAATACCGCATCTTCAGAGCAATCTGGATAATACTTATGAGAAGCGCCACTGCATTCGTGATGATGACTGGCATCGCACCTATTAAGATTCCATACATAAGCCACAGAGCACAGTTCAGGAAATAAAGTATGAGCATGCCCCACGAAAGGTCTTCGACGCTTTTTGTCTTCAACGACCTATACATCTGAGGCAACATCAACGAGGTGCCAACAACGCTCGCGGTGTAGCCGACGATATTAATGAGAAGTATGTCCATGAACTTTATAGTGATGGAGGATTAAGCAGGCATGCCCGAAGCGTCGTGGTGTCAGTCCAGCCGCATTGTCCATTTTGCTGTCGTTCGCAAACTGCACTCTTATAACAAGCATATTCAGCACGATATTCGCACGTAGATATAGCGCCAGGTTGGTCGCTGCAAATCTGCGAGGAACAGCCGCCAACGAAACAGCCCCCAGTGACAGCGGCGCGCTTCGTCACGGTAAAGGTGAGAATGTAGTCTGCTGGCATGAGGGGCACAGTCGAGATTTTTGCGGGAAGTGCAGCATTAAAGGAAATAGTTTCGTTTTCAGTAGCAAGTGATTTTCCAAGACCGATTATTTGGGTATCGGTTCCCGCTCTTCCGGCTATTGCAACTTTTACCTGAACTGTCCCTGCCTGGATACACTGCACATCTTGCGGACATCGACTATCTTCCTCAATTGAGACGGGGCGTATACTCACATCCTGAAATGTTGCTTTCTCACCCAAACGTAGAGTGACCGCACCATACGGAAGCGGTGTAATCGGGTTTGGAGTAGTGGTTGCTACAGGCTCTCCCGTGGACGGCACTGCGCCATTCTCCTCTAGCGCCCACAGCAGCCCTCCGACAATGAGAACAAGCACCGCTGTGGAAACAAGACCGATGATAGTTTTTTGATTCATCTGATGTAAGTATAACAAACGCTCCACCAAAAACGGCGCCCATACAGGCGCCGTTTTTTTAACTTCACGAATGTCGTGGGCTCAAAACCTTTCGATCAGATTCCATGACCCCGACACCAAACACGACGTTGAGGAGAGAAAGTACGACCGAGAAGAGAAGCGCCCACCAGAAATTGCCAACGGCAAATCCAGGAACGACTGCTGCAGCAAGAAGGACGAGTGCTGCGTTGATGACGAAAGAGAAGAGACCTAGCGTCACCACGTTAACCGGCAACGTGAGAAGCTCAATGAATGGCTTAATAAACACTGAGAGAAGCGCAAGGACGACAGCCGCGAGAAGTGCGCCTAGGATTGTCACTTCGACACCTGGCACCAAGAACGCAGCAACGCCAATCACGATGGCTGACAGCAGCCAGTGAAGGAAAGGTTTCATCATAAGCGTGTAGGTTATCTCTGTCTGCTAAAGCGCGAGCGCCAAAAGAAGTCGCTCGATTATCATTTATAAAGGCTGAACAGCTGCGAGTAAGCAGCCGCGGCTATCAGTATCCGCCTTGATACGTGAAGGGGCGATGAAAGGACCGGCTGTGGAAATGGAGCGTCTCCTTATTTCGTGAGAATATTTATTTCACTCCCTCGCGAGAATAATTTCGATATTTTTGAAAGAAAATGACTTGCTGTCTCCCCCACGCTTTGAAAGAAAGAGCGCACCAATTCCTTGAAGGAAATCCGAGCATGCTTAAACTCCGCAAGAAGTTCAACCGCGTTTTCAGTGCTCGATGCAGAAATGATGAGGGTAGGCAGTGGCAGTGAACTCGAAACAGCTTGAGACACTACTCTATCAAGAATAGGAGGAAGCGCTTCGGTTGAAGTAGAAACGAATGTCGCAAGAGATGTCTGCACCGAAGGCGGCGAAGAAACAGGGATGACAGGAGTGAATGCTTTTGGAGTAGTCTTTACTGGAGCCGGCGGGGTTGCCGCGTTAGTCGAAACAGACGGCAGAGAGGTTGGGGCAACCTTGGATACTGGGGATGGCGGCAAAGGTGTCGCGAGCATTTCTACCACAAAGGTAACCGAATATCCTTGATAGTTCCCTTCGGCAACACCGACGCCTATCTCGGTGTACTGTGGCAAAAGGAGATTCGCACGGTGTGCAGGTGAGTTCATCCACGCCATATGCACATCTTCCGCTGTACTCACGTAGGTCAGGTCAAGATTCTCTCCCGCGTTCAGATATTTGTATCCAACCATATCAAAAAAATAGAGAGGGGTATTCCCCTCTGGAGTCACGTGCGCATAATACTGACGCGCAAGCATATCATCAGCCTTCATCTGCGCAGCTTTTGTGAGAAGCGGGTTCTCAACAAGCAGCAGCGAGCCGTTCTTTACGCGATCGGTATTAGTAAGTGCTATAACGACTCCCGGCAGAACAGACGCTAACGATTCGGTTTCCCCTAGAACAGAACGAGCTCCGGCATATCCATTAGGAACGATAAAATATGCGAGGATTACGAGCAGAGTGAATACGGTCAGTATGAGGGTGGAGAGGAATGCCTTTCCTTTGAACATACAAATCTTGAAAATGAAAAGTACTAGCGGATTCCCGTATCGCAAGAAATAGTGGCGTCTGCAAAAGCGCTTTGTTTCACCTCTATTGTGCCGTTGCTTTGACAATACGGACGGATATTTGATGCAGCGCCAGAGCGAATAGCATAACTCCCCGGGGGTAGACTAATCGAAAACAACCCCGCTCCGTCGGTAGAAAATTCTTTAACGACTTTCGCACCATCCGCAGTAGTAACGACGAGTGAGGTTTGGTAGGGCTTATCAGCACATGCGGGGTCTGGAGGATTCCGCTCCACAGGGCACGTAGGTCCTAAGAGTGCTCTGCCTCGTATGCCGCTCGCGTTTGCGGGAGTGGTATTGACTGCTGTGATTTTCGTTACTGAAATGATTCCAATATCCTGATAGTTGGAATTAGCGCGAGCTCCAAAAATTCCTTCAACCTGCACCTGCACATTCATAGGAACACCGATGATGTTCATGTAGTTAGGATCGGAATCGCTTAACGCAAAATATCGTTCCATGTCATCTTTCAGACCATACGCGCATTCCATCGTTTGCGTTCCGCTCGTATTCTTATGCGGGAGACACAACATCGTTCCTTTGATAACGATAGGACCGTCTGCAGGTACGACAACACCGGGCGACGTCCCGTCGTTTTCGGAGGGATCAAGATCCGTGACGGCTCCACCCACGAGAAAAGTGAACGTGGTAACGATACAGAAAATTATTCCTGTTACGAAGAGCATTACCTTCGTTCCTTTAGGAATATCCATATTCACAGTATATCAATCATATTCACGGGGCTTTGTCTGAAAGTGCTCTTCGTCCGCTTCAGCCTCCGCTTTCGTTTTGTGCACGACACCCTCCCGGTGGTTTGGCGGTGCGTAGAGCGTATAGAGCTTCAACGGATTTTCAGAAGAAGTATTTACGATGTTATGTTTCGTGCCCGCAGGAATCACGACAACAGAACCGTCCTTAAGAGTACTCGTCTCACCGTTCAAGACCGACTTCCCTTCTCCACTTTCAATTCTGATGAACTGGTCAACCTCGTGCACCTCTTCGCCTATGTCGTCGCTTGGCGCAACGCTCATGATAACCAGTTGCAACCGCTCGTCGGTATAAAGCACTTTCCTGAAGTTTTCATTGGCGAGTGTATCGTCTTCAATATTAGTGATGTATCCGTCCATAGGCTTTCAGTATACCAAATATCCACATCCTAGAGGTTCAAAAGAATCAAAACCCCAAGAAATCTAAGACTGCCCCGCCCACATCGCGTCGTTTTCCTTTGATCGGGTAGCCGTGGAGGTAGAGCGCCGGATTCCAATTCAGCTCGATGATGGAATGATTGTTCGCCTTCGGAACCTTCAGGGGATCTTTGATTATCATATCGACTCCGCATATATTCGCGCCCACTGTCCGAGCCGCGCGAATGGCTATCCTCTTGTATGCCGCAGGCATGTCGGGTATGTCGATAGGATCTCCTCCGTCGTTCACGTTGGAGTTCTTCCGCAGATACACTTTCCGATTTCGCGAAGGGACGGAGTCAGGCGTGAGCTTCGCTTCGGCGAGTATTTCTTTCTCGACAGCTCGGAGGTGAATATATTTCTCGGGCAGCTTATAACTCAAGGGGTCCGTGTTCTTCGCTTCCACCAGCTCACGAATGCTGTGTATTCCGTCTCCTATCACATTTGCCGGGTCGCGGTTCAGAACTGCGATAACCTTGCCAGCTATTACGAGAAAACGGTATTCCTTTCCGGGGATGAACTCCTCGACGAGGATGGTGCTGTCATGCTTGAAGGCTCGCTCAACAGCTAATTGATATGCCTTATCTCCGCGAGGACGGACGATCGAGACGCCCGTGCCGTAGTTGGTACTGGAAGGCTTCACGACAAGCGCATGCGAGCAATGCGCTGGATAAAAATCAAGAGCTTCCTGCTTATCCGTGAATCGCTCTCCTTGAGGCGTCGAGATGCCAGCATGCAGAAGAAAAAGCTTCGTGAGAGATTTGTGGTTCATGAGCTCATACCCGAGGTAATTGTCATAGCGCGTGATAGTTCCTTGCTTCACGACCTCTTTCTTCTTTCCTTTCGTGAGCTCAATAACGTTGAGCGTAGGGTCAAGAACTTCGACGACGATGCCTCGCTTCTGTGCGGCTCGTATCACTATCTGAGTAGAGAGCTCGAGATGCTCATAGCCTTTCAGTATCCAATCATCATATGCTTCGCGACGCGATGCTTCCTCGAGAGAAATACGGGCAAGCTCTTTCATCTCCGCCTGATATGAAGCAGACAAGGCTAGAGCGCGCGCAGAGGCTTTGTATGATTTCGCGAGTGCCACACCGTATAGAGCATAGGAGATTCCTTTCTCTCTCATCTCACGGATGACGCGCGCAGAAGGGGTAAGCTCTGAGTCTGCTAACTTTTCCGCTTGCGCTGCCACCACCCGCGAAAATCGTTTTGTCTCATGCGCCTCATCCAAAAGTTCCGCGACTTCAGCAATAGCCTTCAGCGCCTTTGACGCCCATGCCGAAAAAATCTCTTTCCGCGATCCCGTATCGATAGCAAGACCGGGCTTGCGACCCATGAGCGCGACGAGCGAGTGAGTGTCTTCCAGTTTCTTCTGCTCGCCTTCCTTAAACCGAGCGCTCGGCACCAGTAAACAATAGGTCATGAACGCATGGAGAAAAGAGAGTTCTTCCTCGCCAATTCCAGCCGGATCATAAGGGTCAAGGTCGATGCTTCGAAGTTCTACATACTCCACTCCCGCGCACGCCAAGGAACAAAGGACACTCTCTCCAGGGTGCATGTGCGTCTTTTGTTTGGGGCGTATGGAAGCATAGAACTCGTTCTCAAGTTGCAATATGTTCGTGTTGAGCTGTATCTGTTTCCCGCTCTCCTCGGTGCCGAGCGCGCTCCACAATTTCGACGGAGTTGATACCGCTTTGTAGAGATCATTCACATATTCCGAAAGCGAGTTGAAGGAAACGCTAGCGGGACTGCGTTTCGCATTATGGTAGCCAAAATCGCTGAGTCGCAAGGACGTCGCCCACGGTCCGTACCATGTTGAAGCATCGAGCTGCTTCAAACTTTCAGGATGCGATGTAAAAAAGCTCTTATCGGCGGCTGGGGACGCACCGAAAAGATACGTCACTAAAGGCACATAGCGGATGACGTTCCGCATCAGGGAAAAATACTGCTCGTCTTTGAAGGACGATATATCGCCTAGAATGCCGCACTCCCTCGCGTATGCGCTCCAGAAGGATTCAGAAAGAGAGAAATTGTAATGGATGCCCGAGATAGTCTGCACGGCGCCGCCATAGCGCTGCTTCAAGCCTTCGCGGTAGATGCGCTTCGCTTCAGCGTCCACAGAAGCACCAAACTGAGCAAGCGCTATCTTTCTGTGCTCCGGCAACTTTCCTGGCATGCTGAACGGCCAGAGAAGCTCCCTACCGATCTGCCGGTAGCTCCACGCGTAGAGTTTCTCAAGAAAGCCCCGGAGAGCCGGCCCTCCCTTCAAAGGCGGCGTGATGAATTCAAGCTGCGCTTCAGAAAAATCAAGTGTGATATAGGGATTGGTAAGCGGTGACCCGAACGCGTTCGGATGAAGGTTCGTTGCGATACGCCCCTGACCATCCACTCGCAAGGCTTCCCGCTCAAGTCCTTGGCGTGCGTTTCGAAGGATCGAAGTGTCTTTTATTTTTTTAAACATTTTAGAGAATCGCCCTTCCGTTCAAGTTAGTGGAGGTCGCGGCATTACAGTTAGGCAAATAGAGCGAACTCTTTACCTCCTTTGAGCGATTGCCTCGAAGTAGAGCGCCCCATTGAAAGATCTTTTTTTATTTTTTTCGCGATAGCTTTAGCAAAATTAACTGGCACCGCGTTACCGATCATCTTGTAGCCGTCTCCGATATTTTTATAATCAAAAATAAAATTATCAGGGAAAGTCTGAATGCGCGCGCACTCACGGACCGATAAGCGTCGGTACAGGTGTTCTTTCCCCGGAGCAAAAATACGCACATCCTTGGAAATCAATTGCATTTTTGGCGCCTGCGGATGAATGGGCGCATGGCGACCTCCTGCCTGAATTGTGAAAGAAGGCTCGCCCCATGAGCGAACACGATTACGCGACATATACATAGTCGAAAATCCACCCGTCATATATTCGTGGTTAGGGATGGAAAGGTTTTCTCCATTAGTTTTATTCATCGCCTTTGCCGGTGTTGCGGGAGGCAAATTGCCAATCGCGTCTTTAAGAAAAATCTTTTCAGTGATGGGTTCAGGAAATTCAAATGTTCGCCCAAGTTTCTTATGGTAGCCCACGATAATCACTCGCAGGCGATCTTCAGGAACGTCGTAGTCATGCGCATTCAATAATTTATAATTCACCGAATATCCAGCATCGCTAAACTGCCTCACTATCTCAGCAAACGCGCTTGCATGACGGTCGAAAAGGATTCCAGAAACATTTTCTGCTAAGAAAAATAAAGGTTCTTTATCTTTCAAAATCCGGATATAGTCAAAAAAAAGTCGCCCGCGTTTATCATTGACCCCCCTGCCAGCTCCCGCTTCGCTCCAGCTCTGGCACGGTGGTCCGCCAATAATCCCATCAACATCCGGAATGTCTTCCGAAGCAACGTCAACGACGTTTCGCCGATCTAAAGTGGTATCAGGGAAATTTAATTCAAATGTTTTCCAAATCGCGGGATCATATTCATTTGCCCACACGACATCAAAACCGGCTTTCTTAAAGCCCAAGTCTAAACCGCCAGCTCCGGAAAAAAGAGATGCAACCCGCATAGGTATATTTTACCCTATCAAATGCTAACCGTTTGACTAAAAAGCTCTGGCGGGGTCTCCAGCAATCGCACATCCATTTTTAAGCTTTTCTGTAACTTGGTGCTGGCACTATGTATGCGCATGGAAACTTGCCATCCCCCGCCAAAAGATATTTTTAAGGTATTGGCGCTATTAGGCTTCATGCTGGCATCAATAATATGATTCGGCAGGGTTAGCCGTGCCACAGCCGTATGGGCCCTTTCTCCTCCTAAGGCTGCTTGATTCAGAGAGCCATTAAAGTTAAAGCCTTGGAATGTTAATTGAGCGTTTCCCCTGAGCCCTTCATTCATGATTACTTTATAAAAATCTTCATTGCCTATCAGGTAGGATAGTAGCCGCTCAGCTAAAGCATTCTGATCGGGGTTTGAAGCAATTTTATCAAGCACCAACTGCAGCAATGGCTGATAGTAACGAGCTTCCTTATTCGGAATTTGATTCCAATCTGCAAACCCTTGCACTTTATCTGCATCAATCTGTGAAAAAATTCGATCGAGCTCAGTAAAATCCTCAGCAAGGAGAGGAACACCGAGCCATTGCTGACCAAAGTTAATTGAAGGCGACAAACGCTGATGTTTGACGGCGTCATTGTTATGCTTGCAAGAAAGCCCTATCGCCCAATCTGCTCCGTTCCCAGTAGCTCTTTTGGTGACGACGATATCCCTAACGTCACCGCTCACCCCTGCGGCGTCCGGCTGCAAAGAAATCAGCACCGAAGAAGAGAATCCTTCTTCGAGACTAGTTAATTTTGGCTCAGCCTCCAACAGAAGTTTTGCGGAAGCTTCAGCAACAACCATTAATTTTCGTGCTGCTTCTGGAGCCTCTACCTCAATTTCAGCGAAACAACGTCGGGCAATTTGAAGTGATGGATTCTCTTCTAAAACGGCATCAAGCTCCCCTGAAGCTATAACAGCATCACGAAGCGCAATCGCAGACGCATACTCAAATGCTTTTCCTTTGTTCATAAAATGCTACCTCTGCGGTTCAAACGTAAGCTCAAAAGGATTGAGGCTTCAGAATACCTTTATTTCATTTCGGTTCAAACTTGGAAATCGCCTGGAAACGAATGGATTCGACCGAATTCTGGTCGTCCCTCAGTGGACGCAGGTACGACACGATGTCGCTACATCGCATAATAGCTTAAAAAGCTACCACCTATATACTGACTCGATGGCGTCAGTTCGCATCAACAAATATCTAGCATCTAAGGGATATGCGACTCGGAAAGGGGCGGATACGCTTATTTCAGAAGGGCTGGTATCTATCAACGGCAGATTAGCGGTTTTGGGAGATAAGGTGGAGGAAACAGATACGGTGGAGGTGCGCGGAACTCGAAAGGAGTGTCACTACTTCGCCTACAACAAACCTGTCGGCATTGTCACCCACTCGGCTCAGGAGGGTGAGAAAGATATCCTCATGACCACTCCACTCAAGGGCATCTTCCCTGTCGGCAGGCTTGATAAGAAATCAAGTGGGCTCATTATCCTCACGGACGATGGGCGGGTTACTGACAAACTCCTCAATCCTGAATACGTGCACGAAAAAGAATACCGAGTTACGACGACAGACGCGCTTCCTAAGAATTTTAAGAAGCGAATGGAGGCGGGCGTAGACATCGAAGGGTACGTGACCAAGCCATGCACTATAGATATCGAGAGCGACACTTCATTTACTATTACTCTCACTGAAGGCAAAAAACATCAGATACGCCGTATGTGCGTAGCGGTGGGGGCGAACATCGAAATCCTAGAGCGCATCCGCGTCATGAATATAGAGCTATGCAATCTGAAAGCCGGTCAGCACCGGACCATTCAAGGAGAGAAACTGAAGACACTTCTCGGAGCGCTCGGGCTTTAGTCTCGCTTTTATAGCTCTCGGAAGGTTACTCCGGCGGGCACTGCAAATTTAGATTCATCAACTGTCCACGGCTCGCACGAATAATCCCCTATTTGCTCAGCATTGAAACTGTACTGCCCTGAAGCAGCAGCATTTGCGTCTCCCTGTGCTGCACCAGACACTTTCACCTTGAAGCCAGTGGTAGGCATCATTGAACTCCACGAATAGGTGTAGCCATCGCGAACAATGAGAGTGGAGTCAACATTCATGCCCTGCACTTTCATATTGTATTCGCCGCGAATCATTCCGTTGCCAATGTACGTGACTCCATTAGTTTCAGTGCCATTCACATTCTGGGTAACGGTACATTTGCTCGCCTCACCTTTCTTGATGAATTCTGAAAACGCCATTTTCTTGCCGGACTGCTCCGCAGTAGTATTTTCTGCCGCTCCGTCACCTATCGGTGCTTTATTAGCAGTGAGCGCGAAGTAGCCGCCGACTATCACGACTAAACCAGCCACTGCCCAGAGCATCATTGTTTTTGACATGAAATATGAAAATTAATGACTATAGTGTCTATTATAAAGCACCATCACGCTAAATCACCCACCCGCGTGGCTTCCCGCTACATATCCTGAAGACCAACAAAGCTGGAGCGAGAAGCCGCCCGAAGGTCTGTTGATATGTAGCAAGTCCCCCGTCACGTAGAGGTTCGAAATTTTCTTCGAGCGCATGACCTTCATATCGATCTCTTCAAGTGCCACGCCGCCGTCCGCAATCACCGCTCTATCAAAACCCATCAGCCCCGTGATGGTGAGTGGAAGCGCTTTAAAAATACGTACGATTGCTTTACGTTCCTCTTTGCTGATGGAATGAACTTTCTTAAGAGTGTCCACCGTGTCAGCCAAAAGCGTCACGATACCTTTAGCAGTCCCTGCTGGTAGCAATTCTTTAAGGATATTCTTCAGGGTCTTGTTTTTATTCTCATCAAAAACGGCAATCACTTTTTTCTCAAGGACGCCGAGATCAATATCTGGAAACAGGTCTATCGTAGCCGTAACAGCTCCATCGTGGAGCAAGTCCGCAACCTTGTGTGCACTGTTTAAGATAAGAGGACCCGAAAGACCGAAATGCGTGAATAAAATCTTTCCTGTTTCAGAGAATGTCTTCTTTTTACTTGCTACATCTTTTACCTCCTCTTCCACGAAGAATGTTATTTTCATATGCTCGATAGAAATTCCAGCAAGTTTCTTGCTCCAGGCGTCGCTCACCTTAAGCGGGACGATGGTCGGCGTAGGTTTGACCACGCTATGACCAAGCTTGCGGAGCCAGCCAAAACCGTCGCCAGTTGAACCTGTTTCTGGGTGGGACACCCCTCCCGTTGAAAAAAGATAGTCCGTTGCCACATATTTCTCTTTGCCAGAAGAAACGCCTGTGATCTTCACTTTGTCGGAGTGAATCTCCGTAACAGGAGAGCCCGTCAGAACAGTCACCTTTCCTTCAATTAGGTATTTCTGGAGTACCTTGAGCACATCCTCGGCTTTTTCAGTTTTTGGAAATGCGCGCTTCCTCGCTTGTACGACCAATGGCAATCCGCGAGATTCAAAAAAAGTGAACGTATCTTTCACTCCGAACTGCGAAAATACAGAGTATAAAAATTGTTCAGCTTTCCCGTACGCCTGAAGGAGTACGCGAGCGTCAAATTCTGCGTTCGTGATATTGCAGCGCCCTCCGCCTGATATCTTCAGCTTCTCTCCCAGTTTCCGGTTCTTCTCAAGCAAGAGCACGCGCTTGCCCCGCTCCGCAGCTCGCCCTGCCGCCATAAGACCAGACGCTCCTCCTCCGACGACAATGAGGTCATACGATTTCGCGAAATCGTGCCGCGCACCGTCCATTAAAGCGCGGCCTCTCATTTCGTAAGATCCAGGGTCTCGTCAATCCGAATTTTCGAAACGAACTCAGGCACGTGGCTCACGAGAATCATCGCACCCTGAAACTTGTCGAGCGCCGCGGCAATCACAGGCAAGTGGCGGAAGTTGATGTGGTTCGTTGGTTCATCAAGAATGAGAAGTCCGGGCTGAAGCAGCACGAGCCTTGCGAACGCTACCAAGCCTTTCTGCCCTTCCGAGAGGTGGCTGATTTTCGTGTGTATCAAATCCCCTGTTATAAGAAAGCCTGCCGCAACAGAGCGGAGTTTATCTTCTTTTTGCTCTTTCATTGCTCCCGCCAACTCTTGAAAGACAGTCGATTCAAAATCGAGGTTTGAGAAATCCTGCCGGTAATAGCCCACCGTAACTCCTTTGCTTATTGAAATCCCATCGGAAGTATTCTTTGCGATTGACTCTAGGAGAGTGCTCTTACCGATGCCATTAGGACCTACCAAAAGTAAGTGCTCGCCCCGCCGGAGGACCAGGTTCTTCTTATGGACTTTCGGCTTATGGTCTTTGAGCGTCGTGTACGAAGTGATGGTAAGAATCTCTCCTCCTACGTTCTCTTGTACGGGGATCGTGAACGCTTTAATTGTTTTGTCTTCGCGGCGCACATCCACCTTTGACTCTTCCATTTCCTCTGCCGCCGCGCGCATGCGCTTCGCCACCATACGCATGCCGCCGCCTTTCTGTGCGAAGAAGTTGGCTTTCTCTTTGTTAGCGATAATCGCTTTCTCGAGCTGGGCATTCTTCATGTTCTCTTTCTCGACGCGCGCGGTGATGTCTTTGAGTACATCCGAATAGTTGCCCGCGTATTGCTCGACTTTTCGCGTGTGCACGTCCAAGTACAAAACGCCGTCCGAGAAAGAGTTCAAGAAATGCGCATCGTGGGAGATCACGATGCAGGTCTTGTCATACTTAATGAGAAAGTCCGTAAGATGCGCGATACCTGCTCTATCGAGATTGTTCGTGGGCTCATCGAGTAGTAAGAGATCAGGTTTCTGGATAAGGGCGGACGCGAGCAAGATGCGCGCCTGTTGACCCCCAGAGAAAGACCCGACTATCCTGTCATGTAATTTCTCATGATGTTTCAGGTTCACCACCTCCAATACGTCATCAATACGCGGGTCGATGTCGTAGACTTTCTCTTTGAACATCTTTTGGAAGAACTCCCGGATAGTAAGCTCCATCTCGGCTCTCGGGATGACCTGTCGCGAAGTTGCGATGCTCATCTTGGGCGCAATATTGATAGTGCCGCCGTCAGGTTTTTCAACGCCGATGATAAGTTTAAAAATCGTGCTTTTGCCGGCACCGTTTTGCCCCATCAAAGTGATCTTCCTGCCACGGCGCACCGAAAAACTCACCTCATCGAGGATTGGTTTTTTCGCAGTGAATTCGTGGGATACCTCCTCGAATCTTAAAATCGTCTCGTCCTGTGCCACAACAACCTACCCTATCGTATAAGAGCCAGAAGTGAAAGGTTTTTCGCGAGGCGCGAAGTTTACTGTTCAACTATCTCGTTTCCCATGGAGGAGCATATCAACGGCATGCTCCATGGATCCAGCGCGAATTATCTCGCCACCGTTCACGAAAAAGATCTCGTCCGCATTCTCAATGGTATTGAGGCGGTGAGCGATGATGACGCGCGTCGTGTGTTTCGGAAGTTTTTTAAGAATCTCCTCCAAGAGCTGTTCAGTCACGGTATCGATGTTGGCAGTGGCTTCGTCGAGAATGAGAAGGTCGGGGTCGCGCAACACAGCGCGCATGAAAGCAATGAGCTGTTTTTGACCGAGAGAAAGAGAATCACCAGAAGTCGCGACTTTCGCCTCAAGACCTCCATCAAAGCGCACCAGCAAGCTTTCAAGTCCTACCTCATGAATGACTTTCACGAGAGCCTCGTTCGAGAAATCCTTGTACTCTTCGTTGCCATAGAGAATGTTCTCGCGCACCGTGCCTGAAAAGAGCGTGGGCTCCTGAAGAATGAAGCCTATCTTTCGAGTGCGCTCGGCAGATTCATAGGTGCGAATATCCCGCCCATTAAGATATACCGTGCCTGAAGACGGGTCGTAGAGGCGTGCCATCAAGGACGCCGTAGTAGTTTTGCCACCGCCGGTGGGACCAACAAGCGCGTAGGTTTTCCCTGGAAGAAGCGTGAAATTCACATCGTGCAACACCTGCTTGTCAGCCGCGTAGTGGAAAGAAACATCCTTGAACTCAAGGAGCGGGGCACTTTGTTCTTCCTGAGTATCTGCAGCAGAGATCGGCAACACTTCCATTCCGCTATGCATCTGTAATATTGCCGAGATACGATCCCAACCAGCAAGCGCGACTTGGAAGTTCGCCCACAGCGCTGCGAGCTGGCGAAGAGGATTATAAAAGTTCGACACGTATGAGAGAAAGCCTATGAGGAGACCGAGTGTGAAATTGCCAGTGGTAATAAGATACACGCCGTACGCGAGCACCACGAGCTGCGCGATGTTGGAGGAGAAGCCGAATACTGGCGTAAAGGTATTGTTAGCGATTCCCGCTCCGATTGCACCCTTATAATTGGCTTCATTAGCGACCTCAAAACGCTTACGGAAGAAATCCCGACGATTGAATGCTACGACTACCTTGAAATTATTTAGACTCTCTGACACCTCTCCTGAGAGATTCCCGGTTGAAGTCAGAGAGACTTCATTCGTGCGCTTCACCCACGACGAGACAAGCTGCGTGAAGATGAGAAGCGCCGCTGCAGGGGCGAGGGCTGCAGCACCAAGTTTAAGATTAATAGAGAGGAGAAAAATCGCCGCTCCGATCATGATGACGATACTTCCGACGAACTGCACTAACGTCTGCGAGAAGAATTGGTTCAGCTTGTCAGTGTCATTGTTGATGCGTGATATGAGGTCTCCTGCCTTGTTGGCATTGAAGAAAGCAACGGGCAGCTCCTGAAGCTTGCCGAATATTTTTGTGCGCAAGTTAAAGAGGACGCGCTGTCCCATGCCACCCATGAGCCGCGTCTGCGCATAGCTCGTAAAAAGCCCCACGACGTAAAGCGCAAGAAGAATGAAACCGAACGTAACGACGCCTTCGAACTCCTTTGCCACGATATAGGTGTCGACCACATGCGCTATCACAAGCGGCGCAACGAGGTTGATGAGAGAATTAGCCAACGTCGCGATACCTGCAAAAATAAGGATGGTGCGTTCGCCCGACAAAAGCGGCCACAAGCTTTTAAGCGCCTGAAGCGACGAAGCTTTCTTCTTGTTCTCTGTTGCGTTAAGTTCGTAGTTCATAGGTATTGGTTGAGCGCTGAGAATCATAAATCTGAACGTATTCAGGCGAGGTATGCATGAGCTCCTTATGCGTGCCGCGGGCGAGAATCTCCCCCTCCATAAGAAGGATGATCTGATCGTAATCCTCAATAGGGGTTATCTTCTGGGTTATGGAGATGAGCGTAATTCCTGGATAATTTCGCTCGATGTTCGCTAAAATCTTCCCCTCCGTGTGCCCGTCCACGCGTGCGGTGAAATCATCAAGAAAAAGTATCTTCGGATCAAGCGCCAAGGCGCGCGCCAACATGATGCGCTGTTTCTGCCCGCCAGAGAGCGAGGTGCCCCGCTCCGACACGAGCGTGTCCAAACCTTGCGGCAAGGTCTTGAGAAACTCATCGAGCTCCGCTGTTTGCACCGCCTTCTCAAGGGACTGATCGGTCACTGTGGTACTGAAGGCGATATTCTCACGAACGCTGGTATTAAAAAGGACGCTGTCCTGGAACACCAGACCTATCTGCGGATAGAACGATGCACGTTCATATTCCGCGAGCGGTCGCCCGTCGTACTCCACTTCACCTGATTGCGGGAATGTGAGACCTGCGGCGACATTGAGAAGCTGAGTTTTTCCAGCCGCAGTTGGTCCTAAAATAGCGGTCTTCGTGCCTGGCATCACCGAAAGCGAAACATCTTTGAGCGCTGGCTTTTCGCCGTAGGTGAGCGTTACATTACGAAGCTCCAGGCGCCCGTGCAAAGGTTCAGTGATAGTCCCTTCGTCCTTCTCATCGGGTGCCTCAAGGATGCCATAGATGCGCGCGTAGGAAGCGCTTGCCTGAGCGATGATGTTGCTTATGAAACCTATGACAAGTATCGGGAAAATAAGAATGACAATGTAGCTCATGAATGCAGCAAACGAACCCAAGGTCATCGAACCGGTCGTGACAAAATAACCCCCGAGCGTCACCACCGTGAGTGTACCCATGCTCGAGACGAACGTGATGATAGGTATCATGAACGAGAAGAGCTGCAGTATCCCGAGACCAATCGCACGAGCTCGTGCGTTCGCGTCCTTGAATTTCTCATGCTCGAAGCGCTCGGAATGAAGTACGCGGATGAGTGCTGCCCCTAGAATACTTTCGTTAATGACGGCATTCAGCCAATCGATTACTTCGCGGCTTTGCATGAAAAGCGCTCGCACCATCTTGAGTATGACGAAGAACGTACCGCCGATAATGGGGATGATCATCAAGACCGCGAGTGCTAGTTTCCAATCGATACTGAGAAGGATGATAGCTGCACCAATGATAATGACGGCTGACGAGACGAGAGAAACGATGCCCTGCGCGACGAACATCTTTATAGAATCAATATCGGACGTAATGTAGGTAAGGAGTTTCGAGGGGTTCTTGTCCTCGATGAAGCGATAGCTCTGCCGAGAAATCTTGCTGACGAGCTTCAAACGAAGATCCCGCGCGACCCGCTCGGACGCATACGTCTGCATGATGCTTTGCAAATACGTGAAGAAGAAAATGCCAAACGCGAAGGCACCGAACTCGATAATGAGTAGCGGTAGATCGAGTACCCCTTGCACGTATGAATCAATCACATGAGAGATTAGTTTCGGAAGAAAGAGAGTGAGGGCGTTCGCCGCAAGAGCGAGAAGCGCAAGCCATGTGATAGTGGTCCGATAAGGTCCCAAGAGCGTGAAGACGCTTGGCACTTTTAGCGCCGGCACCACTGCCGCATCAGAAGATTGCCCGGGGCGCTGCTCCTCTCCCTTTTTAGTTTCTCTTTGGTTTTTTGATTTTTTAGACATAGTTCGAAATATCCGCCTGATGCGAATCTGCACATTTCATGCGGTATACAGATCCACTACTCTTTCACTTCTGATTGTATGCCTGCTCTAAGGTTGCCACGTCGATCTTTTTCATTTGCATCATCGCAGCCATGACACGTCCGGACTTCACCGTGTCCGAATCACTAAGCAGGCGCGGCAGCGCTTCTGGGATGATCTGCCATGAGAAGCCGAATTTATCCTTGAGCCATCCGCACTGCTGAGCAGTTGGGTCGCCACCTTCGGTAAGGCGGTTCCAATACTCATCAACCTCTTCTTGATTTTGACACTCCACATAAAACGATACAGCACCCGAGGCCTGAAAATATGGACCTCCATCAAGTGCCATGAATTGCTGTCCGAAAAGTTCGAACACAGCAGTAAGCACTTTTCCTTCCATCCCTTTCATAGGACCGTCCAAAGGACCCTCGGGGTAACGCTTGATACTCACAATGCGCGAATCCTTGAATATGGAGGTGTAGAAATTAATCGCCTCTTCGGCATTTTTATCGAACCACAAGAATGGAGTGATTTTTTGTACCATGCGATTCAGTCAGAATCGCGTCGCGTAACTGTTCATTGAAGCGCGACGCTTCCTGTTCTTAGTTAGAGTAATCCCTGCAGTATATCAAATGCACTAAAAATGCTCCGCGGGTCAGTCCTGCAGTGCGCGGTTTAGATCTACTCACTCTTCATGTAAAACTCAGAAACCCCCATAACTAATAAATGTCCGGTCGGACATTTATTAGTTATGAGTCCCAATGAGCCATTTAAAATCAATCTTTCATCCTCGTGACTTTGACGATTCCCCCTTTCTTATCGTAGGTGGTCCACTCACCTGTCTGAACATTTTTCTTAAAATATCCAGAACGCATCTTCGTTCCATCTTTTCTGAACCATTCCCAATATCCATCCATCTTTCCTCCAGAGGTAAAACCCTTCGCCCAGATGCTGCCGTCCTTGTGATAATGAGTGTATTTTTTCTTTACAAGTTTTTTGGCGGGCATATTATTTTTTGCGATGCACCGCGAGTTTGATGATTTTTTCAAGCTCTTTTTTATCTACATCGGAAAGCTTATTGATATACAGGCATCCGCCTCCTTCTTTATATTTGCCTAATTTTAGAAGAAAATCGTTTTCTCCTTTATTTTCTTTTAAACCGTCTGTGGTCATCTTGAAAATTTTTAAACCATAGAGAGCGATGTTTTGTTTGCGTGGAGAAAAACCTATAATCATCCACTCTCCCTCTTTCCCATTTGCATACGTATACTTCCTTCGACCAAAACCAACAATCGAAGTCCCCCACATTTCCGGCTTAGCTTTAGTTGCGTTCTCCATCATTTTAGAAATGACGACGCAATCTTTGCGCTTCTCTATATCTTTAACTGTGCTCAAAAATTTCGTTACACTCGCTTTATTCACTTTTGTTTTTATTTCTGTCATATGATGTTTTTTGCTGGGGAGCAGGGATTCGGTCACGAATCACTAAGTATTTTACTCTCAGGCTCGTAAAATACTAAGTGTTCTCGACCCCGACTCGGCGACGCATGAGACATGCGGCTTCGCGCCTCCGTCTTTCGAATCCCTGTCCACAGAGAGAAATTAAAATCCCGATGCTTACACATCGGGATTCAACTTTCTCTAGCTGGGGAGCAGGGATTCGAACCCCAATTAAAGGCTTCAAAGGCCTCTGTCCTACCATTAGACGACTCCCCAAGATTAGCTGTCAGGTGTCAGGATACAGGTTTCAGATTCAAATTTCTACTTTATATGAAAAACACCCTGCTTTACCGCAGGGTGTTTTTTGAAATCGCTCCAAAACTTTAGTAGCTAGCTTGAGTACTCGTTTGAGCTTGAGCATCCACAGAAGCCTGAGCTTCCGCGTTCAAGGACGAAACGACAGCGTTTATGATTCTCGCGCGCATCTCATCTGACACTGCAACACCAGCCTCCGCCTTCACCTCAGCGTTTGCCTTGAGTGAAGCTTCGACGTCAGCTTTAACCTTGGAGACACCACCCACTAGAAAGCTCCACCATGGCAGCTTGACCGCGACAGACACATTACCGTCAGCATCAGTCTTCACGATCGTGTGCGATGTGAGCTTCATCGGAATGAAACCGAGAAACTTCGCGTCATGACGATAGGCGACGTCAACGCTTCCGTCTCCGTTTACGGCGACCGCTTCAACACGTTCGTTCTTGACCTTCACATCATCCGTAAACAATTTGAACTCTGCGCTCATGTTTGCATCGTTTGATGCCTGCACTTGGTTTCCTGAGGCATCCACGTTCACGTTAACGACCGCATCGTTTTGTGCCGAATCATTTCCGGCTCCGGCAGAACCTTGCGCATCGACGTCAGCACTCACGCTTGCTGCAGCATTAGTATCAGCAGTAACCGTAACGTCTGTGTTGCCATATAACGACGCTGCTCCTACCGAAAGCGGTAGCACGAGAAGCGCTACAGGCAATAATCTCGTAAATATTTTCATGCGATTTAGTTAAAACTTTTAAAATGCCCCATAGAAGGGCACTATCAGTATAAGACGTCTCTAGGATATAAAAATTACGGAAGTGGATTTTGCGAAAGCTCCATTATTGCAAGCTCTAATGGGAGCTCAGGAACGGGCGAGCGAGAAATTTCGATCGAAGCGAGAATAAATTTTCGTAAGGTTTCTGAATTTATTTTTGATTTTGTATCTTTCGCGAGCGCTTCCAAGAAATCGCGATCAGCGTCTGCAAGATCAGCCGCAAGATTGCGTCCGAAATCAGGCGAATAGCGAAGCATCAGAAGTATGCGCAAACGCTGGAGCAAGAGCATGACGAACACTCCCATGTCCGCGTTCGCCTTGACTGCCTCTCCAAGAGCTCTGAGTGCGCCATCACTTGTTCCTTCACTCAAGCTCGTAATCACCTTTTCAATGAGCTCAAGTCGAGGCGCGCCGGTAACGAGCACTGCTTCTTCAACACTCACTTTCTTATCAGAAGAGGAAGAAAGAATCTTCTGCAGAGTCCCATGGGCATCGCGAAACGAGCCGTCTGCAAGGAGAGATATTAATTCTGCTGCTGCAGGCTCGAGTGTAAAGCCTTCAGCCTTTGCTACCCTCGTCACCATCTCCACTAAAACTTTTTGTGTAGGCTTCTTAAAAGTAAACACCTGGCAGCGTGACTGAATGGTTTCAGGAACTTTTTCTAACTCTGTTGTCGCAAGAATAAAGACCACGTGCGAGGGCGGTTCTTCCAGCAGTTTCAAAAATGCATTGAAGGCACCTTTCGAGAGCATGTGTACTTCATCGATGATGTAGACCTTACGCGGTGACTCAAATGGCATCGTAGACGCCTCTTCCCGAAGAGAGCGGATATTATCAACGCCAGTGTTTGAAGCGGCATCCATCTCGTAGATGTCACGCTCGCTTGCTCCAAGTTCACGCGCAAGAATACGCGCAACACTAGTCTTACCCGTTCCGCGAGATCCTACAAAAAGATATGCGTGCGCTAGATGCTCCTCTTTAAGAGCACCCTGAAGAACCTTCACGACATGATCCTGACCCAAGACATCTTTGAATGCACTAGGGCGGTATTTCCTATACAGCGACAACTCCGACATTTGTCAGAAGTATAACAGAAACCACCTGAGATACCCTCGGCAAAACTTAACCTTTAATGCTTCTTCTTATCGCTATCGTACTTGCGAGCAAGTGCTGCCGCTTCATCCCACTCTCTTCCTTTTGAGTTTCGCGGCAATGGCTGCAGATGCGAACCTTCTCCGAGAAAACGAAAAGCTTTATTTCCAATCTCAACAACATATAACATGCCGTTGCCAGCAGGGGTGCGCGTAACAGATGCTTCTTCTTTTCTGACTCCTTCGTGACCCATAACCATATAAGTGCATTCTAAAACAAACCCACTCTCTGGTCAAAATCTCTAAACCATTCTCTTATTTAGACGAATATGGATAATAGAGAAAAAGAAGTTGCGAATGCTAGAATATTCTCAGAATATGGACTCTCTAACTATACGGAAACCCGACGATTGGCATGTGCACTTGCGCGACGGAGCGATGCTCAGAGCTGTGCTCCCCTTCACTGCCAAGCACTTCGGGCGCGCAATTGTAATGCCTAATCTCTCGCCGAACCCAATCCTCACGACTGATGAGCTCCGCGCATACCGAGGTCGGATACTCGAAGCCATTGGAGACTTTCCTTTCACTCCTCTCATGACGTACTACCTCACGGACAATTCTTCCGCTGAAGATATCGCGCAAGGTTTCAAAGAAGGTTTGGCAACTGCAGTAAAGCTCTATCCTGCGGGAGCTACCACAAACTCCACACAGGGCGTCACTGACATTAGCAAAGTACGAGCAGTGCTTGAAACGATGCAGAAAATTGGCATGCCCATCCTCATTCACGGAGAGACGCTCCGCTATCAAGGCAATGATGTCGACCCGTATGATAGGGAAAAGGTTTTTCTAGACACGATTCTTCCACAGCTACTGAAAGATTTTCCGGAATTGAAAATTGTCTTGGAGCACGCGACAACGAAAGACGCAGTTGCTTTTATACGAAACGAAAAGAGCAATCGCCTTGCCTCCACGATTACCGTGCACCACTTAATGGAAAACCATGAGGACGTACTGCAGAGCGAGAAACCCGCATACCTTCACTGCATGCCGGTGATAAAGGACGAAGCGAATCAAAAAGCCATTCGCGAAGCGGCAACCTCCGGCGAGCCGTATTTTTTTCTCGGTACCGACTCGGCACCTCACCCAGTATCGGCGAAAGAGCGCGAAGCGCCCGCCGCGGGCATCTTTAGCGCACCTGCAGCAATTGAACTCTACACGGGAGTTTTTGAAGATATGGGAAAGTTAGAAAATTTAGAGGCGTTCGCGTCATTGAATGGTCCGAAATTCTACAACGTGCAGCCTAACGAAGAAAAAATAACCCTTGTAAAAGAACCTTGGTTGATAGACGAGCTGGTGGACGTTGAAGACGGAGAAAAAATCCACCCATTAGGCTATGACGAGAACCCGACAAAACGAACTCCTATACAATGGCGCGTCTTCTGACATGTAAATAGAAAGCATCTTCATTTAAGTGATTTGATATATCATATCGCTGATATGATATATCAAATCACTTACCGTGACCGCCCGTGCTCTGTTCCTCTGAAGAGTAGTTCTTTATTTCACCAATACGGTTACGCTAAGAGAGTTTTCAAGAGTGCCATGCGCACGAGTACTCCGTATTCTGCCTGCTTGAAATAAACCGCATGGGGAGAGTCGTCGACTTCCGGCATGATCTCGCCTGCGCGCGGCAGTGGATGAATGAGAATGGCGCCGTCTTTCATGTGATCGGTCATCGGGCGTGTGATGACGTACTTTCCGCGAAGCTTTTCGTATTGGTCGTGATCAGGAATCCATTCTTCCGCGATACGCGTCTGATAGACAACATCAGCTTCGCTCATCGCTTTCTCCAAGTCTTCAGTCTCGGTAAACGTAACCCCTTTCTCTTTGAGATGCTCTTTAACGTCATCCTTCATCCTAAGCTCCGAACCGGATACGAACGTCATCGTAATGTTCTCGTATTTTGAAAGAAGATACGCGAGGGAACGGGCTGCGCGATAGTAGGCAAGATTCCCCACGAATGCGATATGGAAATTGTCAGTGCGACCTATCTCTCGCTCTATGGTGTACAGGTCCAAGAACGCCTGCGTGGGATGCTGACCGATGCCGTCGCCGGCATTAATGACGGGAACTTCCGAAACAGCAGCAGCCCTCGCGAGCGTACCGACTTCTGGATGCCGAAGAATGATTACATCCGCGTAATTGTCTACGATGCGGATAGTGTCCTCAATAGTCTCCCCTTTTGTCGATGAGGACGATTCGCTCGCATTCTCCATTGAGATAACATGACCGCCGAGGCGATACATGGCAGACTCGAAAGAAAGACGGGTGCGGGTTGAGGGTGCGAAAAACAACGACGCCATAATCTTTCCGTCGAGATCCTTCGTGCGATTTTTTTCAAAAGAAGTTGCAAGCTTGAAAAGCTTATTAAGTGCTTCGCGGTCAAATTGCTGAGTCTCGATGACGTGCTGTATTTTCATGTACGAATGCTAATTTATAACGACTTAATCTCTATCGCCAGATTTGGATTCCACATCGCACCCGTTGCACTCATCACGATATCCGCCCCCGCGGCACGATATGCGGCATAATCAGCTGCCGTCGTTACGCCACCCACTCCGCAAATCTTAAAGTTTAAACCTCCCGCGCTTCGGATGGCGTGCAAGCGCTTCACCATGTCCAAACCTGCCCATTTTATGGATGCCCCGCACACGCCACTCTTTACGCGATTCTTACCCGGCAGCGCCTGAGTACCGTCTTTGTCGATGATAGTTGCCTGTACGGTATTGATTGCGGAAATGCCGTCTGCGTACTTGTCGGCGATCCTTCCGAGCTCCTTGATGTCAGCGTCTTCCTTGTAGTAGCCGACTTTCAATATCAAGGGCGTCGTGCCGATGACACTGCGGATACCAGCGCACACTTCTTCAGTAGTCTTCAAGTCGTAACAGACTAATCCTTCGTTGCCGATGTTCGGGCACGACAAGTTTACTTCGAGCACTTTGGCACCTGCATCATTTGAAAGCTTCGCAGCAAGCACGTAGTCATCCACGAACTCCTGATGCGTCTGCCCTTCTTTCACCGTTCCCATGAAACTTAAGATTGCGAGCTGACCTTTCTTCGCATATTTCTCTGACTCCTTGAAATCATCCTGCCACGTTCGGGCTTCTTTAGAAGGAACGCCGAACGAATTGGTTATGGAAATAGGCTCTTCGTAATTCGTATCCGCAACGAGAGGCTCGCGTGCTGCCGCTTCAAGGCTGAGATCGCCAGGAATGTGGACGGCAAGCACATTCGGGAACGGATGACAGGGGTAGACCCCGCTTCGTACTGTCTTGTAAATCGATACATCAAAGCCGTTATCAAACGCACCTTTCATGAATTTGCTATTCAATAAGGGTCCTGCCGGGATGCCGAATGGCGTGTAGACTTTGTGCCCGAAAATCTCATACTCCGGCTCGCCTCTCTCTTCATATGCGGAGACACCCGCGAACACACCAAAGGGACCATTCGCATAATTGTCGTCGTATGACTTTGTTGGGTCGTAAAAAGGAGTTTGCAACATATCAACTCATATGTTCTTTAAGATACTTCGCACCGTGCCCGAACTCAGTGTTGATGGGAATTGCTTTCAACCACTCCGGCACTTCATTTTCTTCGTAACTTTCCATATCAATCTCGGCAAGCGCGCTTACCGGCAGACCAAACGTTGCCGCGGTCACCTCTTTAGGATTCCTATTCACAATAAGTGAAAGCTGCACGACATTTCCTCCAGCCGAAGCAATAGCGTCAATAGTTTTTTTCACGGACCCGCCCGTCGTGACCGTGTCCTCAACGGCGAGAATACGCTTCCCCGCTACCACCTTGTCGTAGTTTCGCTTTAGTATCTGCCCACCCTCTGGAGTCTTTTCAGTAAAAACACTCAATACTTCCCTGCCAGTGATTTCTGATAAGTGGTACGCCGTCCACTGTGAAATAACGACGCCACCGACAGCGGGTCCCACGACTACGTCTATCTGATTATCTTTATTCAGCTCAGCAAGCATCCGACAGATCTTTGAGACGAGTCCCGTGTGCAAGAGCCATGCGTCCTTGTTGATGTACACAGGAAGATGCCGTCCCGAAACACCGATGAAATGACCCTCTAGTATTGCGCCCGCGTCTTTCAGAATCTGTATGACGTCATCCATACCCCTTCATTTAAGCATCTTTCTGATACGCATCCCACGCTTTTGCGCTCAAACCCTTCTCTCCAACTTCTGCGAGCGCCATCGCGAAAGCCTCTGCGAGCTGGCGGTTGGTGATAAGAGAGATGTTAAAGTCCACGGCTTTCCGCCTGATGATGAAACCGTCGGACGGGTCAGAGCCATTCTTGCCGTTCCCCTCTCTCACCAAGCCTCGGTTTGGAAGATTGATGATGAGATCAAGCTTTCCAGAATCAAGAAGCGTGCGCACATTTGGCTCTTGTTTGCTCTTTATTTTATGGACGCGCTCTGACTTGATGTTATGGGTTTTTAGGAAATCAGCCGTGTGCTCGGTGGCAAAAAGTTTGAATCCCATCTCAGAGAGTTTCTGAATTGCCGGCAAGAGTTTGACCTTATTCTCCTCACCGCCTAAGGAAATCAGAATGTTCTTCTTGGGAATTCTGAATCCTGCGGAGAGCATGGATTTCAATAAAGCTTCCGGATAGGAGTCGCCGAAACATGCGACTTCTCCCGTTGATGCCATCTCGACGTAGCCAAGCGGGTCTGCGCCCTTGATACGGTTGTATGAAAATTGTGGAGACTTCACTGCGACGTAATCAAGTTCCAATGTCCGGTATTCTCCGCTGATGTCTTTACCTAAGAAAGCTTTCGTCGCAAGCTCGATGAAATTGTATCGAGTGACTTTTGATACGAACGGGAAACTACGCGATGCGCGGACGTTGCATTCGATGACCTGAAGATTGTTATCTTTCGCTAGGAATTGGATGTTAAAGGGGCCAGTGATTTTGAGCTCTTTGATGATTTGTTTCGTGACATGCTTCGCGCGGCGAATAGTCTCCAGGTACGTGCGCTGCGCAGGTAATACCACAGTCGCATCTCCCGAATGGGTGCCGGCGTTCTCCACGTGCTCGGTAATCGCGTAAATGGCGAGCTTGCCTTTCGCCGCTACGCCATCTATCTCAATCTCGCGCGCATTTTCGATAAACTTCGAGATGACTATCGGATGTTCTGACGAAACATCAACCGCGCGCTCTAAGAACTTTATCAATGACGCTTTGTCGGAGGCGATTCCCATAGCAGCACCCGAGAGTACGTAGGAGGGGCGCACCAAGACCGGATAGCCGAGTTTTTTAGCGGTGAGAGCTGCTGCTTTTGTCGTGGTCAATTCCGCCCATGCAGGCTGATCAATGTTGAGTTTGTCCAAGAGTTGCGAAAATACGTGACGATCTTCCGCGCGGTTGATGTCTTCTGGATGCGTACCGAGAATTTTTACGCCGTTTGTATGGAGCGGCAGCGCAAGGTTATTAGGAATCTGACCTCCCGTTGAAACCACCACACCCTTTGTGCGCTCAAACTCCACAATATCCAAAACCCGCTCGAGTGAAAGCTCTTCAAAATACAAGCGATCAGACATGTCGTAGTCGGTAGAGACAGTTTCGGGATTGTAATTAATCATTACAGTCTTCTCTCCTTCCGCTTTGAGCGTCTGCAAGACTTGCACGCTTGACCAATCAAACTCCACCGAGGAGCCAATAGAATACGGACCGCTTCCCAAGACCGCGATGGCGCCGCGACTGGGAGCCACATCATGTTCCGAGCCGTGGTAGGTGAGATACAAATAATTTGTTTGTGCGGGAAACTCCCCTGCCAAAGTGTCGATTTGCTTTACAGAAGGGATGACTCCGGACTTCTGTCGAAGTGCACGAACTTTTGCTTCAGTGCTTTTCTTCGCAACGGCAATCTGGATGTCAGAGAATCCATGCTGCTTCGCAACTTTTAGGAGCGCTGGAGTGAGCGCGTTACGGTGTAACTTCTTTTCAACATCAATAATGTTTTTCATCTTCTCCAAGAACCAGGGCGTGATTCCTGAAAGCTCATGAATCTTCTCTACGGAGACGCCGTGACGGAGCGCCTCTGCGATAGCAAATACACGTCTAGTGGTAGGTTCGTTAATTTCCTCAAGGTACGTCGGGATACGGAAGTTACTGCTTCGATGCGAGGTAAAACCATCAGCGCCTATGGTGAGCATGCGAAGCGCTTTCTGAAGAGCCTCTTCAAAGGAACGCCCAATTGCCATCACCTCACCCACCGACTTCATTTCGGTTCCGATTTTCGAGACAGCATTCTCAAATTTGTTCAAATCCCAGCGCGGAACTTTCAAGACAAGATAATCAAGTGCCGGCTCAAAACAGGCTGTCGTTGTCTTGGTGACGGAGTTTACGAGTGTTGTGAGTGAATGACCGAGCGCGAGTTTTGCCGCGATGAATGCAAGCGGATACCCTGTCGCCTTTGAAGCGAGCGCGGATGAGCGCGAGAGACGTGCATTCACTTCTATGACGCGGTAATCGCCTGTTTTGGGGTGAAGTGCGTATTGAATGTTGCACTCACCGACGACCCCAAGATGACGAATCGTTTTAATCGCGATTTCGCGAAGACGATGATACTCCTCGTTGGTAAGCGTCTGCGACGGAGCGACCACTATTGATTCTCCCGTGTGGACTCCCATCGGGTCTATGTTCTCCATGTTGCACACAACGATGCAGTTATCCGCCGCATCGCGCACCACTTCGTACTCCACCTCTTTCCATCCGGCGAGATATTCTTCAATCAACACCTGAGGACTACGTTTGAATGCCTCTGCCAGACGCAGCCGAAGTTCCGCCGCGGAGCGAATAAGTCCTGATCCTTCACCGCCGAGAGCAAAACCCATGCGTACCATCACGGGGTATCCGAGTTTCTCGGCAGCTCTCTCTGCATCCTTGATGCTTCGCGCAGCAAAACTTCGCGCAGTCTTAACGTCAATCTCGTCCAAACGTTTTATAAAAAGATCTCTATCTTCCGTGTCGCGGACGACAGACACTGGCGTACCTAACACGTGCACGCCGTATTTCTTCAACGTACCGTTCTCTTCGAGTGTTAACCCAAGATTGAGCGCGGTCTGCCCGCCGAAGCTCAGCGCAATCGCGTCGGGGCGTTCTTGTCGTATCACATCTTCTGCAAATTTCTCCGTGAGCGGAAGGAAGTACACGGAATCTGCCAAACCTTTGTCGGTCTGCACCGTCGCAATGTTGGGATTCATGAGGACAGTCCCAATACCCTCTTCTTTGAAGGCCTTGATTGCCTGCGAGCCCGAATAATCAAATTCACCAGCCTGACCGATTTTGAGTCCGCCTGAGCCTAAGATAAGGATTTTTTTAGGTTTCTTAAGCATGTTTTTTTGCCGCCTTTACCGTGCGAATGAAATCCTCAAAAATCCAACTTGTGTCAGTAGGTCCAGGAGATGCCTCTGGATGAAATTGCACTGCACGCCATGGCTTCGTTGTATGTCTGATTCCTTCGACAGAGCCGTCGTTCGCATTCTCAAACCAGACCTTCCACTCTTTCGGGAGAGTCTTCTTATCTACCGCGTAGCCGTGATTCTGTGAGGTTATGTAGCAGCGGTCTTTCGCACGAGCGCCAGGTTTTGCATTTCCAAGAATATCAATACATGACTGATTCTGACCGCGATGTCCGTACTTTAATTTGTACGTGCGCGCTCCGGCTGCAAGCGCCAGAAGCTGAGTGCCGAGACAGATTCCCAAGATTGGCTTCCCGCTTTCTATCGCCTTCTGGATGTGTGCGACCGTGGCACCACACATCATCGGGTCACCGGGACCGTTCGAAAGAAACAAGCCATCGTAGTTTTCATTCGTGAAATCGTAATCCCAGGGCACACGGATGATCGTGACATCAAACTTCAATAACGAGCGCACGATATTCTCTTTCATACCGCAGTCCACCGCAACAATGACGGTTTTCCCATTTCCGTAAATTTCTTTTTTCGCAACACTTACCTGCGCAACGAGATTCTCGTCATTGGGATCTGTGAATTTCCCAGGGCGACCGTGAGGAACGAGCTGCCCCAACATGACACCATGCTCGCGAAGTCGCTTCGTAATCGCACGCGTATCAACACCAGAGAGCGCCGGGACACCAGAGCGTTTGAGCCATTCAGATAACGACTGCTTCGCAGTGTGGCTCGAGTACTTCTCGCTGTACTCGCTCACCACGAGACCAGCTGCATGAATTTTATTTGATTCGAAGAATTCTGGGCTCGGCACGCCATAGTTACCTATGAGAGGATACGTACAGACGAGTATCTGCCCGGCGTACGAAGGATCCGAGAGACTCTCGACGTAACCAACCATGCCCGTGTTGAAAACGACTTCGCCAGCGATGGGTACATCTGCACCAAAACTTTCGCCTTCGAAAACCGACTTGTCTTTCAAGATGAGTTTCATAGATTGAAAAAACCCTCCAATGAATGGAGGGTTTGATGGAAATTAAATTCCTGTTTCTGGAAGTGGCGAAGCTTGCGGCGAATCGACATACCTAAATTAGAGGTAGTCTACACGGCTAATGCGTTGAAGTAAAGAACCTGTCCACAGCGCCCCCTACTTCTGTGGCATTTTCTGCTCTCATCAGTTCCGCCCGAAGCTCTGCAGCACCATCAAAACCCGCAACATAGGCTTTATAGTGTTTCTTCATTATAGCGAAGCTCTTGTGCGGTAAAAGCTCCTCAAAGAGCTTGGAGTGTTCAACCATAACCCGCAACCGCTCTTCTATAGATACCAAATCACGCCCGGAGCCGAAGAGCCACGGGTTCCCGAATATTGCACGACCGAGCATCACACCGTCAGCGCCTGATTGCTCGGCTTTCTTCTTCGCGTCTTCAATCCCTAAGGCATCACCATTCCCGAGAATAAGAACATCGGGGTTGAGCGAATCGCGCAGCTCTACAGCTTGAGCTACTTTCTCCCAGTGTGCCGGCACGAGAGACATTTCCTTTCTGGTGCGTGCATGGATGGTGATTGCCGCGAGTTCGGTTTCTAAGAGATGCGGCAGCCACTCTGCAAGCTCATCTTTGTTGTAGCCGATTCGTGTCTTCACTGAGACAGGCAAACTACCAGCACCTTTGATTGCAGCTTTAATTACCACCTTCGCGAGTGTTGGATCTTTCATCATCGCAGCGCCCGCTTTTTGCTTCTCGATTGATTTGTCTGGGCAACCCATGTTGATATCAATGCCATCAAAACCAAGTTCTCGCGCAAGAGCAGCTGTTTTTTCCATGTGCTCTGGATTACCGGTAAAGAACTGAGCGATGATAGGGCGTTCGCTTTCGGTGTATATCAAATCCGCCAGGAGTTTCTTTCTTCCCTCCTCAGGCGCGCGCACCAACCCGTCCGCAGAAACGAACTCCGTCCACATCGCCTGCGGCTTGCCATACTTTGCAATCAAACGCCGAAATGCCGCATCCGTTACATCCGCGAGCGGTGCAAGTACCAAAAACGGCTTTTCTAGCTTGTCCCAAAATCCTCTATGCATATATTTTAAACTTGTGGGAAATATTCAGAAATGATTTCCTCAGAAACCTCAGCAGTAGCAGATCTGCCGCAACGCGTACACTTCCCATACAGAATTCTTTTTCTTCGATCTAAAAAATCACCGAGACCAAAAAGTGCTCTCTCATGAAGACAGTCTCCCTCAATAGAACTAAGTAAGCCGGACTTATCTTCTCCTTCAATGCCCATTTCTGTACTCTAAGACAAATCTACAGAAATACAAATTTCCGAAAAACTATCTACCATTGAATTAGCTATCAGAGTGTCTGCCGCACCTTACGCGTTCTCGTGCATCAAATGCATAGGACTCTCCTCTATACAGATCATCAGAAAACCAGCGCTGCTTGTCGGTGCCTGGAGAGGTAATAGTGATCCGCTTGCCGATATATCGCGGCGGCTTGCAAGACATACAGAAAAGAGACTGTTCCTGAAACCTATAGCCAGGGTTTTCCGGCTTTGAGAACCACGGAGCGATGTTAAGCATCCCATCTGGCGGCGGTTCAAGATGACGGAACTCTTCTCTATGAATTTCTTTGCGTCGCATGAATCACTTAACGAGAAAGTTCGATATCTTTTTCTCGTCGTTCACGAGTAGTGGGCGACATTCTAAGATTTCTCATGAGACGCTCTCGCACACGTATCCACCACGGTTTTCTCTCTACAGGGCTTGATTCGGCAGGGTTATTCTCCGACATACAGACAGTGAATCATAAAAAGTAGGCCATGCCCACTAACTATGGCACTGGCTCGACTATAGTTTCTCTCTTTAACAATTCCGTAAAAGTTCCCCAAATTTCTCGACATCTCCTAAGATAATAATCAGCGCTCTCCGGATGAGCTCGCGCTAACATAAAATAATAAATTTGCTCATTCTTTAGTCTTGAAGAGACACTGCTTCTTTCCCACATATCTAAAGAAAAACTATGCAAATGTAGCCAGAAACTTACAATTCTTCGTGACAGAGACACACTGGACAGAGCATTTCAGTACAACGGCACGGGAGTTCTGCACATTCTTCATGATGGCAAAATCCACATTTTGCAATGAGAGCTAATCTTTTTTCACTTCTCAACATAAAAAATTATTCCCCTTTAAACTTAACGTAAACCTTATCGCCGAAGCGGAAGTCCGCATACTCGAACTCCGTTCCGGATTTGAAACTCTGCGACGCGAACACTGAAGCGATATTGGCAAGCGTTGCCTGCTGATTGGATGAACGTACAAACTTTAGAACTTCACCGCCCTGAAAGGTAACCGCAACATCACTTGAAGCGCCGTCGACAACAACTGTATCGGGAACACGATTTATTGATGAACTAATATCTGCTACTAACGCATGCAACGATGCAAAACCTCCGTCAAGATATGTCTTGCCTATAGGATTTTCTGAAAGCGCACCATAAAAACGAATTGTAGATTCCGCGCCAGCAGGTGCAAAAATGAATCCAGTTTTATCGATGCTATAACAAGAAACATCGGAAACTTCTGAATCAGCATTTACCTCTTGAGGAACACCACTGCACCAACTCGCAACCGCTACACGCTCTTCTACGGTGAGAGTGAGTCCGGTGAAGCCGTTGCGCGAAATTGTGATCTTTGAGAGCGGCGGAAATAGAACGGCAAGTGTTTCTTTGATATCTCTCTCTGGGAAAACAAGTGAATTTTTTCGAGGAATCAGATACGCATAGGAGCCACTCAATTTTTCCTCTGCAGCGCCCTTCAATGCTTCTGCCGATACCAGACTCGTCCCTTTCACCTCAACTGAAGAGATGGTAACGCTGGGTAAACGCGCCACAAACCATACAAGAACAAGCGATAGCGCCACTACGGTGCTCCCTGCAGCAACTTTTATCCACATCAAACGACGGCGCCTATCTTTGAGACGCAGTTTTTGTTGAGGAGAATCAGCCATACTTAGACTTTCAGTATATCCTTTCCAACGTATTGTTGAAGCGCTTTCGGCACACGCACGGTGCCATTTGATTCCTGGTAGTTCTCAAGAATGGCTGCGAGCGTTCTACCCATAGCTACCAAGGTCGCGTCATTCATGTGGACGAATTCCATTGCCCCGTCTGTGCGCTTCACACGGGTATTGAGGCGGCGCGCTTGAAAGCCCCCCATGTAGTCTGACGTGTGGGTTTCGCGATATGCCCCTTGCCCTGGCATCCAGGTTTCCATATCAAACTGACGATGATCCGGGAATCCCATGTCTCCGGTACAGATAGACACTGCCCGGTATGGCAGACCTAGAAGCTGCAAGAAATGCTCTTGGACAGCGACCATGAAATCCTGCTCCTGGTAACCCTCTTCAGGTTTCGTAAATGTTTCCATCTCAACCTTGTCAAAATGATGCATGCGAATCAGCCCCCGCGTGTCTTTACCATACGAGCCGGCTTCGCGACGGAATGACGGCGAATAGCCCACATAGCGTATGGGAAGTTGTTCCTCAGGAATAACCTCATCCATATGAAGCGGTCCCAAGGTGTGCTCGGCGCTCCCTATCAAAACCTCGTCGTCTTTTTCAAAATAGTAACGCTCCTCGATTGGATCAAGACGCGCCATCCTGTTCATTACGGCAGAACGCAGCATATAAGGAGGGATAACGGGGATGAACGGCTTGGTGGAAACTTTAAGACCTGCGCGCTCCACGATTCCTTTGAGGATATCCTCGTCAGTGAGCACTTTCATGGCGAGATTCAGAAGTGCGAACTGCATGAGCGCCAAATCCCCCATGATGTAGGCAAACCGAGCACCTGATACCGCTCCGGCCTTTTCAAAATTGAGCGCATGGAGCGCCTCCCCTATATCAAAATGCTGGCGCGGCGAGAAAGAACCGAAACTTCTTTTTTCGCCTACTTCGCGCAAAACAACATTCTCTTTCTCATCCTCACCTACCGGCGTATCAGGAGAAGGTATGTTGGGAATCTTCAAGAGAAGCGCAACCAATTGTTTCTCAATCTCTCCGTGCCTCTCTTCAAGCGCCTGAAGCTCTTCTTTGAGCCGCTTCCCAGACTCGATGTCGCGCGCGGAGGCGGCTTCATTTCTTTTCCGATTCACTTCGTCAATTCGCTGCCTGGCGGCTTTCCGCTCTTCAGAGAGTTTTAGGACTTCATCAATATCAACCGGCTTCCCTTTCTTATTCAAAATCGCCGCTCTGACGATGTCGGGGTTTTCTTGAATGAATTTGATGTCGATCATTGTAAATAGGTTACAGGTTGTAGGTGTCAGGTTTTAGACGATGCTTCGTCGGATCCGAAGGGATCACTTGGAGAGGAAAAATTACGGAAACACAAACACTCCAAGCTAAAATAGTAACACGATGGTAGAAATCAAAAAACTAAACCCGAAGAATTTCCCGCCACTCTTGTCTGAAATTCCTGACCCTCCATCGACTCTGTATTTACGAGGTACGTTGCCACCCATCGAAACCAGGCTTCTTGCGGTCGTAGGGTCCCGACGAATGAGCCGGTACGGAAAGGAGACGTGCGAGCATTTGATACAGGGACTTGCTGGGTACCCGGTCGCAATAGTCTCGGGTCTCGCGCTTGGCATCGATGGCGTTGCCCATAGGGCTGCACTTGAAGCAGATTTGCAGACAATCGCGGTTCCAGGATCAGGGCTTTCGGAAGACGTGCTCTATCCGCGCGCGCACCTTTCGTTAGCGCACGACATCGTTAATAGCGGTGGAGCACTTCTCTCCGAAATGGAACCTGAGGAGCGAGCAGCACCGTATACATTTCCGAAGCGAAATCGCCTCATGGCCGGCATGAGCCATGCAGTACTCATCATAGAAGCGGGCTTAAAGTCAGGGACACTCATAACTGCCCGGCTCGCAACTGAATATAATAGGGAGTTACTGATAGTGCCTCACTCTATATTTTCCGAAGGAGGTGAGGGCGGGCATCTTTTTATGGGACTCGGAGCGAGACCAGTGCGCACGGCTGAAGATATTTTGGACGCGTTGAATATAAAAAAAGAAGAGACGAGCAGGAGTGTCGCGCTGACAGAAGAGGAAGGACGAGTGATTGAAATACTACACGAACCAATGTCACGCGATGAATTAATTCGTACGCTAGGAATGCCTATCGGAAGCGCGAACGTGCTTCTAGCGCAGATGGAGCTTCGCAGAATTATTACGGAATCAATGGGTGAGATTCGCTCCATTCTCTGATTAAAAATCGGATAGGGGTTTGACACATTTACATTCATACCGTACTAGTGTGCGCTGATGACAACAAAAGGCGCAAAGAGTACGCTCGTTATCGTAGAATCGCCCGCAAAGGCGAAGACGATTGAAAAATATCTGGGCACAGGCTACAAGGTGCTTGCGTCTGTAGGTCACGTACGCGACCTGCCGAAATCAAGCAAAGACGCCATTGACATAGAAGGCGGATTTATTCCCCGCTACGTTACGGTTCCCGGGAAAGCGGACGTCATCAAGAAGATTGCGGAAGCTGCTATGAAAGCCGACGAGGTATTGCTCGCAACCGACCCTGACCGTGAAGGAGAAGCTATCGCCTGGCACTTGAACGAAGCGGCAAACCTGAAAGGAGCGAAGCGTGTCGTCTTCAATGAGATTACAAAGGACGCTGTAACAGAGGCAATCGCTCATCCGCGCAAAATTGACCAAGACCTTCGTAAGGCTCAGGAAGCAAGGCGTGTGCTTGATCGGCTCGTCGGATATGACCTCTCTGGACTCATTTGGAAAAAAGTTCGATACGGGCTCTCCGCAGGGCGCGTGCAGTCACCAGCGTTGCGCATACTCGTAGAGAAAGAGCGTGAGATTCGCGCATTCAAGCCAGAGCAATATTTCGTCATCACTGCAGACTTACAAACTCCGCGAGAAGATACCTTTACTGCCACCTGCTCTATTGAACCGACCAGCGTTGAAGAAGCAGAAAAAATAGTAGCGAACGGTGAAAAAGGTGCGTGGATAGTTGCAGATGTCACCTCTTCGCCAGTGAAGCGCTCCCCAAAGGCTCCGTTCACGACATCCACCTTGCAGCAGGCAGCAAGTTCACGTCTTGGCTTCTCTCCATCGCGAACGATGCGCACCGCGCAAAGACTCTATGAAGCAGGACACATAACCTACATGCGCACCGATAGCACGAACCTCGCTGACGTAGCCGTGAGCGCGATAGCGGCTCACGTCAAGAAAGAGTACGGAGACAAATATTTGGAGATCCGAACCTACAAGACGAAGAGCAAAAATGCACAGGAAGCTCATGAAGCAGTGCGTCCGACGGATGTCTCGGTTAAAACGGCAGGGGCGACAGAAGAAGAGGAACGCCTGTACGCGCTCATTCGTGCACGCACTGTTGCCTCTCAGATGGCAGACGCGATAATGACACGCGCGAAAATCATCGCAAATATTGAAGTTCCCGCCTCCGCACAAGGCTCCGGCGAGGCAATGCCCGAGTTCGGCGTTACTGGCTCAACCGTTCACTTCGATGGCTGGCTCGCGGCAGATAGCGATGCTAAGGGAGAAGAGACGATACTCCCGGAAGCGAAGAAGGGTGAGGCATTAAAACTGCAGAAGATCGCATCTGAGGAGAAATATACCCAGCCTCCCGGACGCTATACCGAAGCGGGTCTCGTGAAGGAGCTAGAAAAGCGCGGCATCGGCAGACCATCCACCTATGCATCAATCATAAAGACGGTTGTCGATCGCGGATACGTCGAGAAGATAGGACGAGCACTTCATCCGACCACAACCGGCGAAGTAGTCTCAACTTTCTTGGAAGAGAACTTTGAGAAATACATTAGCGATTCATTTACGGCGGAAATGGAAGATGAACTTGACCAGATAGCTTCGGGAGAACGCGAATACACAAAGACTCTCACTGATTTTTATGGTCCGTTTTCAAAAGATGTCGCTTCAAAAGAAGGGATAGCGAAGCTCACAACCTTGGGCGATGTACCTCCAGAATTCCCCTGCCCCTTGTGCGGAGCTCCAATGGTCATGAAGCTTTCACGCACGGGCGTATTCATGAGTTGTTCTCGCTTCCCCGACTGCAAGGGATCGCGCACCGAAAAGGGAGAGGTCATCAAGGAATCAGAATCAATTGGCAATCACCCAGAAACGGGGCACCCAGTGCACGTGCGTGTGGGTCGCTTCGGTCCGTACCTTGAGATGGGAGAAAAGATGGAGGAGAAAGCACCCGCCCCCGCCGAGGCTTCGGCGGGCAAGGAGAAAAAGAGGAAGGCAAAGAAACCTGACACCAGGAAAGCGAGCATTCCACCTGAAATAAATCCTGAAACAATCACTATGGAACAAGCAGTGAAACTGCTTTCTCTTCCGAGAGAACTCGGGACTCATCCTGATTCCAGCATGCCTATCACAGCAGCCATAGGAAAATTTGGACCGTTTATCGTGCACAACGGAGATTTTCGCTCTCTCAAAGGTGCTGACGAGCCTTACGGAATAACCTATGAGCGCGCATTGGAGATATTGAAAGAGCCAAAGAAAGGACGCCCCGGTATCGCGATTGCTCGCGAAGTGGGAACGCATCCACGTACCAAGAAAAAGATTTACCTTTATAAATCAAAGAGTGGATTCTTTCTGAAGAAAGGATTCAAACATGTGCGCATTCCAGAAAACCTAGATCCTGAGAAACTGACTGTACCCGAAGCGCTAGAGCTGCTTAAAGCCGCGTAGCAAAAGAAACGTCACGACTTCCGAGCCAAAACGATCGCGACTCTTCTTCGTACTATTTCATGCCTGCCTGTTCGGGAAACTTCAGGCGAATGCGATAATTCGACTTGAGCCGTTGAAGCAATGTGATGAAGTTTGTTTTTCTCTGGCGAAGGAGAGCCTTCAAGCCATGCAGCCGTTAAATATTGAACTCCTTTGCGTAGATTGTTGATTCTACGCTCTCTCCTTTCGTCACTCATTCGATGAACTCTTCTGTTTTCCATGCATCTATACTATAAAACGTAGAGAGAAGTTAGGATGAATATCCAAAGATGTCTTGGACGCAGGATTCGTGAGCAAGCCCCGACTCCCCACTTCCCTCGCATATCTTTTGCCCTTCAGTCAAAGGCTGCCCGCACAATTCGCATTTGAGACTGCTTTCCTGGAGAAACCTCTCTTCCATGAACTATTCGGGGAGTTAGCTAGGACAAACCGCGTGAGCCCACCGTATCTTCAAACTACCCATCCCTACCTCTACTCGCTGCTCGTCGCTCATGATGACGTGAAGGCAATTCATACATGACGCAAATACATGCGGAGCTTTTTCATTCATAAAATACGTTTTACTAAATAAAAATCCTTCAGTCAAATATCCCACGCTTCAAACATGGAACTCAGACCTTTCGCGCTGTACACTAGAGGGAGTGCGGACGGACACTTGCTTTCGATCAGCGAGATGCAGATTTTCTGAAGCAAGAGACGCCGGCGGACCTTGAAACGTATTGGAAATACGCTGAGAGCGAGCCGTCCTGTCTCATAGCCATAAAATTTGCATTGAGCCGAAATTAAGTTTTCGACCGCACTCCAACATGCCTCATCCTACCGACGACATAGTACGCGCGATGCAATCGCCTTCCTCGGAAGACCAGAAAGCTATCCAGGGAGCGTATGAATTTGCTAAGCGCGCGCACGGAGATGAGAAACGAAAATCGGGAGAGCCCTATATCATCCATCCGAAAGCTATTGCGGTGACACTCGCAAAATTAGGAATGGATCGCGAGACCATAATCGCGGGCATTCTCCACGATACTGTTGAAGATACTCCTGTAACGATAGAAGAAATAGAAAAAGAATTCGGTGCGACGGTGCGATTCCTCGTGGAAGGCGTTACGAAACTTTCAAAATTAAAATATCGAGGCGTCGAGCGGCACGTCGAGAGTTTGCGTCGCCTGCTCGTCGCAACGGCAAATGATATCCGCGTCATCATCATCAAGCTCGCAGACCGGTTGCATAACATGGAGACGATTAATTTCGTGGAACCTATCGAAAAGAGAATGCGCATCGCGCTTGAAACGAAAGAGGTATACGTGCCTATCGCGGAGCGGCTTGGCATCGGTCTCATCAAGGCACAACTGGAAGACTTGGCATTCAAAACTCTGGAGCCAGAGAGATACCAGAAGATTCATCAATTCTTGGAAGAGCGCGGAGAAACAGAAAAGGAAGCGCTAGACAGAGCGCTTAATGACCTTCGAAAAGCACTTGCCGAGGCGGGCATACGAAAATTCCGTACGGAAGCGCGCGTAAAGAATGTTCATAGCTTCGCAACAAAGCTCATCAGAAAAGACAACGATCCAGACAAAGTGTACGACATCTTCGCAATACGTATCATCGTGCCAACAATGGAAGACTGCTACAGAGCGTTTGGTGTCATCCATAATATCTGGCGACCGATTCCCGGACGCATCAAGGATTACATCGCGAGCCCAAAACCCAATGGCTACCGTACACTTCACACCACCATCATTACGCCGCACAAGCTCATCATCGAGATACAGATTCGCTCAGAAGAGATGCAGCGAGAAAGCAAATTCGGAGTCGCAGCTCACTTCATCTACAAGAACCACCATAAGGGTGCTGAAAATGCCCTGAAAGTCCCTTGGGCATGGCGCTTCGTGCCATCACTAATGAAAATGGCACGCGGGCAGAAAACAGACGCTACGCCGGCGACTGCGCCGACACCGCGCTGGCTCACGGACCTCAATAGCGCGGCTGAAGAATTTCAAGGAGAGCAAGCATTTCAGGAGGCACTCCGCGAAGACTTTTTCGCGAAACGGATGTTCGTCTTCACACCAAAAGGAGATGTCATCGACCTGCCAATAACGGCAACACCGATAGACTTTGCGTACGCAGTGCACACCAATCTCGTAGATTTATTGTCGGGTGCAAAAGTGAACGGTAAGTTAGTGGGGCTCGACACGGAACTTCATAAGGGAGACATTGTTGAGATACAGACTAAAAAGATAGGTACACCAAACAAAAAATGGCTCGAGTATGCAAAAACCGCATCGGCGCGTCGCTACATACGCGCTACGTTGAAAAAGAAAGAGAAAAATTAAATAGAAAAATGCTCTAGAGAAAAGTTATCATCGGCAGGAGCAGAGTCCAACTCTGAAGGCACGTCTACCATGTCATTTCTTGTTTCCGTGCTCGGAGGAGTAGCGTTCTTAGCCTCAGGAGACGCACTATGGCGCTCCATATGCGCGAGCATTCCCTCCAAGTCTTCCGTCGAAAAGAAATCGATGATGAGTTTTCCGCCCTTCTCCTGTGATTTTATTTCTACCTTCGTGCCTAGCGACTCCGCGAAGGCACGCTCAAGCGCCTCAATCTCCGGAGTGACATCGCGCTTGCGAGCTCTCTCGACTGCAATTTGACGCGTCATCTGTTCGACGTCACGAACCGACAATTTTCTTACCAGAATGTCGCGGAACACCGTTTTCTGCTCTTCCGGTCTGTCCGTAAGCATAAGAAGTGCGCGCGCATGACCCTCATAAATTGCGCCTCCAATCACTGCCTGTTGCATCTCGGCTGGCAGCGCCAAGAGACGAATCGAGTTTGATACATATTCGCGACTCTTCCCCACCTTTGCGGCAATCTCAGTGTTGTTTAAGTTAAATTCTTTCTGTAAGCGGTCAAACGCGCGTGCGCGATCAATGGCATTCAAATCTTCGCGCTGAAGGTTCTCAATGATGGCGAGTTCCAACCTCACGCGACTCTGCTCTTCAGTGGAGCGAATGATAACTGGCACTTGTGAAAGACCAGCAAGTTTTGAGGCTCGGAGTCTCCGCTCGCCTGCAATAAGCTCGTAGTATGTTGAGAGCCCGCCATCTTCTCGCGACTCCTCAAAACGCGTCACCATCAAGGGCTGCAAGACGCCATACTGGCGTATTGAACCGGCAAGGTCTTTCAGCTTCGCTTCATCAAACTCAGTTCTCGGCTGGTATTGATTCGGGCGTATCTTCTCCACCTCAACCCAGAAAATTGCATCTCCTTGAAACTGCGACATGCGGAAATTCTAACATGGTAAAGAAAGAAATTTTGCGTTAGGATAGCGTGACCGAAGCCCGGGTGGCGTAATGGTAGCCGCGCACGACTCAAAATCGTGTCTCGCGAGAGGTGTGAGTTCGAGTCTCACCCCGGGCACTCGTTATTATCTGATCATTCAGCCTTTTTATCTGCTAATACAACCTCCCAAACTCCCGCTTTTTCAATCAATAAATAGCTCACCGGCTCATCCCACGCTTTGCGAACGAGTTTTTCCGTTGAGAATTGCGACTCGTGCAGAACACCGATGCGTGCCCACTCTCTCGGTGCCTTGGAAAGAAAACGATCATACCAACCTCCACCACGCCCATGCCGAGCTCCGAAGGCGTCAAATTCTCGACCTGGAATAAGGATACAGATCTTTTCACCAGCATGCGCTTTCAAAAGAGATGCAGCAAAATCATCTGGAGAAGCGTGCTTGTCGGCAATAATGGAACGCCCCGGTTTAAGAATATGATTCTTTACCAAAAAATCATGTACATCTGGTTCATCCTCCAAGGGTGAATATCCAATAATGGCATCAGCTCCTCGAAGTTCTTTCAGAAACTCTTCTTCTGCATTCATATATCAGACAGAGACTGATAGCTGCAACCTGACACCTGAAAGCTAACTCAAATCTTCCCTACCAAATCCAAATCCCCGCCTTTCAGAGTGTCATCCCCCGGCTGCCACTCAGCGGGACACACTTGACCACCATGCGCACGAACGAATTGAGCGGCTTGAAGCTTGCGAAGCAACTCTTTGGCTGAGCGTCCAATAGAGTTGTCATGAATCTCCATGGTAGAGAGAATGCCGTCGGGGTCAATGATGAATGTACCGCGAAGCGAGAGCCCTTCATCATCAGCACACTCAAGGTCTCCCCCGTGGATATACGTGCCAAACGCGCGTGAAAGCCTGCCAGCAGGGTCAGAACCCATTGCGAAATCTATTTTCCCTATCGCTGGCGACGCATCATGCCATGCCTTATGCGCAAATACCGTGTCCGCACTCATACTCACTATCTCAGTATCCAATTCGGAAAATGCTTTGTGGGAATCGGCAAGCTCTTCAAGCTCTGTGGGGCACACAAACGTAAAGTCAGCAGGATAGAAGAAAAGGACAAGCCACTTCCCTTTGTAATCGGACAGGTGAATTTTCTTGATCTTCTCGTTATGAAACGCTTCAAACTCAAGATCAGGAATCGGATGTCCTACCCGCACCATGCTCGTAAAGAGCGCCTCCTCTTCTATCTGTTTTTCTTTTGCCATTTGATTTAGCGAAATCATGCCGCGCAATCGTCCTTTGAGCGCGGCCTATTTTTAATTCACTGGATAACAGAGCCAGTGTAACATAGCTCATATGCCTAAAGTTATAGCGATACTCGGTCCTACAGCATCCGGCAAGACGGCTCTTTCCATAAAGATTGCCAAGGCTCTCGGAGGTGAAATAATTTCTGCCGATTCAAGACAAGTCTATAAAGAGTTAGATATTGGAAGCGGAAAAGTAACCTATGCTGAGATGGACGGCATTCCGCATCACCTTATTGATGTTGCTGACCCCAAAGAGACATTTTCTGCAGCTGAATACGTGCGCTTAGGCAGAGAGACTCTGGACGCTGTGCTGGCGCGACATAAAATCCCCATACTTGTCGGCGGCACCGGGTTTTATATAGATGCCCTACTTGGAACGATAACGCTCCCTGATGTCCCGCCGAATCCAGCGTTGCGGTTAGAACTATCGGCTTTGAGCTTGGAAGAATTGAATGCACGATTGAAAAAGCTAGACCCTGAGAGAGCAGAAACTATAGACACAAAAAATCCGGTGCGTCTGATACGAGCGATCGAGATTGCTCAAGCATTGGGCACGGTTCCAAAAACATCTGAGCAATCTCTGTATGATGTCCTCTATATAGGAATCACTTTTTCTCTGGATGAGCTTAATGAAAAAATTCATACACGACTCCTCGAGAGGATGAAAGCGGGAATGCTGGAGGAAGCAAAACACCTCCATGAGGGCGGACTCTCATGGGAGCGCATGGAAGAGTTAGGGCTTGAGTACCGGTATATGGCACGACACCTGCAAGGGCAGATTTCATATGACGAGATGCTTACGGAATTAGAGTCAGAAATCCGACACTATGCAAAACGCCAGATAACGTGGTTCAAACACAACAAGAATATTCATTGGATGGCTCCAGAGGAAACCACATCCGTCATACAGGTCATAAAAAATTTCTTCGCACAAGTATAGTCAGGAAAAACTGAAGGGGAAGTGATATGATATATCATATCACTTGACATTTACCAAAAAATAGAGTATCATACGAAAATCAATTTTAGAGGGATCTCCTTGTACACCCACAACCCCCTCTTGCGATCTCTTGCTACAATTTCAACTATGTCATTTGAACGACCCGCTCACAGAAACTCGTTGCTTGCGGCATTCGCGGCGATAGCGACGCTTGGCGCAGGAAATGCGGAGGCTCAATCCGCTGACACTAATCAATCTGTCACTGAAATTAATTGCCGATTGATAACAGAAAAAATGGCAGCGGTTCTCCGTAGTGGACGCATGCTCACGAAAGAAGAAATGGCGGAAGCGCGTCAATGCCCTGACCTTCCTGAAATCCCCTTCTCTGCATCGAGCACAGAAAGCAACAATGATTCGGCTACAACAGTACCGCCAGAAACGCGTAGAGATAGAGAAAAGCGCCCTAGAGAGCAAACAACAAGACCTCACTAATATTTGACCTGCTTCGCTTGGCAGATTTTTAAAAAATAGAACTTAAAGCGCTCAGTCGCCTGCGAACTTTATCCCATTAGGACATCCAGGAAAGCCGAAATTCTTGTCGGCATAGTAGTCGTTCACCCATCGAGGCGCGATTACTAAAATATCTAGAGTGCACAGGTTCGACGCCGAGAGACCTAATCTGTTTGCCAAATCAATTGCCATTCTACGGCGTATATCACCAATGGGTTCTTTGTAGATAAGAACGAAGATGCGTTGCTCCTCTGGAATATAATCAATTTCATAATCAAGGTCTTTGTAAGAAAATGCACCCTCAGCTGGATAAACCAGATAAAAAGCATCCCCCTCAGTAGTACTGGCGACACCAACATCTTTCGTAAAATCTCTCACCTCCACGAATCCATTCAATCCATGAATGGAAATACTTTTTGACTGTACGTCAGTGAGGTCTTGTTTCTTTTTGCTCGCACTAGGAATTGCAGCGCCTTCTTTTGAATCTGAAAATGGCAACAACTTAGAGAACGGGTCAGAAGATATGGAAACTTTTTCTTCTGGAGCGAAAAATAATATATATACCGCTCCCGCACCCATACTGAGCATCAAGAGAAGGGTTGCCGCGGCGATTATGATCGTACTTCTGTTGTGCATGATATGTGAGAAAAAAACTAATACGAACACGCAGCACCTCTAACCTGCAAATCAAGAATATTTGGTTCCAGTGCGTACCTATTACCGCATCCATCTACATACACATCCGCTGGATAGGTACCTGGTCCCGAACCATCCCAATCATCAAAATGACGCCAGAAGGTCAAGTCTCTGACGAACGCCTCGAGCTTTGGATTATCACTGTAACGAATATCTAGCTTGTATCCTGCGCCGTGAGTATATCCGCCATGAGTAGCGTGCGATCCGTCAGTGCCTGATGTCACCGTAAATGTACACCCGCATGCGTTGTGAAGAATGATAGCTTGATCAATAGTAGCAGCTTGAACACCATTAATTGATGCAGAAGAAAGACAGGGTCGTCCTGTAGTGCCACCGCATACACCAGCAGCTTCAAGTCGTCGGATTGCCTCAGCGTTCGTCAATGTGCCTCCCGGAGAACTAACCGGCGTACCTACGGAGGTACTCCCTCCAGTAACTGGCGTACCCGCACCTAAATTAGGCGCTGCGGGGAAAGCAGCAGTAATGGGATTTGCAACGCATGAAATCTTAGTCCATAAATTGAGCTCTTTTCCTGTAAGTACAGAAAAGAGAATGTTAACAAGGAGCCAGGCAAGGAGAACAGCAAGGAGTCCGACAAAAATATTAACAAGCACCTGGTGAGCTTTCTTCAGCTGCTCTGGTCCCGCGCCACCTGCAGTCACATAGAGAATGCCAGCATACGCAAACATGAGAGTTGCGACAATGACAGAAAATGCAACGCCAAAATTGATGACGTTACTACCAAGCTCAACCAAATCACATGCGCGGCAAAAGGCACCTTCACATTGAGGAACAAGACCAGAGCCTCCACCCAAGAGGCTCGCGGGGTTAGAAATAGCGGCAAACGCCGCAAAAGGCATACCAATGAAAACTAGACCCAATACAATAAAGAAACCTCTCTTCATAGCCTACGTGCTCTTGATAGTATAGCCGTTAAAGCTTTAAAGAGACTGCAATTACAGGCTTAAAACTGTCCATAAAATAATCCACAAGCATATTGACCTTAGTGGAGGGTCGGGGTATAATCAAAAAGAGGTTTTGGAAAATTCTTGGTTTTAAAAATCATCATAAAAGTTTATGAACTTCGGCGGAAAGGAAAATTTTCATAAAAATAAGTCCCCCTTGCTCGCTATACTCGCTGCACTGTCTGTCGCTAGTGCTGCAGAGGCAGCACCAAGAAGTGATGATGGATGTGCCCGAGTAAGACACGACGCAGAAGCTGCTCTCGCTCTCGGAAATCATCCGAATATGGAAGCAGTTGGAGAATGTCCAGGACTCGACGATATAGAACGCCGAGATGGAGCCCTGTCTTCGTATGGGCAGAGAGACAACGGAAGGGCTGCCGCGGACAGAAGGCGCGACGAATTGCTCGCACAAATGTCACCTGAAGACAGAAGGGATTTGGAAGCACGATCAGCTCGCGCTCGAGCGGGAACTCCTCGACAATAGTATTTACCTCTCTTAATCGCATAACCCATCACTGCCTGATGGGTTTTTTAAATAAAATCTATAAAAAATTTAATCCCCTTCGAATGGCTGTGCTCCGGGACAACCCGGAAGACCTAAGCTGCGAGCTCCGAGAGTATCATTTACCCACACCGGGGTTCCCACTTCAACGACGAGAGAGCAAAGGGCTTTCCCGCTAATTCCGAGCCGATTCCCCAAATCTTCTGCAGCTGCTCGGCGTACCTCGCCAAGAGGCTCACGGTATAGGGTTATAAGAAATGATTTATCCATAGGAAAATACTCAATATCGTAGTACGACCCACTGCCATTCGAATCTGGAGCAACTCCCGTTGGATAAGGCTTAGAAAGTAAGTAATATCCGACCGTATCAGCGGTGGATGTTCCTAAATTAGAAACCCCAGGATCACCCAAAAAATTACGTACAGAGAGCGTGCCGCCCGCCGTTAAAGCAACGTCAATATTCCCTGTTGAACCCGGAGGAATAGCGCCGTTGTTTTGAGAAGGGTTTTGTGAAGGTTTCGGGTTGAAAAAATTAAAGAATGGGTTTTGTGAAGAAGGACTAGAATCTTGATTTTGAGGTTGATCTTGAGATACCAAGAAGAAAGAAACACCGCCTATAATCACAATAGTCGCTATTATTATAAGAATGACGAGTATTGTTCGTGTGGATATCATTCCGCGCATAGTAAACTTCTTTATCATAATACCGTCCATTAATTAAGATTACATTTACCCGCTGAAGTTGCCCAGGCACTCATCCCTTCTCCATTATAGATATTCTGGGCGTTCTCGAGATTGCAGGTGGGATTCTTCGCAAGAGCGACACATTGATTATAGAGAGCCTCATTTTTGATTGTATATCCAAACCCTGCGCCAGCTCTAGCGCAATAATAATTTGAAGTTGGGCACCACGATGCATGGCGACGTTCATCAGGATTTGACGGCGGATTAAAGGCTGCCGTGCAATCAGTTACCCGACCATTGCACGTGATGTCGTGCTGTGTAAGATTGACTTGAAATAAACCGTAAGAAAAACCTCTATCGCTAGACCATAATCTGTCAGTTCCCGCTTCAATACTTGGATTGCCACCGCTCTCCAAATGGCAAATTGAAGACATGGTAGTTGCATTCGCACCGAAGTAACCGACTAAATTTGAAGGCGCGCAGTATCCGCTCGTGAGTGGAGTGCACCTGCCACCGGTCGCTACCGGACCTGCTCCTCCAGGGGTTACGGAACCACCTGTTGGCAGATTCCCGGCTGCCGGGAATGCGCCTGTTACGGGGTTTGAGACACATGATATTTTAGTCCAAACTGCCAATCCTCTTCCTGTGAGGACCGAGAAAGTGATATCGATCAAAAGCCACGCTGTAAGAGCGACGCAAAGCCCAACGAATACATTTATTAATACCTTATGTGCTTTCTTCACTTGCTCCGCTCCCCCGCTTGCGGAGGTAACATACAGTATCCCCGCGTACGCAAACATGAGAGTGGCGACAATGACAGAAAATGCGATGCCAAAATTGATAACGTTCTGAGCGAGCGTCAGTAAGTCACACGCACGATAAAACGAACCATCTATGCCAGGGATAGGGACAAGACCGCTGCCCCCACCGCCAAGCAAACTTGAAGGGCTGTCAACGGCAAAAGCCGCGAGAGGGTTGAAAGATAGCAAGAAAGCCAGTATGAAAAATATTCTTCTCCTCACACTAAGGCAGTATACGACAAGAAAATACACCTCTGGCTAGGAATCTATGAGCTTTTAGAATTAAGGCGCTTCTCAATCCACCATTTTTTGACGACCGGGAGCGACTGCGTAGAGAGAAAATAACCGAGAGCTGGCAGGAGTGCGTTTAACATGAAATGTTCTACGCCAAGAAAAGCTAACAAAAGACAAGCGACGATATAGGTCAACACGGAGATAGAAGCAATACGAAACCAGCTTGTCTCCCACGCTTTCTCGGCTTCGACGCGAACATTACGTTCACGCATGAGCGCTAATTCTCTCTCTAATTTTTCAATACGCTCTTCCATGATTTGAATCATTCTTTTATGGCTTCAGTATAGAGCTGAAAAAGCAAAGGGTAAATGCTAGGATTGAAACCAATGCCTATAGAAATATTGAACCCCGTTCTTTCCACCTGGATTTTTGCGCTGATACTTTTTGTAACCCTGAGCATCTCACTTAAGAAGAAAGAAGGTACGAAACTCCTACCTATCTCGCTCTCTCAAGAGCTTAAAGGGTTCGCCATGCTCGCCATCATTTTCGCGCATGTCGGGTATTTTCTTGTGAGCGATCACAGGTTTCTCTTCCCTCTTTCAATACTCGCGGGCGTCGGCGTCGATTTATTCCTTTTCCTTTCCGGTTTCGGG
>CAYNOO010000001.1:43112-127744 GCA_964398865.1 uncultured Candidatus Saccharibacteria bacterium | reverse complement strand
AATCAATAGGAATTGCGATATTTTCCCTCATCTGCCTCTTCAATTCGTGCTCGCCTCTAAATTTATCTTTTCTTTCCTGTATTAAGCGTTCAAACCTCGTAAGAGCCATTCCTCGAGTAAGACAGTTGCTCGTGCGCACCTCTTCTGCGGCGGCACGGGTTTCCTCCTGTAAAACTTTTGTTTGCACTTTCATCTCTTCCTGCATACGCACCCAATCCTCATGGTGTATCCATCTCGTAATATGCGTCATAACAATTTATGCTTTTTTTACTCTTTTAAGACTCTTTCTTTCCCCCAAAAATACGACCTGTCATTCGCACCAATGGAGGAAGTACGAACAAACCAAACAATTCACCAAGAAAGAACGGTATAGCAAAGCTGCCATCTTCAGATTCAGAGCAGGGTACGTTCGAATTTTGCCTAACACCATCAAGAACTTGAGTTGCTTGCTCAACGGCATGCGGAGCAAGAGAGAACAGTTCGTGTGCCATAAGTTTTTATTAACTTGAATAACTTAACCCTGCAGGGTGAAAATAAATTAGCACAGGCAATTTAATTTGTCAATATTATTCGTCAATTTATTTCTAAATTAACTATGTTTTAATTGATAAAAAACAATACATAAATATTTTGTGGAAAATAATTGACACAAAAGCGCCTTTAGTATAGGCTGTATATATGGATAAACGTCGCGTAGAAATCACTGCAGAACTGCTCTCCTTCGGGCTCTCAAAAAAGGAATCGGGTGTCTACCTCGCAACGTTGGAATTGGGGCGCGGAACTGTTTCGGAAATCTCTAGAAAAGCAGGCATTAACCGCACCACCGGGTACGACATACTGGACTCTCTTATCGGTAAAGGGCTAATCCACATTTCAGGAAAAGAACCGAAGCAAGAATATGTTGCAGAATCACCGGATACTATCTTGGCGCTTCTTCAAAAACAGCTTGAAACGACGAAGGTAAATATAGAAAAAGCCAAGGCGTTCGTCCCGGAGCTGAAGTCCATACATAAAGTCAGTGACCGTCCGCAAGTTAAATTCTATGAGGGTATCGAAGGAATGAAACAAGTCTATGAGGACACCCTTACGGCGAAGGAGCCTATCCACGCCTATGCAAATTACGACGACATGCACCGAACGATGGGTGACTATTTCCCTGAGTACTACAAGCGCCGCGCTAAGAAAGGGATTGTCGCGATAGGCATAGTGCCCGATTCCCCTCTCGCCAGAGAACGTTCTTCAAAAAACAAGGAGGAGGCGCGTCAGCTTGCAGTAGTCCCGACAGATAAATTTTCAATTTCGCCAGATATAGAGATTTATGACAACAAAGTTACAATCGTCTCCTGGCGGGAAAAGCTCGGAATCATCATAGAGAGCGCGGAAATAGCTGATGCGATGAAGAAAATCTTCGAGCTCGCGTGGGCAGAGGCTAAACGATTGGACGCGCACGCAGCGCTTGGCACGAAAAGCGAGAGTGGAGTATAGTAATTGGATGCAAAATACAAAACCTCACATGAATAACGTCGTTCCGATGGTCATCGAAAAGACCTCCCTTGGTGAGCGCGCGTACGACATCTACTCACGACTCCTTAAAGAGCGAATCGTTTTCCTCGGCGGTCCAATTGATGACTACACTGCTAACCTCGTCATTGCGCAGCTCCTCTTCTTGGAAGCAGAAGATCCTAAGAAGGACGTCTATCTATACATAAACTCTCCGGGTGGCTCTGTCACCGCTGGACTCGCAATCTTGGACACTATGAATTATGTGAAGCCAGACATCGCGACAGTGTGCGTAGGCATTGCAGCTTCTGCTGCGGCAGTTATTCTCTCGGCTGGAAAGAAAGGTAAGCGCTTTACACTCCCTAACTCAGAAGTGATGATTCACCAGGTCATGGGCGGCGTGGAAGGACAGGCAACGGATATCGCAATCGCCGCAAAGCATATTCTCCGCACTAAGGAAAACCTCACGAAAATCCTCGCCAAGAACACAGGGAAAACGTACGAGGAAGTCGAGAGAGACGCTGAGCGTGATTATTGGATGACTTCCGACGAAGCAAAGAAATACGGCATCATTGATGCTATTTATAAGAAGGGCACCTGAATAGGGGTTAGGGTTTAGTGAACAGTGTACAGACGGATCCGGGGGTGCCATTTAGGGGATAACGCAAGACATTCTTTGCGCCTTATCCTCTCGCCTGATACACTGACATGGTCCTTTTACGATCAAAATTTCAATAGTTGCGATAACGACCGATAATGCAAGAACAGAGCCCATCCATGACGCACCGTGTTATTTTAGGCAGAATTTTCAGTACTCTCTCTAGAGACGGACACATCGTTTAGGTTTGCTCCACTTTTTGTGTACATCGGCACGCCGCGCGTGACCTATGTCTACAACACTGTTACTTATCGTCCTGGCCCTTACGGGTCTCATTGGTATTGGCGCTGGCTATGCACTTCGCTGGCTTGTTGCCCTGGGGCAGAAAGGCTCAGTGGAGCTCCAAATCAAGCAAAAACTGCTTGAAGCCCGTGAAGAAGCTGAGAAAATTATTTCTGCCGGAGAAAAAGAAGCTGGAAAATTAGAAGCAGGTCTCCGCGAAGAGCTTCGTCTCAAGGAGGAAGCGGCTCTTGCGAAAGAAAAGCGTATTGGAGAAAAAGAGACGTTTCTCGATAAACGCCAGCTTGATATAGACAAGGAAGCAGAGCGCATCAAAGCGCAGATAGAAGAAGTGAAGCGTATCAAGGAGCGCGCTGACAATCTTATCTTAGAGCGCGAAAAGTCACTTCAAGATGTTGCAAAGCTCACTGAAGAAGAAGCTAAGGAAGAACTTTTCAAGGAGATAGAGAAGAACCACGAGGAAGACATGATGGTTCGCGTTCAGAAACTTGAGATTGACGGCAAAGAGCGCCTCGATGCAAAAGCGCGAGAAATTCTTACAACCGCAATACATCGCATGGGCAACTCAGTTCACTCTGATGTTCTTACTTCATCTATTCCTATTCCGTCAGACGATATCAAAGGAAAGATTATAGGCAGAGAAGGTAGAAACATTCGCGCATTCGAGCGCGCTACGGGCGTTGATTTGATTGTTGACGATACACCAGGCGCCATTACCCTCTCATGTTTCGACCCAGTGCGCCGAAACATCGCACGTGTCGCCTTAGAGAATCTCATTATTGACGCACGCATCCAACCGGCACGCATTGAAGACGCTGTTGAGAAAGCGAAAGATGAAATCGGCAAAGTGATGAAAGAAAAAGCTGAGCAAGCTGCGTATGAATGCGGCATCCACGGCTTGGACCCTCGTCTTATGTCCATCCTTGGTCGCCTCTACTTCCGTACTAGCTATGGGCAGAACGTTCTCCAACACTCAATAGAGATGGCACATATCGCGGGCGTTTTGGCGACGGAGCTTGGTCTTGATGTGAAAGTTGCTAAAGCAGGTGCGCTCCTTCATGACATCGGCAAAGCAGTAGACCATGCGGTGCAGGGTACACACGTAGAGATTGGGCGCAGAATCCTTGAGAAATTCGGCGTTGATAAGCGTGTTATCCAAGCAATGCAGGCACACCACGAAGAATATCCGTACGAAACTATGGAGTCGCTCATCGTGCAGGTGGCAGACTCAATTTCGGGAGGCAGACCTGGCGCACGCCGCGATTCAGTAGAGAATTACATAAAGCGATTGCAGGAATTGGAAGCAATTGCTACTTCGTTCGCAGGCGTAGAAAAGGCGTATGCAATCCAAGCTGGTCGCGAAGTACGTATCTTCGTGAAGCCGGAGGAGATTTCAGACCTCCAGGCGCACGACTTGGCTCGAAATATCGCGATGCGGGTTGAAAATGAAATGCACTACCCTGGCGAAGTAAAAATCAACGTCATCCGCGAAACCAGGACAATAGAGTTTGCGCACTAACACTAGGCGAAATACTGCTCTTGGCCTTTAGAGCCAAGGCTTACCCTCAGGCGCTACCGTTGTCAGGTAAACCTGCTGGGTTTACTCTTGTGGCCTCGTCGGCTATAGCAAGCTTGAACTCCTTCTGTGGTAATTTTGCTAGCAGAATTTCTCTGGGTGTAGGGAGAGGAGGAGGGCTCCTAAGCACCACTTTTTTTGATAAACCGGGAGGATCAATCCGCGCAGCTTCATCTTCTAATCTGTGTCTCAAATCAGCTTGCGATATATCTGCTAGCGGATTTTCTGTTGACATGATGACACGATATTAACACTTCTAAAGTAAAAGTCAACCTGCTTAGAGGCTATTGCGCAACAAATGGCTCGGTATATACTGTTTTTACGCCATTTAATAAATTAACGGCGATTAGCCAATAGGAAAATCTATGAATAAAGCAGATCTCGCAGGTAAAGTTCACGACATGCTCGGCGGCACTAAGACGCAGTCAGAAGCAGTCGTAGAAACTGTCGTTGATTCTATTATCGGCGCCCTCAAAAAGGGTGACGAAGTATCTATCGCAGGTCTTGGTATCTTCTCTACGAAGATGCGCCCTGCTCGCACTGGCCGCAATCCTCGCACTGGCGAGAGCATCAAGGTTCCTTCTATGCGCGTACCTAAGTTCCGCGCAGCAAAAGGCCTTAAGGATGCGGTGAAATAAGCCTCAAACCCTGATACGGATTTACAAAACCCCGCGAGTAGCGGGGTTTTGGTTTGTAGGGGCGGGATAAGGGAATCGGGGTCAAGTCGCTAAGCTCAGGCATCGTTCTGAGAACTCGCCTTCACTAAGCGCTTCCTCCCCGGACTCGACCTTCGATTCTTTCGCTACACGCTTCAGAATCGGCTTCGCGGTCTCCGTCTTTCGATTCCCTTATCCCGCTACAAAATATAATCGCCGAACGCTTTCGCGTCCGGCTCATTATTTTTGTGCGGGATAAGGGAATCGAACCCTTGCTATCAGTTTGGAAAACTGATGTTCTACCATTAAACTAATCCCGCCTTGCGCCACCGCTGAAGCTTTAGCGGCACGCGGTCGCCTCGCCAAAGCGGAGCTCCGGCGGGGTACCGCGAACTCTACCAAAACTAGAAGCTTTTAGCGAGGGTGGGTATACTGCCTCTATGTTTGCATTCATCCGCACCATTCTTTTCGCACTCGCAGGCCTAGTGTTCGCCATAGTTGCTGGATTGTCGAGCTCACCCGCCCAGGTCTCCATATCCCAAAAACCACAAGCAACAACAAGCGCAACCGGGCTCTCAAACTTAGGAACGAGCACGCTCGCAAACATCATCAGTGCCACGGCAAAAGAAACGGAAAAAAGCTTGAGCGGAAAGGATACAAATACAAAATCAATCGTTGCCCAAACTTCCGCCCCGAAAACATCTCCAACACCAAGTTCGGGAACCAACCCAACTGTTACAGCACCGGTTAAGGAGCCGGTAAATCAAGCGGCATTGAATGAGAAAGTGCGGGCAGCTATCGTAAACATCATCTGCATCAGCAAAAGCTCAGGACCCCTCAATTCCATCTCTGCGAGCGGCGTCATAATCGACTCGCGCGGCACGATTATTACGAACTCGCATGTCGGACAGTATTTCTTACTCAAAAACTATCCTGTTCCTAATTTCGTAGAGTGCACTATTAGGACTGGCAGCCCGGCGACAGCAAAATATACTGCTGAACTTTTATTCCTGCCCCCATCCTGGATTGCTGACAATGCAGAGAAAATCAACGAGGATAAACCAACAGGAAATGGCGAACATGACTATGCCTTTCTTCGTATCACCGGAACAATAAATTCAAGCATCTCTATGCCTGCAGCATTTCCCTTTCTCTCCGTCTCCACAAACCCGCCTGGGGAAGGACAATCCCTCATCGCTGCTGGCTATCCCGCGGGATTCTTAGGGGGCATCTCGGTACAGAAAGATCTCTATGCAAGTTCAGCTCTGACACACGTCGGAGACATATTCACCTTTGCTGAAAATACTATCGATCTCTTCTCCATTGGAGGCTCCATCGTCGCCCAACAAGGAGCTTCGGGCGGTGCGGTGGCGAACGAAGATGCGGTGCTCATGGGTATCATCGTTACAGCAACTGATGCGCCTGACACCGCTTCAAGAGACTTACGCGCGATCACAACTTCCTATATCATCAGAGACTTCCAGAAGGAAGCTGGCACAGCTATTGATACGTACATGGATGGAGACACCGCAGCTCAAGCCCGCAACTTTGCCTCAAATGTCGCCCCTCTGCTCACGCAGAAACTCATCAACGCCATAGAAGGCGGTAATTAGTATTTTTACGGCTTAAATATGTCTTGCATTTTTTGGAGACGTGGTTTCAATATGCCTGTAGTGATAGCCAGTGGGTTGTTGCGATTATCTTCATAGAGACCTCTCAGCACTTTCTCGAGACCCCCAATACGCTCAATGCTCAACATATTATTCGTACTCAATAGTTGCGGGAGGTTTTTGCGTAACGTCATAGAGGACACGATTCACCCCGCGAACCCTGCCCACTATTGCGCTTGAAATCTTCTCCAGAAGCTCGTGCGGCATCTTATGCCAGTCAGCACTCATGCCGTCGATAGAATCGACAGCTCGAAGTGCGATGATGTATTCATACGTTCGTGCATCACCCATAACCCCCACTACCTTGAGAGGAAGAAGCGCTGCAAATGATTGCCAGATTTTCTGATACTCCCCTGCTGCTTTAAGCTCTTCAGTGAAAATAGCATCCGCTTCGCGGAGAATGTGAAGCCGTTCTTTTGTGATCTCGCCGACAATACGCACCGCAAGCCCAGGACCCGGGAACGGGTGACGCCACACCATATCCTTCGGGATGCCCAACTGCTCGCCCACGCGACGCACTTCGTCCTTATACAAATCTTTCACCGGCTCGATGACTTTGAGTTTCATCCGCTCCGGCAAGGTGAGGTTGTGATGGCTCTTTATTTTTGATGCGTGCTTGGAAGTGGACGCAGATTCTATGCGATCAGGGTAGATAGTTCCTTGCGCAAGGTAGGCAATAGGATATTTCTTCAATTCTTTGAGGAGCGTCGCTTCAAACACTTCAACAAAAGCGTGCCCGATGATTTTCCGCTTCTTCTCAGGGTCAGTGACGCCAGTGAGGTTCTTCAAAAAGAGTTCGCTCGCATCAATAACGTGAAGATTCTTGAATCCTCTGCTGCGCAGTGACTTGGAAACACTTTCCACTTCTCCTTTTCGAAGAAGCCCCGTGTCTACGAAAACGGCGTGAAGTTGGTTACCTATCGCTTTGTAGAGGAGCGTCGCTGCAACGAGCGAATCAACGCCGCCAGAAATTCCAACAACAACATGCTCTTTGCCTATTTCTTTCTTCAGCTCCGCCACGATTCCGGTCGCGACTGACTTCATGTTCCAATCTTTCTTCGCTTTGCAGATATCGAATATAAAATTAGAAAGTATTTTCTTTCCATGCACCGTGTGTGTCACTTCAGGATGAAACTGAATGCCATAAAAGGCACGTTTAACGTCGGCAAACCCAGCGTAGGGACACGTCTTGGTGGAGGCTATAACCGCAAAACCCTCCGGTAGTTTCGTTGCTTGGTCACCGTGCGAGAACCACACAATCTCTTTTGCAGACAGCCCCTTGAGGATGCCGATTTTCTTCTTTATTGAGAGCGTTTCTTTGCCGAACTCCTTATCTTCTTTATTTGCTACCTTTCCACCGAGGAGATGAGCTATTAATTGGTGCCCGTAGCAGATGCCGAGGACTGGAATACCAAGGTTGAAAATACGTTTATCAGGGAGAGGTCCTTTTTCAAGGACCGAGTGAGGACTGCCTGAGAGAATAATGCCAGAGGGATTCAGTGCCTGAATTTCTGAAAGAGAGGCATCCCCATGCAAAATCTCGGCCTTCACGCCGAGATCCCTAACACGCCTTGCAATGAGGTGAGCAAACTGCCCGCCAAAATTCAAAACTACAATCATGCTCCATTTTAGCATAATCAAAAATAGCTCTCAAGAGAGCTATTTTTGAAGGGAAGATTGTGCGTCGGGTTAGAGTCCTATGTGGACGCTTCCACTTCCGCTGCCTCCTACATTCACGTTACTTCCACCTGCATTCACCCCGGTCTGTACACTACCTCCGCCGTTTACATTGATATCGATTGGGAGGATTTGGGTTGGATCAGGTGCGTTGTTGTTTGCATCTTCTGAGTCGTTACTATGAGATTTGGAATTATCATTATTTTTTGTCGAAGGAGCATCTTGTGCCGGGGCAGAGAGTTTGATGTTCACTCCGCTGGAAGCATTGAGGTAGACAGAAAGTTTGCTTACTGCCACCAATGCATCTTGGTATGAATGGAATGCGCCAGCAAAATCACCTGACTTGATGAGCACATCACCCTCAGCTGAAAGCGCTATCGCTTTTGCAATCTGTGCTTTTGCATTCGCTGCAGTTGCAGCATCGAGTTTTCCGCTTGCTTTAGCAAGCAGGCTCTGCGTTTCCTTGATGGATGCTTTGGCTTTATTACCCATAGCGAGCGCGGTTTCTTCCTTGATACGAACATCTACTTTCGCATTTTCAGAGACGCCAGCCGCTTTGCGCGCACTCACGCTTTCAGTCGAGCGAGCACTGACTTCAGCATCGCCTTCCGCGTTCATACGGAACTTTGAAACAAGGAGTGCTTTTGCACGCACGATAGCGCGAAGATCATCCGTATCTCCCTTTGTATTAACTCCCGCAAGGAGTGCTTCATGGGCAACGAGATTGCTTTCAAAATTTGATGCGAAACCGATTGCGGCTGATGCATCTTGCTTTTCCAATTTCCTAGTCTCTGCTACTGCCGAGTCTGCGTGACCAGCAAAATCATTTGACAGTTTCGCGCTGTTATCTGCAGTGAGTTTGTTTTCTACTGCAAGATTTGCGGCTTCCGAAAGACGGCGCTCTGCAAACTTAGCTTCAAGAGCTGCTTTGGATTCTGCAGACACCGCAAGCGCGCTGCCTACCTTTTCATTAATACCTACTTTCACCGGGTAGAGTAAATCTCCGGGCATTGAGCCCTCTGCTGCATACGAAGCGCTTCCAGAAAGAAGGAGCGCGAGAATTATTGCTATAGGCATATATCGTTTCTTTAGATGTATGAGGAATAAGGATGAGAAGATACCTCCTCTCACCCCTGTAGGACGCTCGTCATTGATCGCACTTACGCCGCGAATTGGTTTCATCGCCATGTATTCCGTCAACACGCTCTCCAGCTTGTCCTGCTCCAAAGCAGAAAGTGACGCGGTGTCACCCGCTTTCTTGATGTAATCAATGAGGTTAATTTTCATATGCGAGCATGGTGCGAAGCTTAGTAATGGCGCGATGAAGCCGGACGGAAATAACATTTTCGGTCTCTCCTGTCATTCGTGATATCTCTTTCGGAGAAAAACCGTCTATAAAACGCATGGTGACGACCGAGCAATATTCAGGCGAGAGGTTCTGAAGCTGATCGCGCACTCTCACTACCAGAGCTTCCTCATCGATGCGCTGTTCCGTCTCCCACACGCTGCCTTCAGCAAGATCAGCATCAATGAGGGCGCGCCTCTCGTCACTCATGTCATCGAGCGACTCTGTCTTCTTGCGCCGATACTCATCAATGATGAGGTTATGCATGATGCGGTAGAGAAAACCTTTGAATTGCTTCACTTCTCCGCCGCTTCGCAGATAATCCCACGCTTTGATGAACGTATCTTGCGTAAGGTCGAGGGCACGCTCACGAGAACCAACCCGAAAGAACGCATGACGGAACAAGCCGTCATAATGTTCGCGGAATACTGCAAGAAAGGCTTCTTCGCTATTCCCTTTCATGCCTTCCCAATTAGTGAGACGTACATACCCAACACTACTTACGTATGCCTAGAGCGACAGCTTTTTGTGCCACGTGGCAGCAACCGCACGTGCTTTCTTCTCCGCTATGCCCGTATAGGAAGAGGGGTCTTGGATTATGTTTTTCTGTACATCGGTCATCTTATCCAAATACGGCTTCATTTCAGAATCACTCATGACTACCCCCTCAAGAGACTTCCCTTCCGTGCCCGCAGCAAGCGTTAAGTTACGGACTTTCTCGTGCGCATCAGGGTGTCCTAAAGACGCAAGCAGAATGTAGAGAGGCTCCGCAGCAACCAATCCTTTACCAGACGCAAAATTCTTCTCGAGGTTTGCGGTATCGACTTTCAGCTTCTGCATCGTTGTCGTTAGGCGCTTCGCTGCCGAGACTGTGTAAGCGATTATTTCGCCATATGTGCGAGACGACGCGGAATTCGTAAGGTCGCGCTGATGTTCGCTTATTTGATCCATAAACACAGTGAGAACACGCGGCACCACAATCTTCCAAAAGCTTTTTACGTTCTCAAAATTTATCGGGTTCCTCTTTTGGGGCATAGTCGATGAGCCAACTTGTGCCGCCTCGAACTCCTCTCCTATTTCGCCGATTTCGGTGCGCTGCAAATTCCGCATATCGTCCGATAGGTTTGCGAGAATGCCCATAGCTATTGCTGTTTCTGCCATCAATCGCGCGAGAGGCTCTGGCTGCGTAACTTGGGTTGATTGTTCTGAAGGTTCCAAGTCAAGCTGTGCAAGTACTTCTGCTTCAAAGAGTTCCGGGTCGTTGAAAAAGAGGGACGATGCGTTATATGCGCCCACCGCACCTGAGAATTTTCCACGCAATTGTTTAGCAAGGTCTTCGAGCGCTTCGATGGATGCACCAAGACGGCTCACGTAACCCGAGAGTGCGAAACCGAATGTTATAGGTACCGCATGCTGACCGTGCGTGCGTCCAACCTGTAGAGTTTTTGCTTCACGGATAGTTATGACAATGAGCTCCCTTTCAAGATTTTTGAGTGCGGGAACAAGTACTTTTATGGTCGCATCGCGGAATCGTGCAGCGTTCGCTGTATCGATTATGTCGTATGACGTAGCTGTCATATGCACGTAGGGTTTGGCAGCGTCAGACACTTTAGAGCGAATTACATTCACCAATGCCCGAATGTCATGCTTGATGCGCCTCTCTTCCGCATACACTTCCTCAGGCATGACCTTCTTACATGCCTCCTCAACTTCGCTGACAACGGCGTCAGAACAGATGCCGCGATTATGAAGAACCTGCACGAGCGCCTTCTCCACGAGCATCTTGTAGTTCAGGAATCCCCTATCGGATAGGTAGGGTGCAAGCGTTTCATCCCAGTAGCGATAATCAATGGGAGAAAAAGCGTCAAACGCATCAACGGGTCTCATGTATGCAGTGTAGCAATAATTTCGTAAAAATTATAAAGGACAGGCTGATTTTGAGAGATTGAGAGCGAAAATCGGAGAAAGGTGGTATTGTCTTGAGTGAAACCGAAAGGAAAAGGCGTATGCCATTCCGAGTCCGAGGGCGTAAGTAAAACTTTCGCCCCTTCGCCTCGGAAAGAATGGATGTAAACATCACATTCTCTTCCTCGGCTCGGGGCGTAGTATACCGGTAGTACGTCTGCTTTGGGAGCAGATAGACCGAGTTCGATTCTCGGCGCCCCGACAGAGTGAAACGAAGATCTGGCGCAGGAAAGCACCTGCGTGCTTTTCGTCGGGAATCGAAGACCGGAGCCATGCCGGCAGGCAGGCGAGGTGGGGTCGCGCATACTTAGCAAGTCCGCGAGCTTAGTAAAGCGTGACCGATTCTCGGCGCCCCGACTAAGATCCAAGAATTACGTTCTTCAAGTGCCGCACTTTCGCGAGCTTTGATTTCTGATCAAGAAAGACAGCGACGACATCAAATTGCCATTCCCCTTCTATTTCATGCGAAACAAGGTAAGCCTGGATAACCCTGAGTAATCTCGCCACCTTAGCGGGGTGAATGTTTTCTTCAGGTCGATAAGTTTCATATGGAACGGCATTGGTACTGTTTTTAGCTGTTTCCCATGAAACGGTCTTAACCTCAATAAATATAAGTTTATTTGGGCTGTCCTTGAAGATCAGATCTATTTCTCCATAGGGTTTGCGATAATTGGCTGATACGAAACTAAGTCCTTTCCCAAGAAGAAACTCTTTGGCTATATTTTCCCCTATTCTACCGGTTATATTATGCTTAGCCATGTTTCACGTGAAACTTATTGAACTGTCTTTTACAAAAAAGACTTATTTTGAGTCATTTTTATGTGTTCATCAAACTTTCACGGACAAATTATATGTCCTTTATACACAAAAAGCACAGTGTTATCCACAAAAATCAACAGTTTCACGTGAAACTCGTTTCTTGTGAAATGTTTAAGGAGGACCTAAATATTCGATTCTTTTTATCTTACTCAGAGAAATCTGCTTTTGGGTTCCTTGCCAGTCCAATATTATAAATTCACCAGAATTGCCTGTGCCGACCAATAAAAGAAAAACCCGCTTACCCTTTGAATTCGTACCGTCTTTTAGATCAACAGAAACCTGACTGCCTATCCAGCTCTCGACTTTTTGAAACAATTCCGACCTTTTGACACCCGGAAACTTAAGAACCTCTGCCATAAAAACTAGTGCGGGTATCGGGAATCGAACCCGAGTATCAGCCTTGGGAAGGCCGCATTCTACCACTAAACCATACCCGCAATGCGCTTATTTATAGCATTGAAAATTGAGACTGCCTAGAAAAAATAACTGAAATTTATGTCTAGCTATGCTTTAATCATTAGCAATGGGAACAAAAGAAATGGGAGGGGTATTTGTGAATATAGAAGATTTTCGTAGGAGTAGAGAAATTTCAGCTCCAGGCTTTAAAGCCATCCCCACTATTGACCTAACTAATCCGGTAGAAACTTCCGGCGCTTCGTGGATGGGGGAGGGCGCTCTTTCTGCTGAAAGAGCAATAAACGATAATTACTAATCTCTAGTTTTGTGCCCCCGCCAGGATTCGAACCCAGAACGACTGCTTCGAAGGCAGTTGTGATATCCATTTCACCACAGGGGCGCTTCACGGCTCTCTAGCATTTGCCAGGGAGCGTCAAGAGGTATCCTACGCCACTGCAGTCGAAAAAGAAACCGATACCGTACAATGAGCGTATGAAAAAACTGCCCGTGCCGAAAGAGGTGACGTTCGTTGCAGACGAACTTGAAAAAGCAGGTTTCGAGGCATATCTGGTGGGCGGCTGCGTGCGCGATATCATCCTCGAGAAAAAACCAAAAGATTGGGATCTGACAACAAATGCAACCCCGGAAGATATTCAAAAGATATTTCCGGAGACATTCTACGAAAACGTTTATGGCACCGTCGGAGTAGTGGGGGAGTCGGAAGACCCGACACTCAAGGTCATCGAAGTCACACCATACCGCAAGGAAGGAACATACTCTGACGCACGCAGACCCGACACCGTTGAATTTGGAGTATCTTTGGAAGAAGACTTAAAGCGGCGCGACTTTACTATCAACGCGCTAGCGTACCGCCCGAAAACAGGGGAGATAGCCGACCTCCACGAGGGACATGAAGACATTAAAAAACGCCTCATTAGAGCCGTAGGAAACCCGAGCGTACGTTTCCAAGAAGATGCGCTTCGCATGATGCGCGCTGTTCGACTTTCAGCAGAGTTAGGATTCGCGATAGAGCAAGAGACGGCTGCGGCGATTCATGAAAACGCCGCGCAGCTTGGAAAGATTTCAAAAGAACGCATCCGTGATGAATTGATGCGTATCCTGGAAACTAAGGAGCCGATGCAAGCGATTTTCATTGCACAAAAACTTGGACTCCTCAAATACATCGCGCCAGAGTTGGAGCGCGGTATCGGCATAGGACAGAATCAAGCGCACTCATACGATGTATTCGAACACTTGGTGCGCGCTATGCAGCACGCCGCTGACAAAGAATGGGAACCCACCATCCGCTTGGCTGCGCTCTTCCATGACATCGGTAAGCCGGAAACGCGTCGTTGGTCTGACGAGAAGAAAGACTGGACGTTTCATGGACACGAAGTAGTGGGTGCACGCATGGCAAAGCGAGCCCTCCAGAATTTGAAATTCTCAAACGAAATAATAGAAAAAGTGGTCAAATTGGTTCGCTGGCACATGTTCTTTTCAGACCCTGACAAAATTACGCTGTCAGCCGTACGGCGCATGATCGCGAATGTCGGGGAAGAAAACATATGGGATCTCTTAAACCTCCGTATTTGCGATCGCATCGGCACGGGACGACCTAAAGAACAGCCCTTTCGCTTCCGAAAATATAAATCAATGGTGGATGAAGCGCTTCGCGACCCTATAACGGTAGGAATGCTAGCGATAAACGGTGAAAATTTAATGGGAATCCTTGGAGAAAAACCTGGTCCCCGGATAGGCTGGATATTGCACGCACTCTTGGAAGAAGTGTTGGAAGACCCAAAGAAAAATACTAAAGAGTATTTGGCGGAAAAGGCGCATGTGCTTTCTCTGTTGGAAGACAAAGCGCTTCGGGATATGGGTGAGATGGGGAAGAGGGCTCGAGAGGAGGCTGAAGAAGCTGAACTCGCCCTAATTAGAGAAAAACATCACGTGAACTAAAATGTGTGTCCTATAGAAAAAGCCCGCTGTACGGAAACCCCGTATAGCGAGCCTTTAAGGGCAGATGCCTTTATACCGCCTCTTTATCAATGATTTTTTGAAAGCGCGTATAACCTGGGGCTTTTCGTCTGCCTCAAGAAAGAACTGTCCTATATAAATATCCCATGTCCTTTATAAATTCCTAGCGTCTCCTGTGCATATCATCCGTCTGTTCAACGTTCGAACGTTGAACAACTATGGGAGGTTGAGTTCGAGGGTGACAGGGCAGTGATCGGAGCCCATTACGGCAGGAAGAATTTCGGCTTTTGTGACTTTGCCGGCTAAGGCTTTGCTCACAAAAAAGTAATCTATTCTCCAACCAACATTTCGCTCGCGAGACTTTGCAAAATGGCTCCACCAGCTGTAATGACCTTTGCCTTTAGTGAATATGCGAAACGAATCGATAAAACCGGCTTTCAGAATGGCATCAACACCCTCCCGTTCTTCTTTGGTAAAACCATGTTCGCCTTCATTTGCCTTCGGGTTCGCAAGATCATCCTCGGTGTGCGCAACGTTCAAATCTCCACAGAAAATAACGGGTTTTTGCTTTTGGAGTTCTTGCATATACGCGAGGAAAGCCTTATCCCACGCCTGATGACGAAGAGATAATCTCTCTAAGTCGGGCTTGGAATTAGGCGTATAGACGGTGACCGCAAAGAACTTTTCAAATTCGAGAGCGAGCACACGACCTTCGGTATTGGTGTCGCCATATGAGTCTTTAAGATTGAACTTGTCGACAATATTCTTCGGAAAATCCAATAAAACGCTTTCGGGTTTTATGCGTGTGAAAATCGCCGTCCCTGCATAGCCTTTTTTTACGGCTGAATTCCAATACTCTTCGTATGCGGGTAAATCTACTTCTGATTGATATCTTTCTGCTTTCGTTTCCTGCAGACAGAGGATGTCGGGTTTATACTTTTCTACAAACGGTACAAACAATCCTTTTCGGTGGATTGCTCGAATGCCATTCACGTTCCAGGAAATGAGTTTCACCCCGTTAGAGAATGGGTCTTTTGTGTTCGCCATATTTTATGCGGCAAAAGAAATAGTGCCCTTGGATATATTTGTAAATTCTCTAACGGGGTTCATGCGCCAATATTACTTTGCTCTCCGCTTTCCATGAAATGAACGATGTACATCGAGAAGATGTTTATCAGTGACATGCGTATAAATCTGTGTGGTCGCGATGTTCGCATGCCCTAAAAGGGCTTGAACGCTACGTAAATCAGCGCCATTCTCTAAAAGATCCGTTGCGAACGAGTGCCGAATAACGTGAGGGGTTACCTTTTTTGTGATGCCAGCCTTGATGGCACACGCTTTGATGATGCTCTCAATGGAACGAGGGGTGAGACGCGATGGAATCTTTTTCCCAGTGCTATGGCGAACAAACAGCGCTTCGCCCATATCTTTGCGCGCCTTAAGGTATGCCGCCACTGAAGTTTTTGCAGCAGGGGAGAGGAACACCACGCGCACCTTGTCGCCTTTACCTCGAACTGACAGTTCGTCGCGAGAAAGGTCGAGGTCTGTATCGAGAGCGCACAATTCAGAGACGCGAAGTCCGGTCGAGAAAAACATTTCCATGATGGCGCGATCGCGAAGTTCTTTCAGACCGTTTCCAACGGGCGCTTTCATCAACCGCTCTAATTCGGCTGCTGTAATGAGGTCAAGCGAGCGCTCAGGCACCTTTGCAAGCTCTATGTGCTCCGGCGGGAGCGCCTTAATGCCGCGTTTTGCCAGAAACTTAAGGAATGCGCGAAGCGCGATCAAGTAGTAGTTCTGGGTTTTGCGCTTCATCATGTTGCCGCCGGTTCCGGGCTGACGGTTCAGCCATAGACGAAACTCACGCAACTTTTCTTCATTCACGTCGGAAACGCCCTTCGCTTTTGAGAACTCTAGGAAGCGAGAGAGATAGTGATCGTAATTCTCGACCGTCTTTATGCTCCGACCTTTCGTGATCTCAATATATTCAAGGAATTCGCGCTTCAGATTTTGAATATCCATTCATTCAAGTATAGCAACCACTTCGCACAATATTCTTGCGAAAGGCTCTAAGGCGTGGTATATTGCCGCACATGCTTACGAAAACACAGAAAGCTCGGGTAATGAAGAGCGTCCAGAAGCACCAGACTGATACTGGCTCAGCATCCGTTCAGGTAGCCCTTTTGACCAAGCAAATAGGAGAATTGACGACTCATTTGCGGAAACACCTTAAAGATAAGCACTCTCGTCGAGGTCTCCTCCAGATGGTTGCCGACCGAAGAAGCCACCTCAAATACCTCGAAAAGTCCGACAAAAAGGAATACAACAAGGTCATCAAGGGATTGGGTTTGAAGAAATAGGCATATGCCCGGGAATCCTGAAAGGGGGCGTATAGTAGTTCTCCCGGAAGCAAAAAAAGCGGTCATCGAGCGTAATACGGCGTCGCCGGCGTTAAGAGCTAGGGTTGCGGAACTAAATGATCAGCTGCAAGGTCTGTCTCCAGCTGAGCAGGCGAAGATTCTTTTCAAACCTCATATATAGAGAATCAAGATGCCAAAAAGTCGCTAGTGCATACGTTTGTCTCTCAACAATCTGAATCTTTTTAACCCTGCCGGGCGTACTAGCATACGGGGCAGCTTCATTTGTTCTTCTTGTAACGTGGGCTATCCTACATAAAGGTCGATATTTTTAAATTCATCAATTATTTTCATACTGCTAGCCTCTCGAAGCTAGCACCTAAACACAATTCATATGGCAGCAATAAAACATAAGGCACAGAGAGTCGGTGTCTTCATAGACACACAAAACCTTTACCACAGCGCAAAAAATCTTTATAAGGCAAGAGTTAATTTCGCGAACGTCCTCAAGGAGTCGGTCGCGGGACGCATCCTTATCCGGGCAGTCGCATACGTGGTAACGACAGAGTCAGGCGAGGAGAAGGCATTCTTTGATGCACTCACTAAAATTGGCATAGAAACAAAGACGAAGGATTTGCAGATATTCTACGGTGGGGCAAAAAAAGCCGATTGGGATGTGGGCATGGCGGTTGATGCTGTGAAGATGGCACCAAAATTGGATGCGGTCATTCTTGCAACGGGGGACGGGGACTTCGTACCGCTCGTGGACTACCTTAAGAACAGCCACGGAACGCAGGTGGAAGTCATCGCATTCGGCAAGTCATCTTCGGCGCGTTTGAAAGAAGCGGCAAATGATTTCATCGATATGTCTGAGGATCCTAAAAAATTCCTCATGCCTCACGGTCGCAATTTGCTTGATATGGCAGCGGGTGCATTAGGTGCCGTTGCGCCAGACTTGGCGCCTGACGAAGAAAGTGAACCGCGCGTAGTTGGTTCAGACACTGACGACAGATAAAAAACATACTTTGAAAAAACGCCTTTCGCAAAAGGCGTTTTTTGATATACTCACCCTATTATCAGCGAGGTTCTCAGATACGCAGGACGGCTCGCCGAACCTGAAATCTGCGAATCTCGTAACAGAGGAAATTTATGCAAAAAAAAGAATTCTCAACCTCCATAGGAGGGAAGACGCTAACTGCGACGTTCACTGATCTTGCAGAGCAAGCACACGGTAGCGTACTAGTACGCTACGGCAACACGATAGTGCTTGCGACTGCAGTAATGAGTAAGCGTGAGCGCCATGACATCGATTATTTCCCGCTCACTGTTGAATATGAAGAAAAATTTTATGCAGCGGGTTCTATTTTAGGTTCGCGCTATATACGCCGCGAAGGCAGACCATCTGAAGATGCCATCCTTTCAGGGCGTGTCATCGATCGCACAGTTCGTCCGCTCTTTGATCACAATCTCCGACAAGAAGTGCAAGTAGTTACGACAGTGCTTTCTATTGAAGAGGACGACCCCGACATTCTCGCAGTGAACGCAGCATCAATCGCGCTCGCCACGTCTTCAATTCCGTGGAGTGGTCCTGTTTCGGCAGTTCGCATCGGACGAAAGAAAGGCGCAACTGAGTTTGAGGTGAATCCTACATACATAGCGCGCAATTCAGATGATACCGAGCTTGACTTGCTGGTGTGCGGAAAAGACGGAGTCGTCACCATGATAGAAGTTGGCTCAAAAGAAGTTTCTGAGGAGACACTTGTTGCAGCATTAAACCGCGGCGTGGAAGAGCTTGAAAAATTGCAGGCATTTCAGAAAGAAATTGTCGCAGCGATAGGAAAGCAGAAAAAAATAGTGCCGGAGCGCGTCGTGGACGAGAAGATTCCAGAGCTTTTTAAGACAGTAGAAGGAGAGTTCGGGAAAGCAGTCTTCTCTGGCGTGCCGGGCAAGGAAGCAGTGGGGGAGTTGAAAGACAGGTTCTTGAAAACCGTTGTAGAAACGATGCCGGAATCAGTAAAGATGGCCGACTCATATTTTGAAGACCAGGTCGCACAAGCAATGCGCAATCGTGCCATTGATAACAAAGAGCGCGTTGACGGAAGAGCGCTCGACGAACTTCGACCGCTATTCGCGGAAGCAGGAGGTTTTTCTCCGATGCTCCACGGATCAGGAATCTTCTACCGCGGAGGAACCCACGTCTTCTCGGCGCTCACCTTGGGTGGTCCCGATGACTCTCAGATAGTGGACTCCATAGAGGGTAAAGAAGTGAAGAAGCGTTTCATGCACCATTACAACTTCCCCCCGTTCTCAGTCGGAGAGACTGGTCGCATGGGCGGAATGAACCGCCGCATGATAGGACACGGAGCCCTAGCAGAGAAAGCGCTTTCGGCAGTCATACCTCCGAAAGAGACATTCCCCTACACAATTCGCTTAGTCTCCGAAGCACTTGCATCAAATGGTTCCACATCAATGGCGTCTGTCTGCGCATCAACGCTCGCGCTCATGGATGGCGGCGTGCCAGTAACAGCACCAGTTGCCGGAATCGCGATGGGCGTCATGTATGACAGTCCGACGCGCTACGCGATAATGACTGACATCCAAGGACCAGAAGACCACCATGGCGACATGGATTTCAAAGTGGCGGGCACGAAAAACGGAGTGACGGCAATTCAGCTCGACGTGAAAGTTGAAGGCGTCCCTGTGCCCGTCTTGGCAGAAGGACTTGCTGCAGCAAAAAAAGCACGGCTCAGCATATTGCAGGTAATGGCGGGAGCTATTTCAGAGCCGCGAAATGATTTGTCGCCACGCGCTCCAAAAATAATTTCTCTCACTATTCCTCCTGACATGATCGGCATGGTGATAGGTCCGCAAGGAAAAAATATCCGCAAGATTGAAGAAGAAACGGGCGTCGGTTCAATCACCATAGAAGATGACGGTACAGTGTTCTTGACGGGAACTGCTGATGCGCCGGAAAAAGCAGCACAGATAATCCGCGACATGACGCGTGTATTCAAAGCTGGTGACGTAATCGAAGGACCAGTGACACGCCTGATGAATTTCGGTGCATTCGTGAGACTTAACGCGAAGGCGGAAGGGTTGGTGCACATCTCAGAAGTGGCGCCATTTCGGATAGCGACCGTAGACGAGGCATTTAAGGTGGGAGACATAGTAAAGGTAGTTGTAAAAGAAGTGGATGATCAGGGACGAGTGAATCTTTCAATCAAAATGATTGATCAAGATTTCGCAACGCGAAAAGGTTTGAAACCTGCGGAGGGAAACCCAAGCGGGGATGCTCCGAGGGGAGGGTACAATGATAGACGAAATGGCGGACGAGACGGACAAGGCGGGGGACATCGCTGGTAATAGTGAACTCGCAAAAGAGTCGAGTACAAACGCACTACCAAAAGGTGTTGATGTTTCGACTGCGGAACATGAAAAATTAATGCCGGTAGTCGCACCGGTTCTGCTTGATGCCCCAGAGGAGGTCACAAAAAAAACTGCCGTTCCTCCAGCTAGTGGAGCAAAATTCAAGACGGTAGATGCGTTGGCGAAGGCGGTAAGTTCGCTTTATTCGGGGAACGCTGTTGTTGAAGCGACAAAAACAAAAACGATAGAAAGCACAGAACAAAAAGAAAATACCGCCGTACAATCCCTGCCTCCACTCAATCCGCTTGAACGGAGTAATCGCGAAATGGGTCTTGAGGCTGAACCGGTAAGAGAAAAAACGCTGCCGCCAGAAATAAAATCTCTGAAGCAAAGTGTGGAGTCGGAAGACGGTCTCCCAAGAGTGCGCACCTATGCTAATGACATAAGCGCAGAAATCAGAAAACGAAACACCACGCTTACCTCAATCGTGGGCGCTGAGCAGAAGCGAACAATGGCAGAGGGACCTTACGAAGATGAAGCTGCAGTACGCCGACGCGCAAATCGTATGCGACTCTTCTTGGGCGGAGCTATTCTTTTCATACTGATTGGCATCGGAAGCGTTGGCATCGCATTCTTTTTGAATAAGCCTGACGATATAGCGGCGCCGTTACGCTCTCTCATTCCGGCAAATCATTCAATTACGGTAGAACATTCTCCTGAAGAGCCTCTCCCAACGACCCTCGCAAAAGTAAAAGATTCTGCGGTACTCAACCTCGGCGAAGTCGAAAGTTTCGTCGTAACCGAAAACAGCATACCGCTTAGTACGGCAGACATTCTGACGCTCCTAGGAGCACCCGATGCGCTTGTGCGAAATACAACAGGTACGATGGTTGGCATACACGCATTTGACCACAATCAGCCATTTCTTCTCATTAGCGTTGCAGCGTACGACCATGCATTTCAAGCGATGCTCTCATGGGAGACGCGCATGGACGAAGGTTTGGGTGACTTCTTCAAGCCCTCAGCGCTCGCTCCAGCAAGCATCGCATCCACACCACCCCCGCTCACCTTCACTGACCGCACTGTCCAGAATATTGATATCCGAGAAAGCCAGCCAGCGTGGCACATTATGTATGCATTTCTTCGCCCTGACCTCATCATCATTACAACCAACGAGAGTACACTCCGTGAAGTAATAACCCGTCTTTCGCTTCAGAAGAGCGAGTAAGCTCGGGATGTTTTCTAGTTGCTACCTTGAACCTGGAAGCTATAGGTTCCGCATGCTAGGATGCCCGAATGCTCACACAAAACGACATCGTAAAGTTCAAGAAATTGCTTGAGGAAGAAAAGGCGCTCTTGGAAATCGAGCTCTCGGAGCTCGGTAGCAGAAACCCTTCAAATTCATCAGATTGGGTTCCTTCAAAGCCTGCGGGGGATGAGTTTGGTGCAGACAGAAACGATAATGCTGATGTCATCGAGGACATGCAGGACAACAACGCTGCCTTGAACGAACTTGAGGGTCGCTTAAATCAAGTAATGAATGCACTCGCAAAGATAACGGAGGGTACATACGGCACCTGTGAGATTTCCGGTGAAGCGATCGAGATGGATAGGCTTGAAGCAAACCCTGCAGCGCCCACATGCAAGAAGCACATGCGCGAAACAGTCGGATAATCCTGCCTAAACAATCTGTGCATGACCGAACTCGATGCCGATGAAGCATTGATATACTTGCACAATCATGTTTGCGCGCGTGTATAGCGTTCAGCCAGGATTCCCTACATCAAATCGCGTAACCATCGAGACAGACCTTTCGCGAGGTCTGTATTCGTTTGCAGTGGTGGGACTCGCCGGGAAAGCGGTCGAAGAAGCACGGGACAGAATTTCTGCTGCAATCAAGCACACTGGATACCCGTCACCCAAAAGCAAAAACCATAAAGTAATAATCTCACTCGCACCAGCTGACCTGAAAAAAGAAGGAACCGTCTTTGATCTTCCTATGGCACTTGCATACTTGCTTTCTGCCGAGGAAATAAAATTCGACGCGAACGACACTGTTTTCCTAGGGGAGCTCGCGCTCGACGGAACGCTCCGTCCCATCAAGGGTGCCTTGCCTGCGGGTCTTGCGGCACGCGAATACGGATTCAAAAATATAATTGTGCCGGAAGAGAATGCCGCAGAAGCGGCGTTAGTAACGGGCGTGTCAGTCCTCGGGGCAGCCTCGCTTAAAGAAGTCATTGCACATGTCACGGGCAAAAAACTTCTGCCAGCAACCGCGAGTCAGGTGAACAGCAAAATAGTCAGTGTAGCTCCTGCGGTGGATTTATCTGATATCAAAGGACAGGAAACTGCGAAGCGTGGGTTAGAGATTGCTGCTGCAGGGCGCCACAACGTTGCGTTTGTAGGACCCCCCGGCACAGGAAAAACAATGCTTGCAAACGCGCTTGCTGGAATTCTCCCGCCGCTTTCTTTTGATGAAGCAGTAGAAGTAACGGCAATTCACTCCGTCGCAGGCACTTTAAAAGAAACCTTACTTGTTTCAGCCCCTATACGCGCCCCGCATCACACCTCCTCATACGTTGCACTAGTTGGCGGCGGTAACTCCTTGCGACCAGGAGAAGTGACGCTTGCGCATCGAGGTGTGCTTTTCTTGGATGAATTTCCTGAGTTTGACCGGCGTGCACTTGAAGCCCTGAGGGAACCTCTAGAGAATCGGGCGATTACTATCTCGAGAGCGGCTGGCTCTACCACATTCCCAGCAAACATCATGTTAGTGGCTGCGATGAATCCGCCTGGCGACAATGCAGACCCAAGAGACATACAACACTTCAAGAAAAAACTCTCGGGTGCAATCATCGATCGTATAGATATTTGGATAGAAGTGCCACATGTTCCTCATGAAAAGCTTCGCGCGAAAGGAGCGGGCGAAACTTCTCTAGCAGTACAGAAACGCATCATGGATGCTCGGGAAAAACAGCGGGCGCGAGCTCAGGCATTAAAATTGTCGGCGCACACGAACAGCGAGCTCTCATCAAAAATGTTGGGAAGCGCTATTGGCATCACTGACGAGGCAACGAAAGTTCTCGCCAGCGCCGCAGGTACACTGAAGCTTTCGCCACGCTCATACCATCGCGTGCTCAGGCTTGCGCGTACCATTGCAGACATTGCAGGAGACGAATCAGTAGGCTCAGCCCACGTGCTCGAAGCACTGCAATACCGCCCGCGTATTCTCCGAAACGGGTAAAACTAGACGCGCTACAATGCCACTGTGGCAGGAGAAACAAAAAACAATCTTTTCTCTTTTTTCGGAGGGAAAAAACGCATCCCGAAAGACTCATATGACGCGTACCTAAAAGTAGCGATAATCGTCGACTTCGTCCTTTGCTGGCTTCCGCTCGCAGGTACAGTCTTCATATGCTATTGCCGTGGTATGTGGTGGCTAAATGGCTACAAGACAGATAAGATGCTCGCGACCACACTCGTCAATGCTGCTCTCGAAGCGGTGCCTGGATTATCCTTTTCCCCTTCTTGCACTCTGTTCATATGGTTCTCGTACCGAATAAACAAAGCGGGAACTGATCCATTGGAAGGAGAAGAAGGTGCGGAATCTAAAGCGGAGCGGGCGCAGGACGTTGCGTTTAGGGCGCTTCGCAGAAAAAATGCACGTGGACAAAACAACAATGAAACTGAACAACCTGAGGGGCAAGGAAACGAGCAGGGCGGGTCGGGAAAAATGAGCGGGAAAGAAGAACGCTCCGAGCGATCTGCCGGAGAGAAAGAGCCTCGTTCACAAAGCCCCTTGAAAGATGCACCAAACCAAAATACTCCTAAAGAAGACAAGCCAGTCGACGGCATTGCTCCTGCTCCACGAAATTCTCTAGAAAAAAAGCCGGAGTATAAACCCCGACAACCAGTATTCAAACAACAACCTGCAAACGATAACGCCCCGGCGGCGTCTGAATCACCAGAGTTGCCCAATCAGGACGAGAACGAGGAAGAATACTTCGACAACGCTAAGCGCGTTGCTTGATTTCAAGAAGTATTAGAAAGGATTCGCCGCTCCGCGAATTTCAAAGTGAAGATGTGGACCTGTGGAACGACCGGTGTTACCAGAGAGTGCTATGACTTGCCCCTGTACCACTGATGCACCTGCCGATACACTCGTCTTTGAAAGATGCCCGTACACTGTCTGCGTACCATTAGAACATTGAATCACGATGTACTCGCCATACCCTCCGTTCCATCCAGAATCGCGACTCACCATCACGGTACCGGGGCATGATGCCATGACTGGAGTGCCTACAGGTGTTCCAAGATCAACCCCGTTGTAACCATGGAGTCCTTGGGTCTTTTTACCCCCAATGATAGGGCGTAAATAATACCCTGAAATAACAGGTCCGCCCGCGCTACTTATAAGCTTCTCAGTCGCCGTTGAAGAGGTCTTGACCGAAGATGTAGTAATCAATGGTGCATCAACACCGTCTGGAATGACGATCGTATCTCCAACAACCAGAGCCGCTCCTGAAGAAAGATTGTTGAAATTAAGCACATCCTGCATGTCGCCTTTATACTTTTTGACGATACCGGCAAGTGTTTCACCCTTCAAAACGACATGCTCTATACCGGTAACAGGGAGTATGACGAGGGTATCGCCCGGATGTACGCTCTTAAAGCTTGTCAGGTTGTTGGCCCAGAGAATGGTGTTATTTGAAACATTAAACATCTTGGCAATCTCAGAGAGGGAATCTCCGACACGGACCACATATATGGAAATCTGATTTGATGCAGGCTTTTTATCCTGTATATCGGCAAGTGTCCCTTCAGGACCACTTTCAGCTGCGAGCGCAACGCCGCCAACTATGGTTATGTCGCCACCGCCCTTGGCCGGATTTGGGTCAGAATTTACGGCGTTCTTGAGTGCCGGAGTCTTGGAAACAGAAAAACTCAATGTTGAAGCCGTGTCTTCAGCAGTGGAGGTAAACGCTCCGAAAAAATCAGATAGAGAAACAGCGTGCGCCACTTTAAAGATACTGAGGCATGAAAAGACTATGAGGACGGCAATAAAAACCGAACTATACTTACTTTGTGTAACTCGGGAACCTGCATGGGCTGGCTCGCGGGCGCTATCGTGTTTTGTTTCTATAATTATTCCCCACTCAGGGTTAGCCGGACGGACGTCTCAGGAGAAATGGCTCTGTTAAGCCAATATAAGAGACTGACGCTTACGGTAGTATGTCCACTATACCCAAGTGAAAATCTACGTCAACCATTAAAAAATCATGAGGGGGACAACCAAAAAGAGCATAAAAATTGACATTTTTACAAAAAATTTCTTAAAAAGAATCGGGGGAATATCCGGGCTGCTATAGTGAAACCCTGTGGATCACCTTGCACATCTAAATGAAACCCAAAAGAAGGCAGTAACTCATCTGAAGGGACCGCTCCTTATACTTGCAGGCGCTGGAGCAGGAAAAACCAGAGTTATCGTCCACCGTATAGCGGAAATCATCCGTTCAGGGGTAGCGCCAGAGAGGATTCTTGCGGTCACGTTCACAAATAAGGCAGCGAAAGAAATGAAGGAGCGCGTGAGCCGGATCATAGATACGGATTTCTCTCTTTCCCCTTATGACCGCCCGCGGCACGACCCTTTCATTGGGACGTTTCATCGTCTTTCTTTAGAAATCATAAAAGCATTCCATGGGGCAGTGGGGCTACCAGCCCGCTTTACCATCTATGACCGCGCCGACTCTACGCGCGCCATGAGAGAAGCCATAACGGCAGCCGGCTTTGACCCAAAACAGCTCGAACCGCGTCGTGTGATTTCTATCATGAGCCGGAAAAAAGGAGAGGCGATAGGTCAGCGTGAATTCCAGGCGGAGCACGCTTCCTCTTACATTGATGAGGCAGTAGGCGAGGTGTGGGGACGCTACGAAGCAATCCTGAAAAAAGAGAAGGCTCTAGATTTTGACGACATACTCCTTACAGCCCACTCACTGCTCACGAACCACGCGCCTGCTCGCGAACATTTTCAGAACGCATGGGACTACATACACGTTGACGAATATCAGGATACTAACCGCGTGCAGTACGAAATTGTAAAGATTCTTGCGGCGCGTCACGGAAACATTGCCGCAGTAGGAGACGTTGATCAGAACATTTACAGCTGGCGGGGCGCATCCATCGAACACATCATGAATTTTGAAACCGCGTTCCCGGACGCTGAAGTGCTTCTGCTTACAGAAAATTACCGCTCTACGAAAACTATTCTCTCTGCAGCGAACGATGCTATTGCAAAGAATACAAACCGCCGAGAAAAAGAACTGTATACGAAAAACGATGACGGAGAAAACATACGCGTAGCGGGTTTCCCGGACGAAAACCATGAAGCAGCATTCATCGCAGGAGAATCCAAGTTACTTATAGAAAGAGGATTGCTTGCGGAAGATATTGCAGTCTTGTATCGTGCGAATTTTCAATCACGAGTCTTGGAGGAAGCATTTCTGAAAGCTGCAGTACCCTATCAAGTTTTGGGGGTACGCTTTTTTGAGCGCAAAGAAGTAAAAGATACACTTGCGTATCTCCGCGCAGCACTGAATCCAGACTCTGCCGCTGACATAACGCGCGCCATTTCTACCCCAACGCGAGGCATCGGTAAAGTGACGCTCGCTAAGATTATTAACAATCAGGAAGAGGGGCTGCCTGCGGCAGCAAAAGAAAAAGTACATCTCTTTCGCCAAACTCTCGCGCGCATATTAAAAGCTATTGAAGAGAAGAGCGCGTCAGAAGCAGTACACTTCGCACTAACCGAGAGCGGGATGTGGCGCTTGTATAAAACTGGCAGTCCTGAAGATGCCGAGCGGCTAGAAAACCTGAAAGAGCTCGTCACTGTTGCGACGAAATATGATGGGCTTCCGTCGGGCGCAGGCATCGAGCGATTGATAGAAGAAGCTGCGCTGCAATCAGACCAAGATGAATTAGAAAAACCAAAAGCAGGAGTGAAGCTTATGACAGTTCATGCCGCGAAAGGATTAGAGTTCGACACTGTGTTCATCGCAGGACTAGAAGAAGGTTTATTCCCACATGAACGTGATGGATCCGACGATGTAGACACTGAGGAAGAAAGGAGGCTTTTCTACGTAGCGCTCACTCGCGCGAAAAAACAAGTCTATGCACTCTTCGCCTATACGCGCAGGATATTCGGAACACGTTCTGAAAATACGGCTTCAGTTTTTATCACTGAACTAGATCCGGAACTTCGAACCGTGATAACGTTCCCTTTCTGGAATAGCGAAGAAATGAATACCATATCCTAAATCATCACCACGGTAATTGCTCCAGAGACTATACGATTAATCGTATAGTCTCTGGAGCTCTAAAAGTTATAGTCGGAATATTTCAGAGCATTGTGAGACGTGGAAGTAATATAAAAATATGAAGAACAACAGAAAAAAACCTCGGGGGGCAAAGCTTGGTCAGCACTTGCTCACGAACATAGGGATAGCGAGCGCTGTGGCGAGCGCCGCAGGTATCAAAGCCGGAGACAAGGTGTTAGAAATTGGTCCAGGGAAAGGAATGCTCACGAGGGAGATTCTCGCGCTTGGGGCAACGGTGACTACTGTTGAAAAAGATCGGGCGATGGTTGCTGTTCTCTGTGAGAGATTCGCGGAGGAGATCCGAGACGCACGATTAGTGATTCATGAGGGAGATGCGAGAGAACTAACTCCCGACAAACTATTTCCGAAAGGCGCGTACAAAGTCGCCGCAAATATTCCGTACTACATAACCGGAGAACTCATTCGCTCATGCCTCACTGCAAAAAATAAACCCGTCTCACTCGCGTTTCTAATACAAAAAGAAGTTGCAGAAAGAATTGCACGAAGTAAGAAAGAAAGCATTTTGTCACTTTCGGTGAAAGCATACGGCATTCCTAAATACGTAAAAACAGTTTCGAGAGGAAGTTTTAACCCACCTCCATCGGTTGATTCAGCAATTCTTGCTATCACCGAAATTAATGGAAAGAATTTTAAAAAGATATCTGAAGAAAAATTCTTTGAAATTCTAAAAATCGGATTCGGTCAGAAAAGAAAAACGCTTTTAGGAAATTTGAAAAAGAAATTCCCTGCAACTCAAGTAGAAGGCGCGTGGGAAAATCTTGCGCTCGATGCGCGTGTTCGCGCCGAAGACGTGAGTCTAGAGACGTGGCTCACCATTGCGAAAGAACTCCATTAGCAACCTCTGCCTATACACACGTGCCAGTGAACCCCTGTCGTATTTCTAGTTTGTCCTGCACCTTCAGCAAGGAACGTAGAGCCTGTCTTTCTATCTACCCAAACACCTCGTGAAGGATCAAACGTAAAATTGCTTTTAATACATTGTGAAAGTTGATTATTGAAACTCGCTCCCCCAGACGAAAGGTCCACTTTGTTGCCGACGATATGGCTACCGTGCCCTGCTTCGCTGCCACCGGTGATAAGCAGAGAATTTTTACCACAAAGAGTTTGGAGCGATTGCAAATATGAAACTGCCTGGCACTGCAATCCACTTACGTCAGTACAACCTCCCGCAGTGCTCTGAAAAGTTTTATTAAGTCCACACGCACCTTTATTCACTGGGATTCCAGATTCGGAAAAAATCTGTCGGATATTTGCTTCTCCTTGTGCCTTACCCGCACTACTTGAAAGATTGAAGGCGCCATCGACGCACTCCGTTCTTGCGGGTGCGGGCTTTGGCGGCGTTACGGGCTTAGCGGGACCGCTTGAGCCCTCAGCTGTAATAACAAACACCGGAACAGGGACAGGCGGTGTTCCCGGTTTTGTACATATTCCTGGCATAAAATTTCCCAACAACAACTGACCAACAGTCTTGGGAGGACCAAATAAGTATGTGACCGAAACCCCGGGGATGTATTTATATACCCCAGCGGAAGGGGGACCGAGCGTAAACATATAAGAACCAGGAGGGTCAATACATGGCGTCGGGGGACTGAGCATAGGTCCGCCGAACGGACCGCCTATAGCAAACGCTGCAATAGGGGAGAAGAGAAAAATGACGAAGGCAAGAGAGAATAAACGCTTCAACATTCCCACACTATAGCTCGCCGTATTAGAGTATGCTTTATTTTGTCACTATTTTTTGTTTTTAGGGTATACTCCTTTCAATAAATATGAGTGGAATAGAAAATTGTTGGAACCACGTAGTAAAAAATCCCCGTAAAGCAACTTTAATAGGGCTTGGAGCACTGGCTGCAGCTGCATTTTTAGGATATGCCTCCTCAAACCCTGAAGCGAACCAAGAATCCGCTCCGCATTTCTCCGCTAAGGAAAAAATGCCTGATTATAAGGCTTTTTTACGACAAGACGCTCCTTTGCGCTAAGAAAAGAGGCGAAAACTTGACTTTTGTATTTTATGAGGTAGGGTGTGAATATTCTCACGTAATCTTCACGCTAGCCATATAGAGCGCTGGGAATGAGTTATTTAATAAAAATTACTTAGAAATCATATGATGCAATTAATAGAGGCTGCGGGCTCCTTGGGTCCGGCATTCGTTGGGGGGACAGGTGAAGTTACTGAAAGCGCCGGGAAACTTCTTCAAGAAAACAGAGAGGCTCTCGGTCTTGCGCTGGACGCTTTAGTAGTATGGATGGTAGGAAAGGGGGTCTGGAACAAAACATTCGGACGTAGACACTAAAAACTCCTAATAAATTTGATTCGGCTAGGGAAAGCACCTGTTTAAAATCACAGGTGTTTTTTTATTTTAAATAGTATCTCCGCTAATCCCCATAAAGACATATAAAGGACTATGTCCTTTATATGTAAGGTTATACTTATGAGCAGAATGGAAGCCCGAAATAAATGGGGGGGGTCTTTTTTCGCAGTGATATTTGCGCTTGTCGTAATAGGAGCTGCCTCTTTCTATTATTTCCAAAATCAGCCCAAAGGAAACTCGCTACCGAGCGGAGTAACACTCAAAGATTGGCGTGAAGTTTCAAGCTCTGCTCCTGGTTCTCCCTCTGACAATGTCACGGAGGCGCTTTCTCTAGATCTCTACAATAACTATATTGACCTGACTCAAAGTGGCACATTCACTGCAGCGGAAAGGGACGCCATGCTTGCTGAGCTAACAAAAAAACATGTTTCAAATCCCGCAATAGTGCCGATAATCACACTCAATGATTTGAATGTGAACGATGAAACATCATTGGATACGTACGTGAAGCTCTTAACGGTCATCGTAAGCCAAGCAAGCACAGTAAAAAAATATGAAGTCACACTCTTCACCGAGAGCGTCATAAATAACAACGCGAACGGAACGCCTGAACTTCAAAAAACTGCTGACTTGTACAAAAAAATTGCCGCGTCGCTTTTAGTAATGGAAGTGCCCGCAAAACTCGCACCACAACACTTAGAGGCAGTGAAGAGTGTCGGTGCGTTAGCAAAAGCAGTTGAGAACATGGCGCGCTGGAAAGGTGACCCCATAGTAGCTCTCTCTGACGTGGACACATTCAACAAAGCACAAAGTTACGTTACAAACAGCATGGAGGTTCTCTTGGCAAGCATCACAACACTTCAAAAGAAAACATGAAAAACATTTTCTTAATCTTCGCCCTGATTCTCGTAACTACGTTGCCAGCAGTAACACATGCTGATGATGTCATCACAGCTCTTCCTTTTGATGACTTAGGACCAATCACACCTCTCCCTCAAGAAACTTTAAATTTGGATACGGTAACCCCACTCTCTGATCTTACGAGCGGCACCAAGAGTGGAGAGGTTGCAGGCTGTAAATCAGATGCGCGAGGATCGCTCGGAGGTATCGGTTCAAGCATGTTCGGACAGCTTCCTCAAGGATTCAATATCAGTTCTCTTTTAAGTAGTATCCAAGGAGGGAATATAAGCGGGGTCATTGGCACCATCACCGGAGGAAGTCAGGCGGGTCAGATTATTTCTAGCTTACTTAGCGGCAACGGAAACATTGGCAGCATCCTCAACGGCTCCAGCTTGGGAAATATAGCCGGCAACTTGCTCGGCGGCGGAAACATCAGCGGGTCTCTTGGAAACCTCCTCGGAGGTAACTTGGGTAGTACTCTTGGGAGCGTTACGGGCGGTCCTTTAGGGGTGGTGACTGGCGCGCTCGGTGGGAGCGAAGTGCCGGTTAATGATGCTCAGGTGCGAAGCACTTCACAAAGAATTCAAGGAAACACGCAAAAGATACAAACTGATCAGGATACACAGCTTGACGTTACCTGCGTTCAAAATGTTTTAGTTCGACAAACGAGTCATGCATTTGCTGCGGACTTCTCCAAAACCGTCATTGCCGATTCAAATACGGGAAACGGCGGTCTTCCAATCTATTCCCAAAATCTCGCGAACGACAACGCGATATTGAGTGATGCAATACACATGGATTTTATAAAGAACGTTCTCCCTAACAGCGGGCTTGACCCCAAGCTCTTACCCGGAGTGCAGCGTCAAGTTAATGATCAATATCAAGCCGACACACAATCCTCGCTGAGATGCCCGGTGCAAGGAACGGATGAGTTCTTAAAGGATTTTTCTAAAGGAGGCTTCGCGATGCTCATGAACACGTTGGTGTATCACCCACAATGCACGCCAGTAGGAGCTTCATTAGCAGCAACAGGGCAAGAGCGCACGAGTATAGCAAGTAGACTCACTGAACAACAACAACTCAACCAGCAGGCTGAGGGCATTCTACCAAAAATAGAGTGTCTTGATCCGGGCGGATCAGGGAAACCGCTTCAGCAGTGCGTACGATACAGAATCGTCGGACCTGCAACTGTTGCAAATGACACGCTCCAAACAGGAGTCAGAGCTGGGTATGAACAGCAGGCACGTGCAAGTGAGATTGGAGACTTGGTTGATTCGCTCTTCGCGCAACTTGCGCAGCAAGCGTTCACGAGCCTTAAAGGTTTGAGTGGACTTTCTCAAAAGAGTTCGACCGGGCAAGGTTCGTACTTGGATAGCGTGGCGGGGAATAGTCAGGGTGCGCTCATTTCGCAAGCACAAACTACCCTTCGCAACAGTGTGAACGATGCTCTTGAAATTGAATATGCATACCAAGTCACTCTTGCCGCTATGCTCTTCAATCTGGAAAGCACAAAAAGCGCTTACTCCGCGGTGCAAGCTTGCTACCAAACCCTCATTGGGCAAGGAGGGGGAGTTGGTATCGATGTCGCGGGGGCAACGATACAGTTCAATCAGGCGTCTTCGACAGTACAAACTGTCATCGCACCCCAAATAGCCTTGCAATCAATCGCATTCGATAATTCACAAACAACATCTGCATCTCTTGAATCGCTACAGACTCAAATCGAAAACGCAGCTACATCTGCCGAAATAAATTCTCTTGCTCAAGCATATAGCGAATTTGGCGCATACGGCACAATCCACACCCAATCTGACCTTGCCGCGCTCGATAACGATCGTGACGCGTCAAAAACACTTCTTGATGGAATGACAACGGAAGCGAATACAGCGCTCATTCAGTGTCAGCAATATTAAGCATGAGAAAAGTTTTCGTTATCCTCTCTATACTCGTTGCACTCGCGGGGGTAATGGTACCTACGGGAGCGGCTTTTGCTCTTGATAATACTGGGGGGGACCAAGGATCACCAGGCGGTCTTGCAACAGTGGCCCCAGAGATGGCGGCAGCGAACGCAGAGGCAGCGCAGACATACAACGAGAACCAAGGACAAATCGGGAGCATGGCAATAGATGCAGTTCTCGGAGCACTAGGAAACACCATTCTGAATGTCATTGCGTTTATCTTTGAAATACTAATCCGCATAGTCACTTTTTTCCTAGCGATCTTGGGTTCATTTTTCAACTTTGTGATAGACCAAATGGTCGTGCAAATGGGACGCTACGTGACATCCTCATCAGCGCAAGGAGTTCGCACCGCTTGGGGAATAATGCGCGACCTTGCGAACATCGCCATCATCGGTGGGCTCGTTGCTATAGCCATCGGCACCATTCTTCACCTCAAGAATGTAAACGCTAAGAACGTACTGGCGAAGCTCATTATTGGTGCAATTTTAGTAAATTTCAGCTACTTCTTCGCTGGCGCAGTCATAGATTCTTCCAATTTTCTCGCTACCAAAATCTACCAGAGTGTCATTTCAGCAGATAAAGATTGCGCGGATAACAATAAATGTAACCTCGCGAGCACCTTCATGGGACTCGTAAACATCCAAGGACTCCGAGACAACGAAGGCACTCTGATGAACAACTGGACATCAATCAGCGCGACCTCAGAAGGGGTGAAGGTGGTAAGCAATGACGGAATGTTGAACAAACTGGTGTTCGACATTCTGCTTTTGATATTTGAATTAGTCACCATTTTCATCTTCTTATCTGCAATCTCTCTTTTAGTTGGTCGATTTGTTGCGCTTATCTTGGTTCTTATTACGTCGCCTGTTGGCATAGTCGCTTTTATGCTTCCCACCACAAGCAAGTATGCAAAAGAGTGGTGGGAGGCGCTTTTCAGCCAGGCATTTTTTGCCCCTGTCTATTTTCTTCTTGTGGGTTTTTCTTTCACCATCATACGAAGCTCAAAAGACGCAATCTTTAGCGCAACAGCGAGCGCCGAAAGTATCATCGGATTGATGCTTACCTTCATTGTCGCCGCAATATTCATGTTGCAGTCGCTTAAAGTAGCAAAAGACTTGAGTGAGCGAGCAAAACAGTTCGCCGACATATACAAGGCATCCAACCAACTCACAGGCTGGATGCCGAAAGCGTATACGACAGGATTGAAATTCACTGGGGCGATTGCAGCACGGCAGGCTATAGGAGGCACCGCGGACTGGTTGGCCCCTCGATACAGAGAATGGGCAGCGCGAAATCGTTTTGACCAAAACAAGACCCCTGTTTTAGGAGCAATGTTGCGGGCGGGCGACAGATGGGCGCAAGAACGGCTGGCCCAAGCAAAAGGTCAGAAGTTCTTTGGTTTCGATGATTACGGTTCCGTAAAGGAGAAACGAAAAGCTCGTGAAGTCGAATTGGGCGAAGTGGAAAAAGATGAGAAACAAAGAGCGGAACTAAACGGAACCTGGACGCGCGACGAAAAGAAGCTGTACAAAGCGCTTAAGAAGAAAGCGGGGGCAGGAATCCTTACGGCTGCGGAACAAAACGAACTAGATGAACTTCGGAAAAAAGACCCAAAGACTCTCACCGCGAGAGAAGTTGCGCGACTCGCGGAACTTGGGAAAAAACTTACGGTAGATGAGAAAAAAAAGATGGAAGAGTTGGATGAACGCAAGCGAGAAGGTGGCGCTCTTGGAAAAATGGATCGCATGGAAAACGCATTTTCCGCCGAATACGCGGCCGGAAACGAACGACTGAGGATTGGTCAGGACCGATTAGAGGAACTACGCACCAAAGCGAAAAGTGGGGCTCTCCTGGCGCACGAGAAAGCTGAATTGCAGAATCTTGAGAAGTTAAACACTGAAGGGAAGGTCAACAGAGAAGGTCGTCTTGAGACATGGAGTGAGTTCTGGGACAGGCAAGAGTCGCGGGGGGAACTTGGCAGGAAACATCTATTCAAAGGCGAGCTAGACGACCTCAAAGCAAAAGGGCTTGCTGGCACGCTTACCGCTAAAGAAAGAGGGCGACTAACGGACCTCGAGAATGCTAACCCTGATGAGGGCGCAGGGGAAGACAAATGGGCATACCACGAAAGGATGGACGCTGCAAAACTGGATGGTAAAAATTCTTACAGAAAGAGTCGTACCGATGCAGAAGCAATCTATGCAAGCATTTCCTCTGGATTCTGGGAACGAGAATACGACAAAGATCCGAAATCAATAATCAAGCTTGCTAAAATCCTTCCTAACAGCCAATGGTTGGAAGTTAGAAAGGATCCCAAAATCAGACGCGACATAAAGAACGCGATGATCAAGTCTCGTTACGGTGTGTGGGCTCAAAATGTCAGAAATATCCAAAGAAACGTGGATAGTGGTGAATTCTTGGAGGGGGGAGAAGTATATGGTGCAAACACGCTCGCCCTATTCAACGACCAAAAGAAAAACATCCCGACGAGTGACGAGATGCAAGATCTCTTGCTTTCAGATGCTGTCTTTGATGAGTCGACCGGAGAAAGATTCCAAGATCTGCGTAAGCTAGCGGTATTTCCTCAAGTATTCTCGAGCAGTGTATTCGCAGACATCAAAGATAAAAAACTTCTTCCAACGACAGAGCAGCGTGACTTCGGCTCTGAAAAAAGAAGACCGCTCGATAGGGTGCGCGACCAGCAAGCAGGTGCTTATATGTTGTTTGGCTTGCAAAGTAGAGACCACCTCCCATATGAGGATGGCACAGTCAACTATCACGGAGCAGAAAGAGCCGTGAAGTGGGCGGAAGAAACACTTAACGAAAACGGTAAAACGCAGAGACTAATAAATAAAGCGAGGTTTGATCCGAATTCCGTAAGCCAAAGTGACTTGAGACTCGCGGAAAGTAATCAGCGCTACGCCAAAATGGTGATAGCCGCACAGAAGGAGGGTTTTAATCCCCTCCAAAGCGAAGTGGATAGGAGGATTGCGAACATCAACGAAGCGGAGTACCGAGAATACGAAGCGAAAGGCATAAAGAGAGAGGAGCTGCGGGATGCAAAGAGATTACAGGTGATGACGGAGGCGAAAAACAGATACCTTGAGGCTCAGCGAAACGGTACGCTAGATGACCCCGCAACAAGAGAAGCGTTTCTCCAAGACCCTGCGAACTTCGCGATACACAGATTCGTCCAAACCGAGGAAGCTACCCGCGGTTACTACCGAGGAAAAAATCCGCGCGAAATCAAGGCGATATTCAACAACCGAACATGGTGGTCGACGAACACCCCGATCGGCGTCGACGCCGATCAGCTGCAATCGCTCGAGGGACAAGACATCGCCGAGAGGCAGGAATTCTTTGCCCAACTCCTTACTCGCGGAGATGATTCGATGATCGCCAACTACGCTGGCAATGAACATATGAAAAGCATTTTCGGTTGGCCAACCCCCGAGCGTATCCGACGCATTAACTTGTGGCGTCAGGCGATGAACAAAGCCCCATTACCTGAAGTCTTCTCGGAAGAGGCAATCACCGCAAGCTTCGGCGGAGAAACCCCTGAACCACCTACAGGGAGAGGTCCCGGGGGCGGAGGGGGTCCGACCTTCACACCAGGCGGCGGCGGTCCACGGGGACCGACACCAAGCGCCCCAGAGCCAGTAAACGTTCCTGGGTTCGTCCCGCCCTCAGATTTCTCCGCACCGGAACCGTTTGAAGACGGTGGTGTGGATACGGATACCACCTTCACCGAGAGGCAGGCGGCAGATATTGCAGAGGCGGAAGCGGCAGAACGAAATAGAGGCGGTGTTCCGATTGACCCGGGCAGCAGCAGCAATGACTATTCAGTCGCCCCCACAGATGAAGCCCCTGTAGCCGAAGCCCCCACCGTGACGACGCAAGCGGCCCCAACGCAAGCGGCTCCCGAACCTACTCTCTCTCCTGAAGATTACTTCAACAGTTTTGACCGAAACGTCCCTTACTCAGAAGAGCAGATACGAAAAGCCGAGTCATATATGAGCGATTGGACTGACGATCAGATAGTGACGCTGCCGCCAAGAATCATCACGCTGGCACTCCCGGGAATAAAAAGACCTTCAACAGTATTGAAAATACTCGAGAGGTACGGCAGCAACGCTGATATGAGACGAAGCATAATCGCCGGCTTCAAAGAGCTTGATAGGCGCGGGAAACTGACAGGGGACATAGCGCGCATGGTAAGGTCATGGGAAAATCCAGTTTAAATCAGAAATAGCATATGAAATCGCACACGCAGGGAGAAAGAGAGGAAGCAAAAAAGAAGTTGCCGAAGCCGCTTTATGATTTTTTAGGTTCCACGTCGCTGACGAATATCTATATCGGCATACAGAAAAAACATGCTCTGAACTTACGACAACTGCTTCTCTTCACCGAGATCGCAAACCTGACTTTGTTGGGTCTTGAAAGCGAGTCTGCGCTCGAAACAAACTTGCACCAAGCGATGCATGAACTATCCAATCAGGGGGCGCGGGAACTCGTTGCCGATATCAATGATCGTGTCTTCAAGGAAGCGTCTCGTCGCGTCAAGGAAAATATACCCGAGCCGAGCGTATGGACCGAAAAGCCCTCGGAGCCGGAACTCTCGGAAGAAGAGCGCGCCGAGGAGGTAAGACGCAAAGAGATAGAAAATATGCCAGATGATGATCCGAGATTGTTGGCAGAATACGAAAAGGATCGAGCGGAAGCCGCAAAGAGGGACGAGGAAAACAAGAAGGAGTTGGCATTCGCATTGGAACAAGCGAAAAAGGACCCGATTATCCCAGAAACCGACGAAGACGACGTGGACATAGAGGAAGCATCCGATTCTACTGTCCTAGGAGATCAGACTATCCCGAGCATAGTGGAGCAAAAACTCGGTGTACCATCTCAAACACAAACTACTTCCAACCCTACCGTAGAAATCCAGCCTGAAACGGCAGAGGTCGAGTCAAAACAACTATCTACAACACCCCCGCCTTCAAAACCCGCATATAAAGGAGGGGTTGATCCCTATCGAGAACCTGTTGAATAACTATGCAATTTCAAGTACCGCAATTTGTCGAGGTTGAAGATAAAATTTTTGGTCCTCTCACTGCAGTGCAATTCGTGTACTTGGTTGGAGGAGGCGGGTTTTTGGTTGCTTTATGGCTTATAGCACCACACTGGATTGCGGTACTTATTGGCGGACCTGTCGCACTTTTAGGCGCAGCTCTTGCGTTCTATAAAATTAACGATCGACCGCTTGTTAACGCCCTTGAGTCCGGCTTTCAGTATCTTTTTCGCACCAAACTCTACATCTGGGAAAAGAAACAATCAAAAACCGTGCTCCCTGAAGAAATTATGCTCCCTGGGCAAACGCAAGCTGAAGATCCGGCAAAGTACGTCCCGTCAGCAACAGCAAACAAAATAAAAGACTTAGCGTGGAGTTTAGACATCAAAGAGAGTGTGTATTCGGATAAAAAGCAACAATAGGTTTCAGGTTTCCGCTTTCAGGTGTCAGGTTGAAGAAGATGGATAGGAACATAAAGTCATATAAAGATCTGATTGTTTGGCAAAAAAGCATTACCCTAGTTTCACATATTTACAGAATATCAAAAAAATTTCCTCCGGAAGAATGGTATGGTCTTGCATCACAAATGCAAAGAGCCGCGGTTTCTGTGCCCTCAAATATCGCAGAAGGTAGAGGTAGACGAAGCAAGAAAGATTTTATTCAATTCCTATATTTTGCACTTGGATCTTTAGCGGAACTAGATACCCAGTTAATCATTGCCGAGGATCTCTTCTACGCTCAGAAAGCAGACTATAATGAAGCAGGGCGTTTAATTCTTGAGATAAGAATGATGCTTTCAAAATTACTTTCTTCCCTGAAAGCTGGGACCTGACACCTAAAACCTATATCTATGGCTGGAGGAGATGAGAAGACAAAAAAAACAAAGGCGGCGCAGGATTTCGTTCCAGTGAAAGAAGTCCGTGGGGGAGTGATGGTGATGAAAAGCGGCACGCTCGTAGGGGTAATGCTTGCATCATCCATCAACTTTGCACTCAAATCCGAGGACGAGCAGAATGCTATCCTCGCCCAGTTCCAGAGTTTTATGAATTCACTAGATTTTAGCGTTCAGTTTTTCGTGCAGTCCAGAAAATTGGATATACGACCCTACATCGCGCTTCTCGATGAACGTCTAAAGGCGCAGACAGAAGAGCTAATGAAAATACAGGTGCGTGAATATATAGAATTTATAAAGACGTTCATCGAACGCGCAAATATTATGAGCAAGCATTTTTTCATCGTTATTCCGTACTCGCCGCCGATGCTGGATGTAAAGAAAGCGGTGCAGAACAAAATTTTCGGAAAAACAAATCTCTCGTCGCGCGACGAAAGCACTATTGGTTTCGAAGAACATCGCACCCAACTAGAACAAAGAATGGGAACAGTGGAGCAAGGACTCGCTCGCACTGGTGTACGGACGGTTCCTCTTGGCACCGAAGAAGTGATAGAGCTTCTCTACAGAGAGTTCAATCCAGGAGAATTAGAAAAACCTATCGTTATGGAACAACCCGCTCCTGTTGAATAATTATGGCAATACTTGATTTTCTAACTGGTGGAGAAAAAAAGAAGCAGGAGCTAACGCCGTTCCTGCCGAAAGACATTTACGAAGCGGCGAAGCTTGATTTTGCAGACATTATTGCGCCCTCAGCGTTGAAAATAACACCGCGCGAGATGAACTTGGGTGATAAGCTCGTCCGCACCTTTTATGTAATTTCATACCCACGTTTCTTATCGGGAACGTGGTTCGCTCCCATCATCAACCGCGACAGAGTGTTGGACATCTCTATTTTCATTCATCCTGTCGACACAGCAGCAATCCTGCGGAAGTTCCAGAAAAAAGTCGCAGAGGTGCAGAGCCAAATCATGACGCGCCAAGAAAAAGGCATGGTGCGCGACCCGATGCTCGATACGGCATACCAAGACATCGAGCAACTCAGAAACCAGCTCCAGCAAGCACAAGAGCGTGTGTTTGATGTGGGGCTCTATATATCTATTTATGGAACAAACCAGGATGAGCTCGATAAGACGGAGGCGGAAATGCGTTCAATCCTGGACGCTAAGCTCGTCTATATAAAGCCAGCACTCTTCCAGCAAGAGCAAGGATTCAAGAGTGTCATACCGATAGGGGATGACCAGCTCGCGGTTAACTCAAAAATGAATTCTGCTCCGCTCTCAAGCTTCTTCCCGTTCATATCGTTCGACCTGACGAGCGACAAGGGGATTCTCTATGGCATCAACAGACACAACTCATCTCTCATTCTCTTTGATAGGTTTTCTTTGGAAAACTATAACTCAGTAACTTTTGCAAAATCAGGTTCCGGAAAATCATATGGCACGAAGCTCGAAATCTTACGGTCACTGATGTTCGACACAGAAGTCATTGTTATAGATCCTGAAAGCGAATACGAGTACCTGGCAAACGCGGTTGGTGGTAGATTCTTCAACATATCGCTCTCATCAGAAAACCGCATCAATCCTTTCGACCTGCCGGTGCCACGCGAGGATGAATCGCCCGCTGACATACTTCGCTCAAACATCATCAACCTCGTCGGATTATTTCGCTTGATGCTCGGTGGTCTTACTCCTGAGGAAGATGCCATCGTAGACAGGGCTATCACTGAAACATACGCACTGAAAGACATAACGGGGGCAAATGATTTCAGTAACATGGAGCCGCCTCTTTTGTCTGACTTCGAACTCGTGCTTGCCGGCATGGAGGGAAGCGAGTCTTTGGTGCAGCGAATAACAAAGTACACCAAAGGCACATGGTCGGGTTTCATCAATCGCCCAACAAACGTCGACATCAACAAAAAGTTCGTAGCGTTCTCGGTTCGTAACATGGAGGACGAGCTCAAGACCATCGCCATGTACATCATCACGCACTTCATATGGAATGCGGTCAGGAAAGATCTGCGCAAACGTCTTCTCGTGATCGACGAAGCGTGGTGGATGATGAAGTCGGAAGACACTGCTGCATTCCTCTACGGCATGGCGAAGCGTGGAAGAAAATACTATCTCGGGCTCGCTACCATCACGCAGGACGTTGAGGACTTCCTGAAATCCCCCTATGGCTTGCCAATGCTCACAAACTCCTCCATTCAGATTCTTTTAAAGCAGTCGCCCACATCCATAGAAGCCGTACAAAAAACATTCAATTTGACCGAAGAGGAAAAATATCTACTCCTTGAGTCAGACGTAGGGGAGGGCATCTTTTTTGCAGGTCTTAAGCACGTAGCTATAAAAATCATCGCCTCCTACACTGAGGATCAGATAATTACCTCTGACCCTTCGCAACTCTTGGCTATAGCTCGCGAGAAAAAAGAGGGAGCGGAATAGAATAGGTCGAAGTCTCTACATAAGGGTGATTTCCCCTAGAATCTAAAGTGGGAGCTCGAAACCGCATCCTCGCCCGTATAATGAGCCTTGTACTATGCTCCAGAAAGCGATTATTGTCGTATGTGCTCTCTTGATTGCACCGTCTTTTGCAGCGGCTGCACTTTTACCTAGTTTTGGATCCGTATTGGAAATAGGCGTGAGCCCTGAACATCCTGTGCCCGGCAACACGGTAACGCTCACCGTCTCAGACCCGGCACAAGAGACAGGCACCACTGCCTATATGTGGTTGGTAAATGGCGCCACCGTTGACCAAGGGGTCGATCACACGTCGATTTCGATTACTGCAGGGACCTTGGGGGCTGCACAAACAATTCGTGTCGTTGCGATTGAAAACGGTGTCCCGAGAGGGGATGCTGTCGCAATCATCCGCCCAGCATCAGTCGATATAGTTTGGGAAGGGGTTACGTATACACCACCTTTATATATAGGGCGCCCTCTTCCGAGCGGGCAAAGCACGGTCAGAATTATGGCGATTCCACACCTTACTACAAATGGCAACGAAGTTTCCGCGAACTCTCTCGTGTATTCGTGGAAAATAGATGGTGTGTATACACAAAAACAATCTGGGTATGGAAAGTCGAGCATAACTATGACACCACCGCGTTTTGCGACAGCATTCAATGTCTCTGTTGTCGCGGGCACGCGAGACGGTACTATTGTTGCAGAAAACTCCGTGCGCATAGAACCGCAGACTCCTTCCGTCATCATTTACGAAAACGCGCCTCTTCTTGGAATGCGTTTTGACCGAGCGCTCACGGGGCTGTTTCCGTTTGTAGACGAAGAAGTCTCATTCATTGCGTATCCGATGTTCGCAAGTGATCTGAATGATGTGTCGTTTACGTGGAATCTTGATACCATACCCTTTGCGGTGGACCCTCTGAAACCTCGTGCGGCTACGTTCAGGAAAGTCGGAGGCGGAAGCGGTACACACGCAGTGAGTGTTTCGTTTGAAAGTGCAAAAAAATTCTTAGAGCATGCCGATGCTTCATTCCAACTTACATTTTGATATGCGCCGAGCTCTCATCATTCTGATCTTACTTACTGCCAGCATCGTCGGTGGGGCGCATCTTGCCCATGCTGCGGACGCTCCTGGGCAATTTCAATTTCAGCCGATTGTTTCCATACCACTTCCTACTGGCAGCGCGGTTAATGCAAGCACCTCGCTTACTGACTACCTAAATGCAGTATTCACGCTCTCCATTGGCATTGCGGCTATTCTTGGGGTCGTGATGATCACGTTCGAAGGTTTGAAATACATGACCTCTGACGTCATTGGGAAAAAGCAGAGTGCCGTGGAAGGCATCCAAGGCGCAGCGTTCGGACTCATTTTGCTTTTATTGTCATATATCATACTGAACGTCATTAATCCAAATATACTCAATCTAAAGGCACTCACTGATGACTTAAGTGCCTTGGGGGGAAGCGGTTCAAACGTAACAGTCCCTTTGGGTAGTAGTATTGCCACAGGAGGTCTGGGTGCTGCAGGCGCTAATACGCTACCGAGCGGTACTGACTTATTGCCGTACACGGGAACTTTAAAAGCAGGATGTACTTTGACGTGCCGAATTGATAATAAGTTTTTAGCGCCCGGAACAAACGGGTGTGCCGGGATTGGGGAGGCTGTTCAAAGCTGCCCAGCATCGACTGCTTCTCATTAAAATTATGCGGCGCACACTCATAATTTCTGGACTGGCGCTTCTAATAGTCGCGCTGCTCGCTGCTGGATACTTTTTTTTCGTTTCTCAAAAAACACCTGGTAACGGGGACGTACTATCAAAAGATTTTTTCAGTGCTTTTTTCCCTTTTGGTAGCCGCACCCCTTCCAACAACAATCAAACTCCTGGGGAAACGGGTGCAGAGACAGCACAAAAGGTGACCGCGCGACTCCGTCAAGTGAGTAACCGTCCCACGGCGGGAGCATGGTTTGCATCTCCCGCTACAACAACTTCTTCACGTATCCGTTTTATGGAAAGAACGACGGGTCACATCTTTGAAACGCCAGTTGATTCATACGCGGAAACGCGCCTATCCAATACTACGATTCCTCTGATACAAGATCTCGTCGTAATAAATGATTCGAGCTTAATCTTGCGTACGCTGCCAGACTCTCAAACCATCTCGAATGCATTTGCAGTCTTGAATGCGACAACCTCTCAACAATCGCTGAATACGTCACCATTGAAAGGGTTCGCACGCGTTGCGGTCGCGTCAAGTGGGCTCACTCTGCTCACCGTAACTGAAGTAGCTGGAGGATCGCAGATTGAGCTTGCACAACCTAATGGCGACAAGCCGCGAACTATACTACTCTCTCCAATCCGTTCATGGGTGCCGCTTGCGGGTGGCACGCATTTTTTCATAGAAAGCGCCCCATCATCAGGGATCCCTGGATTTTTATATGAAATCAAAGCTGATGGAAGTTTGATAAAGGTGCTCGGTGAAATTCCGGGGCTTCTTTCGATGCCGAGCCCAACGGGGCGCTACGTGCTCTACAGCAGTGGAGCCGGCAATCGTGCCGTCTTGGCAATGCTCGACATCCAAACAGGGCAAAATTACCTCGCACCACTTCAAACACTCGCTACCAAATGCGCGTGGGTTTCAGAAGCTAATCCTACTGTTTTCTGTGGAATATCAGACTCTATAGATGCAACCGCATCACTTCCAGACGATTGGATGCTGGGGAAAATTCGCCTGAATGATTCAGCCTGGCTTATCCGTCCATTTGAAGGCACTGCGCATTCGCTGGGGAACTTCCAAGAAATAGCCGGCATTCCAATTGATGTAACCAGTGTGAGCATCTCTCCAGACCAACGCTATGCGATATTCATCAACAAGAACGACCTGACCTTATGGTCGCTCGACTTAACTCGCGATGAATAAATGGGGAATTACGCTTGCGTAGAAGTACCTTCTCCTTTGTAGCGAATGACGATGTGGCGAAGTTTTCCTTCGCCCTCTGATTCTGTTTTCACCTCTGGTGATCCTTGAAGCGATGCGTGCACGATCATTCGGTCATATGGGCTCATCGGACTCATGTCGATGTCGTATTTGAACGTGCGAGCGCGCTCAGCAAGCATGTGCGCCTGCGCTTCAAGCATCTTGATGTGCTTCAGATGGTACCCATTGACGTCAATGACGAAGCGAAACGGCTCATCTCCCTCCGCATAGTCTTCGAGCGATTTTTTCACTATATGGTTCAAGGCGTGAAGCGTATCTCCTCCGGCTCCAATAAGAGCGCCTGAATCTTCAGAGAGAAGCGTGAAGAGTGTATGCCCGGCGACTTCAGATACCTGGACATCCTTGAGTGCGAGACCCATTTTGCTAATCAATTCTTTGATTGTGCCAATGACTTTATCTTTTTCCATGATGCATGCGTCGTATTGCTAACTCTTGTCCGATGCTGAAAAGATTGCCTATAAGGAAGTAGAGTGCGATCGCTGAAGAGGCGGCGTAGGCGACTACCCCGATAACGAGAGGGAAGACGTATCGCATTTGAAGATTCATGCTCTTTGCCAAGTCATCTTGGAAAGAGGGTGGTTGCTTGGATTTCGAGGAGCTGCCTGCTGTTGGAGGAGTCATGAGCCGTGCATAGATAAATTGCGTAATCGCTACGATGCCCGCAAGCACAATGCTTTTCCCCGTGAGATCAACAAACCCCAGGAAAAGGAGTGATGCTTGCTCCGGGGCGTGAACGAAAGAATAGAGCACGCTCGGGTCAAATGCTACTATCTTGCTTTCATGCTGGAGCACTAGGTAAAGTCCGATGATTATAGGCAGCTGCACCAATATCAACAGAAAGCTCGCAAATGGATTAATGTTGTTTTCTTTGAAAAGCGCCATGGTTTGGCGAGCAAGTTCCTCTTTGTTATCTTTCAGTTTTTCTCGAAGAGTTTTCAGTTCCGGATCGATAGCGCGCATCGAAATCTGAGTCTTTATTGCACTAAGCGAGAGAGGGAAGAGTACGAGACGAACGAGAAGCGTGATTATGACGATAGCAATACCCACATCTCCTCCGGGAACAACGCCGATGATGAAGGCGAGCGCGTTATAGATTGGCTGGTAGATTGCTGTGTGAAAAAAAGATGCCATTTCCACGCATTCTAGCGCGAGTGGGGGGCTATGGGCTAGTGATTGGCGTTTAAGGGAAATCGATCACGTTTTCGCTAAGCATTTTTCAAGTTCTTGTTTTAGATCTTGAAACCGGGCTATCGTAGCTGCTTTGTTAGGATAGACAATCACTGGCTTAGTGAGTGCGCCGGAGCGAATGAGGGGACGAATGATGCTGTATATTCTTCGTCGTATCTTATTTCTTTCTGGCGCTGTAGGGCAGGTTTTCTTCGAAATGACGACCGCGCCACTCGGAGTGCCAGAAAAACCTTTTATAGAGCCGTATATAAAACGAACTACCGCTGTGGGGCGTTTTGCGAAATCAAGACGCGAAACGCGTTCTTCTTTTGCAAGCATGGTGAATCAGTGGTTAGGGGCCAGTGTTTAGCGTTTAGGGGAGCATTTCAAGAGTTTTTCTAAACCCTAATCACTAGCCCCTACTCACTAAACCGTAAGCTTTGCGCGTCCTTTACGACGTCGTTTTTTCAAAACCTTCCTACCGGCAGTAGTGGCTGTTCGGACTAGAAATCCGTGTGTTGTCTTACGCTTTCTTTTTTTCGGCTGGTATGTTCTTTTCATGCGTGTGAAATGTTATACACAAGTATCTCACAGTTTATTAACACGGAGGAGTCTTTTCCGCAAGTTTGCTGTTTTCTCCACACGGGTATAATGACCGAACTTACATGGAACTCGACACGAAGCAACTCTGGGAAAATACACTAACTAACATAGAGCTTTCAATATCCCCAGCGAGTTTCAAGATGTGGTTCGGGGAAACCCATATCGTGCGCATAGAAGACGGGGTCGTTTTTGTAGGCGTTCCCAATCAATTAACGAAAGAGTGGATTTCTGAACGTTTTGGCAAGCTTGTCTTAAAAACCATCCGCGGCTTCGTAGATACACTTCGTGGCGTTGAATACATCGTTTCGAAAGAAAGCCCTAAAAGAACGCCTGAGAAAGTTGTAGTTGAAACACGACCTGAATCAGAGCTACCGCTTTCCGACTATTACATCAATCGTTCCGACAACCTGAACCCACGCTATACGTTCGATACCTTCGTCGTAGGACCTTTTAATGAGCTCGCGTTCACCGCGGGGCAAGTGGTAGTTAAAAATCCCGGCATCGCCTACAATCCACTCTTCGTATACGGCGAAACTGGTCGAGGGAAAACTCACCTCACCCAAGCGGTGGGGAATCAGATAAAAAAAACCTACCCCTCGAAGAAAGTTTTTTATCTTACCGCTGAAAGATTTGGATTTGAGTTCATGAATGCCATCAACAACCGCAGTATTCCATCATTCAAAGAAAAATACCGCTCGTATGATGTGCTTATTATCGACGACATACAATTTTTCTCTAAAAAAGGAACTATCCAAGAGGAATTTTTTCATCTCTTCAATACACTCCACGACGCCAACAAACAGATTGTCTGCTCCTCTGATCGGCACCCAAACCTCATCCCAGACATCACCGAGCGCTTGAAATCTCGTTTCGTCGCTGGTATGGCGGTTGCCATAAACGAACCTGACCACGAGTCGCGTATGGCTATTATCAAGACGAAGGCGCAATCGATGAATCTAACCTTGTCGGACATTACCATTGAAAATCTTTCTATGGCGGTTCCAGGAAATATTCGCGAGATAGAGGGGATGTTGAATACGATTCTTTGTCAGATACAACTAAAAGGAACGCTTTCGGAAGAGCAGATAAAAGACCTCATAAAGACAACGGCGCGCCCTAAACGGGTAGTGTCAGTAAAACATGTGATTTCACGGATTGCTGAGTTCTATAATATTGACGAAGCGAGTATGTATGCAAAAACTCGTCGTCGTGAGGTTGTTCGCCCAAGACAAATAATGATGTACATCTTGCGCGAGGACTTCCACCTTTCATACCCGGCTATTGGAACTGTGTTCGGGGGAAGAGATCACACCACCGTCATACATGCGTGTGAAAAAGTCCGCGGAGGAATACTGAGTGATGGTGATTTGAAAACACAGATCGAGGAGATACGGGGTATGTTGAAATAATGTTGAAAAGGATATGAATAACTCATTGGAAATGCTGTTGGAAAAAGTGTGGAAAATAATTCAAAAAAAATATTCTTATATACAAACAGTTACTATACACACAATAGTGTGGCGCTATAAACAGCTTTTCTTTAAAACACTTATAAAATACAGCTTAAATGAAAGCTTTTTAAGCTACCCCCTCCGTCCACAGTGTATTAGAATAAGAATATCTTCTTAAACTAAAGAAAATATGAAAATGGAGATATTGAGAGAAAACTTAGAGAAGGCGGTGAATGTTGCAGCTAAGGTGAGTAATAAAAGTCTTTCACTGCCGGTTTTTGGGTGCGTTTTGATTGTTGTTGAAGGAGGTCGGGCAGTACTTCGTGCCACCAATTTAGATTTAAGTGTCGAGGTCGTATTAAAAGCAAAAACAATCCAAGATGGTGTTATAGCCATTCCAGCACAAGTACTCTCACAGACGGTGTCGGCATTGACGGACCAAAAGTTAATACTCAAAACGTCAGGGAATAATCTTATTATTGACGGAGATCGAGGTACTACCTCTATTACTCTTGTAGATAATTCTGAGTTCCCGACACTACCGTACGTAAAAGAGGGGGAGGGGGTGTCTGCGGTACTACCAACTCGTGAGTTTATTACCGCACTCAGAGCGGTTTCATTCTCAGCATCAACTTCTAGTGTTAAGCCAGAGCTTTCAAGTATCTCTCTTAGTTTGGAGAAGGGGGAGTTGATCGCAGTTGCGACCGATTCTTTCCGTCTTGCTGAGGTGAAAATACCACTAAAGACAAAGAGTTCTTTTGGTTCGGTATTAATACCGGCACGTAATGTCGCTGATATATTGCGGGCCATTGAATCAGGGACTGAGGTTGAGGTACGGGTGGGGGATAATCAGTGCTCATTCATATCTGATTCCGGTCATATAACTTCACGAACTATCGACGGGTCATTCCCTGACTATCACGCCATCATCCCTCGTGATTATGTTGTGGAGGCGACCTGTCTCAAGGAGGACGCTACCCGTGCCTTTCGCAAGGTCTCTATATTTACTGATTCCTTTAATCAGGTACATATTTCCCTTAAGCCGTCTGAGGCGACTTTTACCGTTAGAGCAGTCAATGCTTCTGTTGGGGAAACAGTAGATCACTTCCCCGCGGTTCTTAAAGGGGAGGATATAGACATAAATTTTAATGCAAAATATATAGTCGACGCCCTTTCGGTGGTTGCTGGCGACAGCATCACGTTTTCTGTAGCAGGGGCTGGTAAGCCAATGGTTATGACTGATGGCACCGGAAAAGGCTTCACCTACCTTGTGATGCCAATGAATCGCTGAATAGATTCATGAATCTATTAAGTAAATTATGAAACTCGTCAGTGACTTTCTCGCTCGTTTCCAGAACCTCACCCCGCCGGATGATGCCCTTCGTCGCGCAACGGCTGCGGCAATCTCTTTTGCTGCAAAGGTGCCAATAAAGAAAGAAGATATCTCGATTTCAAATAATGTAGCGTTCGTACGCTGTTCTTCTATAGCGAAAAGCGCGATTCAGATTGCGAGGGGTGCTATTCTTGCGGAGCTTTTTCAAGAGATGCCGAAAGCGCGGAACGCTGTTCGCGATATCCGTTAAAAGATAGTTGGCAGAAAGCAGTTGGCGGTTTTTCTATCTGTAAACTGCTTTGTGCCCACTTGTTTTACTGAATGATTGTAGTTCCGTCTACGACGCCGTGTTGTGCTGCCCATGCACGCACCCCCCAATCCCACCGCACAAACTGGGGATCGTCATTTGGATTGTTTGGTTGCGCTCCTCGCGGGTCGTCTTTATTGAGCCAGTAGAGTATTGAGTGTGCGGATACCGTTATGCGACTTTTGGTGGGACCACTGAAGCCAGGTGGTACCGGAGCACCCGTTTGGGCATCTACAGTCACTGCATCACCTCCTTGCCAGATGCCACGGAGCACTGGTTTATCATTTGTGCTCTCTAAACTACGCGCTTCAGGGAAGGGGGTATTAGGGAACTTGGTGAGTGCGTATTCCATGAACTCATGCCAGAGAGGGGCAACGATGAAGCCAGCGATTTTCTTTACCATAGGCGTGTTGTCGTTATTTCCAGCCCATGCCCCGACAGCGATGTCTGGTGTGTAGCCTAATATCCAAGCATCCCGATAATCATTAGTCGTACCAGTTTTTGCGGCCACATGCCGACCCGGAAAGTTCAGTGCCGAATCTGACCCGAACTCAGGGGTACGCGCTACATTATCAGAGAGAATGTCAGAGATATTCAGTGCGACGTTTGCATCAAGCACCCGCTCGGGCGATAGGGGGTACACTTTTACTTGATTTCCGTTCTTATCTTCAATGCGAAGTATTGCTCGATACGGGTTTCGTATGCCCTCATTTGCAAAGACGCCATACCCGCTTGTCATATCAAGCGGCGTCACTTCCCCACCGCCCAAGACCAAAGTAAGACCGTACTGAGCTGCATTCCCGAGGGTGCTGATGCCCATTGAGCGCGCGAGCGTTAGCGCATTATTGATTCCCACAAGATAGAGCGCCTTCACTGCGGGGATGTTTCGTGACTGCGCAAGCGCATCCCGTATAGTCATGGGTCCTAGAAATTTGTTATCAAAATTTTCTGGCGCATAACATGGTGGTGTGTCGCTTAGGCTTGTCGCGGGGCACGCTGTCGAGAACTGCGTCGCGACATCAAAAAGAATGGTGTTTGGCGTGTAGCCCTTGAGGAATGCGGCTGCATATACGAATGGCTTGAAAGAGGAACCCGGCTGACGTTTCGCGAGAGCGATGTTGTAGGCTCCGTTTATCTCCTTATCAAAGTAATCTCTAGAGCCTGCCATCGTAAGGATGTCTCCCGTCTTTGGGTCAATGGCGACAATGCTTGCGTTTTCAGCATTAAAATCTTTTTCATTCTCAAGCGCATTTCTTTTCACTACCTCCTCTGCTTTTGATTCAAGGTCAGCATCGAGCGTGGTGATGATTCTCCAGCCTGACTGCTCTAAGGCGCTTGTGCCGAATTCTTGTTCCAAAAGGCTTCGTACGTAAAAGACGAAATGCGGAGCCCGTATACCTCCTCGCGCCTGCGGGGCGAAGGACACGTTTTCTGCTTTTGCCGCATTATACGCCTCTTCAGTTATGAAGCCGAGTTCTTTCATGCGTGACAGCACTAGATTTTTTCGCGAATCAAGCGCGTCTCGATGGTTGCCATAGGGTGAGTAGTATGTGGGCGCTTGCGGCAGTGCCGCGAGGTACGCCGCTTCAGCCAAGGACACATCCTTTGCGTGTTTGCTAAAAAATTGCTCACTCGCTTCCTCAACGCCGTAAATGACCCCGCCATAGGGATTCCCGTTGAGGTAGAGGTCAAGAATTTGCTCCTTTGTGAGTACTTGCTCAAGTTTTATTGCCAGAATCCATTCCTTTATCTTTCGCGCGATGGTTTTGTCGGTGGTGAGGATTGAATTTTTGACGACTTGCTGGGTGATGGTTGAGCCTCCTTGCTCAAAGCCGAGGGAAAGTACGTTGACGATAGTTGCCCGCAAAAACGCCAGTGGGCGCACGCCGGCATGATGGTAAAACTCCGAGTCCTCTATAGCTACAGTCGCTTGCTTTATGTAGGAGGATATCTCATCGTCCGACACAACAGTACGTGACATGTTCTCGCTCAGGTCATCCAGGAGAACGGTGCCAGTGCGGTCATAGATTTTTGTTGACTGCTCAACTTTTCGGGTTTCTAAAGATTTGATGTCAGGAATCTTCAAAGATGCTGCCCATATGGAAAGAGCGCCAACGGTGAAAAGGATTATCGAACCGGCAATAAGAAGAATTGCCCTCTTGTGTTTACGGATAAAACTCCGCTTGCGCATACAGTGAATCGTAGCAAGGGAAGACCCCCGATGCTAGGTATAAGAGCGGAAACCCTCATTCATAGCTCCGTGGTAAAGTTTATTATATGTTTTTCAGAAGCAAGGCTCCGGTAAGTACTGATCTTCAGAAAATTGAAACCCTTTTGACCAGGAGTGTTGTTGAGGTCATTCCTGGAAGTGAGTCGCTTCGAAAACTCCTTTTATCTGGAAAGCGTTTACGCATCAAACTTGGTATTGACCCGACAAGCCCCAATCTTCACATTGGGCGCGCAGTACCCCTCTTAAAACTTCGGGACTTTCAAAACTTGGGGCACATGGTTGTGTTTATCATCGGGGATGCTACCGGCGTAGTCGGGGACACGTCGGATAAGGAGAGCGAGCGCCCCATGCTTTCACGCAAAGAGGTTGAGAAAAATCTTGCCGCGTACGTTTCCCAAGCGGAAAAGATACTTGATAAAAGCCTACTAGAAGTACGGCGTAATTCTGAATGGCTTTTGAAATTGGATTATGCAGCGATTGGTGATCAGGCCGACGCATTTTCTGTAGCTGACTTCATCGCACGCGACAATATTAAGCGACGTCTGGACGAAGGGAAGAGAGTATCTCTGCGCGAAGTTCTGTATCCCCTCATGCAAGGATATGACAGCGTTGCTGTAGAAGCTGATGTAGAGCTTGGAGGTACGGACCAGCGCTTTAACTTGCTTGCCGGTCGCGTGCTACAAAGTAAAGCTGGGCAGCGACCACAACACATTGTGATGGGCGAGCTCATTTTGGGAACTGACGGACGCAAGATGAGTTCGAGCTGGGGCAACACGGTAAACCTCAACGATGCACCTGCAGACATGTTTGGGAAAGTTATGAGCATCCCCGACTCTCTCATCGAGACATATTTCATACACTGCACACGCGTACCACTACCTATGGTTACAGATATTCTTACAAAGGGTCCTCGTGATGCAAAATTTGCGCTTGCTACTGAAATCGTGCAAATGTACCATGGGGAATCTTTAAGTAAGAAAGCCGGGGAGCATTTCGTTTCCGCTTTTTCAAAAGGAGAAGTTCCTACGGAGGTACCGACATATAGCATCATGCCCGGGGAGGCATTTATTGAGCTGCTCATCCGTAATAACGTAATTGCCTCTAAGACAGAATGGCGCCGCCTGATAGCTGATGGCGCTGTGCGTATCGCGGGAAGCGATACAAAAATTACTGACGCTAACTTTCAACCCGAAAATGGCGTCGTGCTCCGTATAGGAAAGCATCGTTTTCTTTCTATACAGAAAAAATAAAACCCGACACTGGATCGGGTTTTATTTTTTCGTCAGAGCATATCATCTTCGTCTCCGAAAAGATCTTCCTCTTCTTCGTCCACAAGATCTTCTGCGCTAGGAGGAGTCAGAAGCGCATCCTCTTCCTCTTCTTCGAATCCTTTCTTTTTCAGGTCTTTAGGCATGAGAGTTTATATTTTCTAACGCCCTATTTGTACCAAAACGTTATTTCTTGGCAAGGCATCGCACAAGTAAGAGAGGGGAAAACGCCAAAGCCCCCGATTCTATTTGTTTTTTCGAGCCTGCCTGAACTTAGCGCTCGATTGATGTGCTATCGCGAGTGCTATCGCATCGTATTCATCATCGTGTCGCATTTTTGTAGCCATAGGCACGAGCATATCCACCATCCTGATGACACCCTTCTTGTTTGCGTTTCCTGAGCCTGTGACTGCTATCTTCACTTCTTGCGGGGAGTACTCAAAGATCGGGATGCCCGCCTCCACTCCTGCAAGCGTTATGACTCCTCGCGCTTCCGCCACATGTATAGCCGTCTTTTGATTTTTAGTGAAAAAAAGAGTTTCTATAGCGAGTGCACCAGGTGCGTATTTTTTTATAACATCACTTACTCGCTGAAATACTGCTCCGAGTCTTTCAGGAAAAGAACCTTTGGGTGGAGTGAAGCACTCTGAATGAATGAGCTCGCTCGCTTCCATCACTGCAATACCGACTCGATCGTAGCCTGGGTCGACAGCGATCACTACAGGTTTCAGCGAAGACATGAACGAAAGCGCTCTTTATTATTCCTTATTTCGTACCTCAAGTTTTTCCATCTTTCGTGCCAAGGCTTTTTCTATATCAACTCCAGCTGCTTCAGCAAGAAATAGTGAGACAATGATGACATCCGCGCACTCATCGGCAAGCTCCTCATCCCCCTGAGCCATAACTTTCGATTTTCGCTGGTAGCCGAAACGTGCAAGCACCTGCTCTGCAAGTTCCCCAACTTCTTCGCCAAGCTTGGCGGTATAGGCAAGCAGATGTGAAGCATCCCCCCGCTCCTTCTTTTGGGCTTGCCAGATTATTGATTCCTGTTTCGTTACCCATTTTTTCAATGTGTCCGAGAGTAATGTCATATTAGTTTTTTTTGCGCACCTTGTTTTCCTAAATGCTCGCGTGCACGTGCGGTAACAATACGCCCTCGCGGCGTACGCTCCAAGAAGCCTTCTTGCATGAGATAAGGTTCATACACATCTTCTATTGTTTGCTCATCCTCAGCAGCAGCAGCAGCAAGGGTCTTTACGCCTACGGGACCCCCTCCGAATTTTCCGATGAGTGCTTCAAGGATGCGTCTGTCAGAAGGTGTCAGACCCGCAGTATCAATGCCGATCATGGCGAGCGCTTTTTCTGCGGCAACTTTGGACAGCGACGTGCGATCAAGTTGCGCGACGTCGCGAGAGCGCTTCAAGAGATAGTTTGCGGTGCGCGGAGTTTTTCGGGAACGTTTCGCGATTTCTTGAAGCGCGTCCGTATCTGCCTCAATGCCGAGAATTTGTGCGGAGCGAGCAAGAATTCTTTCTATTTCTTTTTCAGAATAAAAATCAAGTTGAAACACGCCCCCAGAGAATCGAGAACGCAAGGGCGCCGAGATGAGACCGATTCTGGTGGTAGCGCCCACGAGTGTGAACGAGGGGAGCGCAAGTTCTATGGTTCGCGCTGAGGGACCTTTACCGATAATTATGTCGAGCTTTCCAGCCTCCATCGCAGGATATAAAACTTCTTCGATGGTTTTATTCAAGCGGTGTATTTCGTCAATGAACAAAACGTCCCCTGGCTCTAGGTTCGTGAGAATCGCCGCAAGGTCGCCCACTCGCTCGATGACGGGACCTGCGGTTGCGCGCATGTTGGCACCAAGCTCTTTCGCCATCAGATGCGCAAGTGTGGTCTTACCGAGACCCGGCGGTCCATAGAGAAGCGTGTGTTCCGGCGCGTGATTGCGCTCTCTTGCAGCCGCTATGAGCACACGGAGATTTTCTTTCACGTTCTCTTGCCCCACATATTCTTCCCAGGCTTCTGGGCGAAGTGTTTGGTCTAAAACACGCTCACCCGCTTCTTTTGGTGCGATATCGTCCGAATCCAAATTGGTTGTGCGCGCCCTTGACATACTTAAAAGCCTATGCTAGCATTATATTATAGCCCCGAAAGGGGTTTTCTTGTATAAGAAGCCGTGCTCATCTAAGCAACGCCGTGGCATCACTGTAAGGATTCGCTGGAAAAATGACTTCGGTCATCCTCTGGCGATCTCCTCATCATCTGTTCCACCATTCGCAAAGCGTTGTTTAGAGGGGTGCGGTTTTTTATTTGTTGGGGCAGAGGTCTATTTGAGGGTTTCCTCTATCAAGACGACGCGATTGAGTTCCGTAAGGGAAGTAACGCCGTTTAAGACCTTCATAACTCCATCCTCAACCATAGTGAGTATCTCTTTGGTTCGCTGAAGTTGTTGTATCTCATGTTCTGAAGGGGAGGTGCGTAGGAGCGTGTCCATTTCCGTATCAATGACCACTGCTTCAAATACTCCAATACGACCTTTGAAGCCAGTATTGTTACAAGCAGAACAACCCACTGGCTCGAATACTTTTGATACGTCGGCAGGAATGGCACTTTTATCACGCAAGCCAGCGAGCACAGTTTCGACCCGTTCCTTGTCCTTACCCTCAAGCGGAACTTGTTTTTTGCAAACTTTACAGAGCACGCGCACTAATCGTTGTGCCATAGCGATGTTTATTGCCGAACCAAATACTTTCGGATCAACGCCGAGATCGACAAGACGGGGGAACGAGCCGGCCGCGTCATTCGTGTGCAACGTCGAGAAAACAAAGTGTCCAGTTAAGGCGGCGTCAATCGCGGTTTTCGCGACTTCTTCGTCGCGGATTTCGCCAATCATGATGACATCTGGATCCTGGCGGAGCGCTGAGCGGAGCCCCTGGAGGAACGTGTAATTTTTTTCATCCACCTGCGTTTGAACGAGTCCGGCGACGTGATATTCGACAGGGTCTTCAATCGTAATAATTTTTATTTCAGAAGAGTTAATCTTTTTCATGCATGCGTAAAGCGTGGTCGTCTTTCCGCTGCCTGTCGGACCAGTGTTTAAGAGCATGCCATTCGGATTTCCGATTTCACGCTCGACGAGTGCGCGTAATTTTGGCTCCATACCCAAGGCCTCAAAGGGTACCGAAATAGTTTCTGGGTTCAGAAGACGCATCACGACCGTTTCTCCGTATGCGCCAGGGATCACCGAGGTTCGTATTTCTATCTCTTTATTGTCCATGACGAGGCTGAATCGTCCATCTTGTGGGCGACTCTTCAGGTTCAGCTTGAGACCCGAGAGAAGTTTCAGGCGAGACAAGAGAAGGTTTGAAGTGTCCGTATCGAAATTGATGACATCATGCAGCACACCATCAAGTCGATAGCGCAGGCGCACTTGTGTCTGCTCGGGTTCAATGTGAATGTCCGATGCATCCACAGCAAATGCACCGGCGAGCACTACTTCCAAGATTTTTGAAATACGATATGCACGTTTCATCTCGGTAACGCTCGCAACCGATTTTTGGATGTCTTCTATGGTATGAATACTCCCGATAGCCTTTTTCAATTCTTCCGGCGAAACATCGAGCACCCCTTGCTTCGATTCAACCGCAAACGATAGATCTTTGTAGTGTTCCCATGCTCTGTCCAACGATACTCGCGACACCATCACTTCCTCAATGTCGTATCCTAGTTTTCCTAAGTCCTCCAAGAGTGCAGGGAGCTTAGGGTGCTGCGGGGAGCGTACCGCAAGCGTCAGTTTCTTTCCTACTATCTCGAACGCCGCCACTTCGGCGAGGCGAGCTACCGGCTCTTCAATAAGACGAAGTGCGTCCGTGTTTATGGAAACGCGCGTCAAGTCTATGTACCGAATTTTATACCGGTGTGAGAGCATGAGCGCGAGCTCCTCCTCCTCTCTTCGTTGCAGTTCTCCGAGTTTTATATCAGTGTCATCAGTTTGTGCCATAGGCAAATAGTACCTTATTTAGCTTTGACCGACCCAAAATTGGAGCTCTGGGCGGGGAAGATGGGTACCTATAGTAAGATTGTTAGATGAAAGTTTCTCGAGATGACCTAAGAGAATTTGCAGGGCATTTCGTGGAAAGTCTTCCGAAACGGCGAAGCGAGAAAGCTCATGTTATTGGACTTTCGGGGGAGCTTGGCGCCGGTAAGACCGCGTTCGTACAAGAAGTCGCGAAAGTCCTTGGTGTACAAAGAAGCGTAACGAGCCCAACATTTGTTGTAGCGCAAGCATATCCAATCACGCACCCAGTGTTTGAACGCCTCGTTCACATTGACGCGTATCGTTTGGAGAAAATGGATAGAGATACGGTCGGATGGAACAGCTATCTGGAAAATCCAGCAAACCTTATCTTAATTGAATGGCCTGACCGGATTCCTGGAGGGGTGCCGAAAGAGGCACGTGGTTTGCAGTTTACGGTCGTTGGCGACACTGTTAGGGATATTGAAGAAAAAACATGAGCGCGAATAAGAAAAAAGAAACACTCATCCTTCTTGATACGCACGCGATCATACATCGTGCATATCATGCGCTGCCTGAACTCTCATCTCCTTCAGGGGAACCCGTCAATGCCGTCTATGGTCTTGCCGCGATGCTCATCAAGATAATTAAGGATTTAAAACCCGACCACGTTGTCGCAGCCTATGACCTTCCCGGACCTACGCACCGGCACGAAGTGTACAAAGAGTACAAGGCAAAACGCCCGGAACTTGATAGTTCTCTCGTGGTACAGATAACGCGGTCACGCGACGTGCTTTCAGCTTTCGGCATCCCTATCTACGAGGTACCAGGATTCGAGGCTGATGATGTGATTGGCACCATTGCGACGAGTGCAAAAAAGAAATTCGATGTCATCATCGCGTCAGGAGACATGGATACGTTGCAATTAGTCGATGACGAGCGCGTAAAAGTCTTTACGCTCCGGCGCGGAATCCAGGACACTATTCTTTATGACGAGAAAGCAGTGCTCGCGCGCTACGGTTTCTTGCCGGAGAGGATTCCTGACTACAAAGGATTCGCGGGGGACCCGTCAGACAACATCATCGGAATTCCTGGTGTCGGAGAGAAGACGGCAACGAAGCTCCTGCAAACATTCGATTCAATGGAGGGAGTGTATAAGGCAATACACAGCAAGAAATGGACTCCTGAGAAATGGAAAGAAGCTGGTTTTTCAGAGCGGAATGTCGCTCTTGTTCGAGAGCATGAAGACGAGGCGGAATTTTCAAAAGTACTTGCGACCATTCGAATAGACGCACCGATTGATTTCAAGGAGCCCACTAAACCGTTTGTTGATACGCTCGATAGTGCGCACGCCACGGCTCTTTTCACAGACCTCGGGTTTCGCTCTCTCGTGCCGAGAATGAGCGCACTTCTGGGAAAGCCAGCCAAAGTCGCAAAGGCAGAAAAGAATGAAGAAGGCGATGCGCCGCGGCAGCAATCATTGTCCGCGATAGAAACAGTGTTGCCAGCCGAGAAGCAGATTTTTGCGGAAGCGTGTGTGATGCTCTGGCTCACGCAGTCAGACCTGACAAACCCGACACTTGACGATGTACTTGCGAACACGAAGTCGAAAACCCTTCCGGAGGCGCATGAAAAGCTGAGTGTCAAGATACGAAAGGAAGAATTGCTAGAGGTCTTCGAAAATATTGAGAAACCACTTATTCCAGTAATCGAAGCTATGAATAAGCGCGGCGTGCTGATCGACGCGCCGTACTTAAAAGACCTGTCCCATGAATATACGAAAGAGCTTGCGAAACTCGAGAAAAAAATACATGCTCACGCGGGCACAGAATTTAATATAAGCTCGCCTAAGCAATTAGGGGATATACTTTTTACTAAGCTCGGTATCGGCATAGAGGGTAAGCGTCAAAAAAAGACAGCAACCGGACAGCTCTCAACTAAAGAATCTGAATTAGTAAAGCTTAAAGATGCGCATCCTATCATCAAGGATATCCTCGCCTACCGCAGTCTCTCCAAACTATTAGGTACGTACATCGACGCGATTCCGCCTCTCTTGGACAAGGAGAGCCGTTTACATACCACATTTATTCAGACGGGCGCCGCAACTGGTCGCATGGCTTCAAAGGATCCGGGGTTGCAGAATATTCCTATTAAGACTGAGCTTGGTCGGCGTATCCGTAATGCGTTTGTCGCTACCCCAGGCTTTGTGCTCGCGGCATTCGACTATTCGCAAATAGAATTGCGCATCGCGGCGCTTCTTTCGGGGGACGAAAAGCTTATTGAGATTTTTAAGCGCGGAGAAGACGTGCACGCAGCTGTTGCCGCAGCCGTTTTTAAAGTATCGCCCGAGAAAGTTGATGCGGAGATGCGCCGCAGGGCAAAAGTCATTAACTTTGGCATCCTCTATGGCATGGGCGTGAATGCCCTCAAGATGAATCTCGATACCGGAGGACAAAAAGTTGACCGCGCCGAGGCGCAGGCGTACCTCACAGATTACTTTGCAAACTTTGCAGGGCTTGCTGCGTACCTCACTAAAGTAAAAGCGGATGCGTCCAGGCTTGGCTATACGAAAACGCTCTTCGGCAGGAAACGTTTTTTCCCGGGGCTTCGCTCAAAGCTGCCCTTCGTCCGCTCTGAGGCAGAGCGGCAGGCGCTAAATGCGCCGATGCAGGGGACGCAAGCCGACATCATCAAGCTCGCCATGGTCGAGATTAATACTCTTTTGCGGGAACAATATAAAGGAGAGGCGTACCTCATACTTCAAGTACACGATGAGCTTATTTTCGAAATACGAAAAGAAAAAGTAGAAGAGCTCGCTCCAAAAATTCTTGGGCACATGCAGTCAATAGTGCCGAGGGATATGACAAAAGACGTCCCCATCCTTTCCTCCTCCTCCATCGGGTTCAATTGGGGAGAAATGAAGCCTTTAAAACAATAGCAATGCTCTACATACTCACGGGGGATACGGTCAAGGCGAAAGCGCGCGCGATGAAGATCGCGGAAGGAGCTGAGCTCGTGCGTTTTGGCGAAAGCGGGGAAGCGTTCACGGGTGTGCTCGGGTACTTGAGTTCGCGCGGGCTCTTTGCTCCCAAAGTTGCACTCCTTCTCGACCGACCGCTTGAGGATCCGGACGGAAAAATCTTACTTACCGAGCGCGCGGAAGATTTACTTGAGGGCGATGCGCTGGTAATCGTCATTGAACCGATTTTATCTGTGCCCATTCAGAAAGGCATTCCAAAGGGTGCGACACTAGAAAACTTTGAGGTACAAGAAAAAACCACAACGCCGACCTTAAGTGCTTTCGCTCTTACCGATTCATTTGCTGCGGGGAACAGGAAAGACTCTTGGATAACCTATCGACGTCTTATTGATTCTGGTTCAGAGCCCCAAGAGATTCACGGGATCCTTATGTGGCAGGCGCGCGCGATGGTTCTTGCATCGAAAGCAAAAACAGCCAGCGAGGCAGGCTTAAAGCCCTTCGTTTATTCAAAAACAAAGAAAGCGGGGGCTCGTTTAGGAGAGGCGGGCTGTGAAGAGATATCGCGCGAATTAGTTCGCATGGTGCATCAATCCCGGCTTGGAGGAGGGAACTTGGGGGATTTGCTGGAGGCGTTTTTGTTGAAGAAGTGATGTCTGACTGGAAAAACTCACGATTTTAGAGCATAATCCACGAATCTGCCCAAGAGCATAAAGCTCATGCGCGGAAGACCAAGAGAGGAAAAAACGAATCCGCGCCCGTAACAAAAGCAAAGCTTTTATTTCGGACGGGTCACTCGAAGAAAGTTCGCTGACGCTCTTGTTTTTGTTTCGTCGAGCCAGAATGAAAGCAAAGCTTTCCTCTGTCTCTCCGTTTCAAAAACACTGCTTCGCAGACACTTTCCTTCTCACTACCGCCCGTAGCTCAGTTGGTAGAGCAACTCCCTTTTAAGGAGTGGGTCCCTGGTTCGAGCCCAGGCGGGCGGACTGATTCTTTCCTTAAGCGCGGACGCATCAACCGGCTTCTTCCCGGCTCAAAAGATATTTCAAGCCACCCGCGACAGCGGCGACCTGAGCATTGATGCAGATTTCGTCGGTAGCCCGGGAGCTATCGGGATAGACTTCTGTGGTCATAGTATATGCGGCGTCTGAAAAGCCAGCACACAACATGAGCTTCTTCACATCATAGTTGATCACTCCCTCTTGCTCGAGCGGGGCTCCGATAATGTTCCCATTCTCATCAGCTTTAGCGATGTGAGTTACCTTGCTTACCGACTCGATAATAGCTTTCTGAAAATCCGCCTGTGGATTCTCGGTATCGCCGACAACGTAAAATCCATCGGGAATCTCCGACCACTCCTCGGCCTTTCCATCCCGCTCGGCTTTCGCCGGTCGGAAAACGGTATTGTCTGTATCGGTCGTTTCGTGCAGATCAAAATGCGCGAAGGGTCGAACCTCTTTCATCGCGTTCAAGAAAAGCCGGCATTCCTCCACCGGGCTCCCGTCACGAAACCAACGGTTCGGGTCGAACGCGCGCGCATTCCAACGATTAACCGTCTCGTAAGCCCACGGACTGATGCAAGGCGCACACACAAAATTAAATTTTCCGTCAAACTGGGAAGCCGCGCCCTCGAGGAATCCGAGCGCGCCATGAACGCCACTGGTTTCATAACCGTGTACGCCACCCGTGATCAAGACCGTTTTTTTAGCGGGAGAAAAATTCGGGGATTTTAAAAGATAGAGGGGGTAGCGCTTCGGATCCTGAGAGAGCGCCCCGTATTGATGAAGTTCGAATTTCCCGCCGAGCTCTAAGATCTTGCCAACGACTTCATCCCGATAGGAGCGCTTGATCGTTTGTTCCCGAGACCAGCGGTCGACGTCTCTTTCTTGCCATTTCCAATCTTCCATTCCGGTCAAACTGGGCGCAGAGGGTGTTTCCCTGGAGAATGCGGCTGCCATAGTTCTTCCACACTACCATTCAGGTAGTCCCCGAATCAAACTTCGCTTGAATGGGTCTGAGCCGTCAAAGTTCACTGCCAAAACCGTTCCAACCTCTAGTCTCAGTTATGTCGGACTAACTTACGTTTGTTAGCGTAAGTCAAACAGGTTCTAACTTCGTCCAGCGCGGACTAATATGGTAAATCAATCGCAATTGCGCCGGGACCAGTGAGTATCAGGGAAATTAGAATTGCAACGACAAGAAGTGCGAATGCGCGCTTGTGGAATATCGATGGGACGTGCTTCTGGAAAGTAAGCACGATGATTTTTGCGATTCCTAAAATTGCGGCGAGCTGGGTGAATACCCCGAGCATAAGTGCAATACCTAAAATGCCTGAGGTGAAGGAAGCTAGTTTTCCTTTCTTCTCTCCTTTCCAAGTGCCTCTGGCTGCTTCAAAAAATACAAACGCGAGTGCAACGCGGAGTATCAGTGGCGCAAAGAAACTAAAAGTAAAAAGGGAAGGGAAGAGGCTCTCCATTCGCCAAATGGTATCACGTAGAGGAACCGCTCCCAAAATGTTACGGTATGCCTGTGAATCAAGTGCCCGCTCCCATTTCTATTATTCTTCATAACATTCGGAGTGCCCAAAACGTGGGTGCCATATTTCGTACGGCTGATGCAGCAGGAGTAGGCAAAATCTATCTCACCGGCTATACGCCAACCCCGCTTGACCGATTCGGGCGCACTGACGGGAAAATAGCAAAAACCGCGCTCGGCGCAGAGCTTTCGGTTGCCTGGGAATCCTGTAAAAATATCAGCGCTCTCATAAAAAAACTGAAGAAAAGTAAAGTAGACATTGTGGCGGCGGAGCAATCTCCTCGCGCAATCTCTTACGCAAAATGGCGACCGAAGTTTCCCATTGCCGTCATCTTCGGGAATGAGGTTTTGGGCGTGTCACCTCTGCTGCTGAAGCAGTGTGATGAGGTTGTGGAAATTCCTATGCGAGGCGAGAAAGAGTCACTTAACGTTTCTGTCGCTGCCGGCATCATTCTTTTCAAGGCAGCTGAATCATTGACGGGCTAGGTTCAGCAGGATACTATCGCTCGACTATGGGAGAGGAATACAAACGAGACCATCTTGGGGGGCAAAGGTCTGAACGCATTGGTTATCTGAACTCTAAGGAAATCAGGACCGGGAAAACCGTTGTTCACCCCGATAGTGCCTTCGATTATATTGCTGAGGTTCACCCTTACAAAGGTCTAATGACTGTTACGCCGAAAGAAAAAGGGAAAGGGGACAAGCGTGTTGATATTGACCCGCGCGGATGGGAGCTAAAGAAAAAATCCCGCTAGTCTAATACGACACTGCAGAAACTAATTTTCCGTTCTCATCAAGGAGAAGTATTCGGTCGTGGCTGTTACTCCAAAGTTCCTGATTGCGATTTAGAAAGACTCGCCACTCGTCTCGATAGAAATTCGGATCATTCTTATGTTTCAAGATGCACCCGTTGTATGAAAGATTATTCAGAATGAAGTCCTGACATGATGAACCAATTTTGCCGGGGATTTCTGTAACGGTGAGTGTGCACTGACGGAGTGAGTTGATGAAATTTTCACACTCTGCGTTTCCAGCAGTCTTTTCAGGAAAAAGAAACATTTCATCTCGCGGGCGGGGGCACTCCATTGGGAGCGTAGGGGAGAAATCTTGAAACTGTTCGAAATATCCGGTGCATTCGTTTGTGCGGAAGGATGCTCCGTTAGGCGAGAATCCTGTGGTGACATAGACAGTGCTATTGGAGCCAAGCGTGATTGGCGCGTTCGTGTTTACGTCGCCCAAGGCGGGAATCTGTGCGGCGGAGCCGATGGTGACTTTGAGGCTGTTGGTGCTGCTTTGCAGTGTCCATCCGGTAATGGTGATGCTGCTTTGAAGCGAACCCGAAACGCGAATCGAAACATACTCCTGTTTCGGGTCAGCATTCGTGGCGTTTCCACTGTCGAGGCGTACATATGATGCATAGGGAGAGGGGCTCGGGTCTGCCACGTAGCCTGTGCCTGGGCGGTATCCGAAGAAGTAGTCAAACACGCTTGTTTTTGTCTGCGAATTGTTGGAATTCTGATTAGTATCCTCGTTTACCGAATTTGATTCGTCGCCTGTTCCAAGTGGAATGCTCGGCACCGTGTATGCATTACCGCCCTTTCCTAAAGGCCATGGTGCGCTGAAGAGTCCGCCCTGGTGTGCCATTGGTTTGCTTGGTCCTCCGGTCCATACCCACGCAATGCCAAGCGCGATTAAAAGAAGAATGACGATGAGAAGATCTGATTTTGGATCATCCATAATCACATAGTACTACCTCTCATCAGTTAAAGATTTTTCTCGCAAAAGTTTTTTGAGTTCTTCTCGTACGACATCGGCATCTGACCACGGGGTTTTTGTTCCGCGCGCACCCATTATGTAAGGGTCGGTTCCTTTTCCAGTTATTAAGACTGCGTCTCCCGCTCGCGCTTCCTTTAGTGCTCGCCGAATAGCTTCACGGCGATCCATGATTATAAGGGGCCGTCGAGCCATGCCTTCTGCCATCGCCTCAACGATTTTCAGTGGATCTTCGTCGTACGGATCTTCGTTGGTGAGAATCACCGTGTCGCACGTCTTGTCTGCAATAGCCCCCATTTCCTTGCGTTTCCAGGTGTCCCGTCCGCCGCCAGTATTTCCAAGAACGCAGATTTTTCGCGCGCGCGGGAAAGCGCCGTAGAGAGCAATGAGAGAGTCAGTGGTATGCGCATAGTCCACGACGGCTGTGAACTTTTGACCGGCTTCTATTCTCTCCACTCGCCCCAAGATGGGCTGCATATGTTGGAGTGCCCGCCCAACAACTTCTGCGCTGATGCCAAGCGAACGAGCGAGCGTGCTGACTGCGAGCGCGTTTAGAATGGTAAACGTTCCGGGGAATGGCACATCAAAAGTAACATCACTCCAGGTCATGGAAATTTTATTTTCTAAACCTTGATACGGCTTCGCATCCTCAAGACGGAAAGGGAGTGCGCGATCCACGGGAAGCGCAAGGAATTTTTTCCCAACCTCATCCTCAGCGTTCGCTACTAGTGTGCGAGGGCGTTTAGGTGAGCGTACCAGAGACATGCCGATAGCAAGTTTTGCGCGCTTGTACGCGTCATACGAGCCATGTGACTCGATATGTTCGGGAGCGATATTCGTGAAAATAAGAGCGTTGAGGTCGATCCCATTATTTCTGAATTGCCGAGCACCTTCAGAGGTTATTTCAAGGACTACATGCGTGCAATCTGCGTCACGGGCTTCTCGCAAAAACTTTTGCAAGAAGCCTCTGCCAGGCATGGTCATCTTGAAAAGATTTCTTCGCGAATTCTTGTCTATTTTGAAACGGATCGTATTTGCAAGTGCGGTGCGATATCCAGCTTCTTCAAGAATTGCATTCATCATTTCGGAGACGGATGATTTTCCTTTCGTGCCAGTCACACCGATAACGAAGAGTCCCCGGGAAGGAAATCCATACATGAGTGCGGCGCCCCAGGAAAGAATGAAGTGATAGCTTGCCAGCAAGTGAGAAAAGATGAAAGGCGGGATGATACTCTGGAGCGTTTTTTTCAGGACGTTCATCATGAGTTCTAACGGGAACGCGATGCAATGCGAATCGCTTCTCGGAGTCGACTCTCGGGCGTAACGAGTTCTTTTGATACCGCATGCACCGCATCTCGTGCCTCACGGAGCGAATAGCCTAAGCCTACGAGCGCATCCACCACATCGCCGTCGGAACCGCTCTCCCCCCCCTTGTCTTCGATGGATCCGACTTTCTCTCTCAATTCCAGGACTATCTTTTCTGCTGTTTTTTTACCGATACCAAATGATTTTGAAAGTATGGACGCATCGTTCCTAGCAATCGCCTGCTCCAAGGACTTCGCATCGACAGTATTCATGATGCCAAGCGCTGATTTGGGTCCGATCCCAGAAACAGTAAGAAGAAGCTCGAACCACGAAAGCTCATTTTGCGTCTCAAATCCGTAGAGATCTTGGGCAGTTTCGCGTACAGCCAGGTGCGTCCAAAGGAAAAGTTTATTTCCTTCTTTCGCGCCCGTGAGAGTTGCTATCGGTACCGCAACGCGGTAGCCGACCCCATTTATTTCAAGAATGACGCTATCTCGAATGATTCCTCGCACTGCCCCGTCCAAAGACCCAATCATGGAGCTATTCTAACACTGGTCGATGAAGAGGCGACGCAATTTGCAGAGAGCGATATTTTAGGCTAAAGTACCTTTCAATGGCAATCACAAAAGGAGCGAAAAAGGCACATCGCGCATCTTTGAGGAAGCGCGTTTTCAATATCCGTCGTAAGCGTGCGATGGCAGAGGGGGTTAAGCAAACTCGAACGTTTGTAGGGAAGGATAAAAAAGAACAGATGGCCGAGCTTGCGAAAGCCTATAGTGTTATAGATAAAGCAGCAAAGCGCGGTGTTATAAAGAAAAACACGGCTTCAAGAAAGAAGGCTCGACTCTCCGCGCTCCTCAAGAAATCCTCCAGCAAGTAATTAAAATCAAAAAACTCCAGACAATTGTCTGGAGTTTTTTGTATTTGTGCTCCCGGCAGGAATCGGCGCATCTCACTAAGCTCGAAGACTCGCTAAGTGGCTCCTGCCCGACCTCGCCTGTCGCAAAGGCGACATGGCTCCGGTTTTCGATTTCTGACGCACGACAAGCAGTTGTCGTGCTCCGGGAGCACAAACAAAAATAGCTGCTTGCGCAGCTTGTTTTTGTACTTGTGCTCCCGGCAGGAATCGAACCCACATCGTATCCTCCGCAAGGATATGTCCTATCCATTGAACGACGGGAGCATAGTCTCTTAGGAAAATAGCGCAAAGCGCGGCTTTTGTGAAGAAGGGGCAAACGAAAGCACTCTTTCGTTCCGACCCGACTGAGCAAAAAAGCGTCAGCGTATTTTCTCAGGACACGCTCTCGAAAGCTTCGCTTACGGGAGCGCCTACTTCCCCAAGCAGTCCCACAAATCTACCACAAAACGCCAAAAAAACACGGACTGTTGCTCAAAGCCCCATGCCGCCAACGACTTGGTCTATAAATGAGTCCAAGACCTCAACTTCCTCTATGTTTCTATTTTTGAGTTCAGTGCGTATCTGACGGTAATCGGCGTCTCCCAATGGGGCGCTAACGGTGCCGGTCAACCTTTTTGTTTCTACACTGAGTTTTCTCGGTTCATCTTCACGGATGGAAAACCTAGTCATTAAGGAGTAGGGAATGAGATGGGTGCCAATGGAGAGTCCTTTTTCTGAGAGGCTGTAATTGTGCTTTGAGGGTTTTTTTGAACCAATCAACATTACTGCGAAACCGCCTATGATGGCGATGAGCGAGAAGAGGTAGTCTCTCAAAATGAACGCAGCAACAGCCGCACCAATCGCGACGATGCCTATCGTCCAATACCATTGCCGCTCCTTAGGGCGGAATTCATATTCCCGCGCCTGCCAGCTCACGAGTACCTGGTTTTCCATTCCGCCCAGTATACCCCGTGAGCTAAAGTAATGAACAAAGGTTTGCAAAAAGTCGTTCCTACCGCATGAGGTATCATGCCATTTTTAGAAGTATACGTTTATGCCTTTCTTTTAGCCGAGTAGTTTACAATGCACCCTATGGAATATCATGATAAAGCGCTTGAGGATCTGAACACTAAGCTCAATGACCCCGAAGTCCTCCAAGAATACAAACGACCCTATGATGACTATAAACCCCACTTTCTTCCGCGCATCCTCGGGCGCCTACTCGTTGGGTGTGCGAACGTCGTGTATGGGAAAGAACCTTCGTATCTGAAGTTCAGAGCAATTGAGGTAATTGCTCGCGTACCCTACCATTCATGGGATTCCGCCGCTTTCACATTTCTTACGATGTTCTATCGCAATGAAGAAAAGGCAATGCGCCTCTCTGCTCTTGCTAAGTTTGCACGCATAGCGAAAGACAACGAGACCATGCATGTTGTTGTTATCTCAACTCTTGCAAAGGAGGTACAAAAAGCAAACGTGTTTTTGCATACGGTCATTCCGATGATTTTCGCCTTCCTTTATTTTTGGATAGCATACTGGCTGTATTTGTTAAATGCGCGGTACGCATTTGAATTAAACTACCTGTTCGAAGCGCATGCTTTTGAGCAATACGATCGTTTCCTACGTGCTAATGAGGAGGAGCTTAAGAAAAAACCAATTCATAGCGCTTACCTGGAGTGGTACGGGCGCGATTCTAAGAATCAATATGATTTTTTCAGATCAGTTCGTAATGACGAGATAATTCATCGCAACAAATCCATTCAAGAAATAGAAAGAAGAGCTGGAGAAACGCTCTTTAGAGTTTAGAGCAGAAAAATTCTTCTCATGTTCGTCACGTGGCGCTAATCGCCTCGGTTTCTCTATTATATTTTGCAAGACCATACACACCTCCGAGTAGAATGGCGATACCCAAGATTTGCATTGGCAGAAGAACAGCATCCAAGAATAGCCAGTTTACGATGACCGCAGCAAGAGGAAATCCCAGTTCTGCCAAAGTGGCGACAGATGCGCGCGTGTTCTCCAACCCTTTGTAGTAGATAAAGAGAGAGACGACCCCCGAAGTCATGCCGATGATGAATATGAAGAGGTAATCAGTGGACGTGATGGAACTCCATACTGGGAATGAATGCTGAGCCATATTCAAGAAGATAAGAAACACGAATGCCACTGAAAACCTCAGTGCCGTCATGACCTTAAAGTTTGTCTTGTTCAGTACGACTTTTCCAAATACGGTCGACGCGCCCCAGAAGAATGCAGCGATGAGCGCGAGACCCACGCCAACTAGGTTGGCGTTGAATGTCTCGCCCGGGTATGTCTGAGGAATGAAGTTGGGGAATGAGATGAGGTAGGCGCCTATAAGCGACACAGTGGCAAAGAGCCAAAAGCGACGAGACAGCGTTTCCTTAAGAACGACTGCTGCCAAGCCGATGACCATGAATGGTTGCAGTTTTTGCAGCAGAATCGCCACTGACGGATTTAGATAATGGAACGCCTGCGTGAACGCAACCGACGCCAAAGCGCTTCCGCCGATAGCGATAAAAAGGACCGCGAACCACTCTTTCAGTCTCAATTTCTTGAGTTCCGCAAGATTGAAAATCAATATGGGAAGAATAAAAAGAACGGCGATAAAATGCTCAGCGAGAACAATGAAGCTGCTTGAAAGCTCGTGTGTCAAATGGACGCGAAAAGGCGCGTCAGTTGCCCACAGCATCGCTGCGAACAGAACCATAAACGGGGCGTATTTTTTAAATATATCCATCCTGCAAGAATAGCGCGCTATCAGGATTTTCTGAAATATGCACGTACACGCTTGATATCTTGCGCAATTGTCTGAGAAAGTTCAGCTTCATTAGCAAATGAGCCAAATTCTTTTTCTTCCCTGATTTTTTCGTAGAGAGTAATAGTGATTGATTGCCCATAAAGATCACCCGAAAAATCCAATAGATGCGCCTCAAGAATGTTGCGACGCTGGTTTGCGTACACACCCGCTTCGTACACTATGTCGTCCACGGTGACCGTTGCGGCGTAAATGCCGTCCACCCCCATGTCTTCGAGCGGGATATTTGCTGTCGGGAAACCAAGTCGCGTCCCGGTGTTCTCGCCTTTGATGACGATTCCGTTGTAGGATCTTTGCGGGTTCTGCATAAGTGTTTAGTAAGTATAATCACCAATATTCAAAGAACCGCAGTGCTGGCTTTTTACGAATCATTGCGGAGGAGGAGAGATTCGAACTCTCGGTGGGTCACCCCACGCCTGTTTTCAAGACAGGTGCACTAGACCACTATGCGACTCCTCCGGGAGTCTACGAACTTGGGGCGGAGGTGGTATCCGGTCCCTTTCTCGCAGCCTTGCGGCCTATTGCGAAGATATAGATTATTTCAAGAATTGCAACAGTGTTGAGCAAAAGAAGCGCGATGAACCAACGCGGATGATTGTTCCTCGCAGCAAGCCATAGGGCATAGCCTTTCCACGGAAGAGTCCAGAGGATAGCGAGAATAATCCAGAGATTCCAGCTCACGACGTTGAAACCGAACATATAACTATCGTAACCCGTTCGCTGTCGACTGGCAACGCGCTATACTGCCTCTACTACGGTGTCTAAGCTCATGGGTATAGACTATGGCACGAAACGCGTTGGCGTTGCGGTTTCCGACGAGTCCGGCTCTGTCGCTTTTGCTAAAGCAGTTTTCCCGAGTGACCGCACTCTCGTTCCTACGCTAGTTGAACTCATACGAAGCGAAAATATTACGGAGGTAGTGGTGGGGGAGTCAAAGGATAAGGATGGCAATGATAATGCAGTTATGACGCCCGCCCGCCGATTTGTGAACGATTTGGAGCAGGCAACCGGAATGAAAGTTGTTTATGAACCAGAATTCTATAGCTCCGTTGAGGCTAGGCGTGATTCCGATGATACGTTTGTAGATGCGAAAGCAGCAGCTATAATTCTTAATAGTTTTATAGAACGGAGCAGAAAATAAATCTATGTCTCTTTCACTAGATGATTTCAAGCGTGCTGAAATCAAGATTGGTACCATCCTCTCCGCTGAGCATGTTCCTGATACTGATAAATTGTTGCGTTTGGAAGTTGATTTCGGCGAAGAGACACCGCGCCAAATTCTTTCTGGTATCGCTGAATATGTTGCGCCCGCTGATCTTATCGGCAGGCAATTTCCTTTCATAACAAATTTGGAGCCGCGCGTTATCCGCGGTCAGGTTTCGAACGGAATGCTTCTTGCTGTTGGTGAAGGGAATACGTTCGCACTCTTATCGCCGACTAGATTTGTTGATCCAGGAAGTCGCATCCGCTGAGAGCGCCCAAGAGGGAATAGTGAGCAACAGAGAAGGGAACGACTATATAATAGAGAGTATGTCATTTCGCGCGAGTGTGCTTTCGGTATTTCCGCCACCAACTGTGGTTACTATGCCGGCAGCAGGCGTTGATGTTTCCGGAAACTCTATCAAATATGTTTTCCTGAAAGAGACTCCACTTGGGCTTCGCGTGGAGTCGTTTAATGAAACTCCACTCCCAAAGGGCATTATCGTCGATGGCGATATAGAAAAACGCGATGCCGTCGTCGACATCTTACGCTCTTATCGGCTCCGTCATGGGATTCGCAGCGCTACCGCAAGCATCCCAGAACGGAAAGCCTATCTCTACCAGACGCTTGTACCAGGAACCGAACGGGACATCCGGTCTCTCATAGAATTTGGACTTGAGGCGCACGTGCCTCTCTCGCCTGCGGAGACAATATTTGATTTCGAAGTAGCACGTCAAGTCCAAGCGGGTACGATTGTATCAGTCACCGCCTATGCGAAACGCATGGTCGATGCCTATGCCAGCTTGTTTTATGACGCAGGTATTACACTGCGATCGCTCGAGGTAGAGTCTCAAGCGCTTGCGCGTGCAGCGCTCAACGAAGAGGATAGGAAACGAGTAGTAATGATTGTTGATCTCGGCAGGCAGACGACACGCATCGCTGTTGCTGATAATGGCGTGGTGTCGTTCACGGCAAGCCTAGACATGGGAGGAGACGCACTTTTGAATGTCATCATGAAAAATCTTAATGTCGATGAAGTGGCAGCAGAAAAGATGAAGAATGAAAAAGGATTTCTTATGAGCAAAGAGAACATGAGTGTCGTAGAGGCGCTCATGACGACGGTTTCGGTTATGAAAGATGAGATTGCAAGAAATCTGAGTGATTGGAATGTTTCCTTTGCTGATGGGATAACGCGACTCCCGATAGAAAAAGTATTGGTATGCGGAGGCAATGCGAACTTGAGAGGGCTCCCGGAATACCTCGAGACATTCCTTCGAGTGCCTGTGGTGGTCGCGAACGTATGGACGAATGCATTTTCGCTCGATAGTTACGTGCCTCCGATGGAGTTTCAGAAATCGCTCGAATATTCAACCGCGATTGGTTTGGCGATTCGCGGCAGCCGCACACTACCATGGTGAATCTTCTCGGAGCAAAAGAACAGAGAGAGCTTCGTGTTCGTTATTACACGGGGCTTTTGAGTGCCGCCGTTTTCGTACTGGTCGCAGTGTGCATTGTTGGTATCGCTTTTCTCACACCATCGTATTTCCTGGCAGAAAGCGAAGCCAAGGCTGCTGTTCGTGCACTGGATGCGTCCGCAGAGAGTGTAAAACTCTATCAATCTTCAGGGATTGTTCGACAGGTTTCACTTTTGAAAGAGCGCCTGGCACTTCTTAAAGAATACGAGCGCAGTCAAACCACCGCACTCGTACTCTCTAACCTCACGACCGGAGTATCGGACGATATACAAATCCGGAGTATTTCCCTCGCTTTCACTGGCTCCAAAACAGGAGACATCACTGTTTCTGGAAAAGCGAAGACGCGTGTTGCCCTCGTGAACTTCGGTAAAAAACTGGAAGACGGGAGTCTTTTTAGTGGAGCGGTAGTGCCGATATCGGACTTGGTGAATGGGACAGATTTGGATTTTTCGATACCGTTCACGTTTGATGCGAACGCTCTATGAAAAAATTCACCCCGCTCTTAATTGGTCTCATTCTTCTCGTCGGAGCACTTGGCTGTTATGTATACCTCAGTATGCGCATTTCCGGATTTGTCACGACTATCGGGAAAGCAAAGGAAAGTTCATTTTCTAGCGATGCGCGCGATCAAGCGCTGCGCCGCGCGGATGTATTGATCGCTGAAACAGCGTCAAGTAACACTGAGCTTGCGACGTTCATAGTGCCCGACAGTGATTCAGTTCGTCTCATTGATGCAATTGAAGCTACTGCGAAGCGCGAGGGCGTGCAAGCAACGATTGGATCCGTTTCGGTGCTACCCGCCAGCTGGACGTACCATGAACCCGTTCGTGTTATTTTTTCTGCCCGAGGCTCTCTTGGGGCTCTCTCGCATTTTGCCTCTGCGATTGAAACTCTTCCAGAAGCGTCCCGTCTCGTAACGGCATCATTTGAAGCGTCAGATAATAAAATGTGGTTTGCGACATTTGCTGTTGACTTCATAAAGGAGAAAACACCAACACCATGAATCGTTTCCAGAAAATCTCTGATTTTTTAGTGTCATTTGCACGACCGAATCCTAGTCGCGATTGGTTTCTTACACTTATGTTCTTATTCATCCCGCTCATCATCTTCATCTGCTACGCGGCGTACCTGTTCTTCGGCATACAGTCAGGGTTTATCGTCCACACGGAGACCGTATCGTTTCCGGCGCAAACAATAACTGAAGGTGAGATTCAATCAGTTCTCAATGCTTATCGTGCACGCAAGGCGAATTATGAGGCAGATAGGGAGCCTCTCTTGCCGATTGTTGACCCAGCCGGGAGTAGCAGTGTCGTTCCCAAAATCCCACTGGCGGGGCAGTAGAGTTTTCATCTCTCGAAAATAAGCTTGTACTGAGGTATCATTTCCTCTCAACCACGCCCCCTTAGCTCAATGGATAGAGCTGCGGACTTCTAAGCCGTCGATGTAGGTTCGATTCCTGCAGGGGGCACTTGCGAAGCAAGTGCACACTGAGCACGCAAACTGCTTTGCGTGCGCCAGGAATCGAAAACCGGAGCCATCCTGAGCTTGCCGAAGGAGGCGAGGTCGGGCAGGAGCCACTTAGCGAGTCCGCGAGCTTAGTGAGCTGACGCCGATTCCTGCAGGGGGCACCAATCTTAAGACTTTTTTCTTCTTTTCAACAACGGCCAAAAGATATCATCTTTCGCTGCGATTTGTGTCTCTTCCCGGTTGATTTTTTCACTGAACTCCACTGGCGCATCCAAGATAACGGCGAGCGGTTGTCGCTCTGCCCCTTCGCCCATAACCAATGTTGCTGCAGTTGCGAGACTGTCTGCAATATTAGTGCGGGACATCTTGAGTGTGCGTCCGAAAATATCTTTCTTGCCACGATAGTCACGAACTCCTTTGAAACCAGCATAACCAAGAGCTGCGCCGACCACTCCCGCGCGAAGAGGCATGAGTGCGCTATCGGTGATTACGATGCCAAGGTGCTTCAACCCGAATTTCTTTTTGAGCGTTTGTCGCAAAACTTTCGCTGAATCGAAGCTATCTTCAGGCAATAGGATAATTCCTCCATCTGCATTTGATTCATCAATACCGGCATTCGCCATAATCATTCCGTCTTTCTCGGTGAGCCACATGTTCCCGGATTTAATTGCCCATACGCTCTCATCTTTTATCAACCGCTCACCACCTTGTTCAACGTTCGAATGTTGAACAAGGTGGTTTTCTGAGAGGGCGACGATTTTAGAAGCAATGACGAGTATTGCTTCATCGGGAATCTTTTTTATATGCTCGATAATGAACTCGGAGAGATTTTCTTCATTCTTGAAGATGCGTGTCTTTATCGGTGTGATTTTCACAGGCGGTTATCGTATCACTTGATAGCGAAGAAGTATGCTGCCCGTCGCATTTAGTTTTTTTACTGATACCAGTTTGAATTTTCGTGTTTTGGAACCACCCGCAAACATCGGGGTTCCACGACCAAACACAAGTGGCTCTATAGTGAGGTAGAGTTCATCAAGCAAATTCTTATCGAGCATCTCTTGGTACACGCGCGCACCGCCTATCACTGCAACGTTTTTGTAACCCTTAAGGAGTGTGGCGATATCTGTGCGCTTCGGGTTCACAAACGTAACATGTCCTCGACGCACAGGGTTTTTGACCTTGCTTGAAAGCACGTATGTATTTCTTTTCTGAAGGCGTGTTTTAGCTGCTTCGTAGGTATTGCGCCCTACGACTACCGCGTCCGATAGAGCGAGTTTGTTCTGGAAGAATTTCCAATCTTCCGCACTCGTCCAGTCGGGGCGTTTTTTTGCTGCAAGAGAAATACGTCCGTCAATCGAAGATGCGACGTAACCTATGAAGCGTGCATTACGGAGTGATGGTTTTTTCTGTCTCACCGTGTCGAAGAAGATACATGCCGAGATACGAAAGGGGGGTATAGAGAATTCCCATAGCCACCTTATAGAGCCACCACGTGATGATGATGCTGATTAGAGTAGGGGTTGCATAGATTCCTGCGAAGGCGATAACCATGAAGATTGCTGAATCCAAGAACTGCGACCAGATGTTAGAGAGTGTGGAGCGAAGCCAGAAATGTTTCTCACCGAACCGATTGCGGAAAAAGAAGAAAGAGATGACGTCCTGGTATTCAGCGATAATGAAGGCAACGAGTGAAGCTATGGCGATGCGAACTGAGATTCCGAAAATCTGATTGTAGCCGTCTTTTGCCCAGAGACCCGCATCTGACCAAGGCATTGCAAGAGAGAGGAAGGAATATCCAATAAAAAGCGCTGTCGCGATGAATCCGGCGAGCACGAAGAGTTTAGCCACTTTCTTGCCGTAGACTTCTCCGATGATGTCGGTCATAAGAAAGACGATAGGGAAGGAAAATACCGCGACTGACAGATGCGAACCGAGTAAGAACGGCATAATCTTGAGACCAAGCGTGTTTGCTGAGAATAGAGCGGCAAGATAGACCGCAAGCGCTATCATCAGTTTCCTAAATGCTTTTTCAGAGAGTTGAATCATATATCCAGTTAGATACTCGTACGTAAGATAGATCAATAAATAAAATATACTCGCGGAATGCGAGCGTGCAGAATACCTTAATTAAACCCAGACCAACTTTTTCTGCGGCTGTTGTGAATCATGAGGCTATAGTACCAGATGCGTTTATTTTTGGTGCGGATAGTCGTTTCATTTACACAAACCCTGGTTTGAGGGCATAATAAGAAAATGGGCGATTAGCTCAGTTGGTAGAGCGCTTCATTTACACTGAAGATGTCGCAGGTTCGAGTCCTGCATCGCCCACAAGTGAGGTATTGTGTCGGAAACTATAACGATCGCACGCGAGTTTCTCTATCCGTAGTTACATGAAACCCATTCAATCAATCGGAATCATCATGGACGGCAATCGCCGTTGGGCGAGGGAGCATGGGCTCCCAAGCTTTGAGGGGCATAAACGCGGTCTTGAGAAAGTAAAAGAGCTTGTCTCTTGGATACAAGAAGTTGGTGTGAAGGAATTGATTCTCTACGCATTCTCGACAGAAAATTGGAATCGTACTTCCGAAGAGATTGATTACCTGATGAAGCTTTTCGAAAACACTTTTGGTACGGAGGTTGATGAGCTTGTGGAGAAGGGCGCTCGCATACGATTCATAGGTCAGCGCGAGCGAGTCCCCTCGAGTCTCCAGAAAAAAATGATTGAATTGGAAGAGCGCACAAAGAGTGGCGCAAAAGGAACGCTTATTGTTGCCCTGTCTTATGGAGGAAGAGCTGAAATCGTTGTAGGAGTTAATACGCTCTTAGCTCAGGGAATCCCGAGCGTGGACGAGCAAGCATTCCGCAAGGCTCTCTGGGGTGGAGAATTCTCCGACCCCGATCTTATTATCCGCACAGGAGGGGATAAACGTCTATCCAATTTTCTTACATGGCAGTCGGTCTATAGCGAGCTCTTTTTTACTGACACCAAGTGGCCAGCTTTTGAAAAAGCTGAGTTCGATGCAATCCTTGCAGAATTCGCTTCCCGAGAAAGACGACGCGGGGTTTAAGGAGAAGTGGTAGGTTGTAGAGAGACGTATCAGGCGCTTCCTGCTATTTCATATGAATCCGCAAATAATTTTTGAAGATGATGACGTCATGGTGCTCTGTAAACCCGCTGGCATGTCGGTTCATCGGGATGGCAAGAGAGAAGAAAAAACTCTCGCTGATTGGTTTATGGCGCGTGTCCCGAAAGCCCAGGGAGTAGGGGAGCCTTTGGTGCTCACCAACGGCACGGTCGTTGATAGACCTGGCATCGTGCACAGGCTCGATAAGCAAACCTCAGGGGTTATCGTGCTCGCTAAGAATCAAAAGGCTTTTTTCTTTTTAAAAGAACAATTCAAAGAGCGAGAGATACAAAAAACATATCGGGCATTCTTGTGGGGGGAGTTAAAAGAAGAAAATGGAATCATTGCGCTTCCCATCGGTCGCTCAAAGACTGACTTCAGGCGCCGCTCAGCCGAGCGAGGGGCAAAGGCACCCTTAAGAGATGCATTGACTGCTTGGACTAGATTGAAAGCGGCTGGAGGATTCTCGTACGTGGAAGCGAAGCCGAAGACTGGAAGGATGCATCAGATTCGAGTGCATTTCAAAGCGCTGCAGCATCCTATAGTTGGCGACTCACTGTATGCGCCTAAGCGCGGGCATGCCCTTGGCTTTGAGCGTCTTGCACTCCATGCTCTGTCACTCACACTTACTCTCCCAAGCGGAGAGCGGCGGACTTTCGAGGCACCTCTTCCAGCGGATTTTGTTCATGCTGAAAAAGAGCTAGGAGCCCTGGAATAGGGCGCCCCGTTGCTAAAACAGCGCCCCCGTGTTATTTTTCGACACTATGGCAGTAGCAATTGATCTCAAAACTATTTCTTCAGTAAACGTAGAAGAGCGCAAAAAGCTTGATATTCGGGCTGGCGACGTCGTTCGCGTGCATCAGAAAATCCAGGAAAAGGGCAAGACCCGTATTCAGATGTTCGAAGGCTTGGTGCTCGCACGAAAGCACGGCACTGAAGCTGGCGCTACCTTCACGGTTCGTGCGACCCTCTCTGGCGTCGGCGTCGAGAAGATATTCCCGCTCTACTCTCCGATGATAGATAAGATTGATATTGTGCGTCGTTCCAAGGTACGTCGTGCGAAGCTCTATTACATCCGTGATAAGGTCTCGCGCGAGATGCGCCGTCAGCTTCGCAAGATGACACTTGTCTCTTTGACTACCGGTAGTGATCGCGAAGCGGCTGAAGCAGCATCCGCTGCCGAGGCAAAAGCACTTGAAGATGCCGCTGCTGCGGAAGCAGTAGTCGCGGCAGAAAAAGCTGCAGCTGAAGCATCGGCTGCGAACGATAACGCACCTATCGAAGTTTCGGAGCCAGTCACCGACGAAGAGAAGGAGGCAGCAAAAGAGGCGTAAAGCCTCTTTTTTGTTTGCAAAAGGTTGAAAAGTACTTAGAATACGAACACCTGCGCAGGTGGCGAAATTGGTAGACGCACTACCTTGAGGTGGTAGCGCCCGCAAGGGCTTGGAAGTTCGAGTCTTCTCCTGCGCACTAGAATGAGCGATTTTCTATCGTTTGTTCGCACATGGTGGCTATGGTGTAACGGTTAACACTGGAGCTTGTGGAGCTCTCGATCAGGGTTCGATTCCCTGTAGCCACCCAAAAATAAAGAAGAAAACGCGTACGCGTTTGATGACTATATTTTTGACGTGGCTACAGGGAATCGAAAGACGGAGACCGCGAAGCCGATTCTGAAGCGATAGCGAAAGAATCGAAGGTCGAGTCCGGGCAGGAGCCACTTAACGAGTCTGCGAGTTTAGTGAGCTGACGCCGATTCCCTGTAGCCACCCATTTGATGACCAACAGAAAAGCCGACGTCTCGTCGGTCTTTTTGTTGCGCGGCAAATGAAGTGTACCTGGAGTCTTCGAGCAGTGCACCCAGCATTGCCAGCTTAGGAACTTGACCCCAATTCCCTGTATCTAAAATATAAACCCCCGCTCGTGAGAGCGGGGGTTTATATTCACTAGTTTCTGAAGAAGCTTTTGCTTACGGTGTCGTAGTGAACGTCTTTGGCCATGTCACACTCACGCCTCCTGCTGCGTTATTGCTGTAGATGACATAGTAGTAGAGCGTATTGGCTTGCAAACCAGACACGGTGACGCTCTGCGATGAGCGGAACGCTGAGTCCATCAAAGCGATGCTGCCGCTAACGCCTACGCTGCCTGGCACCCCGTTCTCCTCACTGAGCGAGATTGGGGAAGTGCTGTAGTACACCTTACCCTGTGTAGCCTCATTTGTATTCCATGAGATGGTAGCGCTATTTTTAGCAGTGCTGATGCCGACCGAGGAGATGAACGGGACGCTCGAAGCTCCGACGGATCCGCCACTCAGACGTGCGTTGATAGACGCAAGAGTTTTGGGTCCGACGCGACCATAGCCGGTCGTTACCGCGTCTCCGGTACAAACAATTTCGTTTGCACACTGGTAGCGCGCAACTGCGGCTGTGGTAAGAGTTCCGTAGAATCCTGTAACCAATCCTTCGGGATAGATGCTTGGATCCGATGCAAGGTACGTCTGCAATATTGTCACGTCAGCATTGCTGTCTCCAGGACTCAACTGTCCGCCGAGGAATGCCGCGTGCGCTTGACCCGGAAGCAAGAATAGTATGCCGATGAGTGAAAGGGCGAGGAGTGCTGCAAGCGCAAGCACGTTTCGCTGAAGTGCATTTAATGTTTTAGCCATATGTTAAGAAGTTAGATAGATAAAGAGATGGGTCTGTAAGCTGGGGATGACGAGGCGACCCCGAATCTTTTCCATAACTAATACAGGAATAGATTCAGCTACAGCCATCATTCACTAAGCCGTATGACCTAGCAGATGCTTACAGTGCATCTTGGGGATACTACAAAGCCTGAATGTGATTTCCATGAAGTTCGCAAAACACGTTCGGCTACAGAACCTAATCTGCTATTGTTCTCTAGTAGAAATATATGTCGCGAGTAAAAATTTTCCTTGATTTCCTGTATCGTTCTCGACGTCATCTCGCTACGGCAGCATTTCTGCTCGGCTTTCTCGTTGACATCATCACATTCAGAAGTATTAATCTTGAGCTGAGTCAGATCATTCTTGCCGGCTATCTGGTCATCGTTGCCGGGTCAATACTTGTTCTTGCAACTCAAATGAGTGCGAAATCATCGGAAACATCGCGCGTGCAGACCTGGCTTCCCATCGTTCATCAGTACGCAGCAGGAAACCTACTGTCTGCATTTTTAGTCTTATATTTTTCAAGCGGATCGCTTTTCGCGAGCTGGCCTTTTCTCATTCTCGTCGCACTTGCCGCTGTCGGAAACGAAATATTTTCTTTGGAGAAATATCGCATACCTTTTCAGACGACGCTTTTTTTTCTGAACCTCACGCTTTTCTTTGCGCTCGCCGTTCCTATTTTATTCGGGTCTTTGGGGCTCCCTACGTTTCTCTGGAGTCTCGGTTTATCATTCGGAACTTTTCTTCTCTTTTTTCTTACAGGAGCATTTATCGTGCCGCACACGTTCACCGAGAACACTGGTCGTATCGCTGGAGGTGCGTTTATTGTCGGAGGACTTTTGCTTGCTCTCTATGTAACGCATTTGATACCGCCTATCCCTCTTTCACTTAAGAGTGTTGGGCTCTATCATTCGATAACGAAAACAGGGGATACCTACACTGCCACGGACGAAACGCACACCTTGCTTGAACGCTTGCTCAATCTTGGCGATACTACGCTGCATCTCACTTCTGGAGAGGCAGCCTATGCGTACACATCCGTTTTCGCTCCCGCACATTTCGGAGCAGACATTGTGCATCAGTGGGAGTTTTTTGACTCGGAGTCTGGTGATTGGGTTGTAAAGAATAGGGTAGCGTTTCCTATTCTTGGGGGTAGGCATGAGGGGTACAGGGGGTATTCGTTCATTGAGAACCCGGCACCTGGTCGCTGGCGAGTTTCCGTAGAAACTGCAGACGGTGCCATTATCGGGCGGGCGTATCTTTTAGTGGAGCGTGTCTCTGTTCCTTGGGGCACTCTGGAGAAAACCCTCGACTAGAGTCGCGCGAGCGGGCAAAGAGTGATACCATTTTGCAACGTGGAGACTGATATTATTGTTGATTTACAGTACGGCGATTCAGGTAAGGGCAAAGTAGCTCATTTTTTGTGTAAGACGAAAAAATATACGCATGTACTTCGGTATAACGGAGGCTGTAACGCCGGGCATACTATTTTTCATAAAGGAAAGAAGTTCATAACCCATCACGTTCCTGCGGGCGTCTTTTGGGGAGTTCGTTCAATCATAGGTCCTGGTTGTGTCATCGATCCCATTCAGTTTTTGAAGGAGATAAAGATGCTTGAAGCAGGCGGCATCAAGACAAAGGGCAAGCTTTTTGTTGCGAAAAACACGCACGTTATCACTGCCGCGCATCGAGACGAGGATTCAGTGGATGTCGCAATCGGCACCACAAAGAGGGGGAATGGTCCCGCGTATCGTGACAAGTATGCCCGCACCGGTGTACGCGCCGAGCATGTAAAAGCCTTGAAACCCTACCTCATTGATCTCTACGAAGAATTCTACAATAAAAAAGACGTGGTCATTCTCGGGGAGGGTGCGCAAGGTTTCGGACTTGATATTGATTGGGGAGACTATCCGTTCGTCACTTCTAGCCATTGCACCGTCGCAGGCGCACTCTTGAACGGTTTGCCACCGCAATCAGTACGGCACGTGTGGGGTGTTGCCAAGATGTATGAAACCTATGTAGGCACGAAGAAATTCGAACCGAAAGATCCGGTGTTTGAGGAACTCCGCCGCGTCGGTGAAGAGTATGGCTCAACAACAGGTCGTCCGCGACAGTGCAACTGGATGAACTTGAACCTTATAGAGCAGGCAGTGCGCATGAATGGCGTCACGCATCTCGTGTTCAATAAGACTGACGTGATGCGGGACGTGGGGCAGTGGGCGGTATTGCTTGACGGGAAAGTGAAAAGATTTAAAGGAGAAAAAGAAATGAAGCATTTTCTTATCACACGCCTGAAAGCCTTCGGAATTTCTCGCTCCCGTATTTATTTTTCTGAGGATAAGGGGGCAATCTGATAGAGAAACCTTTTTCTAGACGTATTGCATGGAGACGATTGCAAAATTTTTCGGAGTGTCGGCGCTCATCTCTGTCGTGGGGCTTGGGCTCGTGTACTACTATCTCGGAACAGCAGCGCTATTCACTGCCGTGCTTCTCGTCATCTTGGAAGTGACACTTTCGTTCGACAACGCGGTGGTAAACGCGAAGGTGCTCACGAAGATGAATGCGAAGTGGCAGCGGCGTTTTCTTACGTGGGGCATTTTTATTGCAGTATTTGGTACGCGTATCGTCCTGCCCGTGCTCATCGTTTCCCTCGTCGTGGGCATCTCACCATGGCTTATTGGCACCATTGCGCTTTTTGACCCCACCCATTACGGAAAGCTTTTAGAGAGCGCTGCTCCTGCTATACATTCGTTCGGCGCCGTATTTCTCATGCTCGTCGCGTTGAAATATTTTCTAGACAGTAACAAAACGCGGCACTGGATTCGTTTTATCGAGAAGTACCTATCGCTTTGGGGGAGAATAGAGGCTCTTGAAATTATGCTCGCGCTTATTTCGGTAGTCGCTGTTTCCTTTTTTGTTCCTGTTGCGGAACAGATTCAGGTGCTCTCGGCAGGGATTATCGGAGTCATTGTATTTATTGCAATGGAGGCGATAACGAGCGCGTTTTCCATCGAGGCAAAAACCGGTGTCTCGGGCAGTCTCGCGTTATTCTTTTATCTTGAAGTTCTCGACACCGCGTTTTCACTCGACGGGGTCGTCGGTGCATTTGCACTCACTACGGCGTTGCCGGTTATTGCAGTGGGGTTAGGTATCGGCGCTTATTTTGTGCGCTCCCTCACTATATTCATGGTAAGGAAGAGAACTCTCGATACGCTCGTGTTTTTAGAACATGGCGCACACTGGGCGATATTCGGGCTTGCAGTAAGTATGCTCGTGAGCTTACTTACTCATGTTCCTGAAATCATTACCGGAACTATCGGTCTCGTATTCGTCGTCGCGGCATACTATTCGTCACTTCGTTTCAATAAGAAAAAATTCTAATTGCCGCGCAAGGCATTTTCTCGGGAGAGCATTTGGTATACTAGGGCTAGTGAAGTACTTCGTTGCCCATCTCCTTTCGGGGGACGCAGAAGCCTATCATGCGAGCGTGACTCGTGAACTCACGCTACGACATCGCATCACTCCTCTCCATGACCGTATTCCGCCGCACATTACCATCAAGCCGCCTTTCGAGACGGATGAGCCGGGCATCAAGGAAGTTGAGCGTGCTCTCCGCTCGTTCGCGCATCATGAGCACGCAGTACCGCTTGTCTTTGATGGATTTGGGCGTTTTGGCTTCCGCACTATTTACATGGATGTATACAAGAGCGCGGAAGTTGTCGCATTAGTGCGCCGTGCAATTCAGATGCTCAATACCAATATCTCTTGGATGCCGGTCGGACCTCTTGAAGGAAACAAACTTCATGCCTCTGTCGCGCGCTTTTTGAATCGACGGCAATTTAGAAGAATCTGGCGAGAACTGAAGGTCCTCCGTCCCCACTTTGAATCCGTTTTCGACAGTATCACCATTCTGAAAAAAGAAGGGCGTTCGTGGCAGGTACATTCTTCCATACCAATCCCTCGTTTTGAATACGGGTCAGGGCACGTGATGCCCGTCTTGCGTAAAAACATTCAGTACGCGAATACCTCTTTGTGATTACTGAGCAGCACACGGGGTTTCGCGTTACACTTACAGAAGTCTAAAACTCTATGGTATTGCTGATTTCTTTCGCCGCATTTCTCTCAACGCTTGTCGGAGGTGTTTTTGCGCTCAAACTCAAGGATAAGCTCCATCTTGTTCTCGGCTTTTCAGCAGGCGCGGTAGTCGCTGTTGCTTTTTTTGATTTGTTGCCCGAAGCCCTCGAGCTTGGTGGGCAGTTTCATTCCAACGCAACCATTATTGGCGCATCTGCCTTAGGATTTCTTCTCTATCTCGTTCTTGATCGTCTTATCTTCTTACACTCTCACTCAGACGAACCGGAAGAAGGACATGCAAGAGGTAGTAGCGTGAATAGGGGTTTCTTAGGCGCGGGCAGTCTCGCTTTCCACAGTTTTCTCGATGGAGTGGCAATTGGTATCGCGTTTCAGGCTTCTTTAGCAGTTGGCGCAGTGGTTGCACTAGCAGTCTTGGCACACGATTTTTCCGATGGCATCAATACGGTAAACATGGTTTTGAAAAACGGAGGCAGCAACGCTTTCGCAAAGAAGTTTCTGCTCATAGACGCTATAGCGCCGGTGTTTGGGGTTTTATCTACAATGTTTTTTGTTCTCCCAGAGAGCTCACTCTCTATAATTCTTGCTATCTTTAGCGGTTTTTTCCTCTATATCGGAGCTTCTGATTTAATACCGGAAAGTCACCATGCTCATCCGCGCTTTCTCACCACGGCGATGACCATTGCCGGAATGGTAATGCTGTTCCTAGTCATTCAATTGGCAAGCATCTAAAGCCTCACTACTGTTTTAGCTAGTCGCTGTATCCGTAAGAGGGAAGGAGGAGCCCCGTCTTAATGAGGCAATCATTAAAAGCTTTATAAAAGAGCCCAGTGGTATACTGGGTTCATAACATTAAATATATTTTCTATGGACGAACATAAAGACATGCATGACCATCCTCACCACCACGGTCTCTTGAAGAGCCGTCTCGTTATGAAATTATTCGCTGTCTTTCTTTTGGTCGCAACGATTTTTGTTGGCGCCAAAGCAGTGAATGCTATCGTTAATTTCGACGCTGTCTCGGTGCCGCCTTCGAATGTCATCACGGTGACAGGGGAAGGAAAGGTATCTGCCGCTCCTGACATTGCGACGATCTCATTCACCATCTCTGAAGATGCTGATACCTCCGCGCAGGCTCAGGATGCAGCTGCAAAAAAAGTAAATGTTGCTCTCGCGCTTTTGAAGAACTTGAAGATAGCCGACAAGGACATCAAGACGAGTTCATACAACATCTCCCCTCGCTATTCGCAGCCGACTCCCTGCTACTCGGGTGGTCCTTGTACCTACAGTCAGACAGTCATCGGATTCACTGTTTCGGAATCTGTGGAAGTTAAAGTACGTGCCATTGATGACTCCGGGAAAGTTCTCTCTGCCCTCGGGGAGGCTGGAGTCAGCAATTTGTATGGTCCAAATTTCTCGGTGGAAAATCCAGACGAGTTGAAATCACAGGCTCGCAAAGAAGCAGTAGCGAAGGCTCGCGCACAAGCAAAATCGCTCGCGAGTGATCTCGGTGTTCGGCTGGTCCGAATCGTCAACTATTCTGAAGGGGGTGGATACCCAATCTATTACGCGAAAGCTGCTGATATGGCGATGGGCTCCGGAGCCACCCCTCCACGCCCTGAAGTATCTGTCCCGACCGGAGAGAACGAAATTGTCGTAAACGTCTCGGTTACCTACGAGATACGATAAAGAACTTCTAGGTC
>CAYNOO010000001.1:0-43102 GCA_964398865.1 uncultured Candidatus Saccharibacteria bacterium | reverse complement strand
CATACAAAAACCCGGAATTGCGGGTTTTTGTATGTTTGACGCAGGAAAACCGGGGGTCTTTATTGCTCTTGACAGAATGGTTTTCAAGTGTTACCATACACAACATGTCCGAAAAAGCACCAATTCAAAAGCGAAGAGACCCAGTAAGTAAATTCTTGCTCGGGGTAGCTGCAAGTGCATCTCTTGCCACGGCACCAGAGTCTGCACAGGCAGGCATCAGGATTGATCCTCAGCAGTTTTTGAGCGGTGTCGCAAGGGGTTATCAGGATGCTAGACGAAGGGACGATTGTATTCGGACTGCAGACATGGATATACAAGACGCAGAAAGGAATGCACATTTTCAAGCTGAACAGATCAATATAAATGCTGACCGGGATAGGGAGGCTCTTAAACGTCGTACCGATCTTACTGATGCAGAGCGAGAAATTGAATATAGAGCAATACAGATGGAAAGGGAGCGTGACTTGGCCCAAGTGGACGCTAATGTCCAGAGAGTGACGCGTAATGCTGAGCAGTATGTAAATAGCTGCTAACCAGGGCAACTTGACCCAACTGTCTTCATTTGGTATCTTCTTAAAAGCCCCCGCAGGGCTTTTTTTATACAAAAACAACGTATGAAACCACTCATCGAATACATCAAAGCTGTACGAAGCGAGCTCAGCCACGTCTCATGGCCCTCCAGAAGTCAGGCAATTCTCTATACCTTGCTCGTCATTGGTATTTCGGTCGGTGTCGCAGTTCTCTTAGGCGCTTTTGATTTTCTTTTCACTTTAGGATTAGAGAAACTTATTTCTCTGAAACAATAAATCTCTATGGCAAAACAAACAGCAGGCACCAGGGGCTGGTACGCAGTCCACACATACTCAGGTTATGAGAACGCCGTTCTTCGTAACTTGAAGCAGCGCATTGATTCCTTGGGTATGCAGGACAAGATTTTCAATGTCGTCATCCCAACTGAGAAGAAAATAAAGGTAGCGGGTGGAAAGCGGAACACCGTCGAAGAGAAGATATACCCTGGCTACATCCTCGTTGACATGATTGTTGATGATGAGAGCTGGTACATCGTGCGCAATACCCCCCGCGTCACAGGCTTCGTCGGCTCTGGTGTAACTCCGGTACCATTGACGGAAGAAGAAATGAACATTCTCTTCAAGCGTATGTCGACCGACGTCGCGAAGCACAAAATTGATTTCGCCGTAGGAGAGCCTGTGGTCGTTGCGGATGGTCCATTCAAGGATTTGGAGGGTCGTATCGGCGAGATAGATGAGGAGAAAGGGAAGGTGAAAGTCTTGGTGTCGATGTTCGGGCGCGAAACGCCAGTTGAGCTCGATTTTTTGCAAGTTAAGAAAATTTAAGTATCATCAGCATATGGCAAAAGTAGTAAAGAAAATAAAACTTCAGGTTCCGGGCGGCAAGGCAACGCCTGCGCCTCCGGTAGGAACAGCGCTTGGTCCAGCTGGCGTTAACATAGGTCAGTTCGTGCAACAGTTCAACGCGGCAACGCAAGATCAGATGGGCGATATATTGCCTGTGGAAATTTCGGTCATGGATGACCGCTCTTTCACTTTTATAGTCAAAGTTTCTCCTGCGTCACGATTGCTGTTGAAATTCGCTGGTCTCGAGAAAGGCTCGGGCAAGGTTCCTGCGGTAAAGGCAGGCTCCATCACGAAAGCACAACTCAAAGAAATCGCTGAAAAGAAGATGCCTGACCTCAACACCAAAGACGTTGGTCAAGCTGAAAAAATCATCGCTGGCACCGCCCGCTCGATGGGTATAGATATAAAGTAATTATGGCTACCGCTGAGCAAGCAGTAGGCCTCCGACGCAGAGAAAATCCTGTTGCTGTTTGGATGAGAGAGTCCAAAGACTGCAAGAAATGTAAAGAAAGTAAAAGGTCTCGAACAGCTCGCAGTTTTCGGGGAACAGAAGTCGAAGTCGAGCCTATGTGTGACAGGCATTATGCGGAATACACGAGCTTCATAAAGTCAGGGGCAATTCCTCGTCCTATGGGGGCATTTGATCTTATCTAGTATTGTAAATATAGTGTTATTGATATAAAAATGAGCGAATACCCACCTGAGTACTACTACGACCCTCGCTACGATGGCGTTGGCTTGATTAATGAGGACTACCGGGACGCAGTCCAAGCTGAACGTTACCGTTATGATGATGAAAAAACTCGTGGATTGTTAGGAAATCCAAAAAAACACCTCATAGAAGCAGGCTGGCTGCGTTTCGAAAGGAAATCTGTTTTAAGCGCTTTTCGCACCGAGCTTGCTAACAGACAGGCGTAACTTCGTCATATAAAATGAGCAGTGAGCTTTTCAGCCCCCGTGAGCAGATTGATAGACACTTTCAAACACAAGGTCTCTGCATACGGTCGGATTACGATATCGCAAAACGCTACGGAGTCTTTTGGGAGTACGGGACACTAGTTCAACAGGCGAAAGATCTTCGCGCTCAAAGACAATCCGCACTTCTGGATTTTCGCACAGGGCAGTTGTCCGGGCGCTAGTTCATGGAGATTACTCCATTCCAAATTGATCTCCTCAAGCCGCCGAAAGACGATCTGTTTTCAAAAATAAAAACTTCAGCCCTCACGCTGCAAGAGCATGATGTTATAGCAATCTCTTCAAAGGTTGTTTCCATCCATGAGGGGCGATGTGTAGAGCGCGACTTTACCAAGAAAGACGAGATCGTGAGGCAAGAAGCCGATTGGTACCTGCCGCGCGAAGAGATGCGAGAGGGCGCGGTTGTGCACACCATCACGAATGGCATTCTCATTCCCTCAGCCGGGATTGACCCGCTGGGACACCACTATGTCCTGTGGCCAGAGAATCCTCAAAAATCAGCGGAGGAATTTTTGGCTTGGTTCAAAGAAATGTACCGTATTGAAAATCTGTATCTTATCATGACCGATTCTCGGAGCGTTTTTCTGCGCAAAGGCGTCGTTGGAATAGCGCTCGCATGGGCGGGTTTCGAGCCACTCTATAGCAACAAGAATCGTGTTGACCTTATGGGTATTAACTCTGGCGGAAGTCAGACGAATATTCCAGACTCTCTTGCTGCTGCCGCGTCGTTTGTGATGGGGGAAGCGAATGAACAGACTCCATTAGTGCGGATGCGGGATGTGCCGTTCATTGGCGACAAAGAGCACACGAGCGATGACGCTTTCGCTTCAGCTATTGAAGAGGATCTATTTGAACCATTTTTGAAAAATATTTCTTGGGAAAAAGGAGGCAGAAAAGAGAATATTTGACTCAAACACCTCAGACAGGTATATCTATAATTATATGGAGGAATTTCGTCTAGAAGGTTCAATGTTGGCAGGAGGGACGATACAGGGTGTGGAGCGCGCGAAATGCGAAATGACTCCTGATGGCGGGGGTGATCATGACTTACGGGATATTGGGGCAGCCCCAATGTTTGGCATCTATAAACCCTACAAAAGATGTGGAAACTGCCATAAGCCCTTCTTCCCACGCGGCTAGCGCCCTAAAGGTTTCTTTGAGGAAACCAATATTGACTTTTAGTGTTTTCTGTTCTATTCTTTAAATACAATGAGCGAAAAACGTAAACACCCTCAGCGACCTGAACCGGTTAAATCTGTTTATAAAAGACATAAAGGCAAGGCAATTGATCGCGCGCAAGTACATGAAAATCTTTTTTTATACAGATTTGATTGCTCAGCAGGCCATGAAGGTGAGAAGCATGATTGGAAAAACCAGGGGATCGTCAACGTTATAGGGGGTGGAAAGGCTTTTAAAAACAAGTGTCAGCGGTGCGACCAGGTAGTCTACACCCCCATTCACTAAGGGTATCTATACGGACGGCAGCTCTTTATCTGTCTTTATGAATCTTGGTAGCAGAGGGGAAGGTTTGAGACGAAAGCGTGAAGTATCGCTTTGTCGTAGCATGCCCACTAACTATTTCGCCCATACTCCCGTTAGCGCTTCCACCGCTTGATCTTATGAATGTCCCAGAAGCTTGGAGGCGCCAAAGATCGGGTTTGCGGCATGGGCGCGACAAGCAGCCGTGCCAACACTATAATCACTATGGGCGCACCTACCGTTTTATTGATGAAGGACCCTTGCGTAAGCGAATAACACTATGCGGTCGATGTCTTCAAAGGCTTCGAGTCCAGCCCTCTCCCGATGCAAATTATGTATCAGGCTGATGAATTTCAGGCGTTTATTTCTCCAGCGTCACGAAAGAGTACGAAACCCCTTCGTACTCTTTTTTTTCTTCTGAAATCACTTTCTTGAATTCTGAGTAGTCGGGGAAAAAAACATCTGCGTCTTTTTCGGCATCAATAAGGGTGAGGTACAGACGATCAGTGTAGGGGAGTGCCGCTTTGTAAATTTCTCCGCCTCCGATTACACAAATGACTTCATCATCAAGTTTTTGTGCTTCATGTATAGCGTCTTCAATTGAATGGATGACGGTGACTCCTTCTTTCTTGTAGTTTGGATCTCTGGTTACGACAATATTTGTTCGCCCTGGGAGCGTTCGTCCCATCGCTTCAAAGTTTTTTCTCCCTGTGATTATGGGGTGTCCAAGCGTGAGTTCTCGAAAATGCTTCATATCATCTGGAATCTTCCAGATGAGGTCATTATTTTTCCCCAAACCTCGGTCGCTCCGCGTAATTGCTGCTATGGCAACTACTTTCGAGCGATGTGAGGGGGGAAAAGATGTACTCATGTTTTTCTCCGAACGAGTGATGGAAGAAAGGTATTTGCGACAAGCAAATACCTTATCTTTACTTGTGCCATTTTTGATGTTTCTTTATATCGCGGTCTGCCCAGAGCTTCGGAAGCATCGTTTCCGGTTTCCAAGATTTCTTGAGCTTTGCTATGTCAGTAGTCTCCTGGTATTTGCCGGTCTTGGTGTAGTCGTTTGCAAGGATTGGTCCTGTCTCGAAAAAGACTAATTGTGCAACGCGACGCCCCACCACGAGCGGGATTATGTAGTGCTGTGAGGCATTCGAAATTTCCATGACCCAGCGGTTGGTGTACCCAACATCGCCCCAACCCGCGCACTTGCAGACATTGATGAAGTTTCTCCCCATTGAGGAGCGCGCTTTCATCATGGTCGTCACTGTCTCCCTGCCTCCGATGAATTCCTCAGTGTGCGCGAGAATGGTTTCGCCAGGCTCCATGAGGATGACCTTGTCGTCTGGTCTAATACCATCAAATGAAAAATTGAAATTCTTGAGCGCCTCCTTTGCTGTCTTTGCACGGCGCGGCTTTGTGTCCCAAACGATCTCCGTGTCGCCCTTGCTGTAAACGTTGTAGATTTTTTTATGACCTTGCGGTGGCTGTTCCCGGAAATACCATTCGCCTAAGGTTACGTCATAGCTTGAAGTGGCAAGATTTTCAGGCTGGAACGGTTCAATGACAACCGTACCTCGCTTCATGTGTTCAAGAATTTTTTTGTCAGATAAAGCCATAAGTAAGTGTGAGGTTATAGGTTTTAGGAAGGAAAAGCTAAAAACATTTATATGTTCATCTTGGCTTTAATAGGGGGATGTGACTGATAATTTTCTAATTCTATATCTTCCATTTTGAAATCATTAATATTTTTAACGGCAGGGTTTAGTTTTAGAGAGGGGAGTGCCAAGGGTTCACGCGCAAGCTGTTCTTTTACTGCGTCTAGGTGGTCGTGGTAGATGTGCGCATCACCAAGCGAGTGTACAAATTCGTGCGTTGTTAATCCAGTAACTTGCGCCACCATATGAAGCAAGAGGGAATAGGATGCGATATTGAAAGGAACTCCGAGGAACATATCGCACGAACGCTGGTGCATGAGAAGAGATAATTTTCCATCAGCGACGAAAAACTGGAAGAACATATGGCAGGGGGGTAGGGCCATCTGGTCTAATTCGCCGGGGTTCCAGGCGGAGACGATGAGTCTCCTGTCGGTCGGATTCGTCTTGATGCGCTCAATGACATCAGCAAGCTGATCGACAACTCCTCCGTCAGGCTTTTGCCACTTCCTCCACTGCACCCCGTATACGCGCCCTAAGTCGCCGGGGAATTTTGCTTTCGGTGCCCAATACGGGGCCTCGGCATTGTCTGTCCAGATGGTGCGCTCGGTGCCATTGAGTTCTTTCAGGCGGTTGTCGTCGTTTGAGCCTTCGATGAACCAAAGAAGCTCGCTTTTTACTGCTTTGAATGCAAGTTTTTTTGTCGTAACTGCTGGGAATCCATCCGCCATATTGAATCGCATCTGCAGTCCGAACAGCGCTCGCGTCTTTCCATTTCTAGTGGAGCGGTCAGCACCCTCATCCATTACTTTCCGCAAAAGATCATTGTATTGGCGCATAGGTCTTTAGGTTATAGTATAACTTCAAGTCACCTTAAATGCTTGATTGACAGATATAATCTCAATGGCAAAACGCGGAAAACTCATAGTCATAGACGGTACCGACGGTGTTGGGAAAGCGACCCAGACGAAACTCCTTGTGGCGCGCTTGAAACAGGAAGGAAAGCGAGTAGAAATGCTCGATTTCCCTCAGTACTACAAGAATTTTTTTGGGGATTTCATCGGAGCCATGCTCACGGGCAAGTACGGTGACTTTTTGCATATCGACCCTTACATAGCGTCTGTCATGTACGCGGCGGATCGCTTCGAGTCGAAGCCTAAGATTGAAAAGTGGCTGAAAGAGGGCAAACTCGTCATTCTTGATCGCTATGTATCAGCAAATCAGATGCACCAAGGCGGCAAGATACGAAGCGCAAAGAAACGAGTCGCATTCTTAAAGTGGCTAGACAAAATGGAGCACGGAGTGTTTGGGCTCCCGCGTCCAGATTTGATTGTGTATCTCCACTTGCCAATGAAGGATGTCTTGAAGCTTTTGAAGAATAAGGATCGTTCCAAGAAAGGGAAGTACACCAAAGGCAAGAAAGATGTTGTCGAGGGGGATGCAGGATATCTGGAGGATGCGCAGAAGAGTGCGTTGAAGCTTATCAGTCAAAAGGGTCATTGGAAGAAGATTGAGTGCGGAGACAAAAATGGTATTCTTCCTCGAGAGGTCATACATCAGCGTATTTACGATTGTGTTTCAAAAGTTATAAAAAGTAAGAAATAAAATAATGGCGTACATCGAGAAACAGGATAAGGAAGTCGCAGATGCAATAGCGGGCGAGAAAAAGCGAGAGGAAGAAGGACTCGAGCTTATTCCTTCTGAAAATTATGTTTCGAAGGCGGTTCTTGAGGCGAACGGTTCAGTATTTACAAACAAATATTCAGAAGGATATCCGGGGAAGCGTTACTACGGTGGGCAGGATTTTACCGACATCGTAGAGAGGCTCGCGATAGAACGCATCAAGGGGCTTTTCAACTGTAAGTTTGCGAATGTGCAGCCTCATTCTGGTGCGCCCGCAAACTTAGCCGTGTATGCAGCACTTTTGAATCCTGGCGACACAGTTCTTGGGATGGATTTGTCGCACGGCGGGCACCTTACGCATGGGCACCCAATGACGTTGCCTGCAAAAGTGTACAAGTTTGTTACCTACAAAATGAAAGACCCTGAGACAGGGGAAATTGATTACGACGAACTTCGCCGCGTTGCAATTGAAACGAAACCTAAAATTATTCTTGCCGGCTTTAGTGCGTATTCACGCACGCTCGACTACAAAAAGTTTGTTGATATCGCGCATGAAGTGGGAGCTATAACGATGGCAGACATGGCACACATTGCCGGTCTTATCGCTGGCAAGGCGCTTAGAAATCCTTTTGACGACGGTTTCGACATCATTACTTCAACGACACACAAGACACTTCGGGGTCCTCGTGGCGGCATTATCCTCACGCGTGAAAGCGAGGAAATCGCGACTAAAATAGATAAAGCAATTTTCCCAGGCATTCAAGGAGGTCCGCATATGCACACCATTGCCGCGAAGGCGGTCGCGTTTGGCGAGGCGGGAACACCTGCGTTTCAAGAGTATGCACAGCAAATTTTGAAAAATGCGAAAGCGATGGAGCTTGTGTTCCGTCGCGAAGGCATCCGCATGATCGGAGGGGGCACGGACAATCACCTGATTCTCGCGGATGTATTCGGTTCCTTAGGAGTGACAGGCAAAGAAGCGCAGACGGTCTTGGATGAAGTCGGTATCACGCTCAACATGAACTCAATCGCAGGAGACACAAGGAAACCTCTTGACCCGTCCGGCATACGTTTTGGCTCTCCTGCGATAACGACTCGCGGATTCAAAGAAGTAGAATGCGCGCGCGTTGCTGAACTCATGATTCAAACGCTGAAAAATAAAGATTCTGTGGAGACAAAACGCGCAGTGCATGAAGAAATCAAAGAGCTAGCTCAGCAGTTTCCTATCCCTGAGTCATTCGTATAAGCCTCTACTCACACTGTGAAGATCAGGAAAGCGTCATCGCGGGATTTCCTCGCGATCAAGAGACTGATAAAGAAGTATCCGGATACGCTCCTCCAGGAGCACCTGCCGCGTGCCAGCGAATTTTTCGTTGCGATAGAGGGCAAGAAGATCGTCGGGTGCTGCGCTCTCGTGGTCTACTCGAAGCGCCTTGCCGAGATACGAAGCCTTGCTGTTTCTGAAGATTTTCAAGGTCGCGGTGTCGCTACGCTTCTTATCGACGCGTGCGTTCGTTCCGCTCAAAAAAGAGATATATACGAGATTCTGAGCATAACCGGAGCGCCTGCGCTTTTCAATAAGCAGGGATTCAGTCCGTTTCGCAAAGAGAAATTCGCTCTTCTCAAGGCTCTGAAGGATTGAGCACAACTGTGCGGAGGCTGTATGATGGCGACAGAATGATTTCTGAAGCAATCACCAAAGCTCTTGTAGAGGCGCTTGCAGCACTCGGGCTCGAAACGCAAGTGATACTTGAGCACCCCACAGACCTCACTCACGGCGACTATTCCACAAACGCAGCGCTTTCTGCGGCGAAAAACGCAGGGAAGAATCCGCGTGCGCTTGCGGAAGAGATAGTGGCACACCTCGGCACGACAGATGGTGTAGAAAAAATAGAAATCGCGGGCGCAGGGTTCATTAACTTTCACCTGTCGAGGAGTTTCTTTTCTGAAAGCGTATCAGCAATCCTTGATAAGGGAGAATCGTGGGGCAAGAATGAAACCCTAAAAGGGAACAAAATAATTGTAGAATATTCGCAGCCAAATCCTTTCAAACCTTTTCACATTGGTCACTTGATGTCGACTACTGTCGGGGAGTCAATTTCGCGCTTCGTTGAGTGGTCAGGTGCGAACATATACAGAGCGAACTATGGCGGAGATATTGGTCCGCATGTTGCCAAATGCATGTGGGGTCTGATAAACGAGAAACTAGACCCCTCAAAGATTGATGATTTAGGCAAGGCGTATGTTGCCGGCAACACTGCCTACGAGAATGATGCTCAATCGAAAGCAGAGATTGATTCTATAAACAAACGTTTATATGGAGGAGATCCAGCATTTAAGGAAATGTACGATGTTGGTCGCGCTACGTCACTTAAACATTTTGCAGATTTGTATCGCGTATTAGGTACGAATTTTGACCGAGCTTTCTATGAATCCGAAACGGCACCCATCGGACAGAAGCTCGTAAAGGAAGCTTTAAAGAAAGGTATTTTTGAAGAAAGCGATGGCGCAGTCGTCTACAAAGGTGAAAAGAGAGGTCTTCATACACGCGTATTTCTCACATCCCAAGGAACCCCGACATACGAAACAAAGGAAATTGGTTTTGCGAAATTGAAGCAAGAAGTTTTTCCATTTGACCTCAACGTCACGACCGTCGCAGTGGAGCAAGATGGGTTTTTTAAAGTTGTTGAGGGAGCGCTTGAAGAGGTCATTCCGGAAATGAAAGGAAAGTACACTCATGTTACCTTCGGGATGATGCAGCTTGAAAGCGGGAAGATGTCTTCGCGTAAGGGAAATATCATCACAGGCGAGTCGCTTATCGAGGAAATGCGCGCAAAAGCCTATCTGAAAATGGAGGGGCGTGTATTTGAATCTGAAGAAGCAAAGCGCGCTGTTGCTGACGCGGTTGCAGTTGCTGCAATTAAATATTCGATTCTGAAACAATCGACAGGAAAAAATATTATTTTTGATCCGGAGGCTTCTCTTTCGTTTGAAGGCGACTCGGGTCCATATTTGCAGTACTCCTATGCAAGAGCACGAAGCGTACTCCGGAAAGTGAGCAGTGAACAGTCGACCCCTGGTCGGATCCGCAGGGATCATACAGTCGGCAGTTCGCTGCCAGCAGTTTCTGAACTGGAAAGATTGCTCTACAGATTCCCCGAAGTGGTGGAGCGCGGCGTGAGGGAATATGAGCCACACCACGTCACTACGTATCTCACGGAGCTTGCGAGCGCGTTTAATAGTTGGTATGCGCAGGGGCGTATTATTGGGGACGAATATGAATCCTATAAAGTTGGACTCACGAGTGCATTTGCGCTCACCATGAAGAACGGTCTCGCAGTGCTCGGCATAAAGGCACCTGAGGCGATGTGAAGTCTATAGTGGTAACTTTTCTGCGTCGGCTGAGTATTACGCGTATATGTCCGAAACATTCAAAGTGAGGGATCTTCTTTCTTGGAAGGGAGGAAACATCAAACCAGTCAATTGTGGAGAGGTTATAGGGGCATGGGTTTCTGAGGCTCGTAGGAGACTCAAAGAAAAGCAAGATGGTGGGATCCGTGCCGACTCTTCGCCCGCTGGCGCATAGTCGTGAAGAAAAATAAGTCGGATGGTACCATGCGAGAATATTTCGTATGGATGAACCTCTTAAAGATGAACAAGAAAGTGAGATAGCTAAAGGTCAAAACGTTGCTCCGGAAGCGACCTCCGCTGTCGCAGAAAGGGAAAAGCAAATCTTAGCTTTCTGGAAAGACCAGGACATCTTCAGAAAAAGCCTTGAAAAAGATGCCCCCAAAGGCGAGTTTGTCTTTTATGACGGTCCACCATTCGCCACAGGTCTCCCGCATTATGGTCACATTCTTGCTGGCACTATCAAGGATGCAATTCCGCGCTATAAGACGATGCGCGGCTACCATGTTCCCAGGCGTTGGGGTTGGGATTGCCATGGCTTACCGCTTGAGAATCAGATAGAAAAAGAACTCAATCTTGCAACAAAGCGCGATATTGAGACTTTAGGTGTCGCGACGTTCAACGAAGCGGCACGGCGCGCAGTGCTTCGCTATGCGGACGATTGGAGAAAGATCATTCCACGTTTTGGTCGCTGGGTGAATATGGATGATGACTACCACCAAGCGAGCGAGGGGAGTGAACGTGTCTCCACAGGCACTCCTGAGCGAGTGCCGGTGGAAAGCTTTGCGTATCGCACGATGGACGCAACCTACACTGAGTCCGTCTGGTGGGCGTTTAATGATCTTCACAAAAAAGGTTTAGTGTACGAAGGCTTCAAGGCGATGCATTTGTGTCCGCGCTGCGGCACCACGCTTTCTAACTTCGAAGTAGCGCAAGGGTATAAAGACATCACCGATCTTTCTGTCACAGTGAAGTTAGAGCTCGTAGATGAGCCTGGTACATTTCTGCTTGCATGGACGACGACACCGTGGACTCTGCCCGGTAACATGGCTGCCGCGGTTCATAAAGATGCAACGTATGTAAAAATTATTTCAGGAAATGAAAAATATATTCTTGCAAAGGAAAGATTGGAGGTAATCAAAGATGCGCACACGATAGGAAAAGAATTTTTAGGAAGCGAGCTTGTAGGGAAATCCTACAAACCTCCGTTCCCGTATTTCACAGAGCACAACATCAAAGGGAAAGAGAGGGCATGGAAGGTCTATCACGCTCCGTATGTGACGATGGACGACGGCACAGGGCTCGTGCACCTCGCGCCAGCGTTCGGCGCTGAAGATTTGGAGCTCGCTCAAAAGGAAGAGATCCCGATAGTGCATCACGTGGATAAAGATGGTTTCTTTGTGGACGTTGTTTCAGATTTCAAAGGGTTGCAGGCAAAACCGAAAGATGACCCGCAGTCTACTGATGTTGCCGTAATCAAATATCTTGCAGCGAAAGGTTTGTTATTTGCGAAAGAAAAAATCGTTCACTCATACCCGCATTGTTGGCGCTGCGAGACACCTCTTTTAAATTACGCTGCTTCATCATGGTTCGTAGAGGTGACGAAATTCAAAGATAAACTCGTCGCAGAAAATAAAAAAATAAACTGGGTTCCGAAAGAAGTAGGCGATAAGAGATTTGGCAATTGGCTTTTGAATGCCAGGGATTGGGCAATTTCTCGTGCCCGCTATTGGGGAGCGCCTATCCCCGTATGGCGTAATCACAAAACCAAAGAGAGCCTATTCGTAAGCTCTCTTGAGGAACTCAAATCGCATACTAAGAAATCGGGCAACAAGTATTTTGCGATGCGTCATGGCGAATCCGAGAAGAATATCAAACAAATAATAAGCTATAAGCCCGATGATGGCGTTTCTCTCACTGAAGTTGGAAAAGCGGAAGTAAGACAATCCGCTCAAAAGCTGGGAGTGCGCATTGATCTCATCATCAGCTCCGAGCTCCTGCGAGCCAGGCAAACTGCTGAGATCGCGCGCGAAACCCTAGGTCTCGATGCTTCTGCTGTATCAGCTGATTCGCGTTTGAATGAGTACAATCATGGCGTGTTTAACGGGCGACCTGATCGCGAGTGGGCGGAGCACTTCCAGGATATTGCCCCACTTTTTGAAGAAGGTCCTGAAAAGGGGGAGAGCATTAATGATATGCGTCGTCGCGTGGGGGCACTTCTGTATGAGTCTGAGCATACGCATAAAGGTAAAAATATATTATTTGTCTCGCATGGTTGGCCGGTTGCCGCGCTCACAGCAGTTTCGAGAGGGAGTACAGCGAAAGAAGCACTGCCTATCCTTGCAGACCACGCCATGCTCGCGCCAGCCGAGATCGTTAGTCTCCCTTTCGTTTCACTTCCGCATAATAAGAATTATGAGCTTGATTATCATCGACCGTATATAGATGAGGTTGAGCTCGTTACATCTGACGGCACAAGGCTTGAGCGGGTGCAGGATGTTTTTGATTGTTGGTTCGAATCAGGTTCCATGCCGTATGCGCAGAATCATTATCCGTTTGAGAACAAAGACATTTTCAATCCCAAACCGGGATGGCTGAAGAAATCGCGAGGATATCCGGCTGATTTCATTGCAGAAGGATTGGATCAAACGAGAGGTTGGTTTTATTCGCTCCTGGTCTTGGGGGTTGGCTTATTCGGCAGAGCCACATACAAGAACGTCATCGTGAATGGCATTATACTTGCGGAAGATGGACAGAAAATGTCGAAGCGCTTAAAAAATTATCCTGACCCCCTCACGGTACTTGGGAAATACGGAGCTGATGCCATCCGCTATTATCTTTTGGCATCGCCCTTGATGCGTGCCGAAGATTTGAATTTTTCAGAGCGGGGGGTCGGTGAGGTTGCGAGTAAGATTATCGGAAGATTCCTCAACGTTCTTTCATTTTATGAGTTGTATAAGGATGACATTCTGCTGGCGAAAACTCTCAGCGCCCATCCACTGGATAGATGGGTTCTCTCGCGCCTGAATGAAGTGATTGCGGAAGTTGAAAAGGGAATGGAGGCATACGAACTTGATCGTGCAACACGCCCGCTTTCTTTGTTTGTTGATGATCTTTCTACGTGGTACTTACGGCGTTCACGCGACCGTTTTAAGGAAACGGGAGAAGATGCGAGCTACGCGCTTTCGACCTTGCGGTACGTAATAGAAACGTTCGCGAAAGTATCTGCCCCTTTTATTCCTTTCACTGCCGAATACGCATACAGCCGGGTAAAGGAAAACGCATCCCCTGAAAGCGTGCACCTTTCGGATTGGCCGGCAGCAGGAAGTGTAGACGAGGCTTTACTTCAAGAAATGAAAGACGTGCGAAAACTCGTCTCTATTGCACTTGAAATGCGACAGAAAGAAAACATAAAAGTTCGTCAGCCACTCGCGAAATTTGAGTACAAGGCATCTCTCTATCAGATCAGTGCCGGGACCACCGTCTTAATTGCCGAGGAGGTAAATGTTAAGAGTGTTGTTTCTGGAGAAGAAAATAAACTCGATACAGTTATCACTGATTCGCTCCGAAAAGAAGGCGAGCTCCGTGACTTAGTGCGCGAGGTGCAGGATTTACGTAAAAGTGTTGGATTGGAACCGAAAGATAAAGCGGTTCTCATTACACCGCCCGATAGGGAGGTGGATGTGTCAGAACATTGGACAGAGCTCGCAAAAGCCGCAAATCTTATTGGAAAAGAAGCAGGAGCACCTCTCAATGTCCGTCGCTCGTGAAGTAACGGTTCGCGCCATCGTCGTTGCCCGCCGTTCGGCAGGCGAGGGGAGTGTGCGCATCTCTCTCTATACAGACTCTCTCGGTCTCATCTCTGCTTTGGCGAAGAGCGCTCGCGAAGAGCGCTCCAAACTTCGCCCCCATCTTCAAGTAGGAACAACCGGAGTGTTCTCGCTGGTAAAAGGGCGTGACGTGTGGCGCGTTACGGGTGCCACGAGTACGGAAAATTCTTACTTCGCACTCGCTGGAAAAAAATCTGCACAAGAAGCCGCCGCTCGAGTGATTGCGATCGTGCGGCAATTCATCCGCGGCGAGGGGAGTGACCCCTACCTTTTCAGTGTCCTTTTTGGATTCTTTCGCGCATTGCCAGAAATGGAAGAGGAATATGCCCTGGAGGCAGAATGCGTAGCGGTGCTTCGTGTACTTGCAGCGCTGGGGTATGTCCGAGAAGATCCTCACATGACATCATTCTTGGATATCTCGTACGACGCGGCAACCCTGAAGCAAGTGCGAGTATCACGCGCCTCGTTGGTTCGTCTCATCAACGAAGCAATTTCTGAAAGCGGACTCTGAGTAGGTGTCAGGTTAGAGGTGATAGCGAGGAGAGTGCCAATTTTTTCTTTCCCTTCTTTTTACTCTAGACGCTAGCCCCTAAACGCTATACCCTGATTAGATGTCTGACAATAGTGCGTTAGAAAACCTATCAAAGAAATTGGACAGCGGCACGGTAAACAGGGAGGTACGGCGATCTTCTTTATTCGCACGCGGTTCCCGTGCCCCTAAAAGTTGGGAGAAAAAAGAAGGCGCTGCGCCTACGCCAAAACGTACCCGTCGATTACGGATGCCCGAGATGCTTTTTGCCGGTTCCATAGTATTTTTTGTTCTCGCTATGGGCATAGCAGCGATAATTCTTTTTGCTGGCAATAACACTATCTCGACGAAAAACGTCGACATTCAAGTAACAGGTCCGACAGAAATCGGTGCAGGCAGCACACTCTCTTTGCAAGTGGTCATTACGAACCGGAATGCCGTTCCCATGCAGCTCACTGATTTGATTGTTGAATTCCCGACTGGCACGAGGTCAGACACGGATATCTCGCGCGAGCTTCCGCGCATTCGTGAGTCTTTAGGAACCATTAAGCCGGGCGAGAGCGTTAATCGCACGGTTCGTGCTGTTGTATTCGGGGAATCCGGTCAAGATTTGAGTGTGAAAGCGTCGGCAGAATACCGGGTACCTTCTTCGAATGCAATTTTTGTGAGCGATACCACATATATTGCGAAAATAAATCAAGCTCCGGCATCGATCACCATAGATGCATTGAAGGAGGCTGTGTCAGGTCAGGAAGTTACTTTTTCAGTGTCGGTGGTTTCAAACGCACCAGGCATCTTGAAAGACATGCTCCTCATCGCAAACTATCCTCCTGGTTTTTCTTTTAAATCTTCGAAGCCAATCTCCGCGGCTGGGACTGCGGCTTGGTCTCTCGGTGACATAGAACCGGGAGGAAAACGAACTGTCGAGATTAAAGGTGTATTTGCTGGGGAGGATGGGGAGAGCAGAGTTTTGCGCTTTAACGCAGGCACTAAGAAAGCCGATCAAAATGATGCAATTCTGGCTCCACTTGCGGCTTCCGAGCTGTCACTCACCGTTACAAAGCCATTCGTGTCCGTCGCGCTCTCGCTCGAAGGTGTAACTGCCGACACGCACACGATTGTTCGCGGAGACGAGGTAGAGGGGGTGGTGCGCTGGACTAATAATCTTCCGGTTAAAGTACAAAATGTCTCGATTACACTCGGTCTTGACGGACCGATTCTGGATCGTAGTTCGGTGAAAGTACAAAGAGGTTTTTACAGCTCCAACAATTCTTCAATCCTTTGGAGTAAGGCGACCGATCCGGGTCTTTCCGATGTCGCGCCTGGAGACTCTGAAATGCTCACGTTCTCATTCAAGACTCTACCAACGGCTCAGGGGGACTTTAAGAATTCAACCGTGCATCTTTCTGTGAACGTACAGGCGGAGCGGCAGAGCGAATCCAATGTTCCGGTTGTTGTGCAATCGTCAGCAACAACAGATGCCGTCGTTGCGACCGACATCACACTCTCTCCGTCGATGGTGTACGCAGCAGGTTCAATGACTCCGAAAGCTGATACAGAGACTACTTACACCGTCACATGGATTGTCTTAAACTCCGCCAATGCGCTTGCGAATACGTCTGTAAGCGCCGTTTTGCCAAGCTATGTGCGCTTTATTGCCCCCCTGGCTGGTTCGAATATCTCTTTCAATTCTTCCGGGCGTATCGTGACATGGTCTATTGGAGACATCGCTGGGGGGCAATCAAAAAACGGATCTTTCCAGGTCACTCTCACACCATCGTTGACGCAAGTGGGGAATATCCCGACAGTCGTCGGCAGTCAGCGCGTATCTGCGTATGACCGTTTCGTACGAGGACAGATAGAAGGGACCGCCGCACCTCTCACCACAGGTTCGGTTTCAACTTCGCCGAGCGGTGGCGCCGTGGTACCGTAGCCAATAATGGGTAGTAGAAACGATTTGATGGAAAAGATCACCTCGCTCGCGAAGCGGCGCGGGTTTATTTTTCCTGGCTCTGAAATCTATGGCGGGCTCGCGGGTACCTATGACTATGGTCCGTTGGGTGTTCTTTTGAAAGAAAACATAGAGCGCACGTGGCTCGGAATGTTTCGCGATGATCACGCGGACATGTATGGAGTCGATGCGGCTATATTGATGAACTCAAAAGTGTGGGAAGCGTCTGGGCACGTTGCTGGATTTTCTGACCCTTTGGTTGAGTGTAAAAAATGTAAACGGCGTTTCCGCGCAGACCAGCTTAACCAGGCTACAAAATGTCCTGAATGCGATGGGGAGCTTGGTGAGCCTAGAGCATTCAACATGATGTTCAAGACCCATGCGGGTGCCGCAGAAGATGAGTCCTCAACCGTATATCTGCGACCTGAAACTGCCGGAGGTATCTTCACCAACTTCAAGAACGTAGTCGATAGCATGCACCCGAAGCTGCCGTTCGGGGTTGCTCAGATAGGAAAGGCGTTTCGTAATGAAATCGCTCCGCGGGATTTTATTTTTCGTCTGCGTGAACTTTCACAAATGGAAGTTGAGTACTTTGTGAAACCTGCGGCGTGGGAAGAAGCCTTTGAAAAATGGCGAAAGGTGATGCATGCATTTGCAGGGGCGATAGGTATTCCAAAAAGCTCACTTCATGAACTTGAAGTCTCCACAGAAGATCGAGCGCACTATTCTAAGCGCACGATCGATTTTGAATTTGATTATCCATTTGGTCGCGGCGAGTTGTGGGGGCTTGCGTACCGCGGCGATTTTGATCTTAGCGCTCACGAGAAAGGAGCAAGCACACCGCTCACGTATCTTGATGAAGAAACGAAAGAGCGATTTATTCCACACGTCATCGAGCCGTCCTTAGGCGTTGACCGTACCGTGCTCGCAGTGTTGGCAAGTGCGTATAGGGAGGACAATATGAACGGGGGAGTACGCCCGTATCTTGCGTTTGCTCCTCAAGTCGCCCCTATTAAAGCGGTCGTGTCACCCCTCCTCAAGAACAAACCAGAACTTGTTGCCAAAGCGCGCGAGGTATACAAAGCGCTCAAAAAGCAGGTTCCACAAATAGTGTGGGATGATAACGGCAACATTGGTAAACGATACCGTCGCCAAGATGAGATAGGGACACCATGGTGCATCACCATTGATTTCGATACGCTCGGAGAAAAACCAGAACTTATTGATACGGTCACGTTGCGCTCCCGCGACTCCGGAGAGCAGGAACGGCTTTCTATCGAGGACGCAATAGCACGGGTGCGCGCGAGCATTCATGCAGAGCTGGAAGTGGTAGAATAGCCGGATGGAGACTCGACCGCTCACCATCAACATAACCCCAGGTTCTTTCTTGGCAGCGGCAGGTATCGGACTTCTTCTATGGCTTCTCTTTTTCCTCAAAGACTTAGTTCTTATAGTCCTTACCGCTATCGTTCTTGCTTCAGCGGTGGAACCGGGCGTCCATTGGTTCGTTAAAAAACGACTTCCTCGGGCGGTGGCAGTGCTCTCAGTATATGCTCTTATTGTTGTGGTCTTTTTGTCCGTTATTTATCTTTTATTCCCGCCGCTTTTTGAAGAAGCACAAGGATTTATTGTTAATCTTCCGCAGTTCTTAAGCTCTCTCAGGGTGGAAAGTATTTTCGGCGGGAGTACGGTGAGCGCGTTGCAGCCTTTTATTCCGCATTCATTTTCCGCGGCACTTCTAACACAGTTGCAAAATTTAATTGTTCCTACTGGCGAAGGAGCCCTTCATGTCGTGTATGGGATATTCGGCGGCATCGTTTCCTTTGTCCTCATCATCGTCTTATCGATTTATTTCGCTTTTCAAGAGACAGGCGTTGATGATTTCCTCAAGCTTGTCGTTCCGGTTAAGCATCAGCACTACACGCTTAATTTGTGGAAGCGTTCGCGTCACAAGATTGGGCTTTGGATGCAAGGACAGCTCATTTTGTCGCTCATCATAGGCGTGCTCGGCTATCTCTGGCTCTCTATTCTCCAGGTGCCTTACGCGTTTCTCATCGCCATTTTTGCCGCGTGCATAGAGATCATTCCGATGTTTGGCTCGCTTGTTTCAGGAACTCTCGCAGTCATCATAGGTGCGACCACCGGTGGAACGCAGCTCGCGCTTCTTGTTGCGGGCGGATTCATCATCATTAATCTTCTCCAGTCAAACCTCATCTATCCTCTCGTGGTGAAACAGGTTGTCGGAGTGCCGCCTTTAATGGTGATTCTTGCGATGATTGCCGGCGGGCAACTTGCGGGATTTTTCGGCATACTTCTTGCAGTGCCGCTTGCAGCTGCACTTCAGGAATTCATAACCGATGTGCAGAAATCAAAACACCGCCAGCTCGCAGAGCTGAAGTGAGAGTTCGATGCGTACTTTCTATCTCACCACGACCCTGCCATACGTTAATGCAGATCCACATATCGGGAATGCGCTTGAGTTCGTGCAGGCGGACGTGGTCGCACGCTTCAGAAGACTTTCGGGAGACGAGGTCTTTTTCAACATGGGAACGGATGAGCATGGGCAGAAAATTTTACAGGCTGCAGAGAAAGCAGGACAGGATGTTCATGCCTATGTCGACCACTATTCAAACGAGTTTAAGAAGCTTATCGAGGCGCTTGCTCTCTCTCCTGACGCGTTCATCCGCACAACTGAAGCGCGTCATTACCGGGCTGCTGAAGAGATGTGGCGACGCTGCGGGGCCGCAGGTGATATTTATAAAAAGACCTACACAGGTGTTTATTGTGTCGGATGTGAAGCGTATAAGACCGAGAAAGAGCTTGATGAAAATGGCAAATGCGTACTGCATCCGTCGTTAACGCCTGAGACCATTTCTGAGGAAAATTATTTTTTCAGATTTTCAAAATATCAGGAAAAGCTTCTGGAGTATTTGAATCGCCCGGGTGTCATAATTCCAGAATGGCGTAGAGTTGAAGGCGTTAATTTTGTTAAAGCAGGGTTGGAGGATTTAAGTATTTCGCGCGAAAAAAAGAGGCTCGCATGGGGCGTGCCTGTGCCGGGTGACGAAAGCCAGGTCATGTATGTGTGGTTTGATGCGCTCACCAGTTACATATCGACCTTAGGCTGGTCAGAAGATGCAGAGGGGAATTTTAAGAAATTTTGGAACGAAGGTCACACACTCCAGATGGCGGGGAAGGATCAGGTGCGTTTCCAGTCGCTGATGTGGCAGGCGATGCTCATGTCTGCTGACGTCAAGAATACCGATCAGGTTTTCTATCACGGCTTTATAAATTCTGGTGGACACCGTATGAGTAAGAGTTTAGGGAACGTCATTACGCCTTATGATTTGGTAAAAAAATACGGCGTTGATGCTACGCGATATCTTCTTCTCCGGCATGTTCATCCTATGGAGGATACGGATGTCACGTGGGAGCGGCTCGATGAATGGTACACAGCAGGGCTTACCAACGGCATAGGTAACTTGGTTGCACGTATTATGAAGCTCGCAGAAGACAATCTCTCGGGCGCAATCACTCCTCCGCCAGTCGCAGTCCCGCAAGAGTTCAAGGATGCGCTGGAACGCTTCGAGTTTAACGACGCACTGGAGCTTATCTGGGGGAAAATACAGAGGCTCGACCAGCGAATCACTATTGAAGAGCCGTTCAAGTTAGTGAAGACGGACAAGGAAGCCGGGAGTAGGCTGATTGGGATTCTGGTAGGAGAGCTTTATCACATTGTTCGTCTCTTGCATCCGATCATGCCAAGCACTCATACGGCGATTAAAACCGCGATCCTTGAGAATAAAAAACCAGAAAATCTATTTCCACGTCTAGGAGCATAAACTATACGATTAATCGTATAGTCTTTATATGAAGGCACAGTACTTTGACATCCATTCTCACGTAACGTTCAAGGACTACGACCAGGATTTGCCTGAAGTGCTTTCGCGCATGGAGGAGAATGGTACATGGACTATCACGGTCGGGGTGAATAAGGAGACCTCGATCGAGGCAGTTAATTTTGCTGAAGATAAGGAAGGATTCTTCGCGACTATCGGTTTGCATCCGAATGACACCGAAGAGGAGACCTTTTCAGAAAGCGAATACAAAGCGCTTATTGCGAATCCGAAAGTCGTGGGGGTAGGGGAGTGCGGGCTAGACTACTTTAGGATTTCGGGCGACGTTGCTACAGCCAAGAAACGACAATTACGCGAATTCGAGAAGCATATTGAGTTTGCAATCAAGTATGATAAGCCGCTGATGATTCATGGGCGTCCTTCAAAGGGAACTGTGGACACCTATCTTGATATGCTTGCGATTTTTGAGTCTAAACACAAGGAGGTCGGCGAGAAACTTCGCGGCAATATTCATTTTTTTGTTGGGAATGTTGATGTAGCAAGGCGTTTCTATAACCTAGGCTTTACGACATCATTCACGGGGGTACTCACTTTTGCCCGCGAATACGATGATGTAGTGCGATTTGCCCCCCTAGATATGCTTATGACCGAAACTGATGCCCCCTACGCGACCCCAAACCCTTTTAGAGGGAGGAGAAATGAACCAATCTTTGTGAAATACATAGTCGAAGCTATAGCGGGCATTAGACGTACAGATTTGGAGCAAGTAAGGGAAACAACTGTCCAAAACGCCCTCCGACTTTTCAACATTTCAAGCTGAGAGCTGGCTCCTGGAACCTGAAAGCGGGTCGCCCGTTGCCTCAATGGGTGAGCCGTGGTACCCTCCCTGAACAATGGAAACGAAGATATTAGAGGAAGATTTGGAAGGTGTCCCGACCGTCACTGATGACGCTGATGATATTCGTACGAACGTCTATGAAGTAGGCTACCACCTGCTTCCAACCCTTTCTGAAGAAGAGGCAACGGCCTCCGTACAAGCGCTTATGGCCCTCCTTAAGGGAGAGAACGTCACGTTTGTTGGTGATAGATTCCCTTCAAAAATCGCTCTTGCATACGCGATTGCAAAAAGAGTCAATGGAAAGTTGACTAATTTCGACAGTGCATATTTCGGATGGGTAGCGTTTGAGGCTCCTCGAGAAGCAATAGCTCGTTTGAAAATCGCCCTTGATGCAAATCCTTCAATCTTGCGCTCCCTTATCGTAGTAACCGACAGGGAGGCAGTAGCGGCGGCATTGAGTGGAGCCGTAGTCGGACCAACCGGCTCGATTGATAAGCCGAAGCGCGAAGCGGAAACTGGCGGAGAGATGTCGGAAGTTGCTCTCGATCAAGCCCTCGAAACTATTGCCACTGAAGACGCGAAGGTCGCTGAATAAGCATGTATCTCAATAAAGTCTTCATTGCAGGAAATTTGACCCGCGACCCGGAGTTAAAAGCATTGCCATCAGGTGCGAACGTCTCTTCCTTTGGTATTGCAACGAATCGTACGTGGAAGGATCAGAATGGTGAGAAGAAAGAGGCGACGGAGTTTCATAACATCGTCGTTTTTGGTCGCCAAGCTGAGACTTGCGCGCAGTATTTGAAAAAGGGTCAGCAAGTCTTGGTTGAAGGCAGATTGCAGACTCGCTCATGGGAGAAAGACGGCACGAAGCAGTACCGCACTGAAATCGTTGCCGAGCGCGTGCAGTTCGGTTCCAAGACCGGAGGAGGCAGCACCAGCGAAGCAAGAGGAGATGGCGCGCCTATGCGCCCAGGAAAGGATGGAGGTGACAAGGGTGGGGAGATAGAGTATCCTGCCGAAGAAATAAGCCCTGACGATATACCGTTTTAATTACTAGCTTTCAGGTTTCAGCTGTCAGCTTCCAGCTTTAAATTCAAAAAATAATAAAAATCATGTCTTCACTACCAAAATACGTCGACTATAAGAATGTTCAGTATCTTAAGGGTTTTATGACGCCACATGCTCGCATCGTAGGAGCTCGTCGCTCCAGCATGCCGGCAAGCCACCAGCGCAAGATTGAAAAAGCAATCAAGCACGCTCGTTTCATGGGGCTTCTCCCATACATTGCCCGCTAAATTAACGACGCCACTGCGTCGTAGTGAGGAATATGTCCTTAGACAGATCCTTCGAACACGTAGCACAAGAAACCCTCCGATCAGCTTCTGAATGGAGTGAAATTTTAAGTCGCGCTTCTGCAGTAGCAGGAATCAAGACTGGTAAACATATAGGCTACACTCCCGGCACCATTGCCGGCATGACTTTTTTACAAAGAATGGCAAAACAGGAAGGTCGTAAATGGATGAAAGATATACATTACGGGTTGGACTTACAAATACGTGCAATGGAGAAAGCCGTAGAGTGGTTTCGTCGTCACGAACCTATTGAAGACAGAGAGAAGTGGAAAGCCGAAGCTCTAAAAATGCTAACTGCTCGAAGTTGATTAGTTTTTCTCAGCGCGCTCTGTATATTCTCCTGTTTCGGTATTGATGCGAATGACGTCGCCTTCGTTGATGAACATCGGTACGTTCACCGTGGCGCCACCATCCAAGGTGACAAGTTTCGTACCGCCCTGCGCGGTATTCCCTTTGACTGAAGGTGGCGCTTCTACCACCTTGAATTCCATCTTGATAGGGAGCGTTACCCCGATTATCTCTTCATTCCACACGAGGATGTCGACGATGAGCTCAGTTTTAAGATATTGTGCGTTATCGCCAAGAATATCTTCTTCAACCTTAAAGCGGTTTTTGGGATTCTCTGGATCGGCAAACCACGTTTCCCCACGGTTCTTGTAGAGGAATTTTGCGGAACGCCGCTCTACATCAGCCTCCATGACCGTCTCTGCCTGGTGAAAAGAAGTCTCTAACACCTTGCCTGTTTTCAGGTTGCGAAGTTTCGTCTGATTCACAGGCTTCCTTTGCTGCTTGCGGAACACATGCGAAGACAAGACCTCAAAAGGTTGACCTTCGTAGACAATTATCTTTTTCGGGATTATCTCGTTGTATGAAAGTACGGACATTTTATTTAGGTGATAGGCGACGCTTCGTCGGATCCGAAGGGATCATTTAGGTTACAGCTTTCAAGTTCAAATTCGACTTCAAAACTGACAGCGGAAATCTGAAACCTGAAAGCTTCTGAATAAGTATGAATAAAGGCGCCGAAGCGACTTTCTGTGAGTACTATACCAAAATTCATGTCTATTGCTCAAACTCTGCCGGTAGGGCTAAACGCTTTGCGTCGCCCGATTGCCCCAACGGGCAATATAGGGTTTAGTATGGGCAGTATGGAAGAGCTGATGAACATGCCGGATGAGGCTCTGCTTGCGCGCTCCCTTTCTGACCCGAGCGCTTTTGAGATGTTGGTAGCAAGGTATCAGACCCAGTTCTTGAACCGCGTCCAAGGAGTGGTAGGAAGCCGGGATGCTGCAGAGGATGTAGTACAGGAGGCATTTATCCGCATCTATCGTTTCGCGCCCCGCTTCAAAGGGGAGTCGGGGTCTTTCCGCGCTTGGTCTCTTACAATACTTATGAATGTTGCACGCACCCACTACCGCAAGGGTGTCCGTGGACGTGAGAGCTTTGCGGAGTTGACTACCGAGCATTATGAATCCCTCGCAGATTTATCAATCGAAGCAAAAGAGGGTCACCAAGCATACGCACGCGAAGTAATAGAAAAGGGGATGGCAAAGGCTCCAGCAAACGTCGCTGAAATCCTGAAGCTCGCTTTCATTGATGACCTCCCGTATGCGGATATTGCGGCGCGTCTTGGCACCAGTGTGCCTGCGATAAAGACCCGCGTGCACCGCGCGAAGGCAGTATTGCGGGATATTATAGGCTCACGCGATAATTAAAAAATATGATGTCAGATCAAGAATTGAGAAAGAAGATTATGCGTCGCGTCTGGGGCATCTATGTTATGCGTCAGCTTACGAGCCCCGCTGTCCGTGTTGGCGTAGTGGTAGGCGCTCTTCTTGTTTTTATCTCATCGGTCTCAGTTGGCAACGTCATAGCAAACGCGCTTCACATAAGCAGCATCCCAGCTCTAGTTAATTTCTTTGTCGTCGCAGCTGCAAATACTACGCTCGCAGTCCAGCTTGCCGTCTCGATCGCTTTCCTCTTCGCTCTTTGGACAGCGGTAGACTTCGTCCGCCGTTCGCAAAAGATTTCTCTTGCCGTATAAGAAAGCGATATAGTACACATCTGACGCGCCGTCCTTCCGGCGCGTTTTTTGTATGTTAAGGTTTTTCTATAAAGCACTATTTAAATTTTATCCATGAATGCAGAACAATTTGTTCGTAACCTGCTCGCCAAGGGAGGTATCGGAATAAACGGCAACCAGCCCTGGGACATGCAGGTTCATGACCCAAATCTTTACTCCCGAATAATCGCCGAGGGCACTATCGGTCTCGGAGAAGGGTATATGAATCGTCAGTGGGACTGTGAACGGCTTGATGAGTTTTTTTATCGCTGCGTTCTTCATAAGCTAGGAAAGCAGTTGCCAATCTCTTTCGGCGCAGCCATGTTGTTTTTGCAATCTAAATATCAGAATCAACAGACCAAACATCGTTCGCTTGAGACCGTCGAGACTTTTTATGACTTACCCGTGGAAGTCTTCGAGGTATCTTTTGATACCCGTCTCACGGGCAGTTGCGGGTATTGGAAAGGCGCAAAAGACCTTGATGAGGCACAGCTTCTGAAGCAGGATCTTATCTGTCGCAAAATAGGACTCACTGCGGGCAGTCGTGTCTTAGACATAGGCTGCGGCTGGGGTTCGTTCATGGGGTTTGCCGCAGAGCAATACGGAGCAAAGTGCGTAGGAGTGACGATATCAGGGGAGCAGATTGCGTATGCAGAAAAGCGCTATGCAGGTTTACCCGTTGAGTTCCGCCTTCAAGATTATCGCGACTTCAAGGCGGAAAAGAAATTTGACCGTGTTGTATCAATGGGGATGTTTGAGCATGTAGGTTCAAAAAATTACCGAAGGTATTTCGAACTCGCGCGGGACGCCGTAAAAGATGATGGATTGTTTCTCCTCCATACCATCTGGCAGAATAAACGCTCTCCCGCCATAGATCCTTGGCTCGACAAATATATTTATCCTAATGGTCAATTGCCGAGTCTTGGAGAAATAACTACCGCCGTAGAAGGACTCTTCGTCGTCGAGGATGTGCATAATTTCGGTGCATACTATGACCGTACGCTCATGGAGTGGGACAAAAAGTTCCAGGCTAACAAGGAAGCAGTAAAGCCCGCGATCGAAAAGACCGGGAAAAACTACGATAAGTTTTGCCGCATGTGGGAGTACTACCATCTGTCTTGTGCCGGAGGCTTCCGCGCACGCGACATACATGTCGGTCAGCTGGTGCTTTCGCCAAAAGGTGTCCCTGGAGGGTACGAAGCGGTTCGTTAACGCTCAACTACACTTCCAAGAATTTAGTCCGAATTCCTTTAAGAATTTCTCCAGCTATTTTCGGGTTCTCTTTGAGGAAGGTTCGCGTCGCATCATAGCCGCGTCCCAAGGATTCTTCGCCATATTTGTACGAAGCGCCTGATTTTGTAACCAGCCCAAACTTCTCACCGAGCGCTATCAATTCTCCTTCGCGGGAGATTCCTTCGTTATACAAGAGGTCAAATTCTGTCACTTTGAATGGAGCGGCAATCTTGTTTTTAACCACTTTAACGCGCACCCGTCCGCCAACAATTTCTTCTCCTTTCTTTATCTGCGCAATGCGACGTATATCAAGCCTGACCGACGTATAAAATTTGAGCGCTTTTCCACCCGGAGTCGTCTCTGGGTTGCCGAACATAACACCTATCTGCATACGAATCTGATTGATGAAAATCACCGTCGTCTTTGATTTTGCGACAATGGCGGTGAGCTTGCGGAGTGCCTGCGACATGAGTCTTGCTTGTTTGCCCATGTGCTGCTGACCCATTTCTCCCTCGATCTCATCTTTCGGAGTGAGGGCAGCGACGGAGTCTATGACGACCACATCGATTTTTCCTGAGCGCACCAGGCTCTCGGTAATCTCGAGCGACTGCTCGCCGGTATCGGGTTGTGATACGAGAAGGTCGTCCGTCTTTACGCCAAGGCGTTTTGCGTAGTCAGGATCAAGTGCATGTTCTGCGTCTATGAATGCGCAGATGCCGCCTTTCTTCTGCGCTTCTGCGATGATGTGCAACGAGAGTGTTGTTTTTCCTGATGACTCCGGTCCGAATATCTCTATGATGCGTCCTCGCGGGACGCCCCCGATGCCAAGCGCCCAATCCAAGCCGATAGAGCCTGTGGGAATAGCGTCAACGCCAACTTTGGGACGTGCCCCTAAGGTTGTGATAGATTCATCGCCGAATTTTGTTTTGATGCTCGCTATTGCTTCATTGATTGCCGCTTTTCTTTCAGACACTGGCTGTCCGCCGGTTTGCGCCGAGGTTACCGGAGCCTTCGGTGCTTTTTCTACTTTCTTTTTTATTGCCATACTAAATTTTATTGGTTTGAATTAATGGAGTTTCTTCTTTTGAGTCGTCCACGTTGCTTGGGTTGGGAGTGATAAGAGAGAGTTTTTTTGTAATACTTTTTCCGAAACGATCTCGTGCGGTTACTGTGATGGCAGTATACCCCGGAGGATATGCACGCTCTACCAAGAAACTCCCATTTTCTTGCAAGGAGATAGGGGCACCATTCAATTCTAAAAACGAGACTCTTTGCGTAATGCCGCTAATAGAGACCGCGCTGTTTTCCATGACGGTAGCCGTCACGGAAAGAGCGGGTCCCTCAAGGAGGGGGAGTGCCGCATAGACGCTGTACCCAAGGATGACCAATAGCGCGAAAGCTCCAAGAAAAAGTGCAATACGTCCGGATTGTAGTGAAATAGATTTACGCGGTGCCATTGTTTTCGTCCTCGGTTCCCGTGTCCCCTGGTCTATTGAGTATGTCTCGCGGTCGTGCTCCGTCCGCAGCACCGATTATTCCTTTTTCTTCAAGAATATCCATGAGCCTCGCAGCGCGCGCATAGCCGATACGGAGTTTGCGTTGCAGGTACGAGGTGGATGCCTTGCCCGCTTCTTCCACTATCTGCTTCGCTTCCACAAACAGATCGTCATCCACGTCATCGTCTTCCAAGGAGGCTGAGAATATAGCATTCGGGGACTCGGGCATATTGCCGGAGAGGCTGATGTTATCGAGCGATGGCTCGTTGTGTTTCTTGATGTACTCAACGACGGTTTTCACTTCATTTTCCGAAATGTACGCAGTTTGAATACGGTGCGGTTTTGACATGTCCGCTGACTGATAGAGCATATCGCCAGCGCCCAAGAGCTTTTCTGCTCCTGCTGCGTCAAGAATGGTACGGGAATCAATCTGGGAGGCTACCTGCAAGGCGATTCGGGCTGGCACGTTCGCCTTGATGAGTCCCGTGATGACGTTAACCGATGGACGCTGCGTAGACAGGACAAGGTGAATGCCCACAGCACGGCTCATTTGAGCCAAGCGCACGATTGCAGCTTCCAGCTCTCGCGGGTATGTCTGCATGATGTCGGCAAGCTCATCGACGACGATAACGATGTAGGGCATCTGATCCGGCTGATCCCCTGTGCCATCCCACGTGGCCGCTATGTTCTCGTGATAGGACTGCACATCCCGAACCGCATGCGTCTCAAGAATGGTATAGCGTCTCTCCATCTCTTTCGCAGCCCACTTCAAAGAAAGAATCGCCTTCTTTGGGTCGGTGATCACTGGGGTCAGAAGATGGGGGATTGGATTGTAGAGGGTGAGTTCAACGCGCTTGGGGTCGATCATGATGAAGCGAAGTGCCGCAGGACCGTTTCTATAAAGGAGCGATGTGATGAGGGCATGAATCGAAACTGATTTTCCTGCGCCCGTCGCGCCGGCTATGAGGAGGTGCGGCATCTTTCCGATGTTTGCGAAGTGGGATGCGCCAGCAATGTCGCGACCTAACGCAACCATGAGTGGTCGCTTGTCACTCTCAAACTTAGTGTCGCTCAAGAGCGAGCCTAAGCCCACGGTCGATTTTTTCATGTTCGGTACCTCAATGCCCACCAGCGATTTTCCAGGAATAGGAGCTTCAATGCGAACGGGGTGTGCGGCAAGCGCAAGTTCAAGATTGTTTTGGAGGGAAAGTATTTTCTGCAACCGCACTCCCTCAGCAGGCTTCAGAGCGTAGCGCGTGACGGTAGGACCGATGGATACCTCGTCCATCTCAACCGTGATACCAAAGTTGGCGAGCGTTCGCTTTATGAGGTTCGCATTCGCTTTGATGTCGCCATTGTCGGGCTTTCCTTTATCGCGGTCGAGTAATGAAAGGGGAGGGGGATTGTAGGCTTCTCCGATGGGAGCGAATGCAAAACTTGCCTCCGGCTCTGCTTCGGGTTTCTTGTCGCGTGCTTTTTCTTTTCGAACTGGCTTCTCTTCTTCTGTAGGCTCTGGCGTATTTTCTGGGTCTGCAATAGCAACTTCGTGTATCGTAATCTCCTCGGATGGGTCGTCTGTTTTTTTGTTTGCCCAGGGCAGTTTCAATGACGATATCCCAAACGTGGGAATGCTAAGTGGTGTATCAAGGGTGAGCAATGTTCCAACGACAGCGGTGCCAGCAAGGACGATCGAGGCAAGTACTAAATCAAACAGAGAGATGAACGGTGCTGCTATCCAATGTCCTGCAAGCCCTCCGTGATTGCCCATGAGAGAAAGGATGGCGATGCCCGACAAGAAGAGGATGGAAGCTCCAAATACACGTGTGCCGCCCAAACCCGCTTGTTCACGTTGTCTAAAAAGTCCGATACCCAAGAAAAGTAATGAAACAGGAATCAAGAAGTACCCAAGACCGAAAAGTCCTGTCAGTGATTCGTAGAGAAAGGTTCCCGCGGGACCTCCCTTGCCTAGAGGTGCAAGGAGAAAGAGTGCAGCCATTATAAAAGAGAGTATTGCGTAGATGCTCTTGGTAGTTTCTGGTTTGAGATGAAGAGAGAGGGAAGGGATAGCAAGAGAAGATTTTTTCTTGCCATTCTTCTCTTTTTTCTTCTTTGCCATTGGTGGATTTTAGCACGAGAGAAAAAGTAGATTCAGGATTCAAGAAGCAAGATTCAGGAATAATTAGCTTTAGTAGATTCAAGATGCAGGATTCAAGATTCTAAACCTCAAGATCCAAGAGTAGCTTCCGTCGTTGCTATTCTTGAATCATGAATCCTGCATCTTGAATCTCCACCAACTTCGCCATCAAAGGCGAAGTTGGTGGATGGTTGCAAAGGACAACGTCTTAGAGGTAAAATGACCTTGAAATTAAAGACAAAATTCACTCCTACGTATGTCCGATAATGTAAAAGACAGTAATGGAACCAAGGGCAATGGTAATAGCCTTGGTATAAGCGCTTCTTTTCACCTGGGGCATTTATTGTCCAATGGGCATCACGCCTTTGTTGTCAGAAAGTCTGAGAGGCTTGCTTCAGCTCTCTACGTTATTACCGGTTTCATCCCCGCAGAGGAGCCTGTTCGGGGTCGCCTCAGAGCCTGTGCCCTCGACCTCATCAATCGTTCAACTGACCAGAGCAAACTCCATGGGGCAGGGGTAGAGACTTTTGGAGCCCGTTGCATGGAAATAGGAACGATACTCGAGGCTGCGAAAGCAGGCGGCTTGATATCCCCGATGAATGCAAAACTCATCTGTGATGAGTACGCCTCTCTCGCGTCCTTTGTTCGCGATCAGCAAGAAAAAATTTCAGAAAAAGGAACCCGTGTCCAAGAGGCTCTTTCTGGTCTAGAAACTCAGGAAACATTTTCTATAGGACACTCTACTAAAAGTCCTTTACACTCCACTACGCAGCTTAAAAGTAAATATCTTATTCCTAGGTCTCCCCAAAAGCCGTCCGATAGAAAAACTCTCGTTCTCAGCGCCTTTAAGAACAAGGAAAGACTTTCAATAAAAGACATAACTGCTTCCGTTGAAGGTTGCAGCGAGAAAACAGTTCAGAGAGAACTGCTCGCACTGGTTCAATCAGGAGTCCTTATTAAGGAGGGGGAGCGTCGATGGAGTACGTACAGGAAAGCCTAATAATAAGAGGAGTGGGTTATAGGTAAGAGGTGAAAGGAGCCAAATTCAAAGATCCCATCCTACCTACGTGTCCCCTATAACCTACCCCTGTTTCTTTCTTGCTATAAAGCCTTATTTCAGATAGTATTGCCCGTGTGGATGGCATGATCCTATAGACAGTACAAAACCCGAGAACGGGTATTTTTGCTGCCTCAGGTTGTCCACATATACGAACCCTCTGTTCTAAATAGAGAGCGGAGCAGGCACGTATAATAGGTGAACTCCCGCACGAAGTGTTCGGTTGCGCACTGTGTGGCGCGTTAACCGTTTCCGATCGACCAGAACTTTGACATCTTTCATATCCGGAATATAAAGCAGAAACGCTCAAGCGTGTACCTTGGCTTCATTGTTATTACATGAGGCACGTGCACATTACTGTAAGGAAGCTCTTTCCCACCACGTCTGTATTACTGCCAGACCCTTTCATTTTTTGCCATTGTTCCCATAGCACTTACACAGGTGTTACGGGTTGATGGAATTTAGTTGTGCTGTCTGGCAAATCAAATTTAGAAAATTATTTTTTCTAGATTAGGTATGTGAAGACGGAAAATTGGTTGTGCTTCCTGTCGATCGAGTGAGTGGAAAGAAAAGTTATTTCTTTCCCGAACGAGAGATGACAGAAAGGACGACTCCAAAGTCTGCTTATTAACAGGTATGCGGCGGGTCGCGGATTATTCGGTCGAACGAATAATTTTGCGTCCACGCACCCGTCGAGCCAATTCCCGCATTTATTTAATTCAAGCGTGGATTAGCCCGACGTCAAAAATTAGAAAGTTATCTCTTATCTATGACTTCAATTGTAAACAGTTCTATAGCGAAAGTTGCGGCAATCGTTGTCGCAGTTTCGTTGGTGGCTGGATTTGCATTCACGTTCACAGCGTCTAAGGCACAAGCCGCAACGCTCACGGATGCGCAAATCTCGTCCATCATCTCTCTCTTGCAGTCTTTCGGCGCAGATGCCTCGACGATCGCCAATGTCAGTGCTTCATTGCACGGGACAGCACCGGTCGGCGGCGGTAGCGGCACGATGACAGGTTCCTGCACATTCACGAGAAACCTCACGGTTGGCTCGAAGGGTGCTGACGTAACTTGTCTCCAGAATGCACTCATCGCAGCTGGCTATTCGATTCCTGCAGGCGCAACTGGCTACTTCGGTGCCCAGACTGTTGCTGCAGTATCAGCATGGCAGAAAGCAGCAGGAGTTTCTCCTGCAGCTGGCTACTTCGGTGCAATCTCTCGCGCAGCATGGGGCACGACCAGCACGGGTCCGGTGGTAACACCGACTACGGGCACGGGTCTTAGCGTTGCTGCAGGATCGCAGCCGGCAAACTCGCTTGCACCAGCAGGCGCAAGCCGCGTTCCGTTCACTCGCTTCACGTTGACCGCCGGCAATGACGGCGATGTCTCGGTAAGTGGCGTGACGATTCAGAGAACAGGTCTCGGTTCCGATGCAGTCTTCAGTGGCGTCATCCTCGTGGATGAGGCGACTGGAAACCAGCTCGGCACAGCCAAGACTTTCAACTCGAATCACCAGGCAACCATTGGTGAAGCAATGACCATCCCTCGCGGTACAACCAGGACTTTCTTGGTAGCGGGCAACATGGCAGCTGCTTCAGGTCACTCAGGTGAGGCTCCTTCGATCTCGGTCGTTGCGATCAACACTACAGCTACGGTTTCTGGCTCGCTTCCTATCGTCGGCGCAACGCAGACGGTGAACGAGACGCTCACAGTTGGTGCCATCACGGTATCAACTTCGAACGCTTTCGCTTCAAACTCAAACCAGACAGTGAATATCGGTGACACTGGTCGCAAGACTACAGGTCTCCGCCTCACAGCTGGTTCTGCTGAAGACATCACTCTTAAGTGGGTACGCTTCAACCAGACCGGTTCTGTCTCTTCTACTGACCTCGCAAACGTCGCACTTAACGTCAATGGTGTTGCATATCCTTTGACTGTTTCTGCTGACGGCAAGTACTACGCAGGTTCCCTCGGTTCAGGCGTAGTCATCGGCAAGGGCAACCAAGTCGATGTGTATGTCTCGTACGATGTTATCGGTGCGAACTCTTCGGGTCGCTCTGTTATCTTCGACGTAGATAGAACAACTGACATCTTTGCAGTAGGAAATACCTACGGTTACGGCATTTCGCCATCCGCAGGTGCTTCTGCAGTTCCGACGACCCGCGGTACTATCACTCTCACGAGCGGTACTCCGTACGTCTACGCAACTCAGGACAGCATCACTGGCGCATCGGTAACGACGATTGCTAAGGCAACCGAAGTTCCTGCACAGAACATTGCTTTGAACCTCCAGAACCAGCCTCTCGGCGGATTCGTGGTTGACCTCAAGGGTGAGGCTATGACAGTTCAATCGTTGGCTGTCACTGTTTCTACTTCGTCTGGTTCAGGTACAGGCGTTCTCACCAACGTTACTCTCGTTGATGAAAACGGCGCAGTTGTTTCGGGTCCTTACGACGCGAACGCAGCTGGTACCACCATTACCTTCTCAAGCTCGATCACCTTTAAGACAGGTCGCCATATCTACACGATTCGCGGCAAGGTTGCATCGACTATCGGTAACGGAACTGTGTACATCCTTTCAACAACTCCATCATCATGGGGTTCACCGAAGGGCGACACATCAGGCAATTCAATCTCGCTCGCTTCGAGCGGTGCATTCTCTATGAACGCTATGACGGTCAAGGCAGGTACGGTCACTATTGGCCGCGCTTCCACTCCAGCGAGCCAGACTTTGGTTCCTGGCGGAACGTCAATCCTCATGGCGAACTTCCAGTTCGATGCTACACAGTCAGGTGAAGACGTACGCTTCGCGACTGCGAAAGTCAATCTTCTTGACGGAGCGTTGTCAGGGGCGCCGTCAAAGCTTACTTCTTGTCAATTGTTTGACGGCTCTACAGCGTTGAACACTGGTTCAAACGTCGTCAATCCAAGCGATGCTTCTACAGGCACTGCTACCTCGACTACTCCGGCTGACTTCTCAGGTTCTTTCACCCTCGACAATCCGATAACGGTTGCTAAGGGCACCGTGAAGACCTTGGGTATCCGCTGCAACATCTCTTCGACCGCTGACAACTTGTCGACGTTCTCATGGGATGTCGGAGATGCGACCAACTGGACCTTCACTGGCGCTACGTCAGGTACTTCGATTACGAACGCAGCTGACGCCGCAGGCGATTCAGCAGTTGTCGTGACCGTAGGTGCAGGTTCCGCAACGGTGGCACTTGACGCTTCAGCTCCGGGCTACACGCTCGCAGCTTCCGGCGCAACAGGTCTCACTGAAGGCGCACTCAAGTTCCGCTCTTCGAACGAAGATCTTACGTTGACCAAGATCGGTCTCCAGATCGCTACGCTCTCGCAAGCATCTTCAACTTCAGCGGACTTGCAGAAAGTCTCTATCTACGACGGCGCAACGAAAGTCGGTGAAGCCTTCTTCATCGGTGGCGCAACGGTCGCAACTTCATCGCTCACTTCACCGGTAACCGTTCTTAAGGACACCGACAAAGTGCTTACGTTGAAGCTTGACCTCACGAACATCAATTCAAGCTCAGCTATTCCGTTCTCAGGTCACCTTGTAAAAGTTGACTTCTTGAACGCAGAAGCAGTTGGTGCGTCGTCAGGTACGACTATCTACCCAACCGGCTCTACAGCCGTTTCGGGAATCCGCGTCATGAAATCAGTCCCAACATTCGCTCTTGATTCCTTGCCTTCTACAGGTGCCGCTGACGGTCGCCTTATGAGGTTCAAGGTGACAGCAGATGCTGCAGGTCCGATTTCTATCGCACAGTTCCAGCTCACGGTTGCTACTTCGACTTCGCTCACCTCGGTCACGAACATCAATATCTTCGGATTCACGGATTCAAACTACTCGAATCCGATCACTGGTGTTCAGACTAGCGGTCAGCTCGATGACACCAACCTTTGTATCGGTGGTGGCACGACCTGTGCTTCCAACTCCACAAAGATGGTTATCGAAGCTCGCAACACGAGCGGTGCGTTGACATCAATCCAGGTACCAGCAGGCGGCACTCGATGGTTCGAGGTCCGCGGCTCAGTGACTACGGTTACTGGCTCGTCAATCGTGACGACGCTCTTGGGTGATTCAGCCTACTTGCCGCTCTTCAACAACAGTGTCTCGAATGCCACGACCTTTATGGCAACGAACACTCCGAGCGGTACATGGGGCACAGCCTACGCAAACGGTCTCTTCGTCTGGTCTCCGAACTCGACAACGACTTCGGCCCTTACGGATGTTGACTGGACGAACGGCTTCGGCGTCCAAGGCCTTCCTTCAAGCGGTCTTATCCAGAGCCGTTCGAACTAAGGCTCGCTTTGATTCCCTAGGGAATCCCAGCTGAAGTTTCGGTTCAGCAACAAAAACCCGCCTTAACAGGCGGGTTTTTGTATTGCCAAGAAAGTAGTTTAGAATGACAGGATGAATCCCGTTAGAACTTCTCTATAGAGTGGTTACAGCGCATTATTTCTATTTACACTTGTATACGATTATATGACAGAAGAATCTGGAAAAATTTCTAACGGGATGAAATCAAATCTTGTACTGTTCATCCTGGGCACTGTTCTTGCGCTCGGTATCCTTTCAGGAATTGCATACTAAGCGGTTCGAAAAACTTCCTCTGCGACCCCTATTAGTACCGCTACAACGTCTCTTGATGGAACCGCGAATACACCTAGCAATGTCGGAGGAAGTGTTTCTGGTGTGGGATATACGATTGAGCAGATTCCAGCGACTGCCCTCAAGGATATCCAGCCAACCTTAGATCGCGGCATCGTATTTGGAAGCTCTGTCCCTGCGGAGGCTCGCACAATCATTCAGCAGAAAATTGCTGGTTTCGTGGCGAACTTGAAGAAAGACCCGACGGATGCTTCAAGCTGGTTTGACCTTGCTATCTGGTATCACACCGCAGACGACTTCGAGGGCGCACGGCAGATATGGGAATTTTTAATCAAAGCTGCTCCGGAGGATACGACTGCGTATGATAATCTCGGTCGCATGTACTACTTCGACCTCAAGGATTTCCCGAAAGCAGAAAGCTACTTCAAGCAATCAATCTCGGTGCGCTCCGACATCATCACTCCCTACATAGAGCTCTTCGGTCTCTACAAGGATTCATACAAGCAAAACACTACTGCAGCGGTAGACATTCTCATTACGGCGTCCAAGAAATTTCCGACCAACCCCGATCCTTTCTTGTTGCTCGGCGGGTATTATCGCGACCACAATGAAATCGCAAAGGCTCGCGATGCATTTACGAAGGGAATCGAGATATTGAAAACAGCAGGGGACAGCGCTCGCGTGAAGGCAGTCCAGGCAGAGCTTGATAGCTTGCCAAAATAGCTCTGGATATAAAAACTCACACATGAAAAAGTTCTTTACCCCAGGCTTCTTCACGTTTCTCCTCGCTTTTTCAGGCATCATTCTCTTGAGCTTCATTTTTCTTCTGGTGTTTGGGGAGGCGGCGAAATAAAGGCTCCGCTTTAAATGCCAGTTTGCATAGCAAGCTTGGTTTGTGATATCGTAGCTTTTAGCACGACTGGAGACAGTGGGTCTCTCGAAAGAGAGTTAATTGCCGAAAGGCACCTGCCGAAGTCGAGGGTGCGGTCGATCCGCCTCGAACTCCTATAGAGCGCGTGTGCATATAAAATAATGGTGTCTGGATTTTTGTTTTTTCTGAAAGCTGGGACCTGACACCTGAAAGCTATTCAATTATGGCAATTACTCGAGCAAAGAAAGAATCACTTCTGAAAGGGACATCTGACGCGCTTTCGAAAGCGGTATCAGTTGTCTTCGTTGCTTTCAAAGGAATTACCGTTCACGAAGTGAACGAACTTAGAGATGCACTGAAGCAGGAAGGTGTGAAATACACTGTCGTCAAGAAGACGCTCTTGAAAAAAGCGCTCACTGAGAAAGGGTATACCGGTGACATGCCTGAATTACCTGGCGAGATAGCGTTTGCGTACCTCTCGGAAGTGCCGGGAGTAGAAGCTGACATCACTGCGCCAGCGAGAAGCTTGCAGGCTTTCGTCAAGAAATTGAAAGGCAAACTCGTATTCCTCGGAGGGGCATTGGAGGGGAAGTATCTCTCGGAAGCAGAAATCGTTTCTGTCGCCACCATTCCTCCGGTGCAGGTCTTGAGAGGCATGTTCGTCAACGTTATTAATTCACCCATTCAGCGTTTCGCAATAGCGCTTGCTGAAGTAGGGAAGACGAAGACCGCATAAATTATTTAGTATCTACATATGACACAGGAACAAATCATTGAATCAGTAGAAAAAATGACCGTCCTTGAATTGAACACACTCGTCAAGGCGATAGAAGAGAAGTGGGGAGTCTCGGCAACAGCAGTTGCAGCGGCAGGTCCTGCAGCTTCTGGAGAAGCAGCAGAAGAGAAGTCAGTCTTTACCGTTAAGCTTACCGACGCAGGTGCAGCTAAGATTGCTGTCATCAAGGTTGTCAAAGAAGCTCTCGCACTTGGGCTCAAGGAAGCGAAAGACCTCATTGACGCTGCTCCTTCCGTCTTGAAGGAAGGAGTGAAGAAAGAAGACGCAGAAACCCTCAAGAAGAAAATTGAGGAAGCAGGCGGAAAGGTCGAACTCGCGTAACGCGAGACTTCGCCTTTCCGGCTGTGTCTCTGTGGGAGCACAGAGACCAGGGTGGTGTCGACGTGGAAGCACGTCGACCAAGGTGGCAAAGTAGAACTCTCCTAATTCTACTCACTCAATAAAAAAATCGCCTCAGAGAAATCTCTGAGGCGATTTTTTTTATGTTCCACTCGCGACAGTGTAAAAAGTAGGCTAACTATGACTCAATCGCCCCATAACTAATAAATGTCCGACCGGACATTTATTAGTTATGGGGGTGTTTCTTGCACGGGCGACTCTTTTGGGTACAATACTCTCAATGTTCAAAGACGTGGTCCAGCTCTGCTCTTCGCTCCCGCGTCTCAAGCTCTTGAAGTTCTTCCTGTTTCAGCCGGAGTCCCGCGCGACGGCGGCAACAGCAGCAAACACTCTCGGTCTCTCAAAAGATGTGGTCGCGCGTGAATTGCGTTCCCTTGGGAAGTTTGGAATCCTTGTCTCACGCAAGCAGGGAAAAAATATATTCTGGAGCGCAAACATAGCACACACGTTCGCCGCCCCGCTTTGTGACTTTTTAGAAATGACGACGCGCCCAGACGATTCTTTCATCACTTCATCATTCCGGGGTGTATCTGGCATTACGCTTCTTGTGGCAGCTGGTCTTCTTGCGGGAGAGGAGAGGGGACTTTTGGACATCTTGATAGTTACAAGAAAACCCAATGACCCAAAGATTGCAGCATCGGTTAGGGCAGTTGAGCGCATCGCAGCATTGCCACTTCGCTATGCCGTTCTTGAAAGAGGGCAGCGCCTAGAAGCTCGCGACCGGATGCTTCGTGATGTCCTCGAGTTCAAGCACCGCATTATCATTGACCGCCGCTGAAGCTCGTTGCTAGCTTTCAGTTAGTCCAAACACACTTGTTTTTAAAGCTATAAGCTAAAAGCTGGCACCTGAAAGCTAGTTCAGGCTATCCACATCACTCAGTCCCAAGACCCACGATGTGCTACCATTTTAAGAGGGAATTAACCCTTTATTAATCTTTTATTTATTGTGTAGAGATACCTATATGCTTATTCAAACATGGGCAGATGTATTGACGCAGTCATTCCAGAATCTCTGGATAACACTCGTCAACTTCGTCCCGAACATTCTTGTCGCTATTATTATCCTCGTTTTCGGATGGCTCGTCGGTGCAGCTTTGGGCAGCATCATTTCGCAAATCTTTGGCACGCTGAAAGTTGATGCGGCGTTGAAGAAGACCGGACTCAACGACATCGTTGAGCGCGCAGGCTTCACACTTAACACCGGTGCTTTCTTAGGCGGCTTGGTGAAGTGGTTCTTCGTCATCGTCTTCTTGATGGCAGCTCTCGAAGTCTTGGGTCTCACGCAAGTAAGCGTGTTCCTTCAGACCGTTGTCTTGGCATACTTGCCGCAGGTAATCGTCGCAGCACTCATGGTGCTCGTCGGTGCAATGCTTGCGCATGTCGCACAGGACATCGTTACCGGTTCAGCAAAAGCAGCGAACGTTCGTTCAGCTGCGCTTGCAGGACATGTAGCGAAGTGGGCAATCTGGGTATTCACTATCCTCGCTGTCTTGTCACAACTCCAGGTTGCGACTCCGTTCGTACAGACCTTGTTCACTGGCATCGTTATCGCGGTGTCTTTGGCAGTCGGTCTTTCGTTCGGACTTGGCGGTCAGGATGCAGCTGCTCGCGCAATCGAGAAGCTTCGCTCCGAAGTGGGTCACAAGAATTAAGTTCAACCTCTAGACGAAAGCGTCTAACAAAAAACACTTCGCTTATGCGGAGTGTTTTTTGTATTTGACAAATAAGAAAAAAAGAGTACTCTACAAAACATGTCTGGTACCGAAATATTTAAACCTCGACAGCTTTCACTAATGGAAGCGATTGAGCGCGTAGAGAAAATTTGTGATGTGCAAGAAAGAGTAGATACTCGAAGAGGAGGTCTTACGGCGAATGAGGATGGTTTACTAGTAAAGCTATTAGACGGAATATTTTCTCAGATTCCTGGTGGGAAAGATGCTGTAATGAGAGCGAGGTATGAGAAGAAAAGAATAGAAAGACGACTTACAGCGCTAGGTGTTTTTTGACAAGCTATATTCACGAGCGTACTATCTGGGCTATGGGACGTCAGCCGATTTCAATAGAAGGAATGTGGAGACCGAATCATGCCTCTCTTTCTAAAGCGCACGAAAGGCATCAGAAAGTTTTTTATGCTGGCACTGCACCTTTTACAGATGTAGAGTCACAGCTTCGAACAAATTTGTTATGGGGTCCTGTAGGTACGCAACGCGCAATGGATTTAGGGCGCTATAACGAAACTGGTGAAGGTATGAGTTGGACTAGGGAACATGCGTCGCACCGAAGGGAACGATTCACTCAGGAGTAAAGTTTGTAGACGTTCCATGCTGACTCAAAATGAAAAGATAAACATCGCAGAAAGACATGACAGGTTGAATGAGGTCATTGCAGGAAAAACTTTATCGGACAGAGATGATTGGCTTGTGAGTAAGCTCAAAAGGTGGATTTATAGCAGCCCTACCTACCGTAGGCCTTTACCTTAAGATAAGGGGAAATCCTGTGGATAGGTGATGCTGGCTCCAGAGGGCGTTCCCCAAAAACCCTTATTTTAAGGGTTTTTCTATTTTTGGTCGTTTTCTGAGACCTCTTTTGCCAAGGGAGCCTTATGTTTCTTGACATAAACGCCCTCGGGGCGTATTCTACTCAAAGGTTTATGAGTACTAACACGAGAGGCGACATGCGGCGCTAAACAGTAGCTTTACAGCTTCTGTACGTGGCCGCCGAAAGCGGCCTTTTTTGTTCCCTCAGAAAACCAGTTCATTGACAACTCATCACAAAGAGAACACCGAGCATAATAAAAAATCACTGTTCAGCAATGAACAGAATCGTTATGTGGTTTTCAAGCTTCCTCGTGGAAGTTTGAAGGGTGTGTGGTGGATGCCTAGACTCTATAGAGCGATGAAGGACGTAGCCTGTCTGCGAAAAGTTTCGGGGAGCTGACGAGCAAGCATTGATCCGAAAATGTCCGAATGGGGAAACCCATCTTCTTACGGAAGATACTTCTGGCGTGTGTCAGAAGAGCGCACCTAGGGAAGTGAAACATCTCAGTACCTAGAGGAAAAGAGACCAACAGGATATCTCGGTCTCTCCGCCAATTTATTTTGGCTGAGGGACCGGGATTCTGGTATTCCCCGAGTAGCGGCGAGCGAAACGGGAGAAGCCCAAACCGTACGCATCACAGTGCATAGGATGCAAGTAAGTGGAAAGTGGTATGTAGAAAGTAGTTGAAAGAAAAAACTACACCCTACCTACTACTCACTATTTACTCGCGCATCGCGTGCAGTGTGATGCGTGCGGGGTTGTAAGGCGATAGCGTTCCATTTATGGAAGGAAAGTCATCAATGATTGTTGTAGCGGAATCTGCTGGGAAGCAGAACCCTAGAGGGTAACGGTCCCGTACGCGAAACAACAGTCACTTTCTTGTTATCGTTCTTGAGTAATCCGAGACATGAATAGCTTGGATGAATCTGCCGGGACTAACCGGCAAGGCTAAATATCTATAGAGATCGATAGTGAACCAGTACCGTGAGGGAAAGGTGAAAAGCAGTCCGATGAGGACAGTGAAATAGTTCTGAAACCACACATCTACAAGGAGTCGAAGAGGTGCTTGCACCTCGACGGCGTGCCTATTGAAGAATGAGCCGGCGAGTTTACGTACACGGCATGGCTAAGGGCGTCAGCCCGGAGCCGAAGGGAAACCGAGTGTGAATAGCGCGAAAAGTCGCGTACGTAAGACCCGAAGCCAGGTGAGCTTGTCATGAGCAGGGTGAACCAAACCGAAAGGTTTGGGGAGGCCCGAACCCGTTGATCGTATAACGTCTTGGGATGACTTGTGACAAGGAGTGAAAAGCTTATCGAACCTGGTAATAGCTGGTTCTCTCCGAAACAGCTTTTGGGCTGGCGGCTGATGTTTCCCCCGGGGGTAGAGCACTGGAAGGATCAAACAGGGAGCAATCTCGTTGATCCTATCAAACTCCGAATACCGGCGAGTAAGAGTCAGGCAGTTAGACGATGGGGGCTAAGCTCCATACGTCGAGAAGGGAAGAGCCTAGATCTCAAGTTAAGGTCCCTAAATCCGCGCTGAGTGCATCACAAGGAAGTGGAAGTTCTAAGACAGTGAGGATGTTGGCTTAGAAGCAGCCACCATTTAAAGAAAGCGTAACAGCTCACTCATCGAGAATTTCTGCGCCGAAGATAATCGGGGCTAAGCGCGGTACCGAAACTGAGGGCTTGAATGCGGATCCGTCTGCATCAAGCGGTAGGAGAGCGTTCCAAACCGCAATGAAGGATAAGGGGTGACCCATTCTGGAGCGTTTGGAAGTGAGAATGCCGGCACAAGTAACCACAATACGGGTGAGAACCCCGTACGCCGAAAGATCGAGGTTTCCTTGGCACTGATAATCAGCCAAGGGTTAGCCGGGCCTAAGCAAATGGCGAAAGCCGAACGCGATGGACATAGGGTTAATATTCCCTAGCCTCGCGCCAATGCGATGGAGAGACGGAGGGTTGTACATGGTGCACATAATTGGATTTGTGTTTGTAGCGTGAGGGCGTATCTTCAGGAAAATCCGGGATACATTACCCCAAGCGAAGCATAAATGTTCTGGTTCGCCAGAATAAATACCATGGAGCACGCTTCCAAGAAAATCTTCTAAGCTACAATTGGCGAGAGACCGTACCGCAAACCAACACAGGTGATCAGGTCGAGTAGACCAAGGCGAACGAGTGAGAGGTCCTCAAGGAACTCGGCAAAACAGCGGCCGTAACTTCGGGATAAGGCCCGCCTCCTATTAAGTTAGGAGGCCGCAGCGAAAGATTTCCAATCGACTGTTTATCAAAAACACAGCTCCCTGCGAACTCGCAAGAGGATGTATAGGGGGTGACACCTGACCAATGCCAGAAGGTCAACTAAGGTTGGTGCATGGTAGCAATACTGTGTGCTGGACTTTATAAGCCCTGGTCAATGTCGGCGATAACTATAATCGTCCTAAGGTAGCGTAATTCCTTGTCTGGTAAGTTCAGACGTGCACGAATGGTGTAACGAGTTGGAAACTGTCTCGAGGACTTGCTCGGTGAAAATACAATACCGGTGAAGATGCCGGTTACTCATAGTTAGACGAAAAGACCCCAGAAGCTTTACTGTAGCTTCGTATTGGGATTGTGATGCATATGCGTAGCATAGACGGGAGAGGTTGAAGCACGGATTTTGGTTTGTGTGGACTCATCAGTGAAATACCGTTCTTATGCGTTGCAATTTCTAACCTCAGGCAAAACACCTGGGAGACAGTGCGTGGCAGGCAGTTTGAGTGGGGCGCTCTCCTCCCAAAAAGTAACGGAGGAGCCTACAAAGGTCAGCTAGGCGCGAATGGAAACCGTGCCGGTCGTGTAATGGCAAAAGCTGGCTTAACTGCGAGACGTACTTGTCGAGCAGACACGAAAGTGGAGCATAGTGATCCGACCTTATGCATTAGATGCAGGGGAAGCCCAACGGATAAAAGTTACTCTGGGGATAACAGGCTAGTTCCGCCTAAGCGTCCATAGCGACGGCGGAGTT